>CAYFGK010000155.1:0-13596 GCA_964342305.1 uncultured Saprospiraceae bacterium | reverse complement strand
CTCTTAATGTGATGCTTATAGTAGTTTTGAAACTTCTTAACCGGACACTACTGATGCCTGATAGTGATTTGCTCTGAATAAGGTATGCTGGAAGTGATCTCTGAGGGTAATATCTGGGTAAGGGTATTTGTCCATGCCAATTCCTTGTTATCCACTAAATCGCAAACTACAAACATGGTCAACCATTTTGTGATGCTGGCTACACGAAAGACATCATCCTTAGTCACTTTTTCCTGCTGTTTCATGGAGGCCAAACCAGCCTGCCTCCGAATTACCCGCCCATTGATTTTAACCAACATGGAAATCCCGGGATTGCCCTGTTGTATTCCGTTTTCCAGCGTTTCTTCCATTTGACGTTCCAGACCTGATAATTGGGAGTGTGATCGACATGACAGGGTAAGTGTCATCAATGCAGTAAGAAGGAGCGAAAGTGACTTCATGATTCCAACTTAAATAGTTAATAGAAATAGGGGAGTCGTTTGACTAATTCAGGAACCTAGTTTATACGACCCATCCAACAACCGCTTTTCAAAGGATTCCAGCATTTGCCGGTAATTGTCGGGAACAGTCTCCCTGGCTTTCGCCAAATCAGCTTTCATTTTCTGCTGGTTCTTTTGCCCGTAATAGGCAGTTGCCCGATTCAGGTACAGAAACCAGGCCTCCTCGTTTTCGGCAAGGGTATTGGTGAGTAATTCAATCGCCTCGTCCAGTTTACCGATGCGCAGTAAATATTGGCTGACACTATTAGCTTCCCCGGGATCTATATCCAGTTCTACCATTTCCCGGATGGTTTCGTCATATACTGCTTCCCGTCCCAGCTTATCAGCGATCAGGATCTTAGTCATCAGGTTGCCGGCATTTTTATCGGCAGCGAAGCCACCATAGCCACCGTTGATCGAATGGTTCACCCATTCCAGCGCTTCCTCCAAGTTGGTGTCGTGCTCATAACACCAGCGGGCAGCGTCGTTCCAGGCCTGCCAGTGGTAGGTGTTTACACCAAGCAACTCCTGTCGCAGACTATTCACCACCGTTTCGTTTAGATTTACCGATACGGTGAAGGGGATGCTTTTGGTACCCCAGTGCAACGCAATGTCCACCTGCCCTTCTTGCCGGTGCTCAAATTCGTAGTCCAGATTTTCGGAAAGGGGGCACTCCCGGCCAGTTACCGGAACCTGAAGAGTAACGTCCCGCTCAACATCTAAATAATAACTACCCCACTGATGATTGGCATGGGCAAATAATAAGGTGAACTGATTGTCACCCTTTGGGATCATATGGAACCCATATTTACCGGCAGGCAGAGGTTCTCCGTTGATCAGCACATCCGTGGAGAATGCTATGGTGGTATTCATATTGGCTCCCGCCCGCCAGGGATAAGGATCGCCATTTTGGGGGATCACCCGCACATCATTCCATACATCCCTTCCCTGCAGCACCGGGCTGTGGTAATCGATGGTAATGTAAGTAACGCCCACCTTTTGGGTTTCGGTGACAGGTTTACTCGCCACCGGCATATTCAATGTGTGAAAAGGATTAGATTGGGCCTGCAGGCTTACGCCAAAAAGAAGTAGCAGAGATGCCGTAAATAGTCGTTGCATGTTAATTGGTATTGGTTTGTAGGTAGGCGGGGCAGGCCCCGGATACCCACCAAATGGAGTACTATGTTTATTTGAACGATGCGACAAAACTATGAGGGTATTCGTCGAAATCTGTCCTGATTCCGGAAATCTGAAGTCCTTTTTGATCGAATTAGGTGTATTTTAGGGTATGGAAATGATTTTGACCGGCTTTTCGGGAATGGCTATCATGGCCTTTGTCTTCGTTATTTGCTACCTCCGTTTTGGCATGTCAACCTCGGGAGTCAAGAAACAGCTGCTGATACTTTTATTGATAGCTATCTTTTTGCGAATAGGAAAATCATTTGTCTATTACGTCCTGACCGATATTTCCGACCTGGCCGTGGCCTTCGGTTTCCTGGGTTTCTCCATGATGGGCCCTTTGCTCTACGCCTATTTTCGGTATACCAATGGTACGAGTCTGCTTACCATTACCCGCAGGGAATGGGTACATCTGCTGTTCCCACTGATTGGTTTCGTCTTTATCCTGCTTGAAAGCTACTACGCCGTATATCCCTACCGGTTGGGGACGCTGAGTTTTGCGCTGTACCTGACCTACATTCTTTGGTCCTTCCGGCGTGAAGGAAAGCAGATGACTGCCTGGGACCGAAATCTGATTCTGCTCAATAGCTGTATTTCTGTCCTCTTCCTGATCCAGACATTCGTACCAACCCAACTTCTGTACGTGGCCGGCACGGGCATTGCCTCGCTTTTGATGGGTGTCTGGTTTACGTATATCCTGATGAATCCACTGCGCTTACGCAAAGAGGTCCAGCCAAAATCTACCCAACATACCCCAGAACAAGCCCGCAAAGTAGTTGCCGCACTGCGGGAAGAAAAAGGTTACCGGCAGACCGATCTGACACTTTCCAGTTTTGCGCAGAACCTGGGTATCCCCCGGTATCTGGTCTCCGCCATAGTGAAAGAAAAGTTTGGGTGCAGCTTCCCCAAAGCGGTCAATAAACTGCGGATCGAAGAGGTTAAGGGTTTACTCCGGGAGGAAAACAGCCTCCATCTAAAAGTCGAATCTCTCGCGTATGACGTCGGGTTTTCCAGTCCGTCCAACTTTTACACGGCTTTCAAAAGAGAAACTGGCTCAACGCCACGACGTTTCCAGCAGCAAATGCTGAGTTGATCGTTGCCCTGATACATTTTCGTAATTGATTTTTTGGCCCGGAGCAATCAGTACGATATCCCCGCAAAACTACCTACTACCAAATACCCAATACTAAATACCCAACTACCAAAAACCCATCCCGATATACATCGAGATGGGCCACATGGGATTATAGACACTCACTAGTTGTTCGTTGTTCGTTTGCTTATCCGTTGGAGAACAGCCGGTTGATATCGCTACCGGAACGTTCTTTACAATTATTACTGCTGTTGCAGTCGTCATTGGCTTTATTGCCGTCCAGTTTGATGTCGGGATCGTAGATCACACACACTTTATATGTCGGCGGAAATTCGTTGCCGGTATACCATCTCCGGTTCCAGCTTACCTGTACGGTACGGCCGGCGGGGACACTACTGAATGAGCGACGAGCCACCATCCGCGAAGAACCACCGGGGCTCACTTCGTACAAAGCTACCATCATCTGGGAAGCATTTGAAGAGAAGTGCTGGCTACCGATATTCTTCACAACACCGGTAATCTTTACCAGACCATTAAAGTCGTTGTATTTGCGAACCATCTGGAAATTGATCGATGATCCCGCCAGGTCCGGGCAATTCGGTCGGTATTGGAACTGATTGGGGTTCCAGGTGCGGATCTTAGGTTGCACTTTAATGGCTTTGGTTGGGTAGTACACTTGTGCGTCCGCAGCAAAGCTAAATCCAACTAACAGGGCGATGAAGGTGATGAACTGTTTCATGATACTAGGTTTTGATGTAGGTGATAAATGAGTACGTTCACCTAGTAGTGTACCTAGTTCAAGAAGTATGACCGGTTGGAGGTCAGAATTTTGAAATCAGAAGTCAGAAGGAAGTCGATTGGCCTTCGCAAATCATAGCCGGCGCTAAAGGGGGACCCCAGAGACTTTAGGAACGGAGCGACTTAAGAATATATCCTCTCGGGGCTCTTCGTTCTCTTGAGTCTATTCTTTGTCTGGAGGTCAGAATTTTGAAATCAGCCTCCTACGCCAGTGCTCCGGCGGCCAGGGAGGTCGGAAATAATGCTAAGTGCTAAATGTTAAATGCTAAATTGAGCATTGAGCATTGAGCATTGAGCATTGAGCACTGACCACTTCCAATCACCTTCCCCAACCTCCGCACCTTCAGCGAAGGAGGTACGCCTCATACCTCAGACCTCATACCTCATACCTCAGACCTCACACCTATTTAACGACATTTCCCTCCGGATCCGTGCGCAGAACCAAGCGCTCCTCGTCATCGCTAAGCAGTACACGGTAGCCGCGGAATTCCGGCTCGTCGTAGTAGGTGACGCTGATCACCCGAAAACCGGGATGTTGGGCTTCCAGTTTTTCGGTCACGCCATCCGGAAGTTGATCGTAGTAGGAAATGGTATTATCGTGGGTGCGGACGGGAATCGCCTCGTCCTGGCGTTCGATGAAACGGTTGGGCTTGCCGGCGGCCGTTTTTTCCAGATCAAATGCGTCGTAGAGTTGGCCCGTAGCGGTATAGGCCTCGAAAGACAGGCGGTCGTCATCAATAGAAATGACCTGAAAGAGCTGGGTATTCTCTGCGCCCCGGTCGCGGGTCGCCCCTTTGAAGTCATCCCAGCCGTCGGGACGCATATTGTACATTTTACCGCCACTGACCGATACCACGTAGGCTGTTCCCACGTATTGATCACGCATATTCAGGCCGGCTAGCTGATTCTTGTCGGGTTCGGTGCGTCCGCGGGCGTAACTGTGGTCGTGCCCCTGAATAACGAGATCGACCTGGTATTTATCGAAGATGGGTTTCCAGAGTTCACGCAGCTGCTGATTGTCCCGTCCCGAAGAAGCGGAATACAATGGATGGTGATAGGTAACAACCGTCCACTTTTGGGGGTTATCGGCCAGCACCTCTTCCAGCCAGGGTACCTGCTCTTCCTGCCGGACATTACTGTTCAGGCTGATGAGTCGCATGGCACCGTAGTCGAGGTAGTACACGGTCTCTTTAAGACCGGCAGGCCCATTGTCGGGTAGAGTGAATCCGGGTTCCCATTGCACAGATAGCGAGCGTATCCGCTGGGCGCGTTCCTCCTCCGTGCGCGGGTAGTATTCATGATTCCCCGGGGTGGACACCGAAGGCAGCATACGGTGAATAAAGCTCCCCGCCATGAACCACTCGTGCCATTCACCCTCGTCGTGGGCGTAGTTCACCAGGTCGCCGGCGTGTACGATAAAACCCGCTTCGGGTGCTTTTTGGTAGCCGGCCCGGATCAGGCGCGACCATAATTCCATGATGTAGTTCTGGGTATCCCCCACGTAGAGGAAGGAAAAAGGTTGATCACCATCTGGTGCCGTTTTAAAGTGGATCCACTCACTCCAGATGCGGCCATCGCCTACCCGGTAGGCATAGGTTGTATCAGGCAGCAATTCGGTAAAGGTGACCGAGTGGTACTTGGAAACGACCTCGGCCCGTGGAATATCGGTGGCCTCCAGTATTTCCGTATGGGCCTTATAAGTCTTGGCATTGCGCCAAAACTTCGGTGCGGCGGTCGCGATGGCGATCTCGGCGTATCCGGCCTGCACATCCACACTGGTGCGCCAGGTCACGCTCATCGAGGTACTGGGATCCTCCGGCATGTTTAGCACGATGTGGTCGGGATGTAACCCGGGCTTTCCCCAGTTGTAGGCAAACTCGGGAGCGCGGTAAGCACGCTTTTGTGCGTGAACCGAATGGGGAAGTAGGGCTGTCGCCAACAGGCAAAGCAGCACAAAAGCAGATAGATTTTTCATAACAGCCGGTTTTTTGCTGCAATGAACTTACGAAAATTGCTGCAAGCGATCCCAATCACCGGTAATTGCCAGGGTATCGCCATTCTCCTGAATGTTCACGAACAGGGTTTTGCCGGAAGGCGAAAAAACCAATCCGGCAAACTCGGAAGATGAGCTGCGGTTACAGCCAAAATCGAATATTTGTCCTTGCTGGTTGATGATCCGGATGTAGTTGCGCTCCCCATTATCTTCACACAGGATCACATCACCCCAGGGAGCTACGGTCAGGTTATCACAGGCATGGAGCACCGTTTTATCCGGTGATTCCGCAAAAAGCTCCAGTTGGTCATTTTTCCCCGGACCATCAGCTGCGGGCCGCAGCCGGAATACCTGTCCGAAGCGCTTGGGGCCACCATTTGTGCAGGCAAAATAGCATTCACCGTCACCCCACCACATGCCTTCACCACGGGCAAAACGAGCAGCACCGTCGGCAAAACCCCGGAATCGAAGGTCATCATCAGGAGCATCAATATCGGTTACATCGATCCAGGTAACCTCAACCGATTCGCCCACTTTCATGGTGCGTTCCTCCCAATTTCGGGTATCCAGGCCGGGTCGATCCACTACCACCAAGGCCTGCAGACGACCACCGGCATGTAAATTACCGGGCTGATCCGGAAGGTAGCGGTAGATCAACCCATCGTGCCGGTCTTCGGTCTGGTACACGATCCCGGTATTCGGGTCGACGGCCACCGCCTCGTGGTTGAAGCGCCCCATTGCCCGGATGGGCCTGGGCTCGGCCAGTGCGGGGTCCGCCGTAGCGGGTACTTCAAAAACGTATCCGTGATCCTGCTCCACCAGGTCTTCTTTTTTGGTTACATCCTCTTCACAGGTCAGCCAGCTGTTCCAGGGAGTTACCCCTCCGGCGCAATTGCGGTAGGTACCGGCCAGACTTAGAAATTCCCGCTCTACCTCTCCGGTCGCTTCGTTGTAAACAAGCGTAGTTGTACCGCCTAAGCCGGGCTGCCGTGCCTGACCAAAATCATAGAGTTGCTCCGGCTGCAGCTTCGACAGCAACCCCTGGTCAATGCCAAAAGGACTATTCTCTGCAGGCATCGGACTGTTCTCATGGTTGCGTACCAGCAAAACCTGGCCATCGGGGCCCTCGAAGGCTCCCATTCCATCGGGACGCCCTGGCACTAAAAAGCCATCAGTCATGGACTGTCCGGCGCGGGAAATGATTTTATAATCAAAGCCTTCCGGCAAATCCAGGTAGTTCTCCGGGTCGGATTGCAGCGTAAGAGAAGGCGAAACGACTTCTTCGCTACCCGCTGACTTACAACGGCTAAGAGCTATAAAGCCCAGGGAAACCAAGGCGGATTGCTTCAGGAACTGACGACGGGAATTCGGATGCATTAGGTAGAATTTTCGGAAAAGATACAACCCCTCCCTTTTTCTGGCCCAGCGTCCTCCATTAACCCATTGTTAAACCTTTCTTTTTTGGCGAAAGCCAAGGAGGAAAATTACGTCTGAGTAAAAAGATCTTACAATAAGGCGAAAGTATTTTAAAACTCATCGATTGGTATCAAGGTCATGGGTGAGGTGGAGGAAAAAGATTGAGGTTAAGGGTCATGCCTTCACCGGGCATACGCCCGTATGGGCTTCGGCGGGAAGGAAAGGTTCAGGTTGAGATTGAGGCTTAGGCTCCACCCTTCACTGGGTATACGCCCGTATGGGTTTCGGCAGGGAAGGAAAGACTTAGGTTGAGGTTGAGGCTGAGGTTAAGGGTCATGCCTTCACCGGGCATACGCCCGTATGGGCTTCGGCGGGAAGGAAAGGTTCAGGTTGAGATTGAGGCTTAGGCTCCACCCTTCACTGGGTATACGCCCGTATGGGTTTCGGCAGGGAAGGAAGACTGAGATTCAGGTTGAGATTGAGTTAACCTGATGACTTAAATGCCTTGCATTTAGCATTTAGCACTTATCATTCAGCATTAAAAAAAGTGCCCAATAGTAAACTGCTCCTCGTTTGCACCAATCTCACTTGATCATTCTCACAATACCTCGCACCCTATCCCCTTGCGTCTCGTAGCGGACTTGCTCGTTGAGCATAGCCGGCGTATTAAAGGAAAACGGAAAGGGATGGGACCATTCGTAATCAACCCGGGCCGCAGAAGCATGAATGGCGCGGAATCCTGCTTTCGCAAAAAGCGGGGCGTTTTCCGGTCCCACGCCCGATCCGGGCATAATGGTGAGGTCCTCCCCTACCCGCTGCTGCCAGGCGGCCAATCGGTCCAGACCCGCTTCGGCTTTGGGTTGTTGACCGGAGGTGAGCAAGGTGCCGACCCCCAGTTCCAGCAGGGTATCCAGGGCCCGCAGCGGATCCGGCGTCCAGTCGAACGCCCGGTGAAAGGTCACGGGTTTACCGGCAGCGGCGGCGATCAGGCGGCGGGTAGCATCCTGGTCGATAGCCCGATCCCGTTGCAGGACACCGATGACCACTCCGGAACAACCCCGGTCCAGACACCAGCGTATATCGCGCTCCATGGTGACCAGCTCCTCCGCCGTATAGTGGAAATCACCACTGCGTGGTCGGATCAGGGCATAGACGGGAATGGTGACCCCGGCAAGAGTGGCTTCTACCAGTCCGGGCGAGGGCGTCAGGCCACCCACACCGAGTTCAGCGCAGAGTTCGAGGCGGTCCGCTCCGCTGGCAGAAGCTCTTTTGGCAGAGGTCAGGGAGTGCGTTGCGATTTCGAGCAGCATGTTAGTAGTATTAAGTTAGCGTGAGGTTGGGCATAAACAATTTCTTAAAGAAAGGATACCTATCGGGAAGGAAGCGAATACTAATAACCTCCACCAAATACAAAGAGAAGTTTTGGGGTTCGGTTGTTTAGCAAACACCTTAGCCCCAACCTCGTACGATCGTTATTCAGCGGACCACCGGAAAATGGAAGTCATCGGCATCCACTTTTCACCGGGTTCGGCTCCGGGTAAGGCCTGCTGGTATGCCCACATCAGGGACTCCCACTCCTGAACCTTTGGATTCCGGGCGTCCATTTCTGCTTTTTGCGAAAGCGAAAAATCATCCGCCGTATCCATGATCATGAACAGCCGGTTTTGAACGCGGTGGATCTCCATGTGTTGGATACCACTCTCCCGGATACTGTCCAGAATCTCCGGCCATACCCGTTGGTGGTAGGCTTCGTATTCCCGGATGAGGTTCGGATCATCTTTGAGATCCAGCGCAAAACACAGTCGTTTCATACGTTCATTTTTTGCGTATACCGGCCAGGGCCCGATCCAGGTGTACGTACCCGCCATCCACAAACAAATGCTGTCCGGTGATGTGGGACGCGCGTTCAGATAAGAGGAACAGAACCATGTCCGCAATTTCACGGGTGGTGGTCATCCGTTGATGCAGGGGGATACGCGATTCGATATCGCGCTGTTTGGAACCCGGATCAGCAAAGGATTCCAGCCATGACCTATATAGTGGGGTCATCACCTCGGACGGTACAACAGCATTAACACGAATGCCATAGGGCAACAATTCTACGGCCCATTCCCGGGTCAGCGCCAGCTGGGCTCCTTTGGCCGCCGCGTAGGCGGAGGTCCCTCCCTGGCCGGTAACCGCCGTTTTGGAGCTGATGTTAATAATGGACCCTTTTGTCTCCTTGAGCGAACCCAGGAGATAATGCGTCAGATGGTAGTAATGATGCAAATTCCGGACCAATGACTGCTCGAATTCCTGAGGGCTGCCGTGCTCCAAGCCTACCCCGTCATTAGCACCGGCATTATTGATCAGTCCATCGATGCGGCCGTGCCGGGCAATGGCCTGACGCGCCGTTTCCGCACAGCTTTCGGGGGTTCCTAATTCGACGGTAATGAAATGTCCACTTCCAAGTTCCGCGACCAGGGCACCAGCACGGTCTGGATCTCGTCCCACGACGATGGGTATGGCCCCTTCAGCATGCAGACCGCGGGTAATCCCCTCACCAATACCACTGGCACCGCCGGTTACTACAAAAACTTTCCCTCTGAGTCCTAAGTCCATGATTATAGCTTGTAAAAGCGTTCGGCGTTACCGCCAAAAAAAGCAGCTTTTTCCGGAGCCGAATAGTCGGCAATGTAGTATTCCACTAATCCGATCACCTGTTGGTAATTATCCGCCGCCAGCAAACAAACCGGCCAGTCTGATCCGTACATGAGTCGCTCCGGGCCAAAAGCCTCGAACACCACATCCAGATAGGGTTTGAAATCATCGGTCGACCAGTTCGACCAGTCGGCCTCCGTTACCATCCCCGACACTTTGCAGTATACATTCGGGTGCCCGGCCATAACCTGAATGCCTTCGGTCCAGGTCCGGCTCGGGCTGCCGCTTATCTCTGGTTTTCCGATATGGTCCAGCACAAAAGGTTGATCGGGACATTGCTCCAAAAATGCCAGCACCGCCGGAAACTGCCGCTCGAAGACTAAAATATCGTACGTCAAACCAGCCTTTCCCAACTGCCGGACACCCCGCACGAAGTCAGGGTGTATAATGAACTCCGGATCAGGCTCGCCCTGTACGATATGGCGTATGCCCTTGAAGAACGCATCTCCCTGATAGTGATCTAACTGTTCCTCCAGGTTGTCCGCCTTCAGATCAAGCCATCCGACCACGCCCATGACCTGCGGGCTATCCTTTGCCAAACCCAGCAGAAATTCGTTCTCGGCTTCGGTTTGGCGGGCCTGCACCGCCACACATCCATCCATATTTGCCTCGTCCAACAGGGGCATGAGATCCTGAGGCAGGAAGTCGCCTTGCAACCGCTGCATATCCTGGTTGATCCAGTCGTATTCGACGGGATCGTACTGCCAAAAATGCTGGTGTGCGTCGATGCCTGCCATACTTATTTAGCTGTCGTGGTTTTGGAATAAGCCACCGCCATTTGGCGGCAGGTACCCAGACCTTCAATGCCCAATTCAACCGTATCCCCGTGGGTCAGGTAACGGGGAGGATTCAATCCCAATCCTACCCCGAAAGGCGTTCCGGTCGAAATAATGTCCCCGGGCAACAAGCGCATATACTGACTGATGTAGGATACCAGGTGAGGTATATCAAATACCAGATCGGAGGTATTACTGTCCTGCATCATCTCCCCGTTTACCTTCAACCATAAGCGAAGATTGTGTGGATCGGCGACCTCATCGCGGGTTACCAGGGCGGGGCCTATCGGCGCAAACGTATCACAACTCTTTCCCTTCACCCATTGACCACCCTGCTCCAGTTGAAAAGCACGCTCACTGTAGTCATTGTGCACCATGTAACCCGCCACGTGTTCCATAGCCTTCGATTTATCCACGTAGCTGGCCTCTTTGCCAATCACCACCGCCAGTTCGACCTCCCAATCGGTCTTTTCACTGTTCCGCGGAATGATGAGCGGATCATCGGGACCGCAAATCGCGGAGGTGGCTTTGAAGAAAAGAACGGGTTCGCCCGGCACATCCATGCCACTTTCCGCAGCGTGTTGGGCGTAGTTCAAACCCACACAGACGATCTTGGAAGGGTTGACCAGTGGTGGTCCCAGGCGTTCCTTATCAGGCACGGGAGGGCAGTCACTGTCCGCCAGCCACTGTTGTAGCCGGTCCAGTCCGTTGCCACCGAGAAAATCCCGATCGTAATCGAGACCGGAAGCACTTACGTCCCTTCGAACTCCCTCCTCATCAATGATCCCCGGTTTTTCGGCTCCGGGAGCACCAAATCGAATTAATCGCATTATGTATTCAGGTTTATAAATCCGCCATCGATGGGCACATTGGTACCCGTAATAAAACTGGCCGCATCGGAACACAGATAAAGTGCCAGCTTGGCAACTTCCTCCGGTTTCCCCATGCGTCCGATCGGCTGGGTCTTGGACAGGGTATCGAACATCTCCGCTTCCCGCCCCGGATAATTTTTTGCAATAAAGCCATCGACAAATGGCGTATGTATTCTGGCCGGCGCCAGACAATTGCACCGGATGTTATAATCGAGGTAATCGCGAGCTACGGTATAGGTCATGGTCAATACTGCTCCCTTACTCATGGAGTACCCAAAGCGATCCGGCAGTCCCAGCACGGAAGCAATGGACGCCATATTGAGGATAACGCCCCGTTTTTGGGCCTTCATGGTTTCAATAACCGCATACATGCCATTGTACACACCACGGACATTCACTGCGTAGATGCGGTCCAGATCATCTTCTGTCGTTTTTTCCAGAGAACCTACCTGGGCGATTCCGGCATTGTTTATCAGGATATCGATGCGTCCGGCCTCTTCTTTTACCCGGTTGGCCATGGCCACCATCTCGGATTGCTTGCTCACATCGGCCGTGTGGACCACCGCCCGGCCACCCGATGCCTTGATCGCAGAAGCCACCTGCTGCGCTTTTCCCGTATCCCGGTCGACAATGTATACCTGAGCTCCTGCTTCCGCAAAAACCCGGCTGATGGCTTCGCCAATTCCGCTGCCACCTCCCGTAATAATGGCTACTTGGTCATCGAGTCGAATCTCCATTATACCGTTTGTTCCTGTTTATGTAATTCCTGCCAAACCCGCCCTTCCGGAAACTGATAGTCGGTCAGACTTTCCTGTTTCATGGTAATACTGTATCCTGGTTGTCGTGGTGGCATGTAATGGGCGTTCTCCATCCGCACCGGATCTTCAAAGTGCTCATGCAGGTGATCAACGTATTCAATAATCCGGTTCTCCATCGTGCCGCTAATAGCTATGTAATCGATCATAGACAGGTGCTGTACGTATTCGCATAGTCCGACTCCGCCGGCGTGTGGGCAGACCGGCACCCCGAATTTGGCTGCCATCAGAAGGACTGCCAGTACTTCATTTACCCCGCCCAATCGGCAGGCATCGATCTGACAAAAGTCAATAGCGCCGGCTTGCAGGAGTTGCTTGAAGACAATTCGGTTTTGGCAATGCTCCCCGGTAGCTACCTGGACCGGTGCGATCTCCTTCCGGATCCGTTGGTGACCCAACACATCATCCGGACTCGTTGGTTCCTCGATCCACCAGGGGTTGAATGGAGACAAAGCGTCCATCCATTGGATAGCCTCATCCACATCCCATTTCTGGTTGGCATCCATCATCAACCGACGATCGGGGCCTATCTCTTCCCGCAGAATGCCTGCACGTCGTATATCATCCTCCAGATTAGCACCTACCTTCATTTTGAGGTGCGTAAAACCCTCCGCGATAGCCTCGCGACTTAGCCGACGGATCTTCTCATCGGAGTAGCCAAGCCAACCGGCGGAGGTGGTATAGGCAGGATAACCGGTTTGCAACAACTGTTGCTTGCGGGCTGCTTTTCCTTGTTCTTGCTTTCGCAAAAAAGCAAGGGCTTCTTCCGCCGTGATCACATCGGTGATGTAAGTGAAGTCTATGCAACGGACCAGCTCTTCGGGTGACATGTCGCAGATCAATTCCCAAAGAGGTTTACCGGCCATTTTGGCGTATAGGTCCCACAGGGCATTGACCACCGCTCCGGTGGCTAAATGGATAACCCCTTTTTCCGGTCCCAGCCAACGCAATTGACTATCGCCAGTGAGGTATTGCCAGAACCCCCCGGGATGTTTTATAAACTCCTCCATGGTTTTCCCCACCAACAGATGGTCCATCGCGTGAATGGCCTGCACGCAGATGTCATTGCCCCGGCCGATGGTAAAGGTGAGCCCGTGTCCTTCCTTCCCTCCGGGTTGATCTGTCTGTATGACGACGTAAGCGGCCGAGTAATCGGGATCGGGGTTCATCGCATCCGAACCATCCAGTTCGCGCGATGTCGGAAACCGGATGTCTTTCACTGTGATCCCGGTAATAGTGGTACTCATGTAATCCGTATTTGGGTGGGTAGAGCTAAATATAAGAAGGTTGATAAGGTTTACCTGGTTTAAGAGGTCCAGGGTTAGAAAAAGTGGTTCCTAAAAAGGGCAGAGGGCTTAGAAGTAACCTTCTAAACCCTCTAAACCTTTTATACCTTTTATTCCATTTTACCTTTCTAACAGCATAACCTTGGTCAGCTGGTAGCCGTCGTAGGTCAGCGTGTAGTAGAGCGTTCC
>CAYFGK010000154.1:3168-13784 GCA_964342305.1 uncultured Saprospiraceae bacterium | reverse complement strand
GAACCCGCCATTTTTGACGAAATTTAACTTAATTTACCTACATGGGGAATTGCTGCATAGGGTATAAGGTAGTAAGACTTGCTTCAATCCAAATACCTAATACCTATTCCTCTGTACCGGGAGGTTGGGCTTTGACAATCATTACTTTACGTATTGGTGTATGTCCAACTTCACGATAATTAATTAAAAATTAAGCACTAAAAATTACTAATTACCGAAATGGCATGGTAGGTCCCGCAAACAGCTCCTGCACGAAATAGTCGAAGAAAACGGGTTTGAATGCTAATGTAGACACGATAATGAACACCACTCCGTACACCGCGCCCCAAAAGTGGGCACCGTGGGCGATGTTATCATTACCCCGTTTTTCCATGTACGAGCTGTACCACAGGTATCCGATAGCCAGCACAATCGCCGGTAGCGGCGGAAAGACGAACCATTCCCAGGGACCGAAAAATACGTAGGCCATCAGCATGGCCGAGGTCGCACCACTGGCTCCTACCGCCGCGTAGGATGGATTACTCTGATGCTGGAAGTAGGCCGGGATGGCCGAAATGACAAACCCGCTCAAATAAAAAGCCACGAAGACCACCGGACCCACTGCGTTCCCGAAAATACTATCAAAGTAGTACTCAATGATGGTCCCGAACTGCCAGAACACGAACATATTAATCAGCAGGTGCTGCCAGTTGGCGTGCACAAATCCGTGCGTCAGGAAGCGGTAGTATTCCCCGTTCTGGCTGATGGTATACGGGTGAAACATGAGCTTTTGCCGCATTTCGGCATTGCTGAAAGCCTGGTACGAGATCAGGCCGGTCATTACGATGAGGACGAGGGTGATGCTTATTGACATAGCTATCAGGTTTGAGGTTCTTTAACAGGTATGAGGTATGAGGTATGAGGTTCTTTATCAGGTTTGAGGTATGAGGTATGAGGTTTTAGGTAGAGGTTCTTTAACAGGTATGAGGTATGAGGTATGAGGTTTGAGGTAAAGGTTCCAGGTTACCTCACACCTCAAACCTCTCACCTGTTATGGTACGGTTCGTTGCGCAAAATGGTCATGGCCCGGTAGAGTTGCTCCAGGAAGAACAGGCGCACCATTTGGTGCGAGAAGGACATGCTGGACAAAGCTACTTTGGCGTGTGCCCGTTGGTACACTTCGGAAGAAAAACCATAGGCACCACCTACCTGAAACACCAGACGGCGGGCTGATTGTTGCAATCGGCGATCTATCCAATTTGCGAACTCTTCGGATGTAAAAGATTTGCCGGCCTCATCGAGCAGGATGAGTTGGTCGGCGGGGTCGAGGCGTTGCAGGATGGCTTCTCCTTCCCGCTGCTTGAATTGGTCGGGGGTGAGCCCTTTGGTCTTGCGGAGGTCGGGAATGACATCCAGTTCGAAAGGCAGGTAGTGCGGGAGCCTTTTGGCAAAGACCTGTATGCCCTCCTGCAGATAGGAATCCTGGGTGCGGCCCACTACGCGAAAAACGACCTTCATACGCACTTTAATGGTAAAAGGCCAAAGCTACACATTAATCGATAATCGGCTCACCGATGTAGACCTTGATCTCCGGAGAAAGGCGGATATGCACCTTTACGATGAGTGGAGCCTTCAGGCTGGCGGCCGTTTGCCGGTGCAGGCCGTAGGTGGTCTTGATGGTGGTAAAGACGGAGGTCAGGCCGGTGCTGCCCTTGACCTCCGCCAGTATTTCATTTAAACGTTCGGTGGAAAATCGATCGTGGTCGCCCTTCAGTTCGACCTCCAGGGCCGGATTAATGGCTACGCTCAGGGCAAAGCTGGTGATTTCCAGGCCGTAGAGTTCCAGGGCCGGAAAGATCTGCAGCCAGTCTTCGATGACTTTGTAGCTGCGTTCGCGAGCGCTGTCGCCAATCTGTGATGCCTGCTCACGCAGCAGGTCGGAAGCGTCTTGAATTGCTTTTTTAAACCGATCGATCATGGTTGATTTTAGCGTTTCTTAAAGGTGATCTTACCGTCGATTTCTGCTTTGCCTTCCATAACCTCGGTCAGAGGTACTTCAACGGTAACGATCTTTTTATCTACTTCGGCACCCGCAAAGTCGGCATTTTTTACCTTACCTGGCAAATGATAGACCGATTTGTAGGTCGCACCGGCGAAAAACATTTTCATCATCTGTTCGGTCTCGTCATCCATGTCCTGATCGGGAGCGGTGAACGAGCTGGTCCGCGACAGGGTGCGCTTTTGGAGTTTGAAGGCCAGTTGCCGTGGTGCGATCCCGCCGGGACCAAACATATCCGATCCCTCATCACCCGGAACGACAGTGGCCAGGTTTTCGTAGAAGTAGGTGATGTCGTCCAGTGACTTGAAATCCAGGGCAATGGTCGTAAACATTTCTCCCGCTTCCTGGTCGGATCTAATATTGATGTTGACGTTTTTCCAGAAGTCCGGATTGTCAATGGTTCGACCTTCTTTTTCGGCTGCCGCCAAAAAGTTGATAGACGTATCGGCATTCATCATATCGACCTCATTGCCAAACAGGCCACCACTGGAAGTAGAGGTAGAATCATCTTGCTGTTCCATCATGGATTTAAACATGGGATTGCTGATCAGGTCCGACATGTCGATGGTGAGGTGATAGGTACCCGAGCCGTCTTTGTTGAGAAACAATTCTTCAATAACATTAATACAACTACTGGCCGAAACAGCGATTACCAGCAGGAGTATCCAGGTGCGTAATTTCATCATTGTAAAGTGTAGATTTTTGATTGTCTATTTAAAAGTACCCAAAACAAACCGATTGCAACCCCCTTGGGTATTCTTTTTGGCGAAAGCCATAGCAGAGTCTAAAACTATCTCCACCTTCATTCGTTTCCATCCAGTAACGGAAACATAAAGAACACACATGGACTACGCCAAGACGCTCGGCCAGCTCAAAGCCAGTGGCTATCGATCCCGCTCCATCAAGGAGGAATTACGCGAAAACCTCATCCAGAAACTCCAAAAGAAAGAACAAGTATTCGAGGGCATCCTCGGTTTTGACGATACGGTCCTGCCGGATATCGAACGGGCTATTCTGTCTCGTCACAATATTCTGCTGCTCGGTCTGCGCGGTCAGGCCAAAACCCGGATCGCCCGTCTGCTGGTCAATCTGCTCGACGAATATATGCCCGTGGTGGGCGGTTCTGAGCTCAACGACGATCCACTGAACCCCATGTCGCGCTTTGCCAAGGACCTCATCGCCGAGCAGGGTGATGAGACCCCCGTAGAGTGGGTGCACCGCAACGAGCGCTACGTGGAGAAACTGGCTACCCCCGACGTTTCGGTCGCCGACCTGATCGGGGATGTGGATCCCATCAAGGCTGCCACTCTGAAGTTGCCCTATTCCGACGAGCGGGTAATCCACTTCGGACTGGTACCGCGGGCCCACCGCAGCATCTTTGTGATCAACGAGTTGCCCGACTTACAGGCCCGGATCCAGGTGTCTCTCTTCAATATGCTGCAGGAGGGCGATATTCAGATCCGCGGCTTCAAACTGCGTCTGCCCCTCGATATTCAATTTCTGTTCACAGCTAACCCGGAGGATTACACCAACCGCGGTAGCATTATTACCCCGCTGAAAGACCGGATCGAAAGCCAGATCCTGACCCACTATCCCAAAACGATCGAGATCGCAAGGGAGATCACGGCTCAGGAAGCACGCATCACCGATGACCAACGCGAAAAGGTGGATGTGCTCGATCTGCACCAGATCCTGTTGGAGACCATTTCCTTCCAGGCCCGTGAAAGTGAATACATCGACGAAAAGAGCGGGGTGTCGGCCCGCCTGTCTATCTCCGGCTACGAAAACCTCGTCAGTACCGCCGAACGGCGCATGCTCAAGAACGGAGAGAAAAAAACTACTGCCCGCATCATTGATTTCTGGGGCGTGGTGCCGGCCATTACCGGTAAGGTAGAGCTGGTGTACGAAGGCGAGCAGGAAGGTCCCTACATCGTGGCCATGAACCTGATGGGACGGGCGATCAAGTCCATGTTCCTCGATCATTTCCCCGATCCCGATCAGTTGAAGAAAGGGCAGGAGAGTGATCCCTACGGTACCGTTCGCGCCTGGTTTAGCGGCGGCAACAGCGTCGACCTGCTGAATGATAGTAGCGATAAAGAATACCGAAAAACACTGGATGAGGTAGCCGGACTGCGCAAGCTAACCGAAAAGTATACCAAGGTGAAGGGCGATGAGATATACCCTTACATGGAGTTGGCCCTGCACGGCCTCGCCGAATGCAACATCATCAATAAGGATACCCTGGAATCCAGCCTGACCTTCCGCGACATACTCGCGAATATGCTGGATGATGATGACCTGTTTGAGGATAATTGATCTCAATGCTTAATGTTCAATGTTCAATGATGAATGCTCAATGATGAATGCTCAATGACCGTCAGAGGATAGGGTCATTGAGCATTCTTTTTTTGGTCAATCTCGCTTGCTGAATCGAAGTGGAACAAATGGCCTGATTATGGATTAATTCAAAATCCAACATTCAACATCACCTTTGAATAGTCATGCGCTTGGTACCCACCACCTGTCCTTTCTATCACCTGGGCGTATTCCTGTGAAGAAGTATTGGCATTACCCTCAACCCTTGGCCCCGTGAAACCTTGCGGAGCAAGAGCCCAGGGCTGTTTCACAGGGCAGGCCCCTTCTCCCAGAGGAAGAAGGGGAACTGCTTGGGTGTACAGGTATGGCTTCGGTGCTATTTTTGGATAATCATTCTTTTAGTGTCCAGTGTTTTTCCTGCTACCACCAGGGAGTAATGATAGGTGCCCGCGGGCAGGTTGCCGATTTGCAGCTCCATTTGGCCTTCGCCGGTTTGGGGCAGGGCGATGCGCTTAATCTCCTGTCCGTTAATGGCGGTGACCAGGAGCGTTGCTTGTTGGGTGCCTTCCGGCAAAAAGTATTGGATGCGGGTCGTTCCTGACGTTTTTAGACCCTCAAAATAGGCCATAGCACGGTTTCTTAATAATTTAGCACGAAGCATTCATCATTCCCACTAACCGCCGCCCGCCAGGGCGAAGGCAAGTAAAAAGGGCATTTAGCACTGAGCATTCATCATTCATCATTCAACATTCATCATTTTAGTAAAGCACTCCTCCATGAAGCACCTCCTCACCCTAACCCTCCTGATCGTTCTCTTTTTGCCGCAAGGCTACGGCCAACAAGATTCCAGCATCTACAACGACGACCCCATGCAAAAGAGGGCCATCGGCGTGGAAGAATCGGAATACCGGGTGCGCGTACCCGATGGTGGTCCGGTCACCGAAGCGCGGATCGAACCGCCCAACTGGTGGGTAGGCATGCGCGATAACAAACTACAGTTGCTGATCTACGATGAAGAGATTAGTACCAGCGGGGTGCAGATCGATTACCCCGGTGTCACTGTTCAGGCGGTGCACCGGGTGGAAAATCCCAACTACCTTTTCGTGGACCTGCTGATCGGACCGGCCACCGTGGCCGGGGAGTTTCCCATTGTGTTGAGCGCCGACGGGGAGGAGCTAACCTATGCCTACGAACTAAAAGAGCGCCTGCCACAGGAGGGACGCTTGCAGGGGCTGACCAGTGAGGACCTGATTTACCTCATTATGCCCGATCGTTTTGCTAATGGCGATCCAAGCAACGACAGCTTTGCCGATATGAACCAATCGGGCATCAACCGGGATAAGGTGTTCTTCCGGCACGGGGGTGACCTGATGGGGGTGATGGAGCACCTCGATTACCTGGAAGAGTTGGGGGTGACGGCCCTGTGGCTAAATCCGGTGCTGGAAAATGATCAGCCGTACGAATCCTACCACGGGTACGCGATTACGGATCACTACGAGATCGATAAACGTTTCGGTACCAATGAGCAATACCGGCAGTTGGTGGAGCTGTGCCACGAGCGGGGCATGAAGGTGATCATGGATGTGATCCATAATCACGTTGGCGATGAGCACTGGTTTATTAAAGACCTGCCGACCAGCGACTGGATACACCAGGATACCGAACACTTGCGAAAGTCTAACTTCCGGGAAACGGCCCTGGTCGATCCCCACGCAAGCGCCTACGATAAAGAGCAGCTTTCCGACGGCTGGTTCGATGCCCACATGCCCGATTTGAACCAGCGCAACCCTTTCCTGGCGCAATACCTCACCCAGAATGCCATTTGGTGGAACGAATTCTCAGGCCATGATGCTTACCGCATCGATACCTATTTCTATCCCGATCAGGATTTTATGTACGATTGGGCGAAGCGTCTGAATGACGAATACGATGAGTTCAGCTTTTTCGGGGAAACCTGGGTGCAGGGTTACAGTGTACAGGCCCAGTTTACGGAGAACAGTGCGATCCGCGGCGGGGTGCCCACCGATCTGCCGGCCGTGACTGATTTCCAGTTGTTCTTTGCCATTCAGGAGGTGCTGGCCGGACAGGAGGGCTGGACGCAGGGAACCGCGCGCCTGTACTACACGCTGGCCCACGATTACTTGTATGAGGATGCTTATCGCAACGTGATCTTTCTGGACAACCACGATCTGGCCCGGTATTTTACGGTGGTAGGGGAGGATCTGGATCGCTATAAGATGGGGCTGGCTTTCCTGCTGACCACACGTGGAATCCCCATGATCTACTACGGTACCGAGATCCTGTTGTCGGGATCCGGCGGCGGTTTTGGTGAAGGCGGACGAAAAGACTTTCCCGGTGGCTGGAAGGAGGACTATTTCGATAAGTTTCGGGCGGTAAACCGCACTGCAGCCGAGGAGGAGGCTTATACTTTCGTAAAAAAGCTTGCCAACTACCGAAAGAATTCCAATGCGTTAACTCAAGGTAAGCTTATTCACTTTATACCAAATAATGGTGTCTACGTTTACTTCCGACAAGGTGTAGACGCAACGGTAATGGTCTTGCTGAATGCGCGGGATCAGGAGCAGATAGTGAACACTGAAAGCTATCAGGAGATACTTAAAGGCTTTACCGGTGCGGAGGATGTGGTGACCGGAGAAAAGTACCCGGAAATCAATGAAATAAAGGTTTCTGGCCGGTCAACATTGGTGTTAGAATTGCGCAGGTAGGTCAAATAAATGCCCCCGACAGGTGTTATTCCGTCGGGGGTGAATTCCTTACATCAAGGGGATGATGTAAAACAACGCATTCTAGTTTAAATAAAGGGTATGGAGGTTATGCACTTGTGTGTACATCAAATATAGCCTATTATCTGGATTAAAAAAATTTACTTTTGATTTCTTCAATCCCCAGTTAGTCCGATTTTCGGGACTATTTGTAGCTAGAACGCATTGACATAAAAAGGTATATTCTACTTGTACGATTTACTTCTGTAGAGGTTTCACCTTAAACCACGTTTCCGCAGGTTTTCCCGATAAATTTGGGCATTGCGGTTGTGTTGAGCCAGGGTGCGGGCAAAATTATGGTATCCACTGCCATCGCCTTTCGCGCAGAAGTACACATAATCGTGGTTTTCCACATTTAATACCGCATCGATACTGGAGATAGACGACATCGCAATGGGGCCGGGCGGCAGGCCTGCATACATATATGTATTGTACGGAGAATCGAATTTAGTGTGGTAATCAGTGACCCGTTTGGTATTGAAATCACGACGTGCAAAGACGCTGGTTGGATCAGCCTGTAAACGCATACCTTGCTGGAGGCGGTTATAGTACACCCCGGCCATGCGCCGTTTTTCGTCGTTGCGCAAAGTCTCCTTTTCTACGATTGAAGCCAGGGTATAAACCTCGATGGTAGTGAGACCAAGCTTTTCGGCTTTCTGGCGGCGATTATTGGTTTCCCAAAAGCGGTTATGCTCCTTTTGCATACGCTCCACGAATCCCCGTGGCGTGGTGTTCCAGAAGAACTCATAGGTATTGGGTATGAAAATGGACATGAGTGTTTCCTGGTTGTAGCCCAGGTCGCCGATGAGGGGATCCACCTGTAAGAAGGAAAGAATGGCAACCGAATCGGGTTCGATAAACCGGGCGGCTTTAGCGGCAACGTTCTCAAGCAGCCGTTCATTAGTTAGGACCAGATCAACGGGAGCCTGTTTGCCGTTGCGCAGATGACGGATGAGTTCGTGCATTCGCATACCCGGTTCCACTTCGAATCGGCCCGAGCGCATGGGATCCCGTTTGTATTCCATACGGTCACTCAGTTCACGGAAGAGCGTTTCGTCAGAGATTATGCCTTGCTTTAAAAGCGTATCGACTACCTGGTCAAAACCGGCACCGGTAGGTACATAGACAATTTGTTGTTCCTCGGGCAGGTCGGCTGGCACGGAGCCTCCGACAATGAAACGTTGGTACAGGTAGAACACTCCAATGGCCCCGATCAATATCAGAGCTCCGAAAATCCAAATCAAACGACGTTTCATCAGTATTGTTCGTCTTCGTTGGGGAAATCAATAGCCTTAACATCTGAAATATAGGATTGGATCGCACCCTGGATGGTGGAGAACAAATCCAGGTACCGACGTAAGAATCTCGGGTGGAAATCCTGCGTAAGGCCCAGCAGGTCATGTGAGACCAATACCTGGCCGTCGGTTCCGGCGCCGGCGCCAATACCGATGGTCGGGATATCGAGTTGCTGGCTCACTGTGGTTGCCAGTTTGGCAGGAATTTTTTCCAGTACGATGCCAAAGCATCCGAGATCCTGGAGCAATTTAGCATCATCCATGAGTTTGCGGGCTTCGGCTTCTTCCCGGGCACGTACGGTATAGGTGCCAAATTTGTAAATGGACTGCGGGATGAGCCCGAGGTGGCCCATTACGGGAATCCCTGCAGATAACACGCGGCGCACAGACTCTTCAATTTCCTGGCCGCCTTCCATTTTGACGGCGTGGGCGCCGGATTCCTTCATGATTCGGATTGCTGAATCGAGTGCGGCCCGGCTGTTGCCCTGGTAGGTGCCGAAGGGCAGGTCAACTACCACAAGTGCTCGTTTAACGGCCCGGATGACACTGGAAGCGTGGTAGATCATCTGGTCGAGGGTGATGGGCAGGGTGGTTTCGTGACCAGCCATTACGTTGGATGCGGAGTCACCGACCAGGATCACATCAATACCTGCGGCATCAATGATCCGGGCCATGGAAAAGTCGTAGGCGGTCAGCATGGCGATCTTTTCCTCCTTTTCCTTCATGGCTTGTAATACGTGGGTGGTCACCCGTTTTACTTCCTTATTTACCGACATGCGTACTGTTTTAGGGAGGGAAGATACCATTATTTGCGGAGTTGTTGGAATGGTCTATATTTGGTGTAATCACTCGAAATTTGACTATGCGAATCCCGGCTCTATCTACATCCTTCGTACTAATTTTTTTGATGTCTGCCTGTTCGACAGACTTTGACCTGGAGGCTCCCGGTGAACCCGTTACCGTATTGTTTGGTGTGCTTTCCCTTCAGGATACTGCCCACTACGTGCGCGTGGAACGGGCGTTCAAAGCTTCGGGCGGTGATGCTACTGCTTTGGCACAAGATCCCGACAATTTGTATTTCGAGGATGCCACGGTTTTTCTGGAGAAGGTGGTGAGCGGTACTCGGTATGAATTGCGACGGGTAGATGGAGCGCAGGAGGGGTATCCCCGTGTACCGGGACCTTTTGCGCAAGCACCGAATTATCTGTACAAAATTCATGCGGAGGACATAGACCTGGATCCGGAGGAGGCCGTCCGGGTATTGGTTGAACGTCCTGGACCCGATCAGCCAGCCATCGCCCAGACGATCATGGTTTCTCCTTTGGAGGTGCGGGAAAACGCACCCTCCAATCCCGTAAACATGGGCTACGATCGCATGGTTACCTACGCCTGGGGCTACGGTTCCGGAGCGGCTATTTTCGATGTACGGTTATTAATTGAGTGGGAAGAGGAAGTGTCGTCGGGTGTCTACGAGCCGAAGCAAACCGAATGGGTGCTTGAATCGGGATTGCGCCCGGAGGATAATGCCGGTCGCGCGAGTATCCGGGTACCAGGCATTCGGTTCTACGAGTTTATGGCTCAGGAACTGGAGAATGCTCCTTCGGTACGTAGAAGATTTATTGGATTAACCTTGTTGGTTGCTGCCGGAGGGGAGGAGATCGCTCAGGCCCAGGATATTGCTCAGGCTAATGTCGGTCTGACCAGTGCCCAGATTGTCCCCGAATTTTCGAACGTCGAAGGGGGACAAGGTGTTTTTACATCCCGGGCCAACCTGACAAGAGCGGGGCTGGTGCTCAGCGGGCCTTCCCTCGATTCCCTGCGCGAGGGGCAGATAACTTCATTTTTGAATTTTGAATAAACCACATCCATGGGCTTTTTCAACCTCGATCCTGCTCAGCTTGACGATAATGAACTCAAGCGAAAAGTCCGATTATTCCGCTGGATCGTTTTCGGTGGCATGGGACTGGCCATGGCTGTCTTCCTGTTTATCCGTGCTCAGGGCTTGATGACGGAAGATGTACGGCGAATTTTCTTTGTATTCCTGGCTCTTCTCTTTCCTTTCACCATTCCTCTGAATCGTCTGCATAAGGAGTATTTTTCGCGTAAGCGAAGTGACAGGTATGAGGTTTGAGGTGTTAGGACAGGTATAGCTTCAGATCCACCTAAAACCTCAAAACCAACCTA
>CAYFGK010000154.1:0-3068 GCA_964342305.1 uncultured Saprospiraceae bacterium | reverse complement strand
ACCTCAAACCCCACACCTCAAACCTCATACCTGATTCATCTGCCATTTTGACGCGACCTGTCAGTTCTATAGGCGAAATGACTTGATAAGTGCCGAATTGAAGCCAGTTGCTGCTAATCTGTCAGCCTTTTTCGGGATAATAGGTATTGGCATATACATTGATGCGTTGTTAATAATTGATTGAAAAAATTAAAACGCATCATATGGGTAAAATTATCGGAATTGACTTAGGTACGACCAACTCCTGCGTATCCGTCATGGAGGGTAACGAACCGGTTGTAATTCCCAACGACGAAGGACGCCGCACAACCCCTTCGGTTGTCGCTTTTATGGATAACGGTGAACGGAAAATCGGTGACCCGGCCAAGCGCCAGGCGATTACGAACCCGCAACGCACCATCTCGTCCATTAAGCGCTTCATGGGAACGCGGTACGAGGAGATGAAGAATGAAGTTGATCGGGCATCCTACAAAGTAGTGAAGGGTGATAACGATACCGTGCGGGTGAAGATCGACGATCGGAACTATACCCCGCAAGAAATCTCAGCCATGATCCTTCAGAAAATGAAAAAGACGGCTGAAGATTTTCTGGGTCAGGAAGTGACCGAAGCGGTGGTAACCGTTCCCGCCTACTTTAACGATTCTCAGCGTCAGGCTACGAAAGAAGCTGGTGAGATCGCGGGACTCGACGTCAAACGTATTATTAACGAGCCAACCGCTGCTGCACTGGCCTACGGTCTGGACAAGCAAGATAAAGACGCTACTATCGCCGTTTACGACCTGGGTGGTGGTACCTTCGATATCTCCATTCTGGAACTCGGTGAAGGCGTATTCGAAGTGAAATCTACCAACGGTGATACTCACCTGGGTGGTGATGACTTCGACCGCGTAATCATTGATTTCCTGGCAGATACGTTCAAGGATCAGGAGAATATGGATCTGCGCAAAGATCCCATGGCTCTGCAGCGCCTGAAAGATGCCGCTGAGAAGGCCAAGATTGAGCTTTCTTCCTCTTCCGAAACGGAAGTGAACCTGCCGTACATCACAGCTGTCGACGGAGTCCCTAAGCACTTAGTGGTCAAATTGTCGCGCAGTAAATTTGAGCAACTGGCCGACGATCTGGTCCAGCGTACGTTGGAACCCTGCCGCAATGCATTGAAAGATGCCGGCATGGATAAGAGTGAGATCGACGAGGTAATTCTCGTCGGTGGTTCCACCCGGATCCCACGTATCCAGCAAGCAGTAGAAGAGTTTTTTGGCAAAAAGCCTAATAAAGGCGTTAACCCAGATGAGGTAGTAGCCGTAGGTGCTGCTATTCAGGGGGGTGTACTCAGCGGTGATGTACAAGATGTACTCCTGCTGGACGTAACGCCCCTGTCGTTGGGTATTGAAACCATGGGTGGTGTCTTTGACAAGGTGATCGAGTCTAACTCAACCATCCCGACCAAGAAGTCAAAGATCTACTCTACGGCGGCTGACAATCAGCCTTCGGTCGAGATCCACGTTTTGCAGGGTGAGCGCCCGATGTCGAACGATAACCGTTCGGTAGGACGTTTCATTCTGGACGGTATTCCTCCCGCTCCACGCGGGGTACCGCAGATCGAGGTAACCTTCGACATCGATGCCAACGGTATCCTGACTGTTTCATCGAAAGATAAAGGTACCGGTAAGGAGCAAAGCATTCGTATCGAAGCGAGCACTGGTTTGAGCCAGGAAGAGATCAACCGCATGAAGGCTGAGGCGGAAGCTAATGCCGATCAGGATCAGGCAGCCCGCGAAAAGGTGGATAAACTGAATACGGCCGACAGCCTGATTTTCCAGACGGAGAAGCAGCTCAAGGAATTCGGTGACAAAATCCCCGCCGACAAGAAGGGGCCCATCGAAGACGCATTGAAGAACCTGAAGGAAGCCCATCAGGCTCAGGATCTGGAGAAGATCGAATCCGCCATGGAAGCAATGAATACTGCCTGGCAAGCTGCCAGCCAGGATATATACCAGGCTCAGCAGGAAGCGCAGGGTGGAGCTGAAGGCGGAACAACGGAAGGCGAAGGAAGCGATAACACCAATCAGGGTGACGACGTGACCGACGTTGAATTTGAAGAAGTCGACGAGGACAATAAGAAATAATCGTCGCCGACAATATACCTGATGTTTATTGTTAGATAGAGTCATTCCGGATTAGTCCGGGATGACTCTTGTTTTTTCATGGAAGCAGGGAAATGTCGTATTTTGCAGAAAAACCAATTCCATGAAAACGAATCTACCTACCTACTTGCTGGTAATTTGTTTGCTGCCGGCAGGCCTTTTTGCCCAGGCCAATCTTGACCTCAATCTGAGCCTGGGTTTTCCGACTAGTGAGTTTGGCGACAAAACTGACGCCGTGGGTGTTGGTGGATCTGCCAATATCTTTTTCCCGGTTCTGAAATCCACCGATGCGGTCCAATTTGGATTGGGTGGGGGGTATATGGAATACGGCAAAAATCGCTCCGATGAGATTCTGGAGATCAATATTACTCAGGGCGGCAGCATCATCGATCAGATCCGCATCCCCATGGAGATCCGGGCAACCAACAGCATCATCCACGGACAGGCGGCTTTGCGGGTAATCGCCCCGAATGAAGGCCTGCGTCCTTATGTACAAGGTAGTGTTGGTTTTCGCCGGCTATCCACCGATACCCGCGTTTTTGACCGCTCCGATGAGCGCTTTTTTATCGACGACGACGATGAATCCGACCTGATCACCTCGGTCAACAACCTCAATGACTGGATTTTTAGCTACGGCGGTGGTGGTGGCCTGATTATCAGCTTCCCGAGTGGGTTTGGTATCAACCTCGGGGTTCAGTATATGCTCGGTGGGCGAGCTGACTTTTTCGATGCTTCCGATACGGAGCAATGGGAAGTTTCATTCAACGGTGTCGGCGGCTTTGATCCGGACGATCTGAACAGCGACAGTGTAGAAGTGAATACCTCCCCACGGTCCGCTAAGATCGATATGCTTTTCGTGGAACTCGGCTTCCACCTGAACTTCGGTAAAATGGATCTGAATCCAGAAGAGAATTATTAGGAGGT
>CAYFGK010000153.1:0-13981 GCA_964342305.1 uncultured Saprospiraceae bacterium | reverse complement strand
CAATATTGGACCTCTCCGAGGTCCTTTAAGAAATAACGATTCTTGATCCGTGTCAATACCGGATCGACCAGAGGCCTTCCAGAACAATGGATCTTGACCCGCGGTATAATTGGATTGACCAACATCATAACTTGAATAACGATTAATTATCCGCGGCATAAAAGCTCTACACCTTGGACCGTTATAGCCGGTTGCATGAAGGGGAGACATGAGTGATATTGGGGGTGTTTGGGGAAATGGATATACTTTGTAAATGGAACTTTGTTCAGTGTATATAACTGTTGGGTAAAAATAAATGTAATGCGGGCAATAGAAGCTTTCGGGGAAATAGATAAAGATGGTCGGATCGAATTGGAAAAGCCAATAGACCATGAGGGAAGAAAAGTAAAAGTGATCATCCTTTTTCCTGAGGAGGAGAATATTGATGATGCTTCGTGGCTGGAAGCTGTTAGTAAATCAGAATCATTCGATTTCCTAAAGGAAGAAGGAGAGGACATCTATTCTGTGGAGGATGGTAAGCCAGTAAGCGATGAAGCATAAGATTGTTTTAGTGCCTTTCCCTTTCGGCAACCTGAAAGATATGAAGGTGCGTCCTGCCCTATGTCTAACTGATCTGATTAGTGGATATCAACACATTGTTATTGCCTTCATTACCAGTCAAATTGAAAAGCGGATGAAGACTCGGATGTCAAAATAATATCAACCGATAAGGATTTTGCTGAAACCGGATTGCGGGTAGATTCTGCCATAAGACTTCATCGCCTGGTTACCATTCCGAAAAAAGAGCATATTGAGGGAATTAGGAGATTTGCCGGATACATGTGTAGAAAAAGTCAATGAAAAATTGAAAGAATTATTTCAAATTTGAATTAATATTCATCCAATAATGCACATTCCGCCCAGCCGCTCTCCATTTAAGTCGGTTTGCTGCCTTCGTGTGTGCTGACGTTGCTGACGCCCTCCTCCCTTCGGTCGGAGGCGTCAGCAACGGACGAGCGCGATGCGCGGGTGTCATGCGATGAACCTTCCCTTCGGTCGGCCATCGCACAACACCATGCGAACGCAATCCTCCCGCTCGAAAAAATGTTGACGCTTAGCGGAACACTTTTTCTTCACCTCAGACTGCGCATAGCGCACGTCTCGCTGCACACCAAACCAAAACGAACATGTTTGACGAGTTAGAAAATTATGAATCAAAAGACCATTTCTTTTTTAGTGCCGAAGATGAACTCGCTGACGTTTGTAACGCACCTAAAAAGGGAATTGGGGTCTTCATAGTATATACACTAAAGAATGGAAAAGTTGAACTAGTCTACATTGGTTCTTCGGGGAAGATCTCCCAAAATGGTAGCCCTGAAATAAGGACAGGTGGAATCTGTAACGGCTTGGTCAATGGAGAGCAATTTGGTAAACCAAGACTGGTAAGTTGGAAGGAAAAACTAATCGCCGAAAAAATAGAAGCCCTGGATGTTTATTGGTATGTCACATTTGATGAATACAATTCTGACATTCCAGCAGCTATCGAAGGGCTCATGATTCAAAGGTATCTTGATGCCTTTGGGCAACTTCCAAAATGGAATACTGAGTTTTGATAAAATAAAAACCACAGGTGTATACGAACTTAAGGCAAATGAAGTCATTTCATGTCCGCTTGATACTGACAAGATTGAAGATGGCAATCTCGGTTCTTAAAGAATTTACAGAGACTTGCATTAGTTTAGGCCAAGCCGTTGCTGACGCCATCCTCCTTTCGATCAGAGGCCTCAACAACGAACGAGCGCGATGCGCGGGTGTCATGCGTTGGACCTTTCCTTCGGTCGGCCAGCGCACTACACCGCGTAAACGGAATCCTTCGGCTCGAAAAATGTGGAGGCTTCGCGGAACCCTTTTTCGAGGCTCGGACTGCGCACTGCGCTGGTTGTATCTTTTGGAAAAAGAACTACTATGGCAACATTGATATGAATAGATAATGGAGTTTCTAGAATCAACGAATTTTTTTGTTCGGGTAACAGTTTATGATTTCGAGCATAGAGATAGGTCTGTCAACTTGATTTTTCGATTAATTCCGATGGTTCATATTGGGGAACAAAGCTTTTATGACACTGCTCTCGAAAAGATATTGGAATGCGATGAATTAATTTATGAGGGAATGAGAAGGAAAAGAGGGATTCGCTTCATCAACTCTCTTAGTAAACTAGGGAAAAAACTAGGGTTGGTATTGCAAAGAGATGCCTTAAATTTTAAAAACAGAGACTTAGTGTTAATTCACGGGGATTATTCCGAGGACGCATCAAAGGAAGAGTGGAAGAAGGTCCGATTTTTTGAAAAGCTTAATGAGAAGGTAGTTATTCCAGTTAAAAGGTACTTTGAGATTCAAAAGATTTCTAGAGAAAGTATGGCAAAGCTATTTATGAAATCCTATCAGGAGTATCATATGGCATACGGCCCCAGGTTTGACGAACCAGGAACCATATCAAACTATTATTACGCGGCAAGAGAGAAGATAGTCTTTGACCTTATTTCCCAGAAAATAGAGAGCGACTTGGGGGATGATAAAACAATAGGAATCCTTTACGGTGCAGGCCACATGAATCGTATTTCGAGAAACCTCATAGATGTTCATGGTTATCATCCGAGTAGTGGACAATTCATAAAGGTATTTGGGATTTCTTAAACACGAGATTAATCATGCCAATTATAGTATATATGCCCCTCTTCGCCTTGCAGGGGCTGTGCATCAAATGTCGGTGGAAAACGGTGCTTGAATCGCTTTATTCATAAAGTATACCTATGAATCCAAGAAATGGTTTTCCAATGAATCGAAAGGAACGCTCTGAAAATAGACTTCTTGATTTAGGAATAGACTTTAACCCAGATTTACCTCCGATCGCTGGTCATACTGATAAATTTCGATCTCCTCAAGAAATAGCTTCAAAGGTACTCGCTACTTGGGAAGTAATAAATATTGCTCAAAACGCTAAAGATTCAGATAGAAAGGAGTCAGTCGAATTCCTTAAAGAAATAGACTTGTGGAAGTTCCTTAGTCCCAACGAACAATGGTTTTTGATCAAGAATCGACATGACAATCAAACAGTAATTAATCAAAGGTGGAAAACCGAAGCAATCAAAGTGTTTTATTGGTCCTTAAAAGAGCTCTCTCACTTAGGTGAACCAACCGAAGACGATTCATTACCAAGGTTGAGTGAAAGAGTTTATTCAAAGCATCCAACTATTGATCACTATTTTGAACAGGTTAAATTGAGAAGTAAGTACGAAATCTTGGATGAAGCAGATTACATCTATCGACTTCATTGGAGTTCCAGGCCTCATAGAGCACAGAAAATGGGAGTGCCAAGTGAATATAACTACAGCGTAATACGAGAAAGAGACTTTGCCTTTCGCTGGCTGACCAATGTAGATTCGAATTGGGATGATATATCGTTAGACACATGAAAAGAACATATCGAATTCCGAAAGTCCCGCGAGCATAAATTTCCTAAGAAGAATCTTAACCATCGAAGTTGGAGTTCCCTACTACCCAGACCTGGGTTTGGTTGAATGGACCGTTCGAAGGAGCAGCATTAAACCTGCGGGAGCCATACATACAGGTTGCATGGAAGAGGGAGGAAAGCACGTTAGGAGAGAAAGGTAACTACGTGAAAAATGTAAACCGCAATTCAAGAGTTTTGGGCAGGCATAGCGGAACTTATTACGGAAATCTCTAGTTTACATATAAGGCTATGGAAAATTTACTTCATCAACACCGCGAGGCCTTATTGGCAGCCTGCGAATCTGCTCAGGTTGATGCCTTGTATGCCTTCGGTTCCGTACTTACCAGTCATTTTTCCCCTTCTAGTGATCTGGATTTTATTGTTTCAATTAGGGAGGAAGATCCACTGGAATATACCGAGCGGTATTTTCAATTGAAGTTCGATTTAGAAGAAATATTTCAGAGAGAGATCGATCTATTGGAAGAAAAAGCCATCCGCAATCCAATCTTTCGGGAAAGAGTCAATAAGGAGAAACAATTGATTTATGCAAGAGGAGATTATAGCGTGGCTCAATGATATTGAAAAAGCTATTGAGGAGATAAACTCTTTCCTACCGTCTCCGCGTCTTTTTAGTTCATTTCAATCAGATTTGAAAACCAAACGAGCCGTTGAACGGAATATCGAGATCATCGGTGAAGCAATGAGCCGTATCCTGAAAGAAGCCCCAGCCATTCAGATAAGCAACTCACGTAAAATTGTAGATACCCGAAACCGAATTATACATGGATATGATACGGTTTCTGATGATGTGCTTTGGTCAATTGTTATTAAATATTTGCCCGAGCTCAAAAATGAAATAGAAGAATTAAAAAGCTAGTCCCACTTTTGCCAACGACCCTTTCACCGAAAGGCCGTACCTTACCAGAGAGCGAAAACTAATCCTCCTGTCGGTATATTCCCTCCATTGCTTCTCGCTATGATGTAAATGTAGTCTGCAATGAAACTAACCACCATCCTGACCCTGCTCCGCAAAGCAACAGCCCTCAAGATCAAAAAAGGAGACATACTGATTCCTGCCGGTTCCACGTCTAAGGATGTATACTTCGTTCGGAGAGGATTAATCCGTAGCTATTATTACGATGAGGACAAGCTGGAGGAGATAACCTTCCAGTTACACCCTGAATTCAATGTAGTCATCAATATTCACTCGGTCCTGTTTGAGGAGGCTTCCCTGTTTTCGTATCAGGCCTACGAAGACACCAAACTGTATAAGATCGACCACTCCCGTCTGATTGGCATGACCTCCAAAAATCCGGACCTGTTGGATCTCAACCGGAGGTTTATCGGTCGCAGAGCCATGCGGCAAGCCTTCCAGCGCGTGGAGTCCTTCGTGTTTTTATCGCCCGAAGAACGCTACCTGAGGTACGTCAAGGAGTATCCAAACATCGTCAACCGGGCTCCCGATAAATTTATCGCGCACGTTCTGGGCATCACGCCCGTGTCCCTGAGCCGCATCAGAAGCCGGCTGGCCACCAGGAAAAACTGATCTTCTCCCTTCTTATCCTTTGTTAATGTTCCCGGATGCTGATTGCACGTAGTTTTGAATCATTCAAAACCAAAAAACTAAATAAGATGCAATTCAGAATCATTTTTTCCCTTTGCCTGGTCACCGTGCTGACGCTCTGCGTAAGCTGTACCGGTGAACCGATGACAGAGGTGGAACCGGCCATCAATACCCCCTTCCAGGAGCTCTACGAACAGGGCATCGCTCAATACCTGGGGGAATTTACCCCTTCTTCTTCCGGGGAAGTATCTCCGGGCGTTACCGAACATACTTTTACCGATATGGAGGGGCCCATTTGCTATACGGGGAATCAATTCTCCATGTTTACCAGAGACGGTAGCAGCAACCAACTGTTGATTTTTCTGCAGGGCGGTGGTTTTTGCGCTCCGACCGCCTGTGCAGCCGTAGAGACCGGTATACCCCTGATTCCCTTCGGGATATTGAATCCTTCGGATCCGCAAAACCCGACCGCAGATTATGACGTAGGCTACGTACCTTATTGCGATGGTTCCGGGATGATGGGTGATGCGGAAGTGGACAGTGATGGCGACGGCGAGAACGACCGGTTCTTCAAAGGTAATCAAAACCTGTCAGCCTCCCTGGATGTCATCGCGCGTACTTATCCTTCGCCGGAGCGAATCGTATTGGCCGGGAATAGTGCGGGCGGATTTGCTGTGCATGCCGCCTTGCCACTGGTCCGGAAATTATATCCCGATGTTCGCATCGATGTAATAAACGACTCCGGGCAGGGGATTGCCAACCCCGGCGGCATGGATGACCTGTTGGACTATTGGAATGCCAAACCCTTTTTCCCGGAAAGCTGCATTAACTGCATTGGCGCCGATGGGAACCTCACGGATTACCACGCCTATCAACTCGCCCAGGATCCGAATATTCGGTTGGCCTACATCAGCTCCAAGCAAGATGAAACCTATGCCGCTATCACTGCCGGGGGCGGACCTGCCTTCGAAGCGCAACTCCTCGAAGCGGCTGCCGAGCTAAAAGCCGCCTTCCCCGAACGCTTCAATAGCCTCATCGCGGATGGGAACGAACATACCTTCATCCTTTCCGATTTTGGCTATGAAATTGCCGGCACAACGGTCCGAAACTGGGTCAGCGATATGCTGAACGAAGGAGACGGCTGGAATTCTTTGGCGGATTGATACCCTGATAATGCTATTTCAGCAGGGGCTATACATTATTACTTCCGGAAAAAATGTAGTCTGTGAAAAGCCTCCTCAATTGCCCCCGCAACCGTCAGCATCTCGTGCGGTTGTCGGGGCATTTGTAGCCTGCCTAATCAAGCGATTAGCGTTGTCGTCTTAATCTTTTTCCTACCTTCCGTACATACGGATCACTAAATCACATACCATGTCCGCCAAAGACTGGAAAGATATGCTCGAAGCCGCGCAGGAAGGTGACCTGGAACTCGTTGGGTTTTATCTGGAACAATTACATACTCAGTTTTTACCGGGCAAATGAATCCATCTAAGATGCAATTGAAGATTACAGTCTTAATTTTATTTATCCATACCGGTTGGTCGTATTCACAAGATTATTCATTACCAGAATTCGGAGAAAGAATTGAAATGTACTACTGGAGTTCCAAAGAAGACTCCCTGCAAATCAAATATTGGTCAAGCGAAGTCCCCAAAGTTCAGTATGAGCGAATAAATGATCAGTATAAGTGGAGGTATGATTATAACAAGGACGGTACGGTAAGATTTAAATTGAAAGTTCGCCAATCATACATGATCGACACTATAACCACCTTAGATATTGCCACAAACGAAGAACATATAACTGTTGAACGTGGAATAAGAGACATACCGGAAGGTGATTTTACTGCCTATCATTATTTTCACCAATCGACTGAACCTGTTATCAAAGAAACCGGCTTTTACGATAATGGGAATAAAACAGGAGAGTGGGTAAAAATCGATTATAGCTATGGAACAGGAAAAAAGATGAGGGCAAATTTTGAAGAAGGGAAACTTAACGGTCTATTTACCCTGTATTATGAGAAAATAGCAGGTTTAACCGAGCGGGTGAAAATCCAGGGTAAATATGGGTTGATACCGATTAAGGCTGCTATATGGAATACGGAAACCAGGCAATTTGATGCACAAATACAATCCAGAATCAGAAGAGTCGGCAAGTGGGTCTATTACAACGAACTAGGCGAAGAAGTGGAAGTTGTGTTATATGATCAGAAGTAGATGTATGTGGTGAGAGGAAGGACGGAACTTCAATTGTAATTCCGCAGTTTAGAGAATGGCTGTTTTAGTGGAGTCGTTGGGATTGAAAAGCGGAAAGTCATGATTAACTGGAAAGAATATATTACCAGCAACGAAGATGTTCTGGGAGGTAAACTGATCATCAAAGAAACCCGACTAAGTGTCGAATTTATCCTGGAACGTCTTGCCAATGACTGGTCGGAAGATGAGATTTTGGAAAACTATCCCAGGCTTAGCAAGGAGGCAATTATGGCGGTACATTCTTATGCCTGCGAATGCATGAGAGATGACCTCTAAATTCCACTCACCTATCTTATATCAGCGACCCTTTTGCCGAAAGGCCATACCTTACCAGAAAGCGAAAACCAACCACCATGTCCGCCAAAGACTGGAAAGATATGCTCGAAGCCGCGCAGGAAGGTGACCTGGAACTGGTCCGGTCGTACCTGGAACAGGGTGTCAACCCGGATTATCAGCATCCCGAATACCTGACTACGCCCCTCATTGAAAGCATCGTCCATCACCACCTCCACATTACCCGCTATTTGCTGGAGCAAGGTGCCAATCCCCGCCTGAAGGCCGGCTTCAGCATGGATACCCCCCTGCGCATGGCCCGCCGGTCGGGTAACCGGGCGGCGGTAGAGCTGCTCAAGCCATACTATCCAAAGAAGCTGTTTGGATTTGGTTTTTGAAAATTGTTAGAGCGAATTTTGTGGATAATTGAGGCGCTAAATCCGGAGTTTAGTACTACTAAATGAGGATTTTAGCAACGAAAAGTAGCCACAAAAGACGCCTAACAAGGTCGAAGGATTAAATTCAAACAGCTTCTAGCGTGGCAACGACTTTTTGCCGGAAGGCAGTAACTTACCGGTCAGTGAAAACCGACCACCATGACCCGTACTTGCGCCTGTATCCTCCTTGCCATTTTCTTTGTTACGGCTTGCGCCAAAAAACCAGCGCTCGTGACCCTGTCCACGGACCATCTGGATATTCAAATCGACCAAAATGGGCGATTGACCGCCCTCATCGATCCCGCTTCGGGTACCAACTACCTGGTTACCGATAGCACCAATGCCCTTCTGACCCTGCGCAAACAAGGGAACTGGCTCTTGCCTGAATCCGCTACTACCGAGGGGGCGGCGATCACCCTCACCTTTCCTGAGAATCTGGTCGCTACCGTGCAGGTCACTGAACACGGTTCCCACATCACTTTTGATCTGGTCGCCTTCAACCAGCCCGATTCGGTGGACCTGATTACCTGGGGACCCTACCATACCAGCATCGGAGGCACCATCGGCGAAACGGTGGGCGTGGTCCGCGATACCATCTATGCCCTGGGCATACAATCGCTCAACTTGAAAACCCTCGGTGGCTACCCCTGGAACGAAAGCGACCGCATGCCTGCTTTTGATATTTTCCGTCAGGAGGACCCCACCAATATGCATCCCGCAGCGGACGGTAGCGTGCTCTACCGCGTCGAGGCGGCCAAGCCCACGCCCGCGGGCAGCAGCCTGCAGGCGTACTGCCGCAACCGGTCGTCGGAACGTATCGTGCAAGACTTCAACCACGACCAAGTCGTCGCACCGCCCTACGATGACGGGGGCGTGATCGGCTCGAAGATCGCCCTGTTCGGCAGCCCCGTCGAGCAGGCCCTCGATCACCTGGGCCAAATCGAACAGACCGAAAAACTACCGCATCCCATGATCGATGGCGTCTGGGGTAAGCAGGCACCCAACGCCAATGCCGCCTATCTGATCACCACCTTTACCGAGGAAACGGTGGAGGCTTCCATCGCCCTCACCAGACGGGCCGGGCTCAAGCACATGTACCATTACGGCAATATGTTTGACACCTGGGGCCACTTCATCTGGAACCAGGAGGAGTTTCCCAACGGGGCGGAGGGTTTACGCACCTGCGTGCAAAAAGCGGAGGCTGCCGGCATCCGGGTAGGTACGCATTTCCTCTCCAACTTCATTACCACCGATGATCCCTACGTTACGCCAGTTCCCGATGCGGGGCTGGCCCTGGTCGGCAGCTCTTCGTTGACGCAGAGCATTTCAGCCACCGCCACTGAGATCCCCATTCAGTCGCCCGATTTTTTTAACCAGATGAATAATAACAACCTGAAAACGGTGCGCGTCGGCGACGAGCTGATCCGGTACAATAAGGTTTCGGATACTGCTCCCTGGACCTTGCTCAACTGCCAACGCGGTGCCTGGGGAACCACGGCTACGGCCCACGAAGCAGGGGCGGAGATCGGCAAGCTGCTGGACCACGGATACAAGGTGTTCCTGACCCGGACCGATCTGACCCGCGCCATGTCGGAGCGGATGGCGGAGATCTATAACCAGACGGGCCTGCGGCAGATCTCCTTCGACGGCCTCGAGGGCAACCGCTCGACCGGACTGGGCAGTTACGGGGAGTCGATGATGCCCTACATCTGGTACAACGCCCTCGATGATCGCCTCCGGGACCACCTCATCATCGATGCCAGCCGCACCACCCATTTCTTCTGGCACATCTTCACCCGAATGAACTGGGGCGAGCCTTGGTACGCCGGCTTCCGCGAAAGCCAGACTGAATACCGCTTCAACAATCAGGCGTATTTTCAGCGCAACTACATCCCCGGCATGCTGGGGTGGTTCAAGATGACTCCCGAGACCAGCGTGGCCGATGTCAATTGGCTTTTGGCGAAAGCCGCCGGATACGAGGCGGGCTACGCCCTGGTCACCGATCCCGGCATCGTAGCGGCCAATGGCCATTCCGATCAGATACTGGGCCTCATCGGTGACTGGGAGCAATTGCGCCTGGGGAAGGCGTTCACGACTGCCCAGCGGGAGCGTCTGCGCGATACGGAGCGGGAGTTTGAGCTGCTGCCTTCCGGCAAAAATACATGGACGCTCACGGAGATCAACAGCCAATCCTTCGAACATCAACCTCAGCAGCTGCAACCCGGACAGCCGAAGCATTCTACCTTCGAGTTGCAAAATCACGGCGAAGCACAGCCTCTACAGTTTATGCTCACAGCGGTACAAAGCAGTATCAGCAATATTACCCTCGAGATCGACCAGTACAGACAGATCACCCTGCCCGTAGCCCTGCAGCCCGGACAGATCCTGCAACACCGGGGCGACGGCACCCTCCACCTTTTTAGCGAAAGCTGGCAAAAGATCTGCGAGTTCACCGTACCTGAACTCGCCGACGACCTGGATGGAGGGGCGCACCAACTTGTGGTGGATGCTGCCTTCTCCAACCGGGGGGACGATCCGGTATTGAAGGTGGAAACCCGTTTTGTCACTGGATCGGAGATGGTGCGACTGGAGTGACTTTTCAGAGACGGAAGAGAACGTAGAGACTGGAGAGAAAAAAGTGACTGAAGAGAAAGAAGTGAGCGAAGAGACCGAAGGGATGGTTTTGCACGTGGTTCCTTAGGGTAGCGGAATAATTGGTCCCTGCGCTATTAGCGTAGAGCATGGAGCATCGGCATCGAGCCGGCTTAGGTTTCTACCGGCATGTGCCTATGGGGCTTGATTTGTGAGAAATCGGAATCCTGCATCCTGGCTTAGTGCCATTGTGGTAAAAACACTAGATTCGGACTAAAGTGTTTGCTAAATGACTGAATGTCAAAACCTCCCGTTTTATTTGGTAAAGGGTGTAAGGTAGTAAGACACGCTTTAATCCCGATACCCTATACCTACTACGCTTTACCGGGAGGTTGGGCTTTGACTATCATCACTTTACGGATAAGTCTGTGCCCAATCTCCCGTTAAAAAAGCTATTTTACAAGCAGTCAATCCCAAGCATCAACTATGAGAAACCCATTGATCCTGCTGTTAGTTATCGCAATGTTGCCCGCCTGCACCCCGACCACCGATACCGATTACGCAGAACCGGGTACCGGCGGTGAGGTGCTCTACCGTAGCCCGGGTGCCAATTATAGCCTGGGCGATGATTTCGCATACCTTAATCAAGAAGGAGATACCATCATATCTGCCGGAGCGAATACCTACAGTTTCACCGATACCCTTACCCATTATGCCATTTTAGGCACGAATGATGAGTTGTTTGCCATCAATGCCGAGGGCGATCGATTATACGAGGTGTACGTCTACGACAATGGCCCCGACTACCTGCAGGAGGGCCTTTTTCGCATTCTGCGTAACGAGCAGATCGGCTACGCCGACGCCACCGGACAGATCGTGATCGAACCGCAATTCGCCTGCGCGGAGCCTTTTGAGGATGGTAAGGCCCGGGTGGCTCTCGATTGCACCCTAAATTCCGACGGCGAGCATACGACCATGGAGAGTGACGAGTGGTTTTATATTGATCGATCCGGGGAGAAAATCGAATGACGATTCACGGTCTACGGCTTACGGCTTACGGCTAACGGAAAAACTCGTCCAAAGGAAAACAATATGACAAGACTATTTCTCCCACTAGCAGTATTGCTTTGCATATCCTGTCAATCCACCGAAAAGGACAGAGAACAAGCCATCTGGGAAATGGGTTGGCGAATGATCGAGGCCTCCTGGGAACAGGATTTAGCCAGGGCCGAAGCGACCTTTGATTCCCTACGTACCCTGACGGAGGTGGAAAACCTCGATCCGCAGTTCATTTCGGTCGGCCTGCTAATGAAATACCTGCAGGGAAAGCAAGGCGAAGTAAACGAACTGCTCCGTTCCGTCGGGGAAGAGCAACGCATTAGGCTGTGCGAAGGGGAGGTCTTATCCGGTTACAAAGCTTGTGCTGGTGTGGCAGCGCCTCCGGAGCCGACCCATCCCGAATTACGAAAACGACTGATAAAACTATACGTAGACGATCAATATACACGTGGTAACCGACTCGATGACCTCATGCGGGCATATCAGATCCCGATCGATTCGGTGTCAAAGGTCAGCGGAGTGCAGGTAGATGCCAACAATCGGGAAGCATTGAAAGCGATCATTGCCGAGTACGGATTCCCCACTGCAAAAATGGTCGGATCCGAAGCGATGAAAGGTGTGTTTTTCATCATACAGCACGCCGATCGGGATCCCGAGTGGCAGCGGGATCAATTACCTCACATTAAGGAAGCGGTGGATCGGGGCGATCTGGATGCCAGCGATTATGCCTACCTCTACGATCGCATTCAGGTAAACGCCGGGAATCCGCAACGCTACGGCAGCCAATTCCGGAAGGTTGACAAAGAAGCAGGTATCGCCGAACTTGCTGAGGTGGAAAACCCGGATCAACTCGACAGGCGTCGCATGGAAATGGGGATGATGCCCATTCGCCTCTACCGGGAACGGATGTTAGAATGAATAGAGGGGGCATAGCCCAAATTGATAGGCCCTAAATCCAAAAATAGCACCAATGAACCGATTCTTCGTCTTATGTATCGCGATAGTGTTTACCGCCTGCACGCCGGCTTCCAACGATTCATTAGCCGAGCAAGGCTCTGCCTACCAGATGACCCAGTCGTTCGAGGCCCTGCAATACGTAGTGTATAATCTGCCCGAGGGCAGCGACACCTCTTTCGTAAAAGCCATTCTGGGGGAGCCCATCGATATGGGATTCGATTACCGCTATCTGGTCGATTCCATTGGCCCGGACGGTTGCGTGATGGGAGCTGTCTTCCACATCGACGACCGGGGCATGATCGACCAGAAGTGGACGGGGGAGATCTGTGAGTAGTTATACGCTTGTTGTGCTTCGGGTTCGGCTTGATGGAATGGGGGATTTGGGGAGTTGGAGATAAGGCGAATTGGTCGTCGATCCTTCGCCGGCCGCCGGAACAGAGTGAAGGTGGGCGGATCGACCAACAAAAAGAAATGGCCGATCCAGAGGATCGGCCACCTTTGGTACCTAATACCCGGTACCCTATACGCTGTACCAAAACCCAAATTACTTCAATTCGAAGCGATCCAGGTTCATCACCTTGTCCCAGGCGGCGACGAAGTCGTTGACAAACTTCTTTTCTCCGTCCTGGCAACCGTATACTTCGGCGATGGCGCGCAACTCGGAGTTAGACCCGAAGATCAGGTCAACGCGGGTTCCGGTCCATTTAGCCTGGCCTGACTTACGGTCAGTACCTTCGAATTCGGTTTCTTCGGCATTGGTTGCTTTCCAGATTGTATTCATGTCCAGCAGATGGGCGAAGAAATCGTTGGTCAACTGACCGGGGCGATTCGTGAATACGCCGTGCCTGGAATCGTCGAAGTTGGTACCCAGTACACGCATACCACCGACCAAAGCGGTCATTTCGGGAGCGGTCAGGGTGAGCAACTGAGCCTTGTCGATCAGCATCTCTTCCGGTGAAGCCGATACACGATCCTGCTTGGTAGCGTAGTTACGGAAACCATCCGCTTTTGGCTCCAGCCAGGTGAAGGATTCCACATCGGTCATTTCGGGAGTGGCATCGGTGCGACCAGGGGTGAACGGTACGGTAACATCGTGGCCTGCTTCTTTAGCAGCCTTCTCGATGCCTACGCATCCTCCCAGCACGATCAGGTCAGCCAGGCTTACCTTTTTATTGCCGGATTGGTTGTCGTTGAAGGCTTTCTGCACTCCTTCCAGAGCACCCAGTACTTTGGCCAGTTGCTGTGGCTTATTCACTTTCCAGTCCTTCTGGGGAGCCAGGCGAATGCGGGCACCATTGGCACCACCGCGCTTGTCGGAGCCACGGAAAGTGGAAGCCGAAGACCAGGCCG
>CAYFGK010000152.1:11749-14519 GCA_964342305.1 uncultured Saprospiraceae bacterium | reverse complement strand
TACTAAAAAGGAGGCCTTGGCCGACTGATCCAATAGCAAGCCCGTACGGGCGGGCCTTGCGGTCTAGCAGCGATGGAGCGAAGCGACAGAGCGATCTTTTGGCTGAGCCTCCGGCTCAGCCACCCACCTGTCTTACTACTAAAAGGGAGCTTGCTCCCGGTCTATTAATGAGGGACCACCGGGCCCGATTGGTCTAACAGCGATGGAGCGCAGCGACAGAGCGATCTATTCGCCGAGCCGGCAACGCCTGCGCCCGTAAGGGCTCCAGCGGCCGCCAGAGACTAAGCCATACCTGTGTCTAAATACATACAGCGAGCTTGCGAGCGATCTAAAAATGAGGGACCACCGGGCCCGATTGGTCTAACAGCGATGGAGCGCAGCGACAGAGCGATCTTTTGGCCGAGCCGGAGGCTCAGCCACCATTTACGTGTCGTTTTCGAATCCGCTCACCTGCCTGCTGAGCCTTTTCTGATTGGCGAATCGACCACAACTGCTGCGAAGCAAACCGATGCGCTTTCGCCAGATCGACTATGGGGAACGGATAATCGCGACCTATTCTGAACCCGAGTAGCTGGGCCTCGAGTGGAGGGATGTCCCAGGGTCGATGTATGCGATCGGTTGGGAGAGACCGTAATTCCGGCACCCACTGACGGATGAAATCGCCCTGCGGATCGTGTTTTTCACTGTTGAGGACGGGGTTGTAGACCCGGATGGTATGTATGCCCGTCACGCCGGCCTGCATCTGGATCTGCGGGTAGTGGATGCCGGGTTCGAAATCGAGGAAATTGCGGGCCAGATCGGGGGCGCCGGCCTGCCAGGGTTGCCAGAGCGTGTGGGTGAGTACGGAGACAAGCATGGCCCGCATCCGGAAGTTGATGTATCCGGTTGCCCGCAGGCAGCGCATGGCCGCATCGACCAGCGGGAAACCCGTATAGCCGTAGCGCCAGGCTTCCAGTTTGCTCTGGTCGACTTCGGTGCGCAGGTGGTCGTAGGCCGGGTTGATGTTCTCAAATTCCATCCGGCATTCGCTCTCAAACTTCTGGATGAAGTGGTCCCGCCAGGTGAGCCGACTCAGGAAATTCCGGAAATCCTGGGGCCGGGAAACTTTACCTTTTTGCGAAAGCGAAAACTGATATACCTGCCGGAGCGAAACGCAGCCCCAGGCCAGATAGGGCGAGATCCGACTACAGGCTCTGCGGGAAGCCAGGGGTTTGGAGATCAGGCGAGAATACCCCAGGATGCGTTCCTCTTCAAAGAAGGAGCGCAGGTAGCGCCAGGCCATGCCTTCACCACCAGGCTGGAAGTGGGAATCCTTTTGCCGGAAGGCTGCCGGTAAAGCATGTCGATCATCGGACAAGGAGGTGGTTCGCAGCATATCCAACGGTGCGGGCAGGCAAGGGGATTGCAATACAGCTTCCCAGTGTGCTTTCCAGTTTTTGCGGGAACGCAATCCTCGAATAACCGATGAATACGGGAACTCTTTCCAGGGAATTCCGCTTGATTGGAAAAATGCGGAAAGGTGCAGGTCGCGGCGATAAGTGATATCCACGCCGACCTCCTGGTGGGAGTACACCGCCCGGATATCGAATTGATCCGCCAGGTACCGGAAAGCATCCGGAGCCGACCGAAAGAGGATAGTCAGCTGGTGGCCGTGCTCCCGGAGTTGAGCTTCCATATCCTGCAGGCTCTCCCAGACAAAGCGCCAGTGGCGCACATCAGAATCGGGGTGAACCAGCAGGTCGGGTTCAAAGATGTAGAGCAGGAGGGTAGGAGTGTTTCCCCGGCTGGCAGCAACCAGCGGCGCATGATCGCGCAGGCGTAGGTCGCGCTTGAACCAAACTATTTGAATTTGCTTTTTCACCAAGAGTCAAGACAATTGATCCGGTAAAAAGTTGGACTTTTTCAATAGTTTCAGAACTATTTGAAGTGATTTTTGGTATGTATTGGAAAGAAAACTTGGAACAACCGGTGATACGACCTGTAATCCTATGGCAAAGAGGTGTTAATCCAGTATTAATTTTGGTTTAATTCCCGTGGGCATGGTCTGATTTGCCGCTTAATTGTGTAGATTTAACAAAACAAATACACCTTTTATGAAATGGCGAAGACTGAATGGTCAGCGCATTGAATTGCCCATCAAGGATGCCGTAGAGCAGGCTTTGGTGCGGGAATTGAATGCGGGCCACAAGTTAAAGGTCTGCATCGGCACCGACTCTCAGGTCCGTGGCGGGGTTGTTGAATTCGCAACGGTGATCGTATTCTTGCGCGAGAAAAAAGGCGGATTCATGTTCATCCACAATCAACGCAAGACCAAGCGCATGAGCCTGCGGGAACGTATGATCCTGGAGGTAAGTATGTCTATCGAAGTGGCATATGCTCTGTGTGACCTGCTCGACGAATACGAAGTCGGCCTGGAGGTACACGCAGACATCAATACCGATCCGCACTTCCAGTCCAATGTTGCGCTGAAGGAGGCCATGGGCTACATCCTCGGTATGGGTTTTGTATTTAAAGCCAAACCCGACGCCTTCGCCAGTTCCTACTGTGCGGATAAGGTCGTCTGACCACCAGTAAAGGAGGCTGGTGACCTTGTCGCTCGTGTGCACTGCATACGGGCTCCGGCAGCGTCGCCCCTGTCCACAGGCCCCCAATACTGAAGGGAAAGGGAAGATACCGATATGCTATGCACCAAGTATTTTCAGTATGGAAGATACTTCTGATCTCTGACCTCCCAGACTCTTGGTAGAATTTCTGCCCCTCTAAGACCAAA
>CAYFGK010000152.1:0-11649 GCA_964342305.1 uncultured Saprospiraceae bacterium | reverse complement strand
TCTGATCTCTGACCTCCCAGACTCTTGGTAGAATTTCTGCCCCTCTAAGACCAAAAAAATCATTCCTTAATAGAAAAGTTTTTTTTGGTTGATAGACATTTTCGATATTCGGCCCGAAAGCTGACTTACCTATTTACGTTCCTGATTTGACCAAATACGTTGTAATAAAATCGCTTCTGCGTTCAACATATTCGTTGCGTAGGGCTTTTGATATACTGCCACTTACATTTACCAAAAATGAAGCCATATATGACATTCTTGAAAAAACACGCCTTGTTGTTGATGATGTGCCTGGTCGCCGGCACCTCCATGGCCCAAATGAAAAAACTCCAGTTTGAAGAATACGAGCTGGATAACGGGCTAAAGGTGCTCCTGCACGAGGATCACTCAACGCCCATTGTCACTGTTTCCGTAATGTATCACGTCGGATCCAAAGACGAAAATCCGGAACGCACGGGATTCGCCCACTTCTTCGAGCACCTGATGTTCGAAGGATCCGAGAATATCGAGCGAGGAAAGTTTGTGGAATTGATCGCCGAAGCCGGTGGTTACCGCAACGCCAATACTTCCTGGGACCGCACCTATTATTTCGAAACACTACCTTCGAATCAGGTTGAGCTTGGTTTGTGGCTGGAATCCGAGCGTATGCTGCACGCCATTGTTGATCAGGTTGGTGTGGAAACTCAGCGCGAAGTGGTTAAGGAGGAGCGTCGCCAGCGCGTCGACAATCAACCTTATGGTTCGATTGCCGAGGAATTGTTTAAACGTGCTTTTTCCGAGCACTCTTATAAGTGGCCCATCATCGGTAGCATGGATCACCTGAACGCGGCTACCGAGCAAGATTACAAGCAGTTTTACGAAGACTACTACGTGCCCAATAACGCCACTCTGGTGATCGCCGGTGATATCGACGTAAGCGACACCAAAAATTTGGTGAAAAAATATTTTGGGCCTATTCCCGAAGGAAATGATATTCCCCGCAATATTCCCACGGAGCCTTCTCTGAATGGAGAGATCCGTGATACCGTTTACGACAACGTGCAATTACCAGCCGTGGTGATGGGGTATCGTACTCCCGCCCTGGGTACCGACGATTTCTACGCCTTGGAAATGCTGAATAAGATCTTGTCCGATGGACAATCTTCCCGCATGTACAAGAGCCTGGTTGATGAAAAGCAGGTAGCTATTGCGGCTTTCGCCCAAAATCCACCGCTCGAAGATCCGGGTCTGGCTATTGTTGCGGGTATTTGCAACATGGGGGTAGACCCCGCTCAGGTGGAAACTGCCATCAACGAGGAAATGGAAAAAGTGCGTAACAATCTGGTATCCGAACGGGAATACCAGAAGATCCGCAACCAGATCGAAAACGATATGGTTTTCAACGTCGCTTCCATGGAAGGTATCGCCAGCAACCTGGCCACCTACGAAGTCATGTACGGTGATGCCAACCTCATCAATACCGAGATCCAGCGCTACCTGGATGTAACCCGTGAGGATATGATGGCTGTCGCCAAAAAGTATTACAATGAGGATAATCGGGTAGTGCTCTACTGGTTACCCAAGCAACAGAATCAATAAGCTAACCCTAACGTGCTGTATAACAGCGACCAAAAAAACAGATCAATATGACATCCGCATATAGTAAATTTCTGGCCACCTTTATGTGCCTCTGTCTGACCAGCCTCGGACTTACGGCCCAAAACGAGGATTTCCGCAAGAATCCCCCCAAACCGGGGCCGGCACCGGAAATACAATTGGCCGATTACGAGTCATTCACCCTCGATAACGGCATGGACGTGATCGTGGTAGAGAACGATAAACTACCGCGTGTCTCGTACCAGCTGAGCCTGGATGTGCCCATGCACATGGAAGGAGAAAATGCCGGCCTGAGCGGCATGGCCGGTCAGTTGCTGCGCAGCGGCACCGCCAATCGCTCCAAAGCAGAACTGGACGAGGCGGTCGATTTTATCGGTGCCTCCCTGTCGACATCAGGTACGGGCGTTTTTGGCTCCAGCCTCACCAAGCATAAAGATGAGCTACTCCAGCTGATGACCGATGTGCTGTACAATCCGGCGTTCCCGGAAGATGAGTTTGCCAAGATCAAACAGCAAACCGTTTCCAATATTGCCGCCAGCATGGACGATCCCAATTTCATTGCCGGTAATGTTTCACGGGTAATGGTATACGGTTCGGATCATCCCTACGGGGAGATCCAGACCCAGGAGACTATTGAGGGGCTCACGGCTGACAAATGCCGTATGTACTACGAAAAATACTTCTCACCCGAAATTGCTACCCTCGTGATTGTGGGAGATATCTCGGTTAAGGAAGCCAAACGTGATGCCGAGAAATACTTCGGTACCTGGAAAGGGGATGATCTTTCCGAAAACGACTTTGCGAAACCGCAACCACCCGCACAAACTCAGGTTGATTTTGTCGATAAATCTGGTGCAGTACAATCCGTAGTCGACATTACCTATCCGATCTATCTGAAACCGGGCGACGACGATTTCATCGCCGTCAACGTAATGAATACCATCCTCGGTGGTGGTAGTAATGGTCGCTTGTTCAAGAACATTCGCGAAGACAAAGGTTTCACCTATGGCGCCTACTCCAACGTTAGTACCGACGAAGAGGTAGGTCGTTTTCGCGCGTACGCCAGTGTGCGTAACGAGGTGACGGATAGTGCCCTGGTCGAATTCATGAACGAGTTCCAGCGCCTTCGTTCCGAGAAGGTTGGAGATCGGGAACTGCGCCTGGCCAAGAACAACCTGGCCGGTTCCTTTGCCCGCGGACTGGAGTCTGCCCAGCAAATCGCCAATTTTGCCCGTAACACCAAGCGCTACAACCTGCCCGATGATTACTACAATAACTACCTGAAGATGCTGAGCAATGTCACCGCTGATGATGTGATGCGGGTGGCCAAAAAGTATCTGATGCCAAATAATGCGCACATAGTAGTGGTGGGAAGTAAGGGTGATGTTGCCGAAAAACTGAAATCTTTCGGCCCCGTCAAGTACTACGATGCTTTTGGTAATCCGGTGGAAACGAAAGCCGCCAGCAGCGGAATGACGGCCTCACAGGTGATCGATATGTACCTGAAAGCAATTGGCGGAAAGGAAACGTTGAAAGGTGTTGAAGACCTGACCATTCGCCAGTCAACCACCGTACAGGGTATGGCTCTGGAAGTCATCAACGAGCAAATGAAGCCTGGTATGTTGCACCTCAAGGTTATGATGAACGGTAATGCCATGCAAGAGGTTACTTACAACGGCGAAAAGGCCAAAGTATCTCAGATGGGTAATGCACAAACTCTGGAAGGAGATGATGCAGCCAATTTTGAAACCCAGGCGATGATCTTTCCCGAACTATACTACGCCGACATGGGGGCGGAACTTAACCTAGAGGGTGTAGAAACAGTTAACGGATCAGATGCCTACAAGGTGTTGGTATCGCTGCCGGATGGAAGTAAGATCACCCAATTTTTCGATGTAGGAACCAATTACAAGGTAAAAGAGATCGCGACTCAGGAAGTACAAGGTCAATCGGTAACCCAAACCTCGACCTTTAGTGATTACCAACAAGTGGACGGTATCATGTTCCCTCACCAAATGCAAAGTAAAGGAGCTATGCCTTTCCCGGTTGATTTCAAGACCGAGGAGATCAAGGTCAATGCCGGTTTGACTGAGGATATTTTTAAGGTAGAATAATTGTAAAGGCGCGATGCATCGCGTCTCGACATGCATGGTATCCCTTCATATTGCCCCGGACAATTCTGTCCGGGGCAATGTTTTTTACCTATACTTGCGGGACACAACGCACACCCGCATGATCCAGATCTTTATTACCGGAGGTACCTTTGATAAGGAGTACAATTACATCACCGGCAATCTCTTTTTTAAGGATACTCACGTCAAGGCTATGCTGGAACGGGGCCGCTGCGCCCTGGATCTGGATGTGAAAACCCTGATGATGATCGATTCCCAGGAAATGACGGATGCCGACCGGGAGATCATCGCCCATAACTGCCGCCGTTCGGAAGCTCACCAGATCCTGGTCACCCACGGCACGGATACCATGACCGAGACCGGTGCTTACCTGGCCAAAAGCCAGATCGAAAACAAAACCATTGTCCTGACCGGTGCCATGATCCCCTACGCATTTGGAACTTCTTCCGATGGGTTTTTCAATCTGGGCAGTGCGTTGGCTTTCGTGCAGAATCTGCCCGCCGGCGTCTACGTGGTCATGAACGGGCGTTGTTTCAATTGGGATTCCGTTCAAAAGAACCGGAAAACGGGTTATTTTGAGGAGATTTAATGAGTACCTGAATTTTTTTCTATGCAAGCTGCTAGTCTGGTCATTGAAGTCCTCCTGTTTGGTCTGGGATTGTATTTATACCTGTACGCACTCGGAAAGGTGCGCGCCAAAGATCCCGCGGTCCAGAAGAAAATGGATGATTTCCGGTCCCAGAATAAAGGTTGGATGCGCTATGGTGGTCTGGCCCTGATGGCCATTATGCTGGTCAATATCGTTTTGCACATCAAAGAAATAATGGGTTAGTCATGTACGTAGGGCAGTTCTTTCCGATCAATCAGCAGGGAATGGTCGGCAATCCTACCCGGCTTGAGCTTGTCCCCCGGCCCGTTTCTGACCTGGTACCCGATCTGGTAAGGTATTACCAGTCCCTTTTTGGCGAAAGCCTGGTCAGCGTATGCCTGCGCGGCAGTGCTGCCCGCGGACAGTGGGTTGCCGATGTTTCCGATCTGGATACGGTGGCGATCGTCCGGTCTGATGAGCAAATACGCTGGCAGGAAATTAATGGTAACCTATTCCCCCTTTCTCCCATTCACCAATTCCCCAACTCCCCCATTCCCTCTCCGCCCGCCGAAGCTTCAGCGAAGGAGGGACTCCCATTTCCCGTAGAATACATCCGAACCGACTGGTTCCCCAACAAGGCCTACGTACATCCCCGGGTAGCCATGGTGCTCAAAACCCAGGCCCTTCCCGTATGGGGTGAAGACATACGCGAAGCCTTGCCTCCGGTCCCCTTATCATTGGATCTGGTATTGGAACGTCGCTGGGTGGAAGCTGACTGGTCAGCCTTTCGGCAAAAGCCAACGCCCGCTAACCAGCAGCAACTCATCAAAACCCTGCTGCGTGGTCGGGGTGGTTCCCTGCTGGTGGGCGAAGGCCGGTATAGTCCGGATCTGGATCTTTGTGTCGCGGCCATTAAGCGGGATAAGCCCGCGCTGGCCGCTGCGGTCGATCGGGTCGTCTCTGCTTTTTTGCGAAAGCAAGAACCCAACCCTAAGACCACTGAAGCGCTGAGGGCTATTTATCAACTTCCCGCCTGATACCGGAACTATTCACCGGGTCATCCCTGTTTGCACCCCTGAACAAGGAAACCAATGGCTAAATTAAAACTACGCGGAAAGGATTTACTGAAGATCGGGTTCGAGCAGGGACCGGCGGTGGGGCTGGCTATTACCCAGATGCAGCGCCACTACAAATTCAATAGCAAGCCACATGCGCTGACCATCCTGAAAGCTATGCTGGCAGATCCGGAAGCTTATGCTGACGATGAGGTGCTGGGTTCCGTAGTGGAAAAACTGCGGGATGCCGAGCCCGTGGAGAACCCGGAGATCGCTTTGCGGGAGACCGGAGTTGATTACCGCGTTTACGGTAGTGAGCACATCGCCGCCAATGCCCGCGAGCAGATGGAGGTGGCTATGCGTCTGCCCGTAGCGGAGGCAGGCGCCCTGATGCCGGATGCCCACCACGGGTACGGACTCCCGATCGGTGGGGTACTGGCGACCCGCAATGCCATCATTCCCTACGGAGTAGGGGTGGATATCGGGTGCCGGATGTGCCTGACCGTGTACGATCTGCCGGTTTCCAAACTGTCGGAAGACCGGTCGCAGTTCGTGAAGATGCTGGGGGAGCATACGCGCTTTGGTCGCGAAGCATTTGATCGCCCGATGTCGGACCCTGTTTTCGATCGTCCGGAATTCAAAGAGATTCCGACGGTGAAGGGCTTACGCCAAAAAGCCATCAAACAGATCGGTAGCTCGGGCTCCGGTAATCACTTCGTAGAATTCGGGGAGGTTACGCTGGATGACCCGCAGAACGGATTGCCGTCGGGCACCTATATTGGTCTGTTGTCGCACTCGGGATCCCGTGGTTTAGGGGCCAATATCGCCAACCACTACACCAAACTGGCCATGGAGCAAACGCCGCTGCCCAAGGAGGCGCAACACCTGGCCTGGCTGGATCTCGACAGTGAGCTGGGGCAGGAATACTGGCTGGCGATGAACCTGGCGGGTGACTACGCCTCGGCCTGTCACCACCATATTCACCGTCGGGTGGCTGGTGCGCTGGGGCTGGAGCCGATCGTCACCATTGAGAACCACCACAACTTCGCCTGGAAGGAAACCGCTCCGGATGGGAGCGAGCTGATCGTACACCGTAAAGGAGCCACACCGGCCGGTAAAGGCGTGCTGGGGATCATCCCCGGTTCCATGACGGCACCGGCTTTTCTGGTGCGCGGTAAAGGAGTGGTGGACGCTCTCCAATCAGCTTCCCACGGGGCGGGTCGACAAATGTCGCGCCGCAAGGCGATCCAAAGCTTCACCAAAAAGCAATTGAAACAGGCGCTGAAAAAGCACGATGTGGATTTGATCGGTGGTGGTATGGATGAGGTACCCTTTGCGTACAAAGACATTCACGCGGTCATGGAACACCAGCGCGATTTGGTGGAGGTATTAGGGACTTTCCACCCGAAGGTGGTGCGGATGGCGGAATAAATGTGCAGAGACGCCCGAAAGGGCGCCTCTGCTAATAAGGGAAGAATCGAATCAATTATATGCAGGGTTCTGCTGCATTTCCGGGTTTGCGTTGCGCTCGGCATTCGGAATAGGGAAAACCTGGCGTCCCGGGGTATTTAGCATGGCCGGTGCTCCCGGAGAGTTGCTGCGGGGTACCGAGGATAATACATCCAATGCTTTCCCGGTTCGGGTAAGGTCGAACCAGCGGTGCCCTTCGAAGCAGAACTCGATCTTTCGCTCGTCGAGGATATCATCGAGGCTACTGATCTCCGCAAGAGGATCCAGCCCGGCACGAGTTCGCACGGCGTTCAGGTCAGTGAGTGGGTCACCACCGCCACCGAGGTAATCGGCTTCGGCACGTGTCAGGTACATCTCTGCCATCCGAATGATCTGAAGGTTGTCGGCATTTGCCGGCGTTTCGTGCTTGGTAGGATACCAGAACATGGACGACTCATCAAAGGCAAACAGTTGCTTTCGTTCGTCGTTATCGGGAATACTGTTGTAGAACTCATCGTGGGCGGCCAGGTCACCGCGACCTCCCAGGGCGCCAGGGATATACCAGGTACGAATACTGTTGGCGTCGGTAGCATCGAACTGTAGTTCAAAGATAGCTTCGGCAGTATTTTTGACCTTGTATATGGACACAACATCATCGATCAATTCAAAATTGGAATCATCAATCACTTGTCCGGCAAAATCAGACGCTTGTCCGTAATTTTGCATGTACAGGTGGTAGCGAGCCAACATGGCCCGGGCAGCTGGTTTGCTGGCCCGTGCGGGGAAGCCGCTCTCGGGTAGCAGATCAAGTGCATTGGTCAGGTCCGATTCGATCTGGGACCAGGTTTCCGCCAGGGAAGCCCGGCTATACAACTGAGGTGCCCGTGATGGTTCCAGCGGCAGGGCGATGCCCAGCTCACCGTACGCATTCGGAACCCCGCCGAACAGTCGAGCGAGATCAAAGAAAGCCATACCGCGGGCAAAATAAGCCTGCCCCAGAGCCTGATCGAGGGTTTCCGGAGTAGCATCATCCACATTACCAACACCTTCGATAATGTTATTAGCCTGGTTAACGGCTTCGTACATAGCAGCCCACAAGTCCGTTACTTCGACATTGTCAGGGCTAACTACGTAAGTGTCCATTTCCCGGTAAAAATCCCAGGTACCTACACTTTGTGCTACATCAGAACTTACTGCGGCAGCGATCTGATATTCACCCTGGAGATAGTTTCCCTGCAATTGGTTGTACAAACCCGCCAGGGCAGCATTCAGGCTATTGAGATTGGTTATTGCCCCTTCGTCAGAAATAGACGCTTCGGGCTCGACATCGAATACGGCTTCACAAGAGAAGGCCAGCATCGAAATACAAAGGATATAAATAGTTTTTTTCATGGTATTCGTTGTGTTTGTGGTTAGAAGGAAAGGGTGAAACCGCCCGTCCAGACTCGTGCCTGAGGGAAGGTGTAGAATTCCATTCCCTGTACCAGTTGGTTGGAAGCCGGACCAGTCAATTCGGGATCCAGCCCCGTGTAATCGGTAATGGTAATGAGGTTCTGACCGGTAATGTAGAGGCGCAGTTTGGCGATACCCCACTTGCTGGTCAGGTCATTTGGCAGGGTATACCCGATGGCCAGGTTCTTCAGCCGCAGGTAAGATCCATCCTCCACAAAGCGTGAGGGGCGAAGGTTACCGGCATAGTTGGCAGCAGTCATGCGTGGGATGTCGGTAACATCTCCCGGTTGCTGCCAGCGATCCAATTGACTGACCATGAAGCCAGTGTTACGGGTACCACCGTGTTCCTGGAAAAAGCGATTCCAGTGCAGTTGCTCATTTCCGAGGCTGAACTGCCAGAACATCATGAAGTCAAATCCTTTATACGTCAGATTATTGGTGATACCACCAAACAGGTCGGGTTGAGCATCACCCACGAAGAACCGGTCGCGGTTGGGGTTGAAGGTTTCTGTGCGGGAGTCACCATTAACTGTCCGCCAGATGGGATCACCCGTTTGTGGATCCACCGAGAGCTGTTCGTGGAACCAGAAGGAGAACAGAGGTTGACCCTCTTCCAGCCGGAAAGGACTCCGGTTATAGATCTCAATCGGAGCAAACAGTTTACGAACGGTAGCTTCATTATGGGCCACGTTGAAGCTAATATTCCAATTGAAGTCACTGGTGCGAACGGGCGTAGCGTTAATACCCAATTCCCAGCCCTGGTTCTCAATTTCACCAAAGTTTTGGAACTGACTGCTGAAACCGGTGGTCGGAGGCAGGGGTACGTTCAAGAGCAGGTCTTCGGTATATTTATTATACCAGTCGAACGTAAATACCAGGCGCTCATTCAGGACACCCATATCGAGCCCCACGTTGATCTGGCGGGTGGTTTCCCATTTCAGGTCGGGATTAGCGAGCTGCTGTGGCTGGGTACCGGGGGTAGTGGTATAGTTGGCACCACCGGTCCAGAGGCCACGTGCTGCGAAGTTGTTGATACCGTTCTGGTTACCGGTAACACCGTAGCTGGCCCGCAGTTTGAGTTCGTCGAAGAAGCTGCCCTGCATAAATTCTTCTTCGGATAAGCGCCAGCCCACACCGATGGATGGGAAAGTACCCCAGCGGCTGTCTTCACCAAAACGGGAAGAACCGTCGCGACGTACGTTTACGGTAACAATGTATTTACCGGCGAAATCATAATTCAGGCGTCCGAAGTAGGATGAAATCCCCCATTCGCTACCAGTAGAGGTAGAAAATTGGGTAGCTGCTGAAGTGATCCGTCGGAAATCGTTACTGGGGAAGCCCTGCCCCGTGGCTTGGGTTCGCTCGTTGTCGGAGAACTGGACCGACTGTCCCAGAAGGGCAGTCAGGAAGTGTTCACCACCGAGGCCTTTTTGGTAAGTCAGGGTGTTTTCCCAGATGAGGTTATCGTCCAGGGTAACCGTGGAACGGGCCAGGCCGCCGACCGTAGCGCCTTCGTTCATTTCGGTGGGCCAGTAAGCATCTTCTTTGATTTGGTTATAGTCGACGCTACCGCTGGTTTTAAAGGTCAGGCCCTGAGCGATATCCCATTGTCCGTAGACATTGGCCAATACGCGGTTAACGTTCATGCGCAGGTCCTGAAGTTCGGCTACGGCGATGGGGTTCTCAAAAATGGAAAATTTGGTGAGAGACCCATCGGGTTGCCGCTCGGGAAGGTTGGGCGGGAAGAAAAATGCTCCACCCAATCCGCCAAATATGTTGTCGTCGTTATCAGCCCGGACGCGTTGCGTGCGGGAGTACAATACGCTGGTTCCAATCTTGATTTTATCCGACGCATTGAAATCGAGGTTAACCCGACCCGATTGGCGGGTAAATTCCTGGTTGCGCATGATACCTTCCTGATTGAAGTTATTACCACTAATAAAGTAGCGGACGCGGTCATTACCACCGGAGATCGACAGGTCGATATTGCTCATCGGCGCATTATCCTGGAATAATAAAGAAGCCCATTCGGTATCGTTCCCGCTGCTGCCCGGATTGGGGTAAATGGGTTGACCGCCGTTATTGACGGCCGCTTCGTTACGAAGTTCTTCGAACTGCCGGGCATTTACGAGTTGACCCTGTGGATCTTTCCAGTAATTCTGGATTCCGTAGTAGGAATTCAGGGTGACTTTGGCGTTTTGGCTTCGCGATCCCCGCTTAGTCGTAATAATTACCACCCCATTGGCTGCACGGGCCCCGTAAATTGCCGTTGCCGAGGCATCCTTCAGTATCTCAATAGATTCTATATCGCTGGGATTGATATCCGAAAGTGGGCTGGTAACCTGACCACCCACTCCTTCAGCTTCGAGAGAGTTGGTCGTAATGGGGATACCGTCCACCACGTATAGCGGATCGCTCCCGGCGGTAATGGAGGTAGTACCGCGTACACGCACGAACATACCGCCACCCGGTGTTCCCGAATTGGAGCTGATCTGCACGCCGGCAGCACGCCCCTGCATCATTTGATCGACGTTGGGCGTGGGGAGGTTTTCAATATCCTTGGCATCCACCGAGCTCACCGAGCTGGTCAATACCCGCCGGCCTTGCGAGCCGTATCCGGTAATGACGACCTCGTCGAGAACCGAAATACTGCTCTCCAGCGTAACGTCAATTTGGGTGCGATCACCCACTGTGATTTCCTGGGTTTTCAATCCGGTATAGGAAATAACGAGCACCGTATTTGCATCGGGAACTGTAATGGAGTATTGGCCATCTAAGTCCGTTGCGGTACCAGTCGAGGTACCTTTGACGAGAATGGTGGCACCAATAACGGGCAAGCCATCCTCAGCAGAGGTGATTGTTCCCGTTACGGTCTTCTCCTGGGCCATACCAAAGAGGCCCCAAAAAAGAAAGGAAGTGAGAAAAAATAGTTGTTTCATCAATTACCATAATTTGGTTAAATAAATGGATTAGCTATATGCATAGCCCTGCCAAGCGCATTGCTTTCGAGGGAAAACTATGACGTTCTGGGTGATCTTATGACCTGGTGCAACCCAGGCTATCGGACAACCGGACAAAGCAAGCCCGGGCCAATCGCTTTCAAAAGAAAGCCAAGGCGTTCCGAATGGCCTTATGACCAGGCATACCAAGGGCTTTCCGGTAAAAACTATTTACCAGACATAAACCCGACAGTCGCATCGCTTTCATCGAAAGCTATCGCGCTGAGGCGCCTTGTGATAAGACATACCAATGACATTCCGGAAAAGAGCATTTTCCGGCTAAGAACCGTTACAGCAATGTAGATGTAGATTAATGATAGGCGCTACGAAGTGATTGTAGCAGATTTGCTAAGGAGGGTGTGTTTGTTTGTTTACGT
>CAYFGK010000151.1:0-14529 GCA_964342305.1 uncultured Saprospiraceae bacterium | reverse complement strand
AATGCGCATAGGTTCGTAATTTGGCGGGTGAAGATACGTAAAAGCAGGGGTTTGTGCAGCGCATTGGTGCTTCGGTGGCGGAGGTGGACTGATCCCGGTTTATGATTGGCATGATGATTGGTCTTGTTCATCAGCATCGGCAGGGCCAATCATAAACCGGGATCGGTATGAGGTTAAGCTGCAGGGCTCTGCACGGAGCCTTAGCAGCGTATTCTAAAACAGGCCCTCGAAATGCGTTGAGTCGATCGCGAGAGACGGCACGCAGGATTCTGATTTGTGTTGGGCTGAAGAGAATGCCACAACCAGGTAATAGGTTGTGGCCCAAACACAAATCAGGACCAGTCCCAACCACCGTTCACTCCTCCTCACCATACGACTGTTCGATAGACTTACTTACCTGTTCGTACAAATCGAGTATTTCCGGATGATGCTTGCGCAAAAAGGCCAGATGCCGATCCAGCGTGGCTTGATCGCCGCGCCGTGACGGGCCCGTCTGGGCATCGCGGGGCGATTGTTCCTGAACCTTGGAGGCCGTTTCCCGGATGAGCGGACGCAGCAGATCGAATGGTAACTGATGCTGGTCCAGGATTTCCTGCGAAATGGCGTACAGGTGATTCGTGAAATTATTGGCAAAAACAGCCGCTACGTGCAGTACTTCCCGCTCTTCACCGTTGATAAGGTGTACATTTGAGGACAGTTTTTTGGCGAAAGCCAGTAAATCCTCTTCGTACGTTGTGGTGGAAGCCTCGATACAGAAAGGTATTTCCCGAAAATCTACGGTGCGATGGTCAGAGAATGTCTGGAGCGGGTAAAAGACCCCGCGGTGATGAAAATGATCTGATAATTCATGCAGGGGCGTGGCGCCCGAGGTGTGTACCAGGCGCGCGTAGACAGGTAAGTAGGCCGCCAATTGCCTGGAAACCTGTCGGATAGCTCCGTCGGAAACGGCCAGCAGGTAGAGGTCGGCATCCACGATCAGGCCGGATAGCTCATCGATTGCCAAAGCCTGGGCAGTACAGGTGCCGGCCAGCGTATCCGGCCTTGTCCGAGCCACCACCTGCTCGATGGAGACACCCTCGTTCCGCAGGGCCGGTCCCAGTTGGCTGGCTACCCGTCCGGCTCCTATGAGTACGATGCGCTGCATCAGGCCCGGGCAGCTCCTTTGGGCGGGAGCAGACGATGGATCATACTAATGGCAAACCCCAGCATCATCAGAATAGTGCCCAGCCAGAATAAATTTATGCCCGGGAATTCGATGGCCTGTAGTACAATGTAATCGGCCCGCAGGGAATCGGTAGCCACTTCGAAGGGTACCCGCAGAGCCGTTTTATCCGTTTCACGGGCAAAGAACAGTCGAGCCTGCTCGGTATTTGGATCAACCGTGGTAAAGCGGGCATGAAAATTAAGCTCATCTACCTGATCTTTCAGATTCATGGGTTGGCTGTCGCGGATCAGGAAGAGTGGTTCGGCGGTGTAGGATTCGCCACCGGGTTCAGTTACGATCAGACGGGCACCGACGGGCAGGTCGCCCTCCTTGGCCTGATAATCTTCCAGTTGTGGTTTGCGGTTGAATCCGTCAAAGCGCACTTGTAATCCATTGAACATGACCGTTTCACCTCTTTTTAACCGGAATTCCTCGTAGTTGAGGTTTTCCTCCAGCGTAAAGACCTGTTCAAACAGCCCTTCCCGTAAACGCACCTTGGTGCTGATCTCGTTGATCTGTTCGGGGAAGGTGTAGATCATTTGTTCCCGCAGCACAATGACCGGCGTGATCTTATAGACCTCATTCGGTTTATCGGACCGTATGACCGACATTTTTATGCCTACCGCCAGATCGCCTTCCTGTGAATGGTAATCCGGATGTTTGGGGTTGCGGACTACCTCGTGTACCTGCACGCGATATTGCCTCAGTGCAACGGTGTCCTGGTCTTGAATATCGACCGTATCCGTAAAGGTCAGCAACTCCCCAACCGGTAGTTGGAACGGGCGGTAGTTGAGGCTATCTTCCCGTTTTTGCCGGAACTCCATATCCATTTCCACCATTGGCAGGGAGGAAATATGGGTGAATACATCCTTATGCAGGTAGTGCTTGGTCGCAGGATTGGAAGCCGCAATCTTGGTAAAGGTCTTATTGTAGAGAACGTTGGGTTGTAGCTCAAATTCTTCGATCACATCCCCCGCTTCATTATAGCGTTTGAAGCCGATGGTGTACGTTCGGGTATAGGTATCAATAGTGTCACCCAGGTAGGTCACCTCATAACCGCTCATCAGACTCGGACTGTCCTTGAAGAGGATGATGTTTTTCTTGTACCCTTCGGGATCGTCACTCTGAATAAGCCCTTCCATGATAAAGGGATTGGAGGAGATGATATTTTGATTTACCCCCGAAGCAATAATTCCGGCGATCATCAGACCAAAGCCAAGGTGTGAGAATACCGATCCCCCAGCCTTGAGGTTGCCGCGCAGAAAGCTAATGAGATAATCGATATTGGTGACAATGGTAAAAAATCCGGCGAACAACATAACGCCGTATTGCCAGGTGCCCAGGCTTACCCATAGAGATGTAAGGTAGGTAAGGATTGCGCTGATAACAATGGCGATCCCCACGTGTATTCCCGCCGTGCGGACACGCTTGGACCAGTTGTGCTCCCGGTAACGCAAAAATTGGGAAAACCCCGATAAAAAGCCAATAAACACGGCGATCCACACTTGGTATTTATTATAGTGGGGGATGGGATCCGTAATTACCTGGCCCTGATACCCTGGATAAAAATAGGCCATGATCTTATTGTACACCGGCAAGGAGGTAGAAGCGGTGATGATCAGGGCACTGAACAACAGGACCAAAGAACCGATGAACATCCAGAACTCTTTGGAACTGACGGCTTCTTCTTTTTTTGGTGCTGGTACCGACTTGTAGCGTATACCCATGAGGATCGCTGACAATGCCAGAAATACGCCAATGAACCCCACCAATTGCCATTCCAACCCCATTTCGGTAAAGGCATGGACGGAGGTTTCACCCAGTACGCCCGAACGGGTGAGGAAGGTGGAATACAGGATCAACAGGAAGGTGAGCAGATAGAAAATATAGGTAGACCGTATACTGTGGCCAGTGCTACGGGCAACCAAATTGGTATGGATACCAGCAATCAGGGTCAGCCAGGGCACCAGCGACATATTCTCGACCGGGTCCCACGCCCAGTACCCACCGAAACTAAGTGCTTCGTAAGCCCAGGCGCCTCCCATCAGGATGCCGGTACCCAGAATGGCACCGCTGAAGAGTGCCCAGGGAAGTGCCGGTTTCAGCCAGGCTTTATGTTCGCCTGTCCACAGACCAGCGATGGCGTACACAAATGGGATAGTGGTGGACGCAAACCCCAGGAACAGGGTAGGCGGGTGAATGGTCATCCAGTAATTCTGTAGTAGTGGATTCAGGCCGGTACCTTGTAGGAGGGAAACATAATCAGCTTGCGCAAAAATCGGCGCTTCGGTCGTTTGGCGTAGCAATAGCAATGGGTTGCTACCTATGCGAAACGGCTCGTCGCCCAGCCCAACGTACACACCGAGGATCATGGAGGCGAGATACATCTGTACCCCCGCCAGTAAGGCCATAGTAGGACCTTCCCACCGCTTGCTTTTCCAGATCAGGATACCTCCGAGTACCACATGCCAGAACATCCAGAGCAGAAAACTGCCTTCCTGGCCTTCCCAGAAGGCCGAAAAAATGTACTTGAAGGGAAGGTCTTCCGAAACGTGGGCGTATACGTATTGATACTCGTAGTAACGCTCCACCATCACGTAAAAGATCAGACCGATTACCGCAAATACCGCCAGTCCGTGTACACCGAAGGCCGCACGGCCCAAATTGCGCCAGCTCTTAGCAGTAGGCAATTCCCGCTTTTGCGTTGCCATAAAGTAGGCCAGTACGGCAGTGAGTGCCGCTACGAACGACAGAATAATGGAAAAATGTCCGAGTTGCTGGGGCCACAGGTGCTCCCCGATATACTGAATCTCTTGCATAGTCGCTTTTCCGGAGGGTTATCCACGGGCTTCCTTTCCCTTAATGTAAATCTCTTCGTCTTTGTATTTGGAGGGACACTTCATAAGCAGATCCGTTGCTACGAAGGTGGCATCGTCGTTCATACTGCCGGTCACCACGATCTGTTCGGATAACTCAAAATCCTGTGGTTTTGCGGCCAACAGGACAACCTTGCGTTCCTCGCCCTCCGTATCCCGAATGAAGAAGCTAAAGTAGTTCGGATCTTCCTCAGGGTTATAGTACATCTCCTTGTCCTTGGCCAGTTCACCGGCTATCTTCACCTTTTGACCGCTGGTCTCGGCTTGTGCAAAAGTGCCGTAAGTACTCATGTCACCGGCAGCGCTGATAAGGATCCCGATGGCCACGGCAATCATGACAATGGCGATGATATATGATCTTTTCATTCTGTATAGGTTTTTACCAACCAATTCATCCCTAATAACGCCTCAGAGTCGGTTCGGGATGATCTGAATTGTCAAATTCGCGTTATACCGCTTTCGGGTGCAAAGCTACGTCCTTTTTGACGCTCCAGCGAATGACAATCATCATCAGTTTCTCGTAATGCAAAAATGGTGTTTGGACCATTGCCAACGGTCACCCGCTTGTAATCTTTAAACGGCTTCGGTCGACCGAGAGATCAAAAAGGTCCCCTTTGCGGCCGCCTGTCGGGTATGAGTAGCTAATTGTTCCAGACTGGCTTCCAGATCGTTGAACACCGGTGCGACCTGAGCATTGGCAATAGTTAGCGGTTGACTCATTCGTTGATCACTATGTTCACCACATCGACACCACTGTTAAAGGTGCGTGGGTCAAATCCATATACAGTCAATTGATAGGTTCCCGGCTCGTCGACCATCCAGTCGCCCTCAAAAAGATTATCGGTATCGCCAATAGCCAAAGGCAGCGCGCGCACCTGTTCACCATCTTTAGTTATGATGGCCGTTACTTCCATCTCCCGGGCATTCCACAGGCCACCGTCGGAGATGGTGCATCCGCACATCATCACCATATTTGCACGAATAGGCAGCAAGCGGTTTGGCAAGGATTCCAGGGAAATGAACTGATGCTGCCGCGGCAGTAATACATCAACCGCAAATCCCGGTATTTCCAGGATGATGCCGTCGCCCAAAATATCGCGACCGGGGATCATCCAGACCTGGGTACTCACCATTACCTGCGCCTGTCGGTGGTGGCCCGGCGCCTGCGCCTCGATGGTGATCAGGGTAGGTGCCGTCAGTGGGATCTCGGTTCGGAAGGCGGCGGTATTGACATCGGCCAGTTCGTCGTAACGGGTATGTGGCTGACTCATAATCACGGAGGTATTCCCGGTGCTGCCTTCCGTGTATCCTTCGGCCAGCAGCTCATCGGTCCGGGCATCGCGAACGGTAATGAAGGAACCCCCCATCGACGAGCCAATGAACTTGGCATCCTTAGCCCGGGTGCGGACGGTAAGCATGGTGTTGGTTTGGGCGAATGAATCAGTCAGTAAAAACAAGGTGCAAAAGGCGAGTAAAAGGTGTTTCATACAGCTTGGTATTCGTTTGGACGAAAGATAGGTATTTCATCGGGAGGTTGGGACTTAGTTCCCTTCGTTAAGTGATCGTTGTAGAGCTTCAACCTCCGGGTATAAGGTAGTTGGTATTAGGTATATGGAATTAAATAAGTCAAGCTGCCTAATACCCAATACCCATTACAAATTGGTGGTATACTAAATCATTTTTATTTTGGTCGTTCATGTGATAAATGAGTGTATGGATCAGGAAATAGTACAACTGCGGGATGTAACCGTGTATCAGGGCGATCAATCGATCCTGAGTAGCGTCAATATGGATGTTCGGGCCGGTGAGTTCCTCTACCTGGTCGGTAAAACAGGCAGCGGGAAGTCCAGTCTGCTGAAGGTTATGTACGGTGCCCTGCCCCTGCTGCACGGTACCGGCACGGTCTGTGGATTTGATCTCACGAAGCTGAACCGCCGGAATATTCCACACCTACGCCGGGAGCTTGGCATCGTATTTCAGGATTTCAATCTGCTGGAGGACCGCTCGGTATCCGACAACCTGCGGTTCGTGCTGCGGGCCACCAATTGGAAGGATAAAACCAGGATGGAGAATCGCATCCGGGAGGTCCTGCAAGCCGTCAACCTGGAAGAGAAGATAAACGCCCAACCCCACCAACTATCGGGCGGGGAGCAGCAGCGGGTAGCTATTGCCCGTGCATTACTGAACGACCCCCAATTATTGATCGCCGATGAGCCCACCGGGAATCTCGATCCCGAAACCTCCGATGATATCATTCTCCTGCTGCGTCGGCTGGTCAGCGAGCAGCGCACCGCCGTGCTGCTGGCTACCCACGACTATCGGATTTTGGAAAACTTTCCGTCCCGTATTGTCCGGTGCGCCAACGGGCTGATCTTCGATGACCAGGAAATGGAGATATAACCTTACGACAAAAAAGGCTGTCCGGTCCCCACCGAACAGCCCCAATTCTACTTATCAGCATTAAAATCGTTCAACAGGTGAGATTGGGCACAGACCATATTGTAAAGCTACTCGCGGCCCAACCTCCCGGTATAGAGTAGTAGGTATAGGGTACTTGGGGTAAAGCCTGTCCTAGTACTTACTACCCTCTACCAAGCACAATGTGATACATTGATTATCATTGATTTAGGAATTAGGTTTGACCAATCCTCACGCTTTTTTATTGCTGATACATCATGGTACCACTGGCTTCGTAGCCGCCCGTTTGCAAACGGTAGTAATACAGACCGGCTCCCTGCAGATCACTGGCCTGGATGAGCACTTCATTGCGACCACGATCACCCTCACCCCGCACCTGCTTCAGATGTCGTCCGCGGGCGTCGAACAAGTCGATCTGGAACGACTGTGGACGCTGCAACACAAACGGAATTACCGTTTCGGTACGGAAGGGATTGGGTTCGTTGGGCAGCAATTTGGCGGAAGCCTCAGACTCAGGGGTCCCGTTCAGCAGCACTACACTCAGGGGATCACCCATTACCGTGTAGGCTTCGGCAGGAGTCAGATCCAGACTTAGCTGGATCCGGCTCATATCCTCCGCTGCCGAATGACCATTCAGCTCCAGATAGAAAAGAACAGCACCATCGAGGTTTTCAGCAGTGTGAGGGGCATAGCTAACGGTCATCTTACTGTCCTCCCGGAACCAGGCCATATCGTTTTCACTCAACACAGCGGGGAGAATATCAAGGGTGCTGGAGGGCAGGTCCAGGGTGAATTGCAGCCCGGGAACAGCCCGGTCGTCCTGTACCTGAACGGGGATCCGGGTGGTTGAACCGTGATTTTCGGCTTGTCCCAGCACCATTTCGTACGGGGCTTCGGCCGACCTCGAGGCCACCGGACTGGCCGAGTTGGGGGTCACGTTGCCATTCAGGTCACCGATCTTGATAGCTATAAAATCTGAGATCATTTCACCCTCCAGATTGTTGATATTCTTAATTTCCGGGAAAGGCTCCTGCCAGGGGTTGGCCGGATTCGGAAATCGGTAATCCGCATCCACAAATCGCCAGCTCGTATTGTTCCGGAAATTATTATCCACATTGAGCACCATCTTCCGCAACTGAATGAGGTCGAGCGTGCTGATGCTGCCACTGGCATTAATGTCGGCCGCGATCAGTTGGTAGGGTGATGCCAACGCCTGTGTACCCAGAATGTGTTTCTGGATCAGGACCATGTCAAAGGTGCTAACCCCGTTCATCGGGTCTTTATCCATTTTGGGAATAACCGTGAAATCGTGACCAGCGATCAAACCCTGGAAATTGTAAGCTCCCGATTGATCGGTTTCATACATCATGGACTGACCACCTGAAAGCTGAACGGTTACACCCTCTACCAATTCCTGCTGGGTGGTGGCGATACCACCGCTGATCAAGCCGGTAGCTTCGGGGGATTCACAGACGCTTTGATTATCAGCGACTTCCACGAAGATCACACAATAATCGTTATTGCCGGCACCATCCATAGCGTGCAGTTCGAGGGGGATCATTTGACCCACATCGTCACAGGTGACAATGATGTGATCTTCTGCACGTAAGGGATCCAGATCCGACATATTGGGGGTTTCATCACGAGCTACAAAGTACTCGGTCACCAGGTTGCGGCCCTGTCCGTTCGACTCGCCCTGACCGGTACAATCGTAGATCTCCGAAGCGATCAGTTCGGTGGCAAAGATCGGCAAAGCCCCCAGGCGGGAATCCTGCGTTGGCATGAGCGTCACGGAAATATTCGACAGACAAATGGGCGCCGGAGCCAGGCAATCCTCGATCTCGAACACCTGATCGATCACCCGCACGTTACCGCAGCCGTCGTTCACCCTGACCTGAATTCGGTGCTCGCCGATAGGGAAACGACCAGTCAAGTCATTGCCGTCCAGGGCAGGAGTGATGTTCTGGTCCAGGGATCCATCGTTGTCGATGTCCAGAAATACGGTTACCGTATAATCTTCCAGTCCGGTGCAGTTATCATCCACCACGAGGGTGTAGCTGATATTGCCCGAGCAATCCACGTCACTGCTGGCACAGAACACCTCGTCACCGATAAGTTCTACATCGGGCTGTGCGTCGTCATAGACGATAATGTGTTGTGTATACACCCAGTACCCGAAGGAACCATAGCGAATATCGGAATCATCACCCGATACGTTCCCGCTAATGTCGGAATCGAGTTGGTTATCGTCGTCGGACCAGCTGGAGCAGTTACCCTCGTAATAAGCTTCCTCCGTGGGGTCGTGTGATCCGCTGATCACCCGCCACCAGTAGCCCTCGACTTCGGCGGTACTTCCGTCGTCGGGGATGTTATTGCTCGGATCTGTGTCGCTGTCGTAGTACACGGTATCCGGAGCCAGGTCACCCGAGTTCTTGCGCACGATGACGCAGATACCCTCGTCGCCCGGCGCCAGATCACCCTGGGGCAGAGGGTTGGCACAGTTGCCAGGATTGGTCCCGTTGAAGCCATCCCAGTCGCGCCCCACCAGGGTGGGTGCAGATTCTCCGTCGTACTCACACCAGTTGATCACTTTGTAGGTGCGGAATACTTTATAGCAGGCATCGGGATCCTGAGTAGCCGTAAAGAGGTTGTCTTCAGTAGATATAGCCATCAGGTCACACGCGTTTTCGGCAAAGGTGATGCCGGGAATATCCGGATCATTGCCGCAAGTCACTGAAACATCTTCGGGGAAGCAAATAGAGTAATCATTGCGTTCCACCACGGTAATGGTCTGACTTACTACGGGAGACATAATCTCCCGGTCGGTACCCGGGTATTTCACCGCCTGGAAACGACGGGTAATCGTACCGAAACCGCACCGGTCCAGGTTCTCGGTAGCTGCCAGTTCCTGGATCAGCATATTGCCACAGTAGTCAACCATCAATTGGGCATCACCGAAAGCCGGTAAATCTGCCAGGCGCGGGTCACTGCAATCAACGGTCAGTGCGGCCGGTGCTAACAGTCGGGGATCTACTTTATCCTCCACGATCACATCGAGCCAGCAAACGCTCTGATTGGGAGTCGCTACACCACTCAAGGGGTCGCGGGATTCGTCGCTACCGCGGACTTCTACTTTTACGGCTTCCGCCAAATCACAACAGAAGAATTCCACGTAGTCTTCCCAGGGGGTGTAAAGTTGTCCGTCATTCTCGAGGACAATACCATCCTGCTGATCGAGCTCACCGTCGTCGTTGAGGTCGTACCCATACTCTATGAAATCGGGGATGCATTGCTCGGGGATCATCCGACGTACCTGTAGATTACCCAGGGCACAGTTGTCCCAGGAGCCTTCCTCAACACTTCGTGGATAAACACGTGCGTACCCACCGCTCGCAATTGCGGAACCATTGGTGAGCGTGATGTGGATTTCATCGTCGCACTTCATCACCGGCGATATCTGATCTGCTACCTTAAAGAATACCACGGCCCGTCCGTTCTGGTAACAATCGTCTTTGGCTTCAATTACCAGGGCGTGCATACCTACCCCAATGCCGGCGATCATATCGTTGAACCGGTAGTAGGTCCGTTCTTTCCAGACGGTATCCACGCCCGGGAATCCACCCTGGGATTGAGGGGCAAAAGTGAGTACCGAAGTGGTAAAGGTGACATTTCCACAGTCAGTAGCCGAGAAGCCAAACTGCTGCTGAAGAATGCCGGGCAGCGTGCTGAAAGCCGTTGTGCAATCCGATGGTCCGGTGGAAAGGGTCGGTATTTTGCCCAGTGCATCGAGTACCAGCAGACTGTCGCGGTCAACTATGCCCTGCAGTTGCGTGATGGCCGGTTGATTGTTGGGAAGCACATAGGCATTGCCCTGGAATTCGGGTGCTGCAAAATCGCCCACCTTGATCGTAACGGTATCAACGTACGTCGACGTATTGGTACACCAATCGAATACGCGGTAAAATTGGTGGTGTTTGAAGGAACCGGTATTTCCACAAACGGGGATATTAATATCTTCGACGTGCAGAGCATAGCCTCCACAGTCAACGTCGCGCAGGTACATGGTCTCCCCAAAAACATTTATCCAGTAGGGTCCGCTCATATCAGGCAGATCCTCAACGGTAGGGGTACACGTAATGATAGTTTCATCTTCGCCCTTGATCAGGTCGGCCAGATCGGGACGTTTGAAGTAGAAGTACTGGTTGACTTCCGTTTCCAGTCCGTTGCAGTCGGTGGCTGTCCATTTACGGGTCATCCGGCCGGTGAGTGGCAGACTATCGCAGGGATAGGCTTCGTAGGTGTCAAAGAATTTGGCCGTTGTAGCACAATCGGGAGCACAGTTATCCTCAAAGAAGACCTCGCCCAGGTAATAGGGGCTGTTTGGATCAATCGTCTGCTCGTTATTGCGCACAAACGTTTCCAGGCCACATTCCAGGGTATCGAACTCACTGGCGATCTCAGCAACGAGCGGCCCCGTCTTATCTTCGATCTTTAGTTTGCCGTAGCATGGGAAAGATTCGCATCCCAGGCGGTAGATCATATAGGTGACGGTACGTCCAACGTGTTCGCTGGTAATGGTGTCGGTGATCACCAGATGCCCGTCCTGGTTCAGGATGCGAATCTCGTATTCGTCGGCTGAAACCTGCAGGTTACGCAGCAGCATTTCGGGAGTAAGTACAAATTCACAATCAAAGTCGACGGTTATGTTCAACTGATTCGGGCAACTTAGTGGCTGGCACGGAATATTCTGTGGTGGTCCCAGATCAATAAAGCCGGCATCAATGGTATGGTCAGCTCCACCTTCGGAGTGAGTAGTTACTTTTACCACGGCTCTTCTGCCCAGTTCTCCGCCCAAGGTTTCCTGTACGGAAGGGTCGGAATCATTGATGTTGGGATTGTCTCCGATTCCGGTGCTATCGGTTGTTACGCCATAGCGGGTATCGTCCAATTCTATGATGGTGCTGTCGCCAAAACCGATATAGTACATGGTGTTTCGCTGGACACCTTCCTCGGCAATCCAGTCTTCTCCGCTGGTTCCGGGTTCAGTGAAATAGTAGGAACCATCCTCTTGGGTAGTAGTGCTGGCCAGTTCATTGCCATTCATGTCGTACAGATAAACGGGCAGGCCTACCAGGGGGTCTTCGCAGGGATCCTGAATGCCATCTTCGTCGGCATCGATCCAGGCATAATTACCTAATTGCACCGGCGGAACCCCACAGATCAGCTCAGGGTCACCCAGCGAGGATCCTTTGCCACCACCGGAAGGGGAATCGAAGTCGGTTTCCAGGATGCGATAATTACGGGTATACCCACCGGTGGTCAGGTTGAAGTACCGCAATCCCTGACTAAAAAAGGATACGGGATCAAAGACCGTGGCGGCAATTTCGTTGGAGCCACTGCGGTAGGCCAGGCCTCCCGTTGCGGTCTCGTAGTGTCCTTCGTCGGCCGTAGGGATTTCTACGACGAAGTAGTCGCCCCAGAAAAATTCACCCATCCCGGTCACGCCGTCGTTCTCGAGGAAGCCGGGGTAGGGATTAGGGACGCTGGGCGGGCGCCCGGGATCGTTTTCGGAGGAATGCTCCAGTACGAAATCTCCGCTCATATTTTGCTCGGCGTACAGGATGTCTCCGGCATTAATACCGGATACGAGGGAGTCGCTGTCGACCAGCGCTGTCAGGTTTTGGGTGCCGGACTGGTGTGCGAAGCGATCCATCACGGCCAACACGAGGTCGCCGTTATCCAGTAATTCCAGATCCGAAATGATAGGTTGAGGAGCCGAAACAAAGTTCAGTCCGGTAATGGTATTCGTTACCTTCGGGAAGGTATCGATCCACTGGTGCCATTCACCACCCAGACTGTCGCCGCGGTTGAAATATGCTGCTTCGCGCGGGTAGTCAAAGGAGAAACTCAATTCTTCGGTAAAGCTCAGTACGTTAGCCGTATCAAAGGACAGCACATGTCCGGTCAATTCTGCCGGACGGATGGTATCAGCAGCACCGGAGGCGTCGCAAACGCAACCCAGGTAGCCGAGCCCATTGGCAAATTCCAGTCCGAAAGGACGCAGAACACCGTCGGTACAAGTAGGAATGCCCTCAGCTCCATCGAGCGGAAACTGTTCGACAGCTCCGGAAGACGGTGTATTAGCTCCCGCTCCGCTGACTGCCAGGGAATCGACGGCTATTTTCAGGATAGCACGTTGGTGCAGGTTCACCATCCAGAGGTACTTTCCCGATTCACCCATATCAATGTCGCCATAACCAACCGTTCCGATTTTTGCGAAAGCATCCAGGTCAATACTCGATTCGGTACGATCATTCGGCATATCAAAGGGGCCGGTAATGGAGCCGGCTACATTTGTGCGATTGATGGAGCCCAGGTCGATAGCATCGCCACCGTTACCGGGAACTACCCCCTGCAGGTTGAAACCACCGACCAGGCTGGGCGACAAACCACTATAGTCGAGGGCATAAATGCCGTCGAGGCCACGTGGCCCCAGACCGGAGTGTCGCTTCAGGAAGGCACTGGAAAAAACCAGTGACTGGCCGGGAAAAAAGGCGGTTCCGTATACGGAGCCGAGTTCGGCAGCGGTAAAATCGATCTGCGGAGGCGTACTGGTTCCCGAGAGATCGTAATCGAAGGAGACCATAACGGCTTGGTTATTGCCCACACCGCTTCCGTTTTCGTAGCAGGGGAGAACGATCCGCAGAGCCGTTTCGTCACAGTAATCGGCTACGGTAAGGAAGCCAACATCCGCCGCGCAGCTTCCTGGCAGACCATACTGTACGGTACTGTTGTTGTCGGGGCCCGCAAAGGCGGGTAAAAAATCGCTACCGTCCGGAGCGTCAATCTCCAGCCGGTAGCGGGTACCAATGGTTAGTCCGGTAAAGGTGTATTGTCCATTGGCGTCTGTAGTTGTAGTTGATACAGGGGTTTCGGAGGTACAATCGTAAATACGAACCGCGGCATTCTCAATGCCGGGGTCCTCCATGGCATCGTAGGTGCCATTATTGTTCATATCGTGGTAAACGCGTCCGCCCAGTTCATCCATAGCGCCGCTGCAGGCGGCCATCAGGAACTGTATCACGGGGTCAATGACGAGCTCGAAATCAGGGTTGTAGTATCCCAGGGCAAAGCGCACCTGCTGTTCATCGACAACGAAGTGGCAGTCGACTGCTTGTCGCCCCCGGGGGAGATCCTGGTAAGCAATGGGGGCGGCGTGCTTCCAGTAGCCCCCATTGTCCGTTACTATCAGGGAGCCATCGGTGTGCACCCGGGCCCTTTGGTGGGATTGCAAAGGCAAAACCAAACCCTGAGGGTCTCCGCCTGCCGGCAAAATGAGGTCGTAGGCGGTAAGGCCATTTTTCTGATAAATGCGGAGGTCGGAATCCCCGATCGCCCGCTCGTATTGCAAATCATCACCAGCCGGATGTGTTTTGTGATCATCATTCAGGCCGAAAGACCATTCGGCTCCGGTCCCGGTGGTGAGGCGGGGGGTGCCATCATCTGTTTTTAATTGATAAGCAGGTTCGGGATTGGAATGCTCTTGGGATAAGTGCTCCATCTCCTCTTCACGGGGGGAACAGCTCGCTAAGCCGGCCATCAACAGGATAGCCAGCAGGAGCCGGATCGGGGAGTGAACAAGGTGGAAATGCGTTTTCATAGTACGTGATTTTGAGCTAATTGCAGGTTGCTACTGCTTTAGCTCCAAAATCCGTGCCATTTTCTTTTTAGGATCACTCGGTCGCTTCGCTCCCTCGTTTTTAGACCGCTCAGGCCCAGTGGTCCTTCGCTAATAGATCGCTCGCAAGCTCGCTTTTAGTAGAGAGACGGGTGCACGATCCTCTGGATCGTGCATTAGGTATCGACATTCCCCCGGGTGCGGATTGACCCTGTGTAGGAATATTAAGCTCTCCTGCTCATATATGTATTTGAATGACCACTCGGTCGCTTCGCTGGCTCGTTTCGAGACCATTCGAGCCCGCCCGTACGGGCTTGCTATTGGATCAGTCGGCCAAGGCCTCCTTTTTAGTA
>CAYFGK010000150.1:11151-15253 GCA_964342305.1 uncultured Saprospiraceae bacterium | reverse complement strand
ACTTTTGTAGCTTTAATTTAACATATTTAAAGTATTTCGATTACACTGTACTTAGGTTTAGAAGCTGTTTCAATTTAATACACTGTAATCTTAGACCGTCTCCGCCCGCCGAAGTCCGTCAGGACGAAGGCGCGGGACCGTAAACCGTGGCCCGTGAGCCGTGAAACGTGAACCGTGGCCCTTGGACCTTGGCCCGTGAGCCGTGAACCGTGAACCGTGAACCGTGGCCCTTGGCCCCTGGCATCTTCACACAGCATGATGTTTCCCCGATTCGTCTAATTGTTTTTCGGGGCGTATCTGATCTGATTACCTTTCGGTAAAAAATATGCCCAACCTCCAGACCCTGATCGAAGATGGTGATCCCGACGCCCTAACCTCCTGGTTAGCTCAACATCCTGAACAGTCCAATGCGCCCATCAACTGGGGCCCCGACGGTAAAAACCGGGCACATCCCCTGCAATACGTTTGTGATTGTGTTTTTGAAGGCCGTATTGCCGAGGGTACAGCTAAGGATTGTGCCGAATTGTTGCTTTCATGTGGAGCCGATATTAATGGTTTCCACGAACCTACCCGCGATACGCCTCTCATTACGGCCTGTAGCCTTTATACCGATGATATTGCCGGTTTATATCTGGTGTACCAGCCGGATCTGACCCACCGCGGTGTCCACGGAGGTACTGCTCTGCACTGGGCTGCCTGGACCGGCTCCGAACGGATGACCAGCCAATTGATAGAGGCGGGTGCTGCCCTGCGGGATGCCGACAATGAATTTGGTGGCACGCCCCTGTTCTGGGCGCTCGACGGTGCATGTGGCGGCGGTGGTGAGCGCAACCAGCGATCACAACTCGCGTGCATGCAATTGCTGCTGGAAGCTGGTCTGAAAGCCGATGCACCGAATCGCAGTGGGCAAAAACCACTGGACCTGGCAGATCCCCGTAAATACCCGAAGGTCGTTGCCCTGCTTAATCAGTACTTATAGATTCCCTTCCACCACTGGCGCAGGCGCTCGGCAATCTTACGCTCAGTCGGGTTGTCTTGTGGGTTGTACAATTTTTTGCCCGATAGCTCCTCCGGTAAATGGGGCTGAGCCACGAAGTTCCCCGCAAAATCGTGAGCGTATTTATAGTCTTTGCCGTAGTCCAGTTCTTTCATCAGCTTGGTAGGTGCATTGCGCAGGTGCAAGGGCACAGGCAAATTGCCGGTCTGACGTACTGTGGCCTGTGCTTCGTTAATGGCCAGGTACGTCGCATTGCTTTTGGGTGAAGTCGCCAAATACACCGTCGCCTGGGACAGGATGATCCGCGCTTCCGGCAGACCAACTGCTTTGGCCGCCTCGAACGCTGTTTGGGCCATCAGCAGGGCATTCGGATTGGCCAGGCCGATATCTTCCGCCGCGGAGATAATCATGCGGCGGGCAATGAACTTAATATCCTCCCCACCCTCGATCATACGGGCCAGCCAGTACACCGCCGCATTCGGATCACTGCCGCGAATGGATTTAATAAACGCCGAAGCGATGTCGTAGTGCTGCTCGCCCGTCTTATCATAGCGGGTGAGGTTTTGCTGAATACGCCTGTTGACCATCTCGTTGGTGATCTCAAGGGTTTCCCCCTCTTCCACCGGAGCGGTGGCCATCAACTCCAGTATATTCAGTAATTTCCGGGCATCCCCTCCCGAAAAACGGATCATGGCTTCAAAGTCCGTTATTTTTATTTCCTGCTTGCGCAAAAACTCATCCTCCTTCAGGGCCCGCTTCACCAAATCTTTGAGATCGTCTACCTCAAGGGGCTCCAGCACATACACCTGGCAGCGGGATAAAAGAGCAGGAATTACCTCGAACGAAGGATTCTCAGTGGTTGCCCCGATCAGAGTGATGGTTCCCCGCTCTACGGCTCCCAGTAGCGCATCCTGTTGGGATTTGCTGAACCGGTGAATCTCATCGATGAATAAAATGGGGTTAGGGCGATCAAAGAAGCGTTGTTTTTCGGCTTTTTGGATGGTTTCCCGAATATCTTTGACACCGGAGTTGATAGCACTAAGGGTGTGAAAGGGGCGATCAAGGCGAGCCGCAATGATCGAAGCCAGCGTCGTTTTCCCAACCCCCGGAGGACCCCATAAAATAAATGAAGGTATATGCCCGGACTCAATAGCCTGACGCAGCACCGCTTCGGGTCCCACCAGGTGTTGTTGTCCAATATAGGCATCCAGAGATGTAGGGCGCATGCGCTCCGCCAATGGTCTCATAATCACCTTATTTGCGGGAGGTTGAGCATCGACTAATCCGTAAAGTAATGATAGTGACCTCCCGGTACAGAGTAATAGGTAAAGCGTATTAGGATTTAAGCTAGTCCTTCTACATAATACCCTCTACCAAATACAAGGTGAGGTTGTGACACTGCGTGCTTAAGCAAACAGCCCGGCTCGATCCTCACCTTATTTTCAAAATCCGCTTCTAAGCTTCAGCCTGCCACTTTCTAAAAAAAACCCACCGAATACAACGAAAAAATGCAACCTCGCCTTTCGATCAGACGTATAAAATTGTACATTGTAGGTGAGCAGTCGTTCAACCGTTCCAAGCAGATCGAAACAAACATACTTTCTTTTGGGGCCTTCCACAAATCAGGTCCGAGTTGCTCACAACAAAGCCCGTATTCACAGGATTTGAAGCTCCTGTAACATACTGAGAAAACAACTGATATGGCTCGTCTGTACTCATCAGCCCCGGCCATTGGTGAAGGAACCACATCCCACGGACTTGATTCCTTTTTTTACCAGGCCCGACCTGAACCGCAGGTCTTCACGCTAGATCCCGCCTACGACCAGGTTATCACCGGTCGGCGAGGTTTGCGTATGCACATCCCCGCCCGCAGTTTGCGGCTTCCCGACGGTGCACCGGCTGGTGATACGATACTGATTACCTTACACGAATTGTCCGATCCTCGCGAGGCACTCCTCGCCGGATTATCCACCAATGCCGGCAGCCGTTTGCTTCAGCATATCGGCTTGTTCTCCATTTTCTTTGGCGATCCCGGCCAGCCCCTTCAACCAGTTCATCCCATTCAAATAGAACTACCCGTACCGACCAACCGGCTCAATGGCACCATTCCCGGCATTTACCGCGCGGGCGTACCCGCAATACGCACGGGGACAGCTCAGGGGAGCATTGAATGGCGATCCAACCCACGCCCCATACCACATATCAAGAAGATCGGCGGACAGCGATTGTTGCAGTCCACCATCGCCTCCGGTGGTGTGTACGGTTGTGGTTTTTTTGCTCCGGCACGCCATTCCAACGTTATGCTTAGCGTTAAAGCCTTCGGATCCTACGATCATTTAGCGGAAGCCAGAGCCTTCTTGATCCTCGACAAATACCAGGCCAACGTACAATTACACCGCCGGGGAACTGCCAATTTTTCCGGGTTCAACCTGCCCAATCAGGCCACCGGATGGCTACTCGTCCTGGGTTGGAATAAGGACGAATATGTCTTTGGGCTGCGCCGCATGGCTCCCCTCCAAAACCGGGTGGAACAGATAGAATTGAAACCCATCCAGCCTAAACACCTCCAGCACGCCATACGAAATATGCTGTGCTAGGCTGCTACCGCCTGCCTTAGTTTAGTATTTTCGCGACGAGATAACTTCCTGCCTGGAAAAAGAATGGAGTGGGGAAAAAGTCCCCACTTAGCTGAAAGAAAACTAAGTGCCCAAAAACTGGGTTAATAGCTATCCGGAAAGATCAAATCAACACGTGCACGTTTTGGTAGCCGAAAAATAGCAAATTCTGCTCATAACCGGCAGTAATACCTCCAATTGTTTTCCCAGGGCCCGGCAAGGGAGTGATCAGGAATAACCAACCACTCCCCCGCTGAGAACATATTTATTTTCCGGATTTTCCGCTCAACCAATCGGCTCTCCGTTCCAGGGCATCCTGCCCCGCTTCTTCGTTCAGTACCACCTTCCAACTGGAATCGCCGCGGACCAAAAAAGTACCCGATTCTTCCTTTCCATTTTGCAAATATGTCAATTTGTGATTTGCTCCGACCTCCAGCTCCTGTAACGCTTCCAAAGAGTTAACTGGCGAGCCATCCAGGGTAAGCACTAC
>CAYFGK010000150.1:4379-11051 GCA_964342305.1 uncultured Saprospiraceae bacterium | reverse complement strand
GAACCGGGACCGGATCTCCAAGTCCAGAATCAATCCCAGGACCGAACCGTACGAGTAGTAACTCACGAAGGTATTGGCAAAGTTATTGGGGTCGATAGACGAAGCGGCATCGACAAAAGGGGCCTGTCGGCTCATTTCTATTGGGTTGCGGTGATCACGACCGGGACTGTTCAGTACGTAGTTCATTGTACCGGTCAGGCCACGGGCATAGTCCTCGGGGGTGCGAATGCCCGCCCGCGTCAGGATGAGGTCATCGTAATACGAGGTGAACCCCTCTGCAAACCACAGGGCATCCGACATGTTAGCGTGGGTGAAATCAAATGGTTCCAGGTCTTTGGGGCGGATGCGTTCCACATTCCAGGCGTGGAAAAACTCGTGGGAGATTGTTCCGATCAGGCCACCTGCGTTGCTGGCCAGGTTACCACTGCTGCTGCAAACGGTCGAATTACGGTGTTCCATACCATCACCCGACACCCAGGGATTATAGGCACACAGAAAGGTATAGCGACCAAAATCAAAATCCGGCAAAGCACCGTATACGGCTTTTTGCTCTTCCACAATGGCTTTCACCCAGTCGGCATAGGCTTCCAGTTCCGCGTCGGTTCCCTCGTGCATCATGGCCACTTCAATGGTATACTCCCTACCGCGCGATTCGGAGGTCCAGGCAACCTTATCAATTTCGCCGATATACGTAGGGCTATCGTAAAAATAATAGGCATTCGGGGCCCGAAAAGTACTTGGGTTGATTTCCTCCAATTGAGTAGCCACAGTCCATCCCGGGCGTTGTTCCGGATACCAGACGAGGTGAACGGGGCGTTGCTCCATGCCCTCAGCGAACAGGAAGGTCGCGGGCATATTCAGATGTAATTTGCGATTATCCACTCCGCTGTAGGTCCCGTCGGCACGATCGGCAAAGAGGGTGTAGCCGACGGCCGCCTGCCCTCCGTGGCCGGCAATAACCCAGGTGTCAATGTCTTTACGATATACGGTAAGACGTTCACCATCAGCCCCCATGGCAACCAGGTCGTATACATTTTTGGCAAAATTGTGCTCGGCATACCGGCCGGGGGAAGAGGTAGGCATGTGCAACACCAACGGATCATCACCGATCGAACGGAAGATAACCTGGATATTTAGTTCGTGATGTTGAATGTGCTGCACATCAATTTTATACACAATGGGTTCCTGAGCGGATAAGCCCGTGCTCAGCACCAGGCCAATCAAAATGAGAAGGAATCGCATAGACAGACTTTTTCGGGTTGAATTGAAAGCAATGGTGCGGAATATACCGTTTTCCATTGGTTTTGGTGGTTGAAGGATAACCCGGGGCACAAAAAAAATCCACCGAAGTACACGGACTTCAGTGGATTTTGCGGGCAGAACAAATCAACTCAATTAGCTTCGGTCTTCGTTCTGCGATGTTTCAATCCGGCATGCCTCAAGCGGTGCCGCTTTTTGTTCTTGGGTGCAAGTTTCTTCAGCTTGCTGGGTGGTCTTAACGGTTTCGCATTTTTTGTCGCGGCCCTTTTGTTCGCCCGACCGGAGCGGGCCGATCGTAATAGCCAGGACAAATGCACCTACAGCTAATAGGGATTTGGAATTCTTCATAACAGATTATTTTAACGTCGAGTGATTAATGTCAGTCGGTAGGAAACCTACTTGGAATCCTTTTGCTTTAGGTGAAAATAGAACGTACAATTTCGTCGCATACTGTACAAAATAGGCCTTTTAACCGATATAAGCCGAATATCGATGGAATTTTAACCTTAGTTCACCTGACGCCTGTTGCCAATTACAGGCTAATGTCGGAGAATTTACTGTTCCTTCCATATCGACACCTATAGCAAGTCTTGCATCTTCCCGCTGGAAGTCAATTTTTTCGCTCACTCTTCCATTTCTTTTTTCACAAAAACCGGTCATGATCTTCCGGGTGAACACACCAATAATAAATACAATTATTCACCCAAATTCTGATGTATCATGAAACGCTTTCTTTTAATAGCTGTACTTATCACCACTCAGGTGATGGTGCACGCCCAACGACGCATTGTTAGTTACCGCCCGGCTGCCCGGACTGCAGTTATCAATAATGTTGCCACAACACCCGTCGAAAATGCTGCCTCCGACGCAGTATTTTACCAGCGGTTACAAACACCCCGAATGCCTATCCCTACCGAAACCCACGAACACGATCACGGACCGGCTATGGACATTCGCCGTACTACCTCCACCGCAATGACAAGCCGGACGGGAACTCCCCGCAACCTGCCCAATGCCCGTACCCTGTGGAATAACCCGGCCTACACATCAGGGGCTACTCCCCTGGTAGGTGAAAAGACCAACAACCGCGCCTATTTTACCCGTGGCAGTGTTTGCGGTGCCCCTATCGTGGAATCACATCTGGAATCTGTATATGCTTCCGTGGAACCCCGCATCCCCATGTATTTGCCCTATCGCCACGGAGATGTAACACTGTGGCAGGGATTTTACTACAATAGCGGGAAGCGCCACGGTGCTATCGATTGGGGGCGATCGTCCGTCGGTTCCGGTCAGGATCCAACCTTTGGTGTGTATGCTGCAGCCAGTGGTAAGGTAATCGATGTAGGCTACTCCGATGGTGGCGGCAATTACGTGAAGATTGAGCACACCGCTCCGGGCGGACACAAATTCCGCACCACCTACCTGCACCTGCGTAATGGCTTCAGCCATGATGTAGCGAAAGCAAAGAGTGCGGCAAAAAGTGGCAAATACAAAAGTTATGTCTACAAATATGATAATGATAAACTGACCTGGGGGACAAACAGTCAGAAGATAAAGGTATCAAAAGGCCAATACGTGAAAGCGGGTCAATTTTTGGCATGGGCCGGTAATACCGGATCAGGTGGTATAAGTGCTGTATTGGAAAATAATGGCTCCATTAAGTCGGCCTATTCCAACCACAAGAACGTTCACCTGCACTATACCACCCAGGTATGGGATAACAACTCCAAGGACTGGGTATCCATTGACCCGTACGGCGTCTATAACAAGGCCGCCAGCATTAATTGCTACGACCTGTTCAACGCATCACCATACGCTCGTCTCTGGGCTCCCTTTTACCCCAGCTTCCACAATGTACCTCTCGATCTGGTCAACGATTATTGGGGGTATTACACCGGCATGGGGTACGCCTTGCAAACGATCAGTATTGATCGGAATGCTCAGGGTAAGCTCCTTGCGTCCGGCTCGTTTCAAAAGGGTTTGTCGGGTGGCTGGTACGCACGCTTCTATATGACGGCCTCGAAGTATCAGAGTTATTTCTCGCAGTACGCCAGCCAGGGTTACCGACCTCGCCAGATCCAGGTCAGCAAAGACGCACAGGGCAACCCACGTTTCTCGGTTATCTGGGAAAAAAATAAGAGCGGTGAAGCCTACGCTGCCTTTCACAACCGCGATGCCAATAATTTCAACAGCTTGTGGAACACGTACGTGAAAAATAAAAAGTATCACCTTGCAGAACACGTAACCTATACCGCAGGTGGTAAAAAATACCACGCCGGCGTCTTCCTCAAGAAGTCAAATAATGGGTTCTATATGTACCATGGCATGAGCAGTGCCGCCTTCAACCAGAAGTTTAAGGACCTGTACAGCAAGTGGCAGTTGAACAGCTTCCACGTAAATGGTTCTCAAGTAGGGGGTGTTTGGGTACCCAAGCAGCAAAACTACGCGGCCTACTACGGTATGACCTCTAGTGATTATCAAAGCAAATTCAACCAATTCAGTGCGCAGGGAATGCGTCTCCACAAGATCCAATCGTACAATAATAGTACACGCTTTGCGGCGATATGGACCAAGTAGAAGGGGAAATCAGAAGTGTGAAGTGTGAAGTGTGAAGTCAAAAAAATACTTCTGACTTCACACTTCACACTTCACACTTCACACTTCAAAACTATCTTTTCGCCATGTCCCTGCCCTGCTCGGCAACTACTGAAGGCAAGGTATGGAGCCTGGCATAAAAGTCCTCGACGTATTCCACCAGAGCATTGCGCGAGGCTTTAGATAAATAGTCGAAATTCTCTAAAACCTGGATAATCGCGGTGCGGCTCGACTGAAACAGCAGGATATTCTCCTCCAGAATATGGTGTTTGGTGGCATACCCAAGGAAATAACGATCCTGCACTTTCTTAACCCCCAGCTCCAGTCGGGGAATTGCATAGTCCGTCTGGACGAAACCACTAAAATCAAAATCATAGGGAATGATGAGCGCCTCCTGAGTATCCGTTTTTTGCAACAGCTTGACATTGCGGATACTGCGGCTGCTCCAGTCTTCATTACCGATCAGGTATTGAAATAAGGCCTGACGGTTTTCACTGACCAGATTAAATGAATCAGAGACCAGATTGTGGCAGTCTTCACACTCAACTGCCTGCAGGCGCTCCTCCACCTGGGAGGTAGATTCAATTAGAAATCCATAGCGTTTCAAATACACTTTTTCCGAACCAGCCTCTACGTAGTTCACTTCCACCAGTTGTACACGGTAGCTCTCCTCGGTCAATTGGTTGTAGAGTTTATAGGCCAGGTATTCCTTCAGCACATTGACATTACCGGTAAAGCGGGCATCAACGCAGTGAGTAACCAATTTCATTTTATCGTGCTCCGACAACCCAATGGCCCGCAATTGATCTTTATCAAAATTCAATTTCAGCGGCGGAAACCCGCAGCGGGTGCGCCGAAAACGACCGCGAACCCTTGTTTTTACATCCAGGGTTTGCTCCTGTCCACTGGCATCCGTGTAGGTAAAAAAGCCATCGTGGTAAGTGTTGGTCCGGCGTCCGGCCAGTAGGGAATCCATTTCCACTTCAAGGGTAACCGACACGGCATCCTCCTGAAATAAACGGTCGAACAAGCTCGGTTGCTGAGCCCCGGAGCCCACCGTAGCTGAAACGATCAATAGGAGTACAAGAAAGAGTCGGTTACAAATCATCATGGTTGTTTCGAATTTTGCGATATTGGGCAAGATGCAATTTGTCGGTTTACGGTGCTTCAATGATAGACGGAGCCGGGGAAAAAACCGAAATACGTCTTATCAGCTATCGACCGGATCGACGAAGGGCCGTTTTTTACCGTTTTCACCTGCCCATGCCTGCTTCCCCACAGATTGGAGTCAACTCTGCCCAACGTAATTCTGTTCGGTAAGGAAAGGCGAAAAATAAATACCTTTGTTGGCCAGCCGCTGCAAATAAACCCGCTCAACATGGAATTGGCGCAGCTAATCTGTTTGCGAGCAGTATAGGAATTAGGTAGCCTGGCTTAATGTTACCATCATGATGCGAAAGCGACTCGGATTTTTACTATTCGGATTAGTAGTACTAACCACATGCTCAGCCCCTCAACAGGTACCCTCCTACCGGGAAATACCTTTTACTGAGCAACCCAAAAACATCATTTTACTGATCGGCGACGGCATGGGACTATCCCAGATTTCGGCGGCCATGTACTCCAATAGAAACCGTCTTAACCTGGAATATTTTCCAGTTGTCGGTTTTCATAAGTCCTATGCCTACAACGACCTGGTAACCGACTCGGCAGCAGGGGCTACGGCTTTTGCCTGCGGCGTTAAGACCTATAACTCGGCCATTGGTATGACCCGCGACACGGTGCCTTGCACGAACATCCTGGAAGAGGCCGAAGCCAAGGGCCTCGCCACCGGGCTGGTCGCGACGGCAACCATAGTCCACGCCACCCCTGCGGCGTTTATTGCTCACCAACCCCTGCGTGTTCAGTACGAAGAAATTGCGGCCGATATGCTCGATGTAGAGGTCGATTTACTCATTGGTGGTGGTATGCAGTATTTCAACCGCCGGGAATCCGATCGTCGCGATCTGGTAAAAGAATTTAAAGACAAAGGGTACGAAGTGTACAGCTACTTTGATCGGGAACTCGCACAACTGCCTTTCAATACCCGTGCCAACCTGTTGTATTTCACGGCAGATAAACACCCGGTCCCCGTTGCTGCCGGCCGTGATTACCTATCCTTCGCAGCCCGCCTGTCGCCTTATTTTCTCGAAAAACGTAGTGATCAGGGCTTTTTCCTAATGATCGAGGGATCCCAGATCGATTGGATGTGCCACTCCAACGATGCCCAGGGAGCCATTAAAGAGACCCTGGATTTCGATCGCGCTGTCGGAGAAGTGCTCGATTACGCGCGTAAAAGCGGTAACACCCTCGTCATTGTTACCGCCGACCACGAAACGGGGGGCATGGCCCTGAATCCCGATTCTAAAATGGGTCGCATCAATGGCGCCTTTACCACCAACGGCCATACTGCCAGCCTTATTCCCGTTTTTGCTTTTGGTCCCGGTGCAGACCAATTCTCAGGCATCTATGAAAACACCGACCTGCACCAAAAAATGCGGGAAGCTCTCGGTTTTGAAGCCAGCACCGCCCTGCAGGAATCGGATCGCTAAACCGGAAATCTGAGGTCAGAAATCTGAAAAACACTGCCCGTACGGGCTGCGCTCACCGCGTGAACAAGGCAATTTCGAAATCTGAAATCGGAAATTGATACCTATTTATTGTCCAATTTTCAATTAACGTATTGACCTTCAGCTATTTAAGCACAACCCCCTGCCCACCTAATCCCCTAATCCCCTAATCCCCTAATCCAAAAATTATCACCAATGCGATAAATCG
>CAYFGK010000150.1:0-4279 GCA_964342305.1 uncultured Saprospiraceae bacterium | reverse complement strand
TCCCCCTTTCTCCCTTTTTACGACGTCCAAACGTCATTTTTTTGCATTCTCATGAACAAAAACCGCCCAAAATTCCTTAATCTTGTGACGCATTTACGAACACGCTGTGGCCCTTCATCCTTTATTAACGGGCCTTTCGGCAAAAAATAACTGCGGATTAAGTCCGATCTTCCTTAGTACATAAAACGTAATTTGATAAGACGTAAATTACGAACTGAAAATTGTCACTATGACGGTTAAAACTATGAACAACCCTAACCTCCAGTTAATAAAAGAAAGTGCCCGTGACTTTGCAGAGACCTACATCAGGCCTCACGTGATGGAGTGGGACGAATCCCAGGAGTTCCCCATAGACCTGTTCCGGAAAATGGGTGAATTCGGCTTCATGGGGGTTTTGGTGCCCGAAAAATATCAGGGTGCAGGACTTGGATACCAGGAATACATCACCATTATCGAGGAGATTGCCCGCGTCTGCGGTTCCATAGGTTTGTCGCTGGCCGCACACAATAGCCTTTGTACCAATCACATCCTGATGTTTGGTACCGAAGACCAAAAGCAGAAATACCTCCCAAAATTAGCCACCGCTGAATTTCTCGGGGCCTGGGGCCTGACCGAACCCAACACCGGTAGCGACGCAGGTCGCATGAAATGCGTGGCCGAAGAGGATGGTGATTACTACGTCATCAACGGTACTAAAAACTGGATAACCCACGGGAAATCCGGCGAAGTAGCGGTAGTGATCGCCCGTACCGGCGAACTGCTCGACAGCCACGGCATGACCGCCTTTATTGTCGAGCGTGGAACAGAGGGTTTTAAAGCCGGCAAAAAAGAGAATAAGCTCGGTATGCGGGCCTCCGAAACGGCCGAAATGATCTTCGAGAACTGCCGGGTCCACAAATCCCAGATCCTCGGAAACGTGGGTGATGGCTTCATTCAGGCCATGAAAATCCTCGACGGCGGTCGGATCTCCATTGCGGCCCTCTCCCTGGGCATTGCCAAAGGGGCCCTGGAAGCTTCAGTGAAATATTCCAAAGAGCGGGAGCAGTTTGGAAAACCTATTTCCAAGTTTCAGGGAATCAGCTTCAAGCTCGCCGACATGGCCACTAAAATCGAAGCTTCCGAATTACTGACGCGCCAGGCCGGCGCACTGAAAGATGAGGGCCAAACAGTTACTCGCCAGTCGGCCATGGCCAAGTACTTTGCCTCCGAAACTGCCGTGGAAGTATCCACCGAATCAGTTCAAATCCACGGTGGGTACGGCTATACCAAAGATTACCCGGTAGAGAAATTCTACCGTGACGCTAAGTTGTGCACGATCGGAGAAGGAACCAGTGAGATCCAAAAACTGGTAATTTCCCGGGAATTGCTTAAGGATTAAATGCATTTGGGAGCCACCCTACCACACTATTGCTCCCACACCAACTCAGCTCTTTACAATACCAATGTAAACCAAATTATGTGTTGTGCCCGGATCCATCATCCGGGCTTTTTTATGTGAGGCAGGGCATGTTATCCCTGGTAACCTGAAGATTGTCAATCCTAACCTCCCGTCTTTTTATTGCCCGAGCCATTCTTTTATCCCCGCGACGCGGTCGCGACTAATCACCTCCGTGCGTTCGTGCGGATGTAAATCCGCTTTTAACCGGCTGCCGGAATAGACCGTCAGGGAGCGCACCGCGGCCAGACTGGATAAGCAGGATCGATTCAGACGAAAAAACATCCGTGGATCCAACATCTGTTCCAGTTGCTCCAGAGTGTAATTCACGGCGTGTTTATGGCCGGCGTCCCGCAGGACCATCCACGTCACTTTGTGCTCACTATAAAAATACGCCACCTGATCGAGCGAAACGGGTAACAGTGTGTCAGCTTTGCGCACCAGGAAACGGTCTTTAAAAGTGGGTTTTTGCCGCAGCATGCCGGCTAGTTCCTGCCACAGCCCCGGATCAGGTGTGGAGGCCCGCTGTGCTTCCCACTTTTCAATCGCTTTTGCTAAGCGTTCGGGCTCTACCGGCTTCAGTAGATAATCAATGCTATGCCATTCGAAGGCCCGTAAAGCGTACTGGTCGTAGGCCGTGGTAAAAATAATGGGGAAGGATAAGTCCACCTGTTCACCAATATCAAAGCTCAGGCCATCACCCAGCTGGATATCAAAAAAACCAAGATCCGGTGAGTCCCCAGCACTCTGTAACCAATCAACTGCTTCGGCAACTGAAGGCAACACGGCCAGGCATTCGGCCTGTGGACGCAACCGGCTGATCTGGCTCCATAGCCCCTGAGCCGCTAACTTTTCATCCTCAATCAATACGACCTTCATCCTGAAGTGGAATTAAAGGCAGGCCGACGCAGAAGGTATCAGCCCCCGGTTGAATAACTATTTCTTTCCCCGACAAATGCTGGTAACGGTCGCGAATATTCTGCAGCCCGAGGCCGGTCGTACCGTGTTTGGCGACTACTTCCCGGCGTTCATTGCAAACCCAAAGCACTTTACCATCGGAGCGTATATCGATCCGCAAAGGCTGGGCCTCACGGATATCGTTGTGTTTTACCACATTTTCCACCAGCATTTGTAAACTAAGGGGAATAACACCCTTTCGAAGGTAACCAGGTTTGATATCCTTGCTGACTTGCAGGCTTTCGCCAAAACGGGTGGCCAGCAAGGAAAGATAGGCATCCAGAATATCCAACTCCTTTTCCAAGGTCACGATCTCTTCACGGTTACCTTCCAGAACGTAGCGATACACCTTGGACAGCTGGCGAATGAACTGCGCCGACAAGTCGGCATCCTGATACACCAATGTGTGTAAGACATTCAGGCTATTGAATAAAAAATGTGGATTGACCTGTTGGCGCAGCAGTTCGTATTCCGAGGCTACGTAGGCTTGCTTGATCTGTTCGGCTTCGAGTATTGAGGCCTTCCACTGCCGTAAAAACTCGCGTCCGTGAACGAAGGCACTGATCAGGGCAGTTACCAAAAAAATAGATAAAAAATCGCCCAATCGGGTGGTACGGATTGCATGCACCGGTGAGCCGTTACAACAAGCCCAAAAAGTGATTACCCGCGATAACAGGGTCGTGATGATCACCAGGACCAAAGTCCAAAAAGCGGTAACCAGAAAGTGCCGAAAGGGCTGATCTACCCAGGAAAGCTTGACCGAATCCGCTACCAACCAGCTACCCAGCGACAAACAACAGGTGAGCGTAAAATTGAATAAGAAGTTGATCAGAAAGTTCTCCCAGGAATGTTCGCTGCTGATCGCCCAGGTGAAAACGGAAATAACCGCCGAAAGAGCGGTTACAACCACCAGGGATCGCAACCAGAACAAAGGGTCTTTAAGTCGTTCGCGAAATTCGGCCATATTTGCGTATGCTTCCCCGAAAAGGTACGGATAATCCGGAAAAAGGTGTTTCATCCCCGGGTAGTTCGATCCCTGGTTTGTGGTCAGCATCAGTGATCTGTTGAGCGACGGATTTTTTCAAGAAGTACCACCAGGTCACCATTGCCCCAATCAGGGGTGTAGGCACCTTCCGGCTCAAAGGCTGGGTACAGCTTTTCGGCACGTTCCAGCATGGGCATTGCCGCCTCGGCCCCACCCCCCATAAAGGTAGGCAGATGGTATTGAAGTTGCCCGATCATGTGCGGTGCCCGAGGATTCTGTGGGTCTCGAGCCATCGCTTCCTTGAGGATGTGGATGGATTTATTGCTGTATTTTCCTCCGTACATCATCGGGTTTTTCCAAATACGGCCCTGATAGACAAGCCCCTGCAGAATATATAACTCGGTAGTATCGCCACCAATTTCCAGGGCTTTATTAACCAGTGCCTGGGCAGTATCCAGCTGAGCGTCCCGCTGTTTGCCGTAGCCATCGTTGTTGAGTTCGTAGGATGCATTGAACCGGGCCAGTCCTTCGTAGTACATCGGCAACCATTCATCGTCGTGGGTACGTCGTAACCCGGCAAAACGTTCGACCTGAGACAGCCAATGACCGACGCCCTCAGCTTCGTGAAATTCGGGTATATACTTGTCCAATGATTCTTCGAGGGTTTGCCCCAAAAGCGAAGTGGCAAAAAAACCAAATGCAAAAAACAATATAGAACGGATCATAGCGCGGTATTATGTGGTTAACTAATACCATCAAATTGGACCCATTTTTTGGCGAAAGCCAATAATGTCAACCGAATGGGGAATGATCAGGTCTGAGGTGTGAGATTTGAGGTCTGAAGTGCAATTATACAGGTCGGAGGTATACCTTCTTTACTCTTGGTCCGGCTACCTCGGACC
>CAYFGK010000149.1:0-15807 GCA_964342305.1 uncultured Saprospiraceae bacterium | reverse complement strand
TTCAGAAGGTGGACGAAGGCAGTAAGCGTCGTTCATTGATCGAATCGCTGGCACAGTCCAATCTGCCGGGCTCCATCAACGTATCGCTGCCGATTATCGAGGGTGAGGAAGAAACAGAGATCTTGGTGACCATCGAGGTTCACCCAGTCGGAGGTTCTGCCCATATCCACCTGATCAATGACGAATGGGAATCTTTAGTCGAACAGGAAATGCAGGACAGGATGAAGGACGAAACAGAAAGGATCGCAAAGCAAGGCTACCTGGTCATCCAACAATAGGAATATGTCATCTACTCACACTGGCCCTTAATCAGAAATGGTTAGGGGCTTTTTTTAATTACTTCATACAATTATTTGTACTTAATAGATAATTACCTTATACTTGCATTGTCAACGAACACAAAAAAGGCCGGACAAGCATCCGACCGAATAAGCATGGGTGAATTGAAAAAGCCTTCTAAACAGAGCTTAGTAAGTAATTACATCCAACGATTACGTTCAGTGCAATAAAAATACCTAGCATCCAGGCGAGGCGAATTCTCGTTAGCCTGGTGTTTTTCTCTACCGCCCGCAGCAACTGGATTTCTTCGCTGGCAACTGGTGGTGCTTGCTCTTCGGTTTGTTTTGGTTCTTCCATGATTGTAGGTTTGAAAAGGTTGGTGAATAGTCTATCATCACTAATCTAAAAAAAGTTTTTTGAAACCTCCCTCTTGCATGTCATGCGGGATTGTTGTATGTTGTCGTCGCAACACTGATTCAAGGAGCAATCCTGAATTATATTTTACTGACGATAAGAGTGCCTCTATGGGCACGGCTTGCGAAAGCGCCGTTCCCCTGTTCCTTGAACAGTGTTGCAGCCCTACGGGGGCACTCGCATACACAATTCTCTACTATGCAACAAGAGAATCATCCCTTTCGCATCTGCAACGAGGCAGGCGAAACCCATCCCGCATTGTCGTATCAAAGCGACGCATTTTTCACCGCAATTAGTGAGTTTTTCGAGAAAGCGAACCCGAGTAACTACATCGACGCACAAAACGAGTTGATTGATATTTACCTGGGTGTTGCTGTCAACAGGCTCGACGAGTTCCAGGCAAATCGGATACGTTCCGTGATCCGGCTGGCTACGTTACAGTCGCAGTTCATCGCACAGCTGAACGAACGCTTTCACTCGATCCAAATAGTTGCTAACCGAAAAAATGCTGTCCAATGAAATACCTCAAAGCAAACATCCGAATCAATAGCCTGGAGATTGCCCGTTTTGCGGAAAAGCAGCACAAGAACGTGATGCGAGACATACGGAATATGGAAAAGTATCGTGGGTGGAGAACTAGTTCTGGAAATTATTTTGACAGCAAGAATAGAAAAAGGGAAATGCTTTTTCTAACCGATAAGGATTCTTTGAGTCTGATAGAAATGTATCAAAGAAGTGACGATGAACTTCGTGCTAAGGTATTTCTTATTGCCTCCAAGATGTCAAAACCAATTGATGACAACCATATTTTTACCAGCTTTGGTGTGAATTTTGGTCATAAATCAAAAGAAGCAATGAAAGGTTTACAATTAACAGGAACTTATGCAGAGTATCCTCTATACAATCCTAGAATTATTTTTTTGGGCATAGACTGGCCTAACGATTACATGCAAAGTCTATGGTATTACCTAAGAGAGACAAAACCTAGAAAATTTATTTCAGATAGAGAGCTATCGGTAATTACCTCAAAGATAATCTTACTGAATGAAGTAAAAGAATTTATATCCATGGGGCATTTTCCTAGTTTTGACTATTATAGCGATGTGCATTTTCGATTGATAAATGACAAGTGGATGATTTCTGAAGATGTTGGATACAGCTTCATAATATTTTACTTATCTAGTATCTCTGCATTTCATGTCAGCTCAGATGAACTATTCATAGAGGTAGTAGACTCAAAACCAAAAAGGTACCTTTCAGGTACACTACTGCATAAATTTCGAAATTTTATTACCGATAATCCAGATTCTATTTTTTCTAAAGATAAAATCAGCGATTCAAAGACATATATTGCCTATGATGCAAGCTCTAACAACTACAAAATTGGGAGATCAATACATCCAAAAAAAAGGCTGAAAACTATTAAATCGTCAAACCCTAGCATATCAAAAATGTGGGTTCACGACGATGACATAGAGCTAGGCCTTCATCATGAATTTAGTCATAAAAAAGTAGAATCTGAGTGGTTTGGATTAGACGAGTCTGATCTTGATTCGATTTTTAAAAGATACAAATTTAAGGTATTGTTTGAATGAAAATTAAAGGGTGGGGCCGCAGTGCCCCTTCCTTTACCTATTTCCTTGCCGATGTCGAATTAATCAGAAGAAGCCTTGGGCGTATGCTCAGGGCTTTTTTAGCGGATCGCCCCACGCAATGTGTTCATATATAACCTGCACCGAATAGCCTTTCTCAATCAATTGCTTGATCAAAGGTCGTTTTGATCGTATTTCGGTTCCTTCCATGCAGTCGTACAGCATGTCTACTACCATTTCTATTTTCTGTTCCATGTCATTCTTCTTCGGCATCAGGCATGTAGTCAAATTCAGCCATTAGTTCTTCTTCAGTGCGCGTTTCAACCGGCGGGTCGATTAACCAAAAACCTTCTTGACCTGGCTTAATGACCACCTGCATGTCGATAGCTTCGGCCAGCTTGAAAATAGTTGCCACGCTCGGCATGGCTTTGCTTTCCAGTTCGCTGATCCGGGGACGGCTTACCCCCATGCGGTCGGCCAATTCCTGTTGGGAAAGGCCTACTTTTTTTCGTGCTTCTTTTAATGTGTACTCCATTTCGTATATTTATTGCGTGTGAAAAGATAGCCCCGACTGGCAGTGGAGTGCCGGCCGGGGCTTGCAAATTAAACTGCTTATTACATTTCATCATGGTATTCTTGCCATGTCATGCCGCCATAGATTTTTCGTTCTTCTACTTCTGCCTCATTTGCTAATTTTTCTGCTTCATAACCACGAATCCTTAACCCACTTAAAGAAATATCTCCAGGGCTGTCAAATGTTCCATTTTTCACTTGCTCATCAACTCTTTTTCTGAAAGTGTATAGCATTTTTTTAGCATTACTAAACATTTCCTTCCTCTTGTTGAGCATGTTTTTGTCAACAATTCCTGTACATGATTCTTTTTCCTCGCTATCAATATACCAAGGATCGTAACCAGGTTCACCCTTCTTCGGTACAATATGTTTTGGAGTGCAAGTGTAAGTGCCGACATGAGTTTGAGAGACACCCTCTCCTTTGAAAAAGTAAATTTTTGCCATAAGGTGGTCTATATTTACTTTTGCCCACAATTCATTGTTAATTATGACTTTTTCTTCGTGGCTGATTGCATCATTGCTCATGTGAAAAGATTTGAATTGCTGGGAATATTCCCAAATGATTACAATTCAAATGTACGACATTCCGTACACTTTTGCAAGTGTTATGTACGTTTTTTCGTACTTTTTTTCTGTCGTGATTCACCTGACGCTACCTAACAATTTGTTTCCATATTATCTATTAATTAGTGATAATTGTAAAAAAGGGGTCAAACCGGATAGTGGTGGGGGAAACACTAACAAATGATCCTGAGAAGACTGTCCGAACAATTCTTGGAAGTAACCCTGGAGTATGAAGGGGGCCAAGAGTTTGACTTTTTGATCCAGAGCGATATCCACTTCGATAACCCCAAATGCCAGCGGTCCTTGTACTTCAAGCACCTGGACGAAGCGGTAGAGAGGGAAGCGAAGATTTTGACATTTGGAGACTTCTTTTGCTTGATGCAAGGCCGCCGTGACCGGCGGGGAAGCAAGTCAGGTGTTCGACCAGAACACAATAAGGCTGACTACTTCGACCGGGTGATTTTCGAGGCGGAGGAAAAGTTAACCCCATACAAGGATCACCTGATCATGATGGGGAACGGAAACCACGAAACAGCGGTGGTCAAGAATGTGGAAACCAATCCACTGGCTCGCCTTTGCAAGTACCTGAATCGCGCCGGATCACCAGTAGAGCACATGCCCTATCAGGGGTTCATTCGGTTCAAGTTCGTCAAGCCTGACGGCGGCATGGTTCGATCTGCGCTTGCCTTTTTCCATCATGGGAAGTACGGCGGGGCGGTAACCAAGGGGACGCTTGGTACCCAGCGATACGCAGTCATTGTGCCACAAGCTGACCTGATCTTTTCCGGCCACAACCACGAACGCTGGATCAACACGGCTACACAGTACATCACAAAACAAACCGGGGAAGTCTCCAAGAGAGTATTACACCACTTCAACTGTCCGACCTACAAGGATGAATTCACATCCGGGGACGGTTTCGGAGTGGAAAAGATAGTAGCACCGAAGCCCCTGGGCGGATGGTGGCTAAAATTAAAACCGATGCGGGACGGAGTACGAATTGACTACTCCAAAGCCGACTAAACGATAGCTATGCCAAGTGAAGCACTGGTAATTCAGACTGTACAGGAGATCGACGGATGGGGTTTCACCTACGAAACCCTGGAAAGCCAACTGAGGGACTACGATGGAACACGAATCATCGTGCCCATAAACTCATTCGGTGGCGATGTCCTGAATGGCCTGGCCATCTACAACTTGCTTCGAGGTCATAAGGCTAAGGTGACTACTCGCATTGTAGGGTATGCTGCATCGATGGGTACCATCATTGCTCTTGCCGGTGACCGGGTGGAGATGCCCGAGAACGGATACTTCATGATTCACGACCCGACGGCCGGGGCTTTCGGAAAATCCGAAGACTTGCGCCGGGTAGCGGAGTTGATGGACAGCATGAAGGCGCAACTGGTGGATATCTACGAGAAAAAGACCGGATTGGATCGCGAAGAAATCGAATCCATGATGGAGAAAGAAACATGGTTGACTGCATCGCGGGCCCTGGAACTGGGATTTGTGGATAAGGTCACCAAAGGGGTAAAGCTGGCCGCCCAATTCAAGCCTGATGACAGGTTGCCATTCAAGAATGTACCCCAAAATTTGATTCAGGAAAACGAACCACAACCAAAAATGAGTAAGCACAAAAATTTCATTAACGCCCTGGCCGAAGTGGTTGACAAGTATTTCGGCACTGATGACAAGGGTGATGAAGGGAAGCCCGATACCGGCGCTCCCGAAAGCAAGGTTGACAATCCCGGCACGCAGGACGATGGCAAGACAGAAGTCAAGGTCGATGCTCCTGGCATCACCAGTGAGACAGTCGAAAAAGCCATTCAGAACGCCCTGAAACCGAAAATCGACGCGCTCAACACGAAGATCGAAGGCCTGCAAAACAGCCTGGACGAAGCCAAAAGCGCCAATGGTGAATTGGAATCCAAGGTGACCAACCTGGAAGCCAAAGCACGGAGCCTGGAAACCGAAAATGAAACCCTGAAAACGACCATCGCCAACCTGAAAGCTGGTAACGGTCAAGGCACGGGTGACAACTCTACCGGCAATCCTCCGAGCGGGGATGCAGTCGAGCGTCAGTTCGGACAGAAGTTCGCAAAAGCCCAGAACGAGGCTAAGTACGGATCCAAGAAATAAACGGTTGACGGCTATCTGATTACCAGCCACAACCATATCCCAAAAACCGAAAACTTAAACGATAATGCCACTTATTTCTGTAGCCCCCAGCCGACTGCCCGATGGACAAGCCAACGGCTTCGCATTCGAGACAGGGGAAATGAACCAGATGGTTCGCGCTGAATACCTGGACACCTTCGGATTCTACCAGAATCTGTTCGGTGTGTACAGCTACATGCGCATGAACCGCAAGCAAAAGTACATCCTCCATCAGCCGAAAGGCACCAAACTCGTTTGGCAGCCTTATACCTCCTGTTCCTACGACTCTACCGGAACGCTGCAAATGGGTCGCCGGGAATTGATCCCCGAATTCATCGCCATGAACGAGAAGTGGTGCCAGGACGAACTGCTGGATTCCACCTACGAACACTGGATGGAGGCGGTTGCCAATGGTGACCTGATCCTGACCGATGAGGGTGTAGCCGCTTTCAACCTGATGATGGAAGAACTCATGGCCAATTCCGTTGAGGGCCTACGCGCAACGCTGTCCGCTGGTCGCCTGTACAATGTGAATACCGTCAACTACTCCGAAGACAACACGACCACGATCACCGACATGTTCAAGAAGACCCACGGGTCTGCTCGTGGATGGGTGAAGCTGGCTTACGATCTGGCCAAGGAGAAGTATGACCACCTGAACGTGGCTTCTTTCGATGACTCCGACTTCGATGGCGAAGGTGACTACACCGGCGACATTGTGAAGCTGTTGGAAAATCTGAAAAAGGCCGCACCGAAACCTCTTCGCCAACTGATCAACCACGGTGGTATGATCCGCGGTGGTGGCCGGAGCTTCATGCCTCTGATCGGTCTGTCGGACAGCTTCTTCAACGCCGTGGTGCGCTACTGGAACGCTGAGTCCGAGAAGACTGCCACCAACCGTACCCGGATCACCCGTGAGCGTATCGCTGCGGAAAATTCACCAACGCCACAGTTCGTGTACTACCTCGACGGTATTCTGCCCATCGTGCCCCTGCAGGACGTGTCGGCATACGATGAATACCTGAAAGGTCGCACCCACTTCGCCGGCATCTTTGGATCCGGTAACATTCAGATGGGGCACCAGTTTGGGGTTATTCCCGAGGTGGAGCGTGATCAGATCGGCCTGATGGTCGCTAAGGTGACCGACCCGAGCCGGGACAACTACGGTCAATACGTGGTGAAGTCTCACGCTGCTGTGAAGGCTGCAATTGCTGACCCGAATTATATGGTGTCCACCATCGGATACACCGAGTAATCGCAAGGCTCAACATAAAGGACAGGGGCCGGGTTGATCCCGGTTCCCATCCAATCCCAAAAACCGAAAACTAATATATCATGCCAGAATTTAGCTGTGCCGTTGCTGACATCCAAAAGATCAGCTGTGACGGTCAATCAGGCGTAGCGGCAATTTTCTATACGAAGTCCACGGAGATCGATTTCAGTGCTACAACGCTGACTGGTCGAACTGTAACTGCCTGGACAATGGAATCCGGGGGAACGTGGGGCGAGATTTCAGCAGAGCGCGAGAATGCCCGGGTAGACTTCCTGTTCAACGAGGACAACGGATTCTTCGAGGTCACGGCCACTGGTCTGGTGATCCGAGGTCAACAAGAAGCACGCACCACTGCCCTGGAGAATATGAAGCAATGCTGTGATCTGATCATCCAGGTACACTTCGAAAATGGAGTTACCCGCGTATTTGGTCAGGATTACAAGGATGGATCATGGGTAGAGCCCGTTCGAGGATGCCACGTGAACCGATGGTTGGCTACGTCCGGCGCGTTCGGTACTGCCGACGACAAAGTGCGTGACGATTTCGATATCCTTGGCCGCCAATCTTCTCCACCAGTGTTTTCCACTGTGGATATTGCGACCATGCGCACACTGTAATTGAGAACTGAAAACCCAAACGATGGCAAAAGTTACGTACAAGTACGAACCTATTGAGCGATACCGGAAAAATCCGGTTCACACCCATCGCGATGGTAAACTGATTGGAATTGGGGGGGATTCGATTATCCCCCGCCAACCACCGAAAGACCCGATCCAGGTTAAAGAGGCCACGCAGGATGAGTACAAAATCTTGTATGAAACCGGACTGGATCACATCATTCGTAAAGTCAAAGTAGAACCGAAAGACGCTGATGTTCAAACTGAAAAACCCGCTTCCGAGAAGTCTGAGGGATGACCGTAGGTTATTCAACTTTTACCGGGATTTCAACCTGGTGCCTTATGCGGGTGCGACTAATGGTTCTGCTCACATGCTATTGCGCATCCTGTACGACCTGTACGACCTTTCTGCGTCGAATGGAGTATGTATAGATCGCAAGATAGAGTGGGCCTTTGATGGAAAGATGAATGTTTCGTTTGCCCCGATCGAGGGGTTGAGCTTGAACAGCGAGGATGTAGGTGATGCCCAAGCCATTGAATTTGCCCGGACCTCCCGGGAGTATGGAATTGGTATCGAAAAGATCATTGACACAACGAAAGACGCTGACAGGAACCTCGAGCTTACCGGAACGGCTGCGCTCTTGATCCGAGAAGCAGAGGTGGGAGGATCATTTGGCTATGACGTTGAATCGTTGCACCCATACAACTGGATGTTTCACCAGACCGATGCGCGAAAAGCAGATCGGGTAGTGGTAGGCGATAGCCTGTTATTCTTTGCGAACCGACTGGATGTTGATCCGCCACGAATGGTGAAGGTTTTCCCTGAGTGGACAGAGCGAGAAGGGTACCGGGAATCAGTGCTGATCGTAAAGAATAAGCGCGACCATAGCAAGTACTATGGCAAGCCAAAGTCAATGCCATCTATCTGGTGGCAATTCGTGGAATGGCAGGTAGCCAACCACACAGGCAAAGTGACATCTACAGACCTTGTTTCGCTGGTCTTGCTACTGATGGAGAAAGCCGAACAGAACATACGCAACCGAGACGGAGGTTCCGGAGGTGGCCGAGAGGCGGTATCTGCTTTGCGTCAGATAATGACCCAGAATGGCGATTACGAGGAAGCGCAAGCGATGGGAGTGATTGAGTACCCCCACGGTGGTAAGCCCCCCGAAGCGGTGAAGATGGACATCAGTAGAGATTACCGATGGCTGGATACTGTAACGAGCCGGGCGAGCGACTATATCTACGCTTCACACAATTGGAGCAAGGTGGTGGCTGGATTTTCCCGGGCGAGTTCTGGTATCGGTAGTGACCTACTGATCAATGAATTCTTGGTGTGTAACACAAGGGCTATTAAGCCTAAGCAGTCGCTATGGGAAAGAACCTGGAAGGTCATCATGGATCATGTGTTCGATCAGAACCGACGCGAACCAATGAAAGAATTCCAATTCAATTTCGAGGACCGAATCAGTACGCTGGTGGAAAGCCTGCGCCCTGGTTCCTCAAATGTAGAAATCAATGAACCCGACCCTGCTGAATAGAAGCGAAGTGATGGCTGATGCCAAACTGGGCGACGAGTTCCCAGGTTGTACCATTGATGACATCAAGCAGGTGGAATTGATGGAGCGCAGGACCCGTCTGGGCAAGTCTTTCTATGATTTCCTGATAGGTAGCTTGGTCACTCATGAAGCTGATCCCTACCAGTCAAAAACGTACAGCGTTGGTGATAAGGTGGTATACAATGGGTTGATATACGAAGCGACGGCGGAAACGGATTATGAGCCTACGCATACAGCTGACTGGAAGCAGGCCGACAAGTTCGACGATGATGACCTAAACACCTTCTGGTACGAGGTCTTACGCCGGTACTTGTCTATGCGGGTGATCCAGAATACGGTGCCGCGCATGGAAACGCAAATGACGGCATCCGGAACGGTTCAACTGAACGGCGAAACCTTCAAGGCTGCCGGTACTGATCCGGTTAAGCGGTTGCAGAATTGGGTGAATACGCAGTTGAAGATCAGCTGGGCGAACGTAGAGTACCACTTGGAAGAAAACAAAGCGAAGGACGTATTCAAAAAGTACTTTGAGTTCATCGAATCGGATACTTGCGAAACGTCAAGTGGGACTGATCTGTACGCAGAACCTTCGGAGGACGCAGACAAAACGAGCAAGAAAAAAGAATCAGTAGACCTGAACGGATATAGCTTCTATTAATGGAAGAATCGAACGAACAAAAGACGTGGGTGAAAGAAACCTTTTCGGAGGTAGTGAAATTGGGCGGCAAATTAGTGCCTAAGCAGTGGGGTGATGCCCGGGTTGAGGTCTGTAAAAAATGCCCCCTATACGGGATGGTGAAACCCCTTAAGTCGAAGTCCCTAGAAATGCCAGGTTGCACCCAATGCGGGTGCCCGACGGCCACTAAGGCGTACATGAAAACGATCCTATTCAAGAAAATTAAATGCCCCCACCCGGAAGGGAACAAATGGGCAGACGTTGATAAACAATTTGAATAATACCCAAAAACCGAGATAATGAATATCGACACCATTTTGGCCGCCGGACGAATCCGGGCCAACGTAAATGCGGGGGACGAGAACAACATGAAGTTAGCTACCCCTGAATCATTCAAAGCAAAGCCCGGTCAGGACACTATCACTGTGACCACCAGTGGCAATCTTACAGCTATCAAGATCGCGGGCACCACGCATACGCTGGCTGCTGCTGTCGATGCTACCGATGCCGCTGCTGTCGAAAAGGCTGTGATTGACACACTCACCAAGAATGGAGTGAAAGAAGAAATTTCGCCAATCGTTGCAGTGAGCTATTCTGGTGGTGATCTGACCATCACGCATACCGGCCAGCTGGCTTTGGAAGGCATCTTGCTTTCTGATGTAGGTGGTGGCTCTACGCTGCAAGCGACTACCCGAGCCAATACGGCCGTTCCTGCTGCTGATTACGAACTGACACTGGAAGGCGCTGCCGGTCCGGTGAAGTATGACGGTGGTTCTTCCGCCCTGGCTAATACCCCGTATAATTATACGGATGGTGGCGCTACCGATGTAACCACAGCTGGAACGCTGGCCACTGATATTGGTACTGCATTCACAGCGTTGAGTGTGCCGGTCGTTTCCGGTTCAATCTCTGTCACTGTGGATACTACCAACGAAGTGTACCGAGTGCGGTTTCGCGCAAAGACCCTGGACGGTATCGTTCGCTTTGGCAGTGTGGACGCGGTACAGGTCAACTCTACCGTCATTTTCGAGTAGTGTGACACCCTACTACGTTTGTTTTGATTCTGCTTGTGGGGGGCGTTTTGCCCCCCGCTTTTCCAAACCAGCCCCTAAAACCAACCAGATGAAAAGGTTGCTTCCTATCCTTTTTGTATTGATGGGGTTCGCTGCATCCTACGCGCAAATCCCCATCCAGCTTAAGTACAAGATCGAATGCGTTAATGGAGACACCATCCAAGATGCAGACTGCGACATTTGCCCCCCTGAATTGAAGCAGGGGATACCCTTTTTTGGAGCGCGGATAGAAGATCCCTTTGGCCGTTCTTCGTACATCGAACAACCCTATTCCGCGAAAGCGCGTGGGAATATTGTGGTTATCACATATGGGGAAAATTCAGACTACCTTATTGAAACGATTGCCACCGATTTCGCCACGAGTCAACAGATTGTCGATACGCTGGAACGTTGCCCATTTCCTCCAGGAGATTCCGTGGGTCTTATCACTCGCTTTGAACTTGCCCAGGATTCTAACATCATTATCAGTATTCGGCAGCCAGATGGCAAAGACAGGGCAGACACCGCCGATCTCCGGCCAGCGTTCGATGATACTGACCAGCAAAACTTATCACTATCGGGTGATCTGCTATCCATTGACCGGGGGACGGGTGTAGACCTTTCCCCCTACCTTGACAACACGGATGATCAGGCTCTCTCCTTAAATGAAAATGAATTAACGTTGGAGAACGGCGGCACACCGATTGACTTGTCAGTATACCTTGATTTCGTAGGTGCTGAAAATGGACTGAGTTCATATCTAATTGTTGACACTACCTATGTCAAATTAGGTGGGCAGCTAAATGAAAATACATCTATTGAAACAACTGATCTCTTTTCGCTAAGTATTTCAACTGAATACCTGTCTGGAGATATTGGCGCTTACTGGAACGCATCAGAAAATTCCATTGATGGATATAAGGCAGGCGCGTTAAGTGATGATGCATACACGATTTGGGGACGTAATTCTGGTGACGGAAATCCTCGCATATATTCTAGTACGTCAGAAGGTAACACCGAATCGGTTTTCGACCAGTATCACCACGGCATCAAGATCGGTGTAGATAGTTCAGGGCAGAGGGTCAGTCAGCTTTGGGTGGACAGTCTATTCGCCCGACTATCTCGAGAGAATAACTTCTTCGCCGCCAACCTAAACAACACAGCGATTTGGGCTACAAACCCTGGATCAGATGTAGATATCTTAGCGAATGATGACTTTGAAGTGCAAGCAGGTGGCGTGGCTGATATATTCAGTAATGGCGAAATACGAATGCAATCTGATCTTATCTCGCTTCGTGTTCCGGATGGCACTGGCTTTGGTATCGAGCTTAATGCCGACCTACTACAAATCGGCCAGGGCATACCTCAAAACGACACATCGAGCTTTGTACTGACGGGTTTCCGCACAGCCCTTGCCAGCGATACAACCTACTACCGCGTAGCCAAAAGGTCGGTGGCAAGTATTCTGGATGAGTTTACAATCGGCCTCACCGAAGACCCCAACGAATACAAATTCCTGGTCGTCGATGATCTCGACGATGTGTACTACAATGACCTTACTGATGAGGTGGCGCAGTGGAATGAGGCGTATGCTTACTCCCAAAATCCAACTATTGATTTAGAGGCTGTAACGGATAATGGTGCAATCACTAGTAACAACATCGTAATAGAGAGTGTGTCACCACGTTTACGTATTAGAGAAGACTCTGAACCTACATTTGATGTGCGTGGGGTAGGCGGCGAACTAAGATTTGGAACATCTACTGGGTCAAGAAGTCAAGCAGCTTTAGTTTTACGACAGGGTGCATCTGCTGATGCATTTTTTAATGGCAGACTAGGAATAAGTGAACTTAGTCCCATATACCAATTAGAAGTTAAGGGAAGTGGGGACATAGGATTGCAAGGCACTGCTAATACTAATTTATACCTGAGAAGTCCAGGTGGTTCTGGTAATTCATTATTGTGGTGGATTGATTCAGGAGGAGGGCTAGATTTCTACTTTGGTCAACTTAATGAAAATGGGCCTCTTGTTATGTATAACTACCTAAATTCAAAACAGCAGGCTGCTTTCTTTGAATCAGGTGATATATCGTTTGCGGCTAACTTGTTATATGTAGATGATAGTGAAAGTGGAATTGGTGTCGGCACATCTGTCCCAACTGCAACATTAGATATTAATGGTGGCTTAAGAGTAAGAACAATTACAGAGGATAACACGCTCTTTAAAATAGGCATGTACGATGATGATGGAAATCTTTTCCAGAGGAATCTATCAAGCATCGGAGATGACATTACAATGCCTCCAAGTAATCTAACGCAAGAAGGCGCTGATCTAAATGATGCACTTCGATGGAATGGAACCATTTGGGTAGCACAACCAACCGTAAATTTCCTATCAGAATCAGATACAATTACGGTCTGCAATACGGGATGTGATTATAGCTCATTAAATCAAGCTTTAGAATTTGGAAGCCAGTACTATCCAGCTTATGATAGTACAGATGGGATCAAAAGGTTAACAATTCTTATTGATCGAAACTCAGATAACAGTAAAGCTGTCTTTTCAAATGGGTTCTATATCCAGGGTGGGGATTACTCCAATATTACTTTAACATGTCCAGATACATCTATTTTCAACCCAAATGGTACATCGGAAATATTTTTACGCACAGATCAGTGTTTGCCTCCCCAAATACAAGATTTCACTATTGAAATGGATACGTTTGGTAGGAGTTCCAGTGAAACAAACAGATTCTACGTATCCACAAGAGCCTCGAACATTTACTGGAATAATGTTGAGCTAATCAATTTCAACAGAGCATTTGAGTTCTCTGTATCTACGTCAATTCAGTTAAGAGACATTGATATTTCTGGAACTACATCTACTCAAGCAGTCTCGTTTGAAAATGCAGTAGCTAGGGTTGACAATTTACATATTTCCTCATTGGGAGTTACATCGGATATACCTATTGCACTGAAAAGAGGTTCAGTTGTTAGTATGTCCAATTGCACCTCCAGTGGTTGGGGTTTATATGGGATATCATTAAGCGACTCTCAGCTTTTTGAGTCCGGATGTAATTTTCGATCAGATGGGTCAACATATTCAAGCGAGGATGTTCACTTTTTCAGGAACTCAATTATAGTATCCAGTAGTAGTAACCTTCCTGGAGAATCAGCTATCGCAATTAATAGAATTACCCCAAGTGGTATATATATATCTGAGTCTGAACCAATACCTTTCCAAGAGTCTACAACTATCCAAGAACCTAGCGCATCTTCTGGCATCAATTTCTACTACAACACCACCGAAAACCAACCCTACTGGTCAGACGGCGTAGATTGGAATTCCTTCACGCCAGACCTGCTGACTGTATTATCACAAGGCACCGACGCAGGCGCAAACCAAATAACCAACCTTGCAGATCCAACCGCCGACCAAGACGCGGCCACGAAAGCATATGTAGACGACGCAACCACTGACGTGGGCGAATACAGTTTCACACCCTTTCGTGCACGAAACACGAGTGTAAGCACTACGCCCACGGCATTCTTTGTACACAACGAAATCAGCACGTTCGCCCACGATACGACTGCCAATGTGACCCTGACTTTCAACATGACAGGTGCCCAAGATGGCGCAGCGGTGAAATTGATGGTTTACGAGGATGAAACTTTCGTGGGTACATTGGGAGACTTCACATTAGCCACAACAGGCAGTACCCAGTTTCGATACCTGGACGGCATTGCCAGTACCTACACCTTAGTCAATGTGCCCGAGGGTACAGGATGGTTGGAGCTTATTTACGACGATACTAACGATGAAATACTTGTATTCTCAAACTTTTAATCATACAGCCATGAAACATTTCATATTCACTATGATACTGGCCTGCCTGGCCTTTTTGGGACAAGCCCAAACCCAGTACGATCTGATCAAGCCATCGGACAGTACGTTCCTGCTACGCATCACCCAGCCCCTGCAAAACGACCAGACGAACCAGTCGTTTGAGCCTGCAACGGCAGCCATCGACAGCCTTAGCATGATAGAGTATTTGTTCACGCGCACCTTAGAGGTGAAGCGTCAACAAAGTTACTACGAAGTGCAAGCAAATGAAGCACGACTGGAAGGTCAACGCCTTGCCAGTCTGGCGCTCACCCAAATGGATAGCCTATACTATGACTGGACCTGGGCGCGCCTAGGGAATCAGTTCATCGGCCAGTGGCGCATGAGAGTGGGCACTACGCCAATCTTCAATATTGAATCAGTGCTGAATCCACTTGGCCGGGTCGTATTCACCACCGACGCGGGGAATAGTGCCGTGCGCATTGAATCGAACAAATCGATCACCATCATAAACATGAGCGAAATCGGCGAGACGGTAACGCTCAACCGTACCCAAATCGATAGTCGGCGCATATTCTGGGAAGGGGCAAAGATGGATGGTACACGGATAATTGCCGTGCAAATACGATAGTGATGCTCAAATACACCATCCAGCCAGGTCAACATGCTTCACGTCCATTGCTGCTGCGATGGAAATGGAAGCCGAAACGCTATTTTTTCAGCGTTCGGTTCCTGCAGGCGGCGTACGATCATGGAAATGCCGATCAGATGGATTGGAACAAACTGCTTGGCGTGAGCTTTCACCTGTTCACCAACCACGAAAACAGCTTCATGCTCGGTTGGCGGTGGAATGTGGATACGCAGCTATTCGAGATTAACGCCTATCAGCATGTTGATGGTAGCACGAAGTACACCGATACCCTGTTCACGGTACCACACGATTCGTGGCTACAGGGTGTGGCTAATATTGATTACAGACGCGACCAAGTAAGACTGTCAGTGAAGGTAGCACACGGCGTAGCAGTAGAGCATGTCTTCCAGTTCTCTCGATTGCGAAAACTGACGCGCGAGATTAACGCTTGGTTTGGCGGTAATCTTCCTGCTCCGTATTATATCGTCATTGAAAAAGAAACAAAGATTAAATAACAACCAATTGCCTTTGTGGCAATAATCCATTAACTCCAATAATTTGTACCAAATGAGTCAA
>CAYFGK010000148.1:0-15968 GCA_964342305.1 uncultured Saprospiraceae bacterium | reverse complement strand
AACTGAATGGAAGCTTAGGCACCCGCTTCAGTTACCTTTAGGTTTTGTACAACAACAAATAAACGCAAGTCGGCTTTAACCCCGCTCCGGTAGCGGCTTTACGGTGGGCAGAGAAACTTTTCGTTTCTTTACAACACCACGCAAACGCAATCCTTCGTCAGAGCGTGCAAAAACTATAAGGTATCATTACTTTTATGCACTTTTCTTTGTTTTTGAAGAGCATTGTTCAAAATAGCCCCGATTTTCACTTTTAAACGTTATATTTATTTTGATAGCAAATAGTTCTTGCACAGTCTGCCGTTGTGTACCAGTAAACACAAGAATGCTAAACTCAATAAGATATAAAAAGAGAACTGTGAATGAAATATAACCTGATGAGTTACCTTTCAAAAACAACTTTGCTGATTACTTTTTCTTTACTTTTTAACTCATGTAACGATATAAATCAATTTGAGTATGACCAGACAATGAGTAATCTATCATGCTATCTTAAGATTGTAGATTCTGTTTCAGAATATTCATTAAATCAAAAACTTAAAAACCTTAGATCCACAAAAATAATCAGTGGTCCGATAACAATTCCCGATGACTATAAGTGTATTAAGCCTCATGAGTTAATGAAGGAATTTCCAATCGATATTATGGATAGTTGCTTTCATGCTGACTCGAAAATTATTGATCTAAAATGTTTAAGGGTTTCAAATAATAATGAAATTGTAATAGAAATTTCACTAGTAAAAAGAAATGGAATAGTGGATCAATTAAGTAGATTTGAAACAAGAGAATTTCATAGAATTGTAAAGGGGGAATTGAATGACGAGTTTTTAAAGAAGTTTACTTTTAATGGAGAACAAGTAAAAAAGAAAGAAATGATAGGAGATAATATTTTTTACTTGGTCTCTCAAGTTAAAATATAATCCGGCACAAAATACAGTGTGGCCGACAATACTCCGTTATCTACGTAAAGCGGCTCTGCACCTGTAGCACGGCAAGAGACCAAAAGAATCCTTTAAAAATCAACTCAAAAAATACAAATACTTAGCATAAGGTCAATTGATACTAATATTTTAAAGATTTACCCTGAAGAGGTTCAAGTTTGTGTTGTATTTGAAAAATTATCTTAGATATATTTATTTTTTTGACAACACCCTTAGTAGATAAATGCAGAAAAAATTAATAAAGCTAAATTGGGTTAAACTAAAGGCTGGTAAAACAGGTGGTCTAACAAGGGAAATTAAACCTACATTAATTCGCCTTTCCTGTATAACCTTAGGACTTTGGCTTTTGATGAATGGTTGCACCATTAAGACACAAAATGTGATAGTTCAGGAATTTTACTTAACTAACCTATTAGAAATTGAACATGTGTTATCTCAAATTAGAACCAGTGATTGTAAGGAATTCCATGGATTTGTTTTTGACGGTAGGATATTGGAGACACAGAATGAATTCCAATTAGTACTTAAAGATTCGTTGAGTTCAAAGACCTATCCTGAAAATTGTATTGGTTTTAATATAAAAAAGGAAGAGCCTGTATTTCTTAGGGAGTTAACACATGTACATAGAAATGAGAAATTTGGCAGTTTAAACATGGCAATTTCTAGTGAGGACTCCGACGTAGAGTCCATATTGATTGAGCTGCTAGATTTTTATGATGAGCCGATTCTGGAAAGAGAAGTCGTGGTCGACTTTCAAAGTGAGATATATTCTGGTAAAGACACCATTGAATATAAATACTGGCCAATCAAGGATTCAGACTATTACTACAGGGTTAAAGTCAATTGAATAAGTAGCCAGGTTAATAACATCTGTGTATTCGATTTCCCCCTATTTTGATTTGACCTTTGAATAAATGATCGCTCCCATGAAAAACCTCGCCCTCCTCATCTCCCTAACCCTCCTCCTCTCCACCTGCCAACCCAAACCCATCGAGCCAACCCGTCCCAATATCCTCTTCATCATGTCGGATGATCATGCGTATCAGGCCATTAGTGCCTATAACGATGCGCTGCTGCCGACGCCCAACATCGACCGGCTGGCCAGAGAGGGCATGCTGTTTTGGAATGCTTCCGTCACCAATTCCATTTGTGCGCCATCGCGGGCGACCATCCTCACGGGGAAGCACACGCACATCCACGGGAAGAAGGACAATATCTCCCCTTTCGACACCAGTCAGGTGACCTTCCCCCAGCTTTTGCGAAAGCATGGGTACCAGACCGCCCTGTTCGGAAAGCTCCATTTTGGGAATAATCCCAAGGGGTTTGATGACTTTGCCATCCTGCCGGGGCAGGGCGACTACTACAACCCCGATTTTATCACCTCCACCGAGGGACGGATCCACACCACCGGGTACGCTACGGAAATTATCACCGATATGTCGATCGATTGGCTGGATCAGCATAAGGACCAGGACGAGCCCTTCATGATGATGTATTTCCATAAGTCACCCCATCGTCCCTGGTGGCCGACGGCCGAAAAAATGGCGGAATTCCGGAAAAAGACCTTCCCGAAACCGGCCACGCTGCACGACGACTTTGCGACACGGGGGGAAGCTGCCCGTACTGCCGAAATGGGGATTCTGGAACACATGCTGCTGAGCTACGATTGCAAAGTATTACCGGCAGCCGTGGAACAACTGGATGCGGCCGTGGACGATCGGGATACCCGCTTTTTTGAGGCCCACTACAACAAAGCGAACGACCAACAAAAGGCACGTTTGCAGCCCATACTGGATTCCATTGCCGCCGAGTTTCTGGAACAGTGGCCCGACATGGATGAACGGGAAAAACGATCGTGGAAATACCAGCGGTATATGCAGGATTACCTGGCCTGTGTCTCCATCATGGACGATAACATCGGACGGGTATTGGACTACCTGGAGGAAAACGGTTTGGCCGAAAATACCATCGTGGTGTATACCTCCGATCAGGGCTTTTACCTGGGGGAACACGGCTGGTTCGACAAGCGATTTATCTACCAGGAATCCTTTAAAACACCCTTGCTGATTCGTTGGCCCCAACGGATAGAGGCAGGCGCCCAGAGCAACGCCATGGTGCAAAACCTGGACTTTGCGCCCACTCTCCTGGAGGCGGCCGGCGTACCCGTCCCCGATGATATGCAGGGACAAAGTTTTATGCCCGTCTTGACGAGCGAGGGTGACTGGGAGCGGGCATTCGCCTACTACCACTATTACGAGTATCCGGGGGAGCACGCGGTGAAACGGCACTACGGCATCGTCTCGACCGACCATAAGCTGGTCCATTTTTACCACGATATCGACGAGTGGGAGCTGTATGATCTGACAAAGGATAAGTATGAGGTCAACAACGTCTACGGTGACCCGGCTTACCGGGATATCCAGGATAGGATGCACCGCGAGTTGGAAAGGATCAGGAAGGAATACCAAGTGCCGGAGGATGGTCCGGTAAGGGAGTGAGGTGGCTTATAAATATATGTTTTTTTAACATTGGCAATTAACTCTTTTAGGGCAAAGATTCCCTCCTCCACTTTGTTTCGGCGGGCTGAGAAGGTTGAGATTAAGGTTAATAGGGGGCAAACCACTTTGCAGTACTTCGTGCTGGGTTCCCAGATCCCTTACGAATAGAGTATAATTGAGTTGACTTCAACGGAATGATATTTGGGCAGCACTATTGCCCGAATTGAAAAATGGTATAAGATTCCGATTTTTTCCTAATAGCTAGGCTGGAAACTTAAAAAATTCTATTAGATAACGTTTCTATTTAGTAACAAAATGCGTATTTTGTTTCTAAATAGAAACGTTATGCCTGCAAAAAGACCTAGGCTATTGCCGAAAGAGAAAAGGATATTAGAAAATCTGGGTGAAAACATCAAACTAGCCAGATTAAGAAGGAAGTTAACCGCGGAGCAAGTCGCAAACAGGGCCAACATATCCAGAAAGACACTTTGGCATGTCGAAAAAGGAAGTGAACACATTAGTATTGGAATTATACTACAAGTGTTGTCCGTTTTTGGATTTAAGGAGGAACTGGAAAGGATAGCAAAAGATGATCTATTAGGTAGAAAACTGCAGGATATAAACCTATTGCCCAAAAAGAGGGGATCCGGAAAATCTAAGGGGGAATGAAAGAGATAGCTGTATATGCAGATTGGATTGGGTTGCCAGAAACCTCGGAAATGGGCATTTTAAGGTCTCAGCAATTAAGAGGGGAAGAGGTTTTCTCTTTTGAATATGCCGAATCATGGCTTAAAAGCGGATTTGCCCAGGAGGTTGATCCTGATCTAAAACTATATGAAGGACCTCAATATATAAATGACGATAAGCCAAACTTTGGATTGTTCCTGGATTCATCACCGGATCGGTGGGGAAGGATGCTTATGGAGCGAAGAGAGGCAATACTATCGCGTAAAACAGGTCAAGCTAAAAAGAGACTAACCGAATCAGATTACTTGTTGGGAGTAAATGATGAGACAAGAATGGGTGCCTTACGGTTTAAATTAGACCGGGAAGGAGATTTTCTATCAAAGCAAGCGGGTGCCGATGTGCCGCCCTTTACAAGTATAAGAGAGCTAGAGCAGGCAAGCTTACGAATTGAAGATGATGATTTTTTTAAAGATGAACATGCACAGAAATGGTTGATGATGTTAATGGCCCCAGGATCTTCCTTGGGTGGAGCAAGGCCGAAGGCCAGTGTAAAAGATCCCGAAGGATCCTTATGGATTGCTAAATTCCCGAGTAAAAAGGATGAGAAGGATAGTGGAGCTTGGGAATTAATTGTCAATCAAATGGCAAAAGAGCTGGGCATACATGTGGCAGTCGGGCAGGCTGAGGTTTATTCTCAAAAGAGACATACATTTTTAACTAAACGATTCGATCGAACAAAGGACAATAAACGCATTCATTTTGCATCTGCCATGTCCTTGCTTGGGTATAAAGATGGCTATAATCATAAAGAAGGAGGGAGTTATCTTGAAATTGTGGAGCTAATAGAGCAATATGGAGGCGATGCAAATCGGGATATTAGAGAGTTGTGGCGAAGGATAGTATTCTCTGTAGCTATATCGAATACGGATGACCATTTAAGAAACCATGGTTTTTTATTTGCAAATGATGGATGGCATCTTTCTCCGGCATTTGATATCAATCCGACTGAAAAGGGAACAGGTTTAAGCCTAAATATCTCAGAAGATGACAATAGCCTTGATTTTGATCTGTGCATGGACGTCACGGATTATTTCAGATGGGAAGAGGATGAGGCAAAAGGATTTATCGATAAGACTAAGGATATTGTGAGTCAATGGAAAAAAAGAGCTTCCAAAATGGGAGTTCCAAATAGTGAGTTAGCTATGATGGAAACCTCATTTAACAGAGCTTAAAAGCCCGCAAAGAATCAGATAGCACTACCGGGTGCCGGAGGATAATTATACCGCTTTCGAAAAGGTTTGGGCTTTGCCCAACCTTTTCACGCGAGTATATACTCGACTCGAAGTGGTTTGGAGTCCCAGCACGAAGTACTGCGGAGCAAAACCACTTCGTTGTCGGTATATGAGCCCGAAAAATAGTACACCATGACGAACCGACTGAAAGTGATCGTAGGTTTCTTTTTCATCTTCGCTATGGCGGTGTCCTGCACTGAAGAGACAGGAGATACGACAACGACAGAGGAGCCCGTACCCCAACAAATCATCAACCCCAATGGCGATAGCGAGTTGGCCTTATTGATGCGGGCGATGTTTGACGAAGCTCAACTAATCAAAAAGCAAATAGCAGATGGTGAGCCCATTTTCATTAATTTGGATCATGATAAAATACTAACTGCTCACGCTACGGATCCTGACAAAGCTGCTTCCGACGAGTACAAAGCTTTTGCAAGCCTCTACTTGCAAAACATAGAAAAGCTTCAATCAGCGGAGCCAGCCCAATTGGTTAGTGCCTATGATAATGTAGTTCAGAATTGTATGAGTTGTCATAAAGCCCTGTGCCCCGGTCCTGTGGTGAAGATCAAGAAGTTGCGGTAGAGTCTTGGCGCCAATATCCATATCTTAGCAGGTACCTATTTATCAACACGAGCATTATCCGTAACTATCCGAATCTAAAAAAATGAGAATCACCATCCTTTTACTGTTGTTCTTGACCGCCTGCCAACAGCAGAATCCAGACAAAGAAGACACCCTGACCAAAGAGGAAGAAGACATTGCCAAAGAACTCATTCAGGGCTCCTTTGATAAAATTTGGGGTGGTGTCGATTCCAATGAAATTGCCAATTACCACACGGATGATTTTATCATCCTGGAACACGGGGAGGTATGGGATAATGACCGCATTAAGGAGTATATCCGGGGACAATTGGCCAGAGAAAACAGACCGACGAGAATAAACCGGATGGATTATATTTCAATCGATAAATACGGCGAATCCATTCAAATGGCTTACCATAACTACGCTGAATTCGTTCGGGCCGACACCGTGGTCGCCCAGCGACAGTGGTTGGAAAGTGCTTTGGCGGTGAAAACCGAAGAGGGGTGGCGATTAAAAATGATGCATTCAACAAGGGTGGCCAGGTAATCCTTGTAAAGATTTTTTTTACGTCATGCATATCGAAATCGCTTAGGGATCGGGTGATCCCCGTTGTACTGGTAAGGTTGTATTCTTCTTTTTGTAAAATGGGTGCTCTCCTGGGAAAACCTATCTCTGTCAACATCATAATTGCCAGATAAATGAGAAAAGGCATGATCCTGTTGTTATATATCCTGAGTGCTATCTGGACCATTGTCGGCGTCCTCATTATGATGGGCGCGTGGAATGAGCGTGCCACCGATTACGAAGAAGTTAAGGGTACCGTCGCTCAACCGGTAGCGTACAACCTCGAAGAGCATAAAGAGTTTGGGGAGCAGCGGATAGTCATGGCCAAAATCTATCTGGCAAACGACCCCAGAGAATACCGGCTCCGGGGGAAATTATACTACCTGGCACCTGCCGAAATAGATTCCATCGAGGTCGGGGATACGCTGCGTCTGATGGTCAAGAAAACGTCGCTGGTCGGTGGTTATTCCGTAGAAAAGGATGCGAAAAGTGCCCCGGTCTCCGGGATGTACCGATCCAACGGGGAGGAGATCATTCCGCTGGAAAAGGGCATTGCCCACGCCAGAACGCGGCTGTTGATCGGGATCGTATTTACGACGGTGGGGTTGATGCTTGGTGTGTGGGTTTACTCTAGGTATTCTTGATTAGTGGAGGTGTCTTAACCACTTAGGCACAAAGGTCACTAAGAACACTTAAGGCTCCTTGTGCTCTAAGTGCCTGAGTGGTAGTCCAAAACCCGTAACCAATGTCCAATCACCTCAAACCATTCTGGCAAAACCGCTTCCAATTCAACGCCCGATTTGGCCTGTTCCTGTTGCTGATCATCTGTATGCCCCGGTTTTTGTTGGTGCTGAACGCCAATCAGACCGGCAACTACGGTCCGATCGGAGCGATCATGGTGGTCTCGGCCCTGGTGCCTTTCCTTTTTCTCCATAAAGCCGGGCGGCGGTCGATCGGGATACGCGGTACCCGGAAATGGGGGGCTTTGGTTCTGGCCTTTGGGTTAGGAATGGCCATGGCCCTCGTGCTGTATGCGATAGGAGTAGGTTTATACGGTGATACCATCCAAAACTGGTACGTCTACATCGGCCAATCCTACGCGATCCCGGATCCCATTTCTCCGGCCGATAAGCGGATCCTGTTTGCGGTCATGGCGATCACGGGCATGCTATTCAGTCCGATCGGGGAGGAGTTTTTCTTCCGCGGTATTGTGCACGGAAGCTTTGCCACTACGGTCGGAGAGGGGCGGGCTTCCCTGATCGATAGCGCGGCCTTTGCACTTACCCACCTGGCGCACTTCGGGCTGGTATTCGCGAAGGGGACCTGGGCCTTTTTCCCGCTCCCGGCCCTCCTGTGGGTAGCGGGTATGTTTGGCGTCAGCCTGGTCTTCTTCCGAATGAAAAAGTGGTCGGGCTCCCTGTGGGGAGCGATCTGTTGCCACGCGGGGTTCAACCTGGCGATGATCTGGAGTATATTTTACCTGCTGTAAGGGCACGAACAGATCTATTTCGACTTCAAGATCATCAGGTCGGGCGTGGATAAACGCATGTTGGCAAATAATTCTTTCGGAGATACACCGGTCAGTCGTTTGCATTCCCGAATGAAATGAGACTGGTCGTAGTACCCAAAAGAAAGTGCTTCGATAAAATACCTGTCCAGATTCATTTTCAGGTGACTCGTGGTTTGACTGAAACGATGGATGCTCAGCAGCTCTTTCGGACTCATATTAAACTTCAAACGGACAATGCGTTGCAGGTTTCTCGGTGACTGATTCAACGCATCAGCCAGCTGTTTTACGGTTTGAATATTGGCGGAACCGATTTTTGCTAAGATAGCATCCACCATTTGATCGGGTTGGTAGGATTTCAAGATGCCCTTAATCCAATGGTCTAATTCATTGGTTTTCAATTTGCCGTGCAGGTAAATTGAATGCAGGTTCAGTCGATGGGACGTATATTCCTGTATATACTTTTCAATGTCCTGGGTAGGATCAGGAGGATATAGCTTTCGCAAAAAAGGTAGGGACAACGCCCGCAGGTAAAACTTAATGTTGATGCAATACAATTCTTCAGGAATATGAAAGAGCATCGAAGTATTCGTTGATGGATACCCGCCAAAGGTTGGTGCAGGAAAAAAACATTTCTGATCCTGATCCCAAATAGTAAATCCTCCGGCAAAAATTTGCCAGCATTCCAAACGAGCGTTGGGCACCGTTTTTATCCACGATTCACTATCGAATCGGTAAAACTGGTATTTCTCCACAAACTGGGCAACATGCGGGTCATGAGGACTGATTTCCAGTAGCCGTGAGTTGTCTGATTTATCCAATTAATCGGGTGTTTCTTCTGATAAATTTAAGAAAAAAGATAGCATGAAGTTTTTTCAAAATATATCCATTGCACTCGTGTTTTTCGGTGTACAAAACGTACATGCCTTATCCTCTGGCTCCATGTATCTGCAGGATACGAGCTTTAGTTCGCTGCTGGAAGAGCATAGCTCCGAACTGACCTTCCATCAGGGCCAGATTACCGGAGCAGATTCCCTGATCAGGGCAGGGCAGGCTTCCAAAGTGTTTATGTTTGGTGAAAACCATGGGGTCCGGGAAATTGCCCGTTTTGCGGACCTGTTATACACCAAACTATCTGCCAACCGGCCCAGAGTGCTGGTCACGGAAATAGGTCCGGCGACAGCGGAAGAGGTGGCTTTGTTAGTTCGGGAAAATCGGTTCGAGGCGTTTATGCGAAAGCGGACGAATTTGCATGCTGTACCCTTTTTCTTTCTGGAGCAAGAGGTTCCCTTGCTTAAATCTGCCGTTAGCCAATTTGATAGTACTGGTTTTACCGCTGTGTGGGGACTTGATCAGGAGTTTATTGCCGGGGCCCCGGTGGTTCTTAATCGTTTAGAAAAACTGGCAACTACCAAAGAGGAAATAAAAGCCGTTAGAGTGGCCAAACGCAAAGCATTCTTCAACCCCTTTTTGATCGGCATGGGCAGTGGCCAGGCACTGGAAGACCTTCGGGAAGCTTTCCGGGAATCTACCTCTGCCCGGGCAAAGAGAATAACGGATCAGTTGGTGCTATCTCATGACATTTATAAAAAACAAATGGGAGACGATCCCAAGTGGTCAAACGAGCGCAGAGAAACGCTGATGATGGAAAATTTTCTGCATTACCATCACTCAACCGGGGACTCCTTACCGGATTTATTTTTGAAGTTTGGTTCGTTTCACCTCCACAAGGGGAAGTCTCCCACCGTACAGGAAGCCCTGGGGTTTCGGATCCACCAGTGGGCGAAAGATCAAGGCTGGAAGACGACATCGTTGATGGTGGACGCCGTGTCCGGACAAACGCTCGATCCACTCATGGGCGGAAAAAAAGAACTTCCATCGGTCAGTCAGTGGCAAAAATCCCCCTTCTACTCCGTCATCAAAGATCAACCGGTACTTTTCGATTTGAGGACGATCAAAGGTCATCCGGAGGTAAAAACCTTACCCAGGCGGATGCAAATAATGATAGCCGGCTACGATTTCCTGGTTCTTTTCCCCGAAGCCACCGCCCAAAATTTCCTGGAAGGTACCTTGGTAACCCACGCCTATGGAATTGCTTTAATAATTGGAATAGTACTGGTATTGTCGCTCATCATCTATTTTATAGTCAGATGGGTAAAAAAGAGACGAAGGAACAGGAGAAAAGCCGATGCTATTTCTTCTCCTCAATAAGGAGTACCTGCTGGTTTCTGTTTTTGGGTACCAGGTCAAATCCTATTTTTGCTAATTCCTCTTTAAAGCTGGACGGGTTTTCTGGTTCGAACGAAAAATTAAAGTCATAGCGCGCCGTCAGGCCGGTCTCGTTTATAAATGATTTTCCGGTAACGTTCGCTATATATTTATTCAGGTAATCGTTGACGAAGTCATCGATGGTCTTATTCGTACCCTGGTATTGGTTTATCCGGGTAAATCGTGTCCCGCTTTCAACATTACCCGAACTTTCTTTAAGGTTTACTTTCTCTTTCACTACCAGCTCAAGTACGGGAATAGCCTGCGATTTAAGGGTTACTTCGTATGGCAGATCAGCCTTTTTTAAACCTTCCTGAAACGTTTTTTGCAGTTTATCCGGAGAGGGTGCAATGACCTCCACACAGAATTCTTGATTCATCAGCTTTTCCTGGACGGTTGGGTCAACTACTATTCTGGAGTCTGATGCTATACCAAAGGCCTGTTTATAGATATGATACAGTGATTGATTCAACAGGGTAAGCCTGCGGTTTTGGTATTCCGATTTATCCGATGTTACTCTTCTGGTAATAGGAACTGCGCCGGGCATTTTGGGCTGCAAAAGAAACTTTTCGGAAGTTCCCGGAGCAGGAGGAAAGTAATCTTTTGTGTAGTCAAATGTTCTTACGCCGTCTTCTTTTATAGGAATATTTACTTTCTTCCCGGAGAGGGCTTGTTTAATGACCGTTGCGGTGATTTCATCCGGAGAAGCATAACCAATGACGTTCCCTTCGGTATTGATCAAAACGGTATGGGGGATTTTATAATGATCAAAGTAGGTTTTGAGTCTGCCAGCTTCATCGGATACATGCAGAATAGGCAGGGGTTTGTTTTGTATGTATCTCCGCACCCGTTCTTCCGATTCATAAGAGACGGCAATTACGTCCAGTTTATCCCCAAACTCCTCCTTTAGTTCCGACAGGTGGTCCATAGCCGGAAGACAAGCACCGCACCAGGTAGCCCAAAACTCAAGAATGACTATTTTTCCACGAAAGTCTTTCAAAGATGGCGACTTATCCGAGTTAATAAATGCTGGCAGGGTAACGTGCCCCGCTTGTTCTCCGATCGCAATAGCGTTCTCTGATCTTTCGATTTGATTGTTACCTCCAATGCGAAGTGTTTGCCCCGCCAAACCGGAGGTAAGGAGCAGGAGGGCGACGGTAGTGATTTTGTACATGTTGGTTGTTTACAGTGGGTGATAATATTGCTTCCGCAAAAGTGGGATATTGGCCCCACCATTTCCCGCGAGCAAATGATAGATTCGCAGGGGCTGGTTAAGCCAAGCCACTTCGGTGTTGTTGCATGGATGCTTTCCTGGCAAATTAGCAGTTGGGGGGAGTAATAAATTGGATAATTCAGACATTTTTCGCGACCGCAGTGGTTATTACCTACCACCACCCACTCTACCTATACCAACGAATTCCTCAGGTCGGGAACACCTCCTATTTTTATCCCGTCACCTAACCATTCCAACATGTATCGACCAGCCAGTTCTTTTATTCAGGTGCTTTCCCTTTTTTTCGTAGGTTTCCTGCTCATCCATTGCCAGCGGGAATCTTCCGGAGAGGGGCTCCTTTTACCAGCTGCCTACACCGGTATTGATACCCTCACCACCATCGCCGATTGCGTGGGCCCGAATGGCGCCTACACCACCGAAGTCCGCTCCTCGTGGAACGGCTACGGCTATTTCGCCCAGCACTATACCGACGGACGATCACCCTATATCGCCCGGGCCATGCCGGACCAAAGGGGCTACGCCTACGATACCCTGGGCAACGTCACCGATACGCTTTCCCGGGAGGTAGTAGCCATCATCCGGGGGCACGAGATCCATCGCATGTTCATCGATCCATTGGGTTTTTGGGAGGAGGTAACCTTCCGTGATTCGGTAATCTGGCGGGAAACGGACTACGCGCGCTTCGTGGGCCGGGACGTGGTAGGCAATCCGGTCGACCTATACTACCACGCCGGTGAGCAACGTCTCGACAAGGTGGTCATTCGTAACCCCATGGATACCACCGAGCAGATCGAAATGATACCCATTGCCTGGGAAGAAACGGGATACGGACCAATGGTCAATCAACTGCTGTTTGTGCAGGACGGGCGGGATACCTTTCGGTTTGATTATCGGGTGGTGCGGGTGAATGAGTAAGGTATAACCACCTAAGCAAGGATGGTATTCAGACTCAGTGTTCCTTGTGTCCTGAGTGGTTGAATAATACCTCATAAAACCGGATATTAGAACAAGTCCTTGTTTGACGCAAAAAACTAAACCCATGCGTACCTCCTTTTTCCGGTTACCTCTGATCATCACCATCCTTCCCATCGCCCTTTGCGGGCAGCTCACCGCGCAACAAACACTGGACATTGGTCAGCCCGCTCCGCCCATTACCATAACCAAATGGTTACTTAATATCCCGGAGGATACCAGTCTGCACCAGAAATATATCGTTCTTGAATTTTGGGCGACCTGGTGTAAACCATGTCTGGATGCGGTGCCCCATTTGAACGACCTCCAGGCGCAACTGAATCGCTCCGACGTGCAGTTCCTGTCGATGACCGATGAGCCACCCGAAGTGGCCAGACAGGTATTCGATAAGGTTGATTTTCAATCGGCAGTGGTGACGGATGAGTATGGTCGTACGCATAGAGCCTTCGGCGATGGACGGCAAGGACTGGCGTATTACCCCCTGTTGGTGCTGATCGACCGGCAGAACATCGTTCGCTGGTTCGGTAATCCGCATGATCTGACTATGGATGTACTGTCGGATTTTGTGCATGACCGACCCATCGAGAACCCCGGAAAAGCGAGGAAAAAACCAAGCGTGGAGGGGCAGGATCAACCGACCAAACCCGTGCGTGGTAGAGTAACATTTGATCAATATGATAAATTGTTTAGGGATGATAGCGTCACCTGGTTTGTTCATCTGAAGGAACTGCTCACCAATTCCGAACAATCAAAAGTCAACGGCTTTTATGCGGTTGCCACCAAAAGTGGTGTCTTTCCTGCTACTACCCTTGACGAGTTGTTTCGGACCTTATTCCCTCACGAGAAATTCGTTTTCCCGGATGCTTACCGACATCGGTTGTATAATTTTGCCCACATCAATAAATACCCGGATGAGGATATGAGCAAGCAACTCAAAAAGGAGCTCTATACCTTACTCGGTTTGCAAGCCATCGAATCCAAAGAACCCAATACCACCTATCAGGTGAGTGTGTCGGATGCATCCCGGTTGGTTCCCGATGTGTCGGGGCGATTTACGGGCTTCACGAATGGTGATTTTGAGACGAAGCGGTTCAATAAATGTACCCTCCGGAAGGTCATGGAGGTACTCATTCAGGAGACCGATAGTGATTGGGTGTATAATGGCAAGGATCAGACAAAGTATACCTTCGAAATACTTATGTCATCAGAAGAGACCATCATTCAGTCGCTGGAGGAATACGGTCTTCAGGTAAAACCCAGGAAAGGCCGCATTCAGGTGACTCGGTTTGAGGAAAAATAGGATGATTAAGTCATCATAATTCAGCGCTTCCATATGGACCTCCCTGGCAGGTTCGGGCAAAGACCAATAGCTTTTGCAGCGGTACTACCCCCATAGACGCCTAACAATGTCAAAGGATTAATGTCAAACAGCTTTTTGAGTTGGTTGGAAATAAACGATACAACCCGACAGGAAGAGAATGACTCTTATCTTAGAGCGTGTTTGGGATTTGTTTTTGATGGCGAAAATGTCTAGGATTTGGTTCTCACAAAGCCTTTTTTGAGCTTCGTAGCCATGGCTACGGGGCGAAAAAAGGCTGCAGTGAGGTTCAAATAATAGACATTTGCAGTCCAAAGGATAAATCCCAAACACGCTCTTAAAGCCATTCAACTTTTACAAAACGAATCCACCCGACCAACCAATGAGTAGCATATGTTTTCTATTGTTTTGCTTAATGCTTACCAGCTGTCAGTCACCCGAAGTAACCGAAGAAGAACCCTTTAGCGAACTGACGGGGCTGGTCGACAACTACGCCAGGAAGACTCTCGACAAAGGGAATATTAATGCCTTGGCATTATCTGTATACCGTGGAGGAGAACTGTATTCCGGTTATTATGGTCACTTTGACTCCAAAACACAAACCCTGCAGAACGATAGTACATTGTACGAAGTAGCATCCATTTCAAAAGTGTTCTTAGGACAGTTGGTGGCACGCGCCGTTTTGGAGGAGAAAATAGACCTTGACGAAGATATCCGGAGTTTTCTGCCCGAACCCTATCCCAATTTGGAATACGAAGGGACCCCGGTAACCATCCGTAATCTGGTTACCCATACGCTCGGGTTTGAAGCTCCGGAGGCCTTTCGTAAAGCCTTCGGCAACACGAAAGTGGTTTACCGTATCGATGATCTATTGTCCGACCTTAAGGAGGTGGTTATGGATACGCTCCCCGGTGCCGTTTATGATTACAATAATGTGGGGCCTGAGTTGGCGGCTTATATCCTGGAGCAGACTTATGATCGATCGTACTCAGATTTACTGGAGGCATTTTTTACGGAAGTAGGCATAAAAGATGCTTTTTTACGGGGGCAGAAAGACCAGTCGGAACGGATCATAAAGGGACACGACGAGGCAGGAAATGCCGCCCCGCTGGAAGCACCGGTCGCGCTGGGTGGCGCCGGCGGGATCATCGCTGCCTTGCCTGCTATCACTACATTCATGCAGTATCATTTGGAGAGTGATGACCCCTCGATCAAAGAATCTTCCCGTCCCCTCTTTGAGGATGGAGAAGACGACACCGCTTATTTCTGGGATGTCGGGGAAGGCGAGCGGGAAGGGTTTTATTATTATAAAACGGGCACGTCGAATGGCGTACAGAGCATTGTTCTGATCTGCCCTGAAGCCGATTATGGTATGGTACTGATCATGAATAATACGTCGGACGCTGCTTTCGACGATTGGCTGAGTTTGTACAATCGCATTGAGTATGATTTGATTGAATATCCCAGGATCAATTTATGGTCGAAGGTGGAACCTGTCTTTAACCAGGATTGGGAAAAAGCACTTGCCGAATACCGGATCCTTAAAAAGGATAGTAGTACCTATTTTTTTGGTACCGACTACTTGCGAAATATAGGCTACGATTATTTGTATAATGACAGAAACCAAAAAGCCGTTGATCTCTTTCGGTTTGCTCTGGCGGAGGACCCCAAAAATCCACAATTGTTGACAGATCTGGGAAGATCCTATTTCGAATCGGGAAATATGGAATTGGCAAAAACGAATTTTCAAGAGGCGTTGACCATCGATCCAGAGGTGCAAGTTGCCCTGGAGTATTTGGAAAAAATGGATGAACAGGCGGGGTTAGAGTGATCGCACCTCGGTAGAAATGCACGATGCCACAAAATGGAAACGACCTCGGAGAGGTCGCACATATCTCGCTGATAGCACCAAGGTCAAGAGTTAGCAGTTTTGTGCAGGTCTTTGAGAAAACGAATAGAGGTAAAATAGACGAGTCGAAAGGTGCGACCTCTCTAGTGCCGCGGGTCAAGATTCATTATTCCGGTGATGATCCTGGTCGATCCGGTAGTGCGGCGGGTCAATAATCAATGATTTTTCGTTTAAACATGGATTTTTAATGGAAGCATG
>CAYFGK010000147.1:0-16258 GCA_964342305.1 uncultured Saprospiraceae bacterium | reverse complement strand
CCGCGTCATTACCGAGGCCCTTTAGGGTATAACGATATTTCATCCTTCCCTGGGTAATTCCATGGAACGAGCTTTTTACCCCTTAATCCTGAAGCTCAGTAAACCATTCCTCCAGCACCTCACGCACAATAGTATGCTTGCCGGAAAAGGTGTGTTCCGTAACCCGCAGCCCTTTATCGGCCAGCATACTCCGGTGCCACTCCAAACGGTCGGGGGTAAGAAAAGGATCCTCGTCTCCGACAAAGGTGTGCAATTCCCGCCCAGCCAAATAGTTCATATGTGGCTGATAATCGATGTCTTCCGGAATGCTGCCCGCCCAGAACACCAGATGGCTGGCCCGGGGATAGGCCTGCACAGCCCACCGCATGATGGTCGCACACCCCTGCGAAAAACCGAGCAAAACCAGTCGGGTCTCAGGCCGACACTTAGCAAGGTAGTCATCCAGCAACTGACTCAGATACCGGCTGTAATCGGCGATCTCATCCAGACGATCCCCCCGCGTCATCCAGGAAGCGACTACTTCGCCATCCAGTCCGCCCCAATAGAAGCGCGAAAGTCCTTCGGGCACGATCACCAGAGTCGCCCCATCGTCTAATCCGCTGAATTTGTGGATGAATCGCTCGGCCGCCTGACCGTACCCATGGCAGGCCAGCAGGATCCGGCGAATATGCGGACCGGGTTCGCCTAAGGTGTAATAATGCGCAGTTCGTTGGACGGGCAGGGAGTGCTTTTGCATACGTGCAGGTTCGGATGAGCCTGCAAGGTAAAGAATGGACAGATGAATGTTCAGTGCTCGGTGCTCAATGAGTAATTAATATTTTTTAGGTATTAATTTTTAATTAGCTGAACGGTCTCCCGGCCAACAGCCTTGCAGCCTCGCCATCGGATCAATTAAAAATTCCTGCCCGCCGAAACCCGCACTGCCCCCAGAAGCTATACCGAAAGCGGGAAAGGGTGTAGGAGGGGAACGGGGTATACGTTATGTGCAAAAACACTCCAAAATAGGAAAGCGGGAAAGGGTGTAGGAGGGGAACCCCAAACCTCAAACCTTCAAAATTCTCTAACCTTACCTCAAACCTGTTAATTCCCTCCTTTCTTCCGTCCGAACAGGTCGCGGTCCGACCGTCGTCCCTGTAGTAGGGTCGAATCCTGCATTAGCGGCTCGGCCGAGACTTGCTCGAAGACCTTGTCCACAAATTGTAATTGTCCGTTTTCGATGCGAAAGGCCTGGTAGCTGCCGTCGGGCACATTGACCTTGCCTTCCCCAAAGCGTCCATCGATCTGGATCAGGTGATCGAACACGATCAATTCGAGGCTCGGGTCATAGTTCAGGCGAACCTTGGCTTCGGCACTGTATTCGAGTACCAGACGGTTTAGTTTCCGGTCACCGGCTACGGGTATAATGGGATCGCCGAAACGAGGTGTACCTTCCTCATCAAAATAGAGTACATCCATCACCTTGCGGCGCCGGTAAAGCGAATACTGATCATACCCCAGCATCAGGTAGCGGGGACCATCGGGGTGGTCGAGTGGCATCAGTTTATAGTACAGGGCTCCGTACCACTGCTCGGGTGGCAGCGCATTAGCATTGACGGGAGAACTGATCTCAAAGGATCGGTCGATGAGCGGGAATAAAGATAGTTCGGACGTATTCTTCTGGATGGCTCCGTAGTAACGGTAGTTCTCGGAGTCCACGTACAACTGCCACGTGAAGATCCGAAAGGTACTATCGGGATCATACTGAATGGAAATACTACGCAACTTCTCAAAGGGATATTGAAATGAGTTGGGTGTCTTGAGTACTTCCACCAACGTGGGGATCATTTTGCGGACCGCCGCAAAACGATTTTTCTCAATCGAATCGGTCACCATGATAACCGAAAGCACCTGCAGGGTATCCTCGTAGGCTTCGAGTTTCTCCCGACCTTCGGGTGTCAGGGAACCTGATTGAGCTTGGGTATGTAGCAGGCTTCCGCCAAAAAGAATTATCAACAACAAATAGCGCATAAGAGTGTATTTGCTGCCAAAACGAATTCCAATTCCGAAAAATTGTAAAGACTATCGCCGATCCAGACACTCGACCTGATCCATAAAGAAGTCGAGTTCGTACACATCGTACTCCTCGTAGCCCGAACTCCAGAATACACGGATGGAATCCACTTCGCTTTTCCGCAGGAAGGCTAACTGGCTTTGATCGATCGGGTACATGACCCGGTAGGTGAGTACCTGGGTGTTGATATCGTAGCTTCCCTGGTCCATGGTCCCTGATTTCAGATTGACAAAGTCACCATTGAGCATGTTGATTGTCAGGAAGCTTCCCTTTTCAATGAAGCCGTAGGCCTCTTTGGCATTCGGGTAAGCGAACGTAAATTCCAGGGTCAGGAAACGGTAACCGCCGGCGATGGAAGACAGGTACCCTTCACAACGCAGGTAGTCCTTGTCTTTCATGAACAGCCGCAACCGATCGTCGGTATGTGTAAACAACAAACGGGCCGGCATATCGCGACGTCGCTGGCCATTGCTCTCATCCACACCGTCGTAGGCGTATTCGCAGACGCGTTCGGGGGGCTGTACGGCGGTGTTTCCACCTCTGGAGTAACTTACGTAGAAATCCGTAATGGGATCAAAGGCGCTGAGGAAATCCGGTGACATACTGGACGTTTCCGGCAGGTCGATCCGGCTGGCGCGGTTGCGCTGACGTTGACGAAAAGCGTCGAGGATATCTCCTTTTGCGGTGAGTTCGCGCGCCTGGTCCAATTCGTTGTAGGCCAATACGACTTCCTCCTTGGCATTTTGTTCGGTTTTACGGGCGGCGTGTAGCCGGATGTTCAGGCGGCGAAGGGCCTCGGCCTCTGCATCACCCTGGGCGCTGGCCATTTCTTCCTCAATGCGTTCACGTTGTTGACGTGCTTCTTTCACCCGACGTTCGGCAATGGCTTTAGCTTCCTCTGCCATTTGTTCCTGGCGATAGGCGATCTTTCGTGCGATATCCTCGGTGAGGATAACCGGATTATCGAGCGGTGATACATCCGCAGTGGTAACCGGGTAGGTGCCCGGTGAGCGGATTATTTCTTCGTTGTGGTACCGCCAGCTTCCGTCGTCGTAAACAACGATCATTTCGCCTTTGTCGTTTTTTCGCAGTACCTGAGCCGAAAGGGTTTGTATGCCAACTACAAAGAGCAGGCAGGGTAGTATTTTGTATACGATGTTCATGGTATTGTATTTAGGGCCCAATGAGTGCTGTAAATATCTTGTTTTTTTTAATTTTTTGCAAGTGGAACGCCGATCTGTCTGTAATCATCAAAAATAGCCGTTTTTCAGGAATAATGCCCGATTCCGGGCCGAAGAAAACCCGTAATTGGGGCAGGGGAGTGCGTCAATTTTCCTAATTTCCCGCCCTTGTGTTGCTCGCATTGATTCACCGATCGCCAGCCGGTACCACTACCTAGTGTCATGGATTTGATCGCTTTGTTCAAGATAGGTTTTCTGCCCGTACGTATCTGGGATGTTATCGATATCCTGATCGTAGGTTACCTGATGTACCAGATCTACCGTCTGCTAAAGGGGAATATTGCCTTTAATATTTTCATTGGGGTTTTGACGCTTTACGTAGTATGGTGGCTGGTTAACCAATTGCAGATGGATCTTCTGGAGGCCATCCTCCGGCAATTCGTCAGCGTCGGGGTGATCATCATTGTGATCATTTTCCAGCAAGAGATTCGACGCTTTTTGCTGTTCCTCGGAAACAGCACCCTGCGCCAGCGATCCCAGTTTCTGGGGCGTATGCTCGACCGTAACATGGAACCCGCCGAAGAGCTGGATCGCCACGTGCGTGCGATTAAATCGGCTATCCTGCGCATGAGCCGGACCAAGACCGGTGCTCTCATTGTACTCATGCAAGATGTAATGCTGGACGGTATCCTCAATTCAGGGATTGATCTCGGTGCCGACATTTCGGAGCAGTTGCTGGAAAGTATTTTCAATAAAGCCAGCCCTCTCCACGACGGGGCGGTTATGGTCAATCAGGGAAAGGTCCTGGCTGCCAGTTGTATCCTGCCGGTGAGTGAAAATCCCAATTTACCCAAGAGTGCTGGCCTGAGACACCGGGCAGCCGTTGGAATTACCGAGCGATTTGGTGTAGCAGCCTTCATCGTTTCGGAGGAAACTGGATACATTTCCTACGCCTTCGACGGCCGCCTGTACCGCAAACTCAACGAAGACCGCTTGCTGGAATTACTGCGTAAACACATTGCCTAGTCGTGTTCCGATGGTTTAAGGTTAAGGGCTAATTTCAACCTCAACCTCAACCTCAACCTTCGTTCTATAAATACTGATTAATAATATTTTATGAAAATATAGCTAAAAGCACATACGACCCTAATGGATGGTATGCTAGAGATCGAACAAGTTGATGAATATGCGATTGATGCGGCTACAGCATCACAGATCGGGCAATTACTGGAGGAGAGCTTTCCGGCCTATCCACAGGATCGCATCTATTTCCGACAGGTTCCGACGTTCCGGCTGATCGTCAAATCAGAGGATGAGGTAGTCGGTCAGGTAGGTGTTGATTTCCGTATCATGAATAATGATAGCCAGCTACTTCGTACCTTCGGTATCGTTGATTTATGTGTCAAAGAGTCAGCCCGTCATAAGGGCATCGCGGCGTCCCTCCTCGACCGGGTTGAATTGATCGGCCGCAAACACGGGATTGATTTTTTGATCCTGTGGGCGCAGGATAAGGGTTTTTACGAAAAACGGGGCTTCCGGGAAGTGAACAACCGCTGCCGCTGGCTGCTCATCCAGAACCACCAGTCACACGGATTGGTACACCGTCGCTTTGGGGAAGGACTGATGGTCCTCCGCCTTGGGGAAAAGGAATGGCGAACCGGAACCCTAGACTATTTAGGACACATTTTTTAGGCATGCTGAATGCTAAATGTTGAATGATGAATGGATGGTTCTTTTTAGCTATTAGTGCTTTTGTCTTAATCCAAACAGCTAAGACTAACCTTTATATTCAGCATTTATCATTCAACATGAGGACTGTACGAAACTTCAAATTTTAAAACCCATCCCCCCGGCCCCCTTCCCTTTGAAAAAGGGAAGGGAGAGTTCTTTCGAAGTTTTTTAGTTTTTTTACTACTATCGTCTTCGAAGAAAGCAAATTATCCTCCCTCCCTTTTTCAAAGGGAGGGAGTTAGAGGGTGGGTTTTGCCCAAAAAGCACAATCATTCAAGTTTCGTACAGTCCTCATTCAACATTCATCATTAGATCATAAGCAAAAACCGAGTCCTTGGAGCAAGCACAGTAGCCAGGAACAGAAAACAAAACACTAAGAATATCGAGTATGAACGCACAGGAATACATCAAACAGAATCTTCCCCGCTTCCAGGAGGAACTTATGGATTTGCTTCGAATCCCTTCCGTCAGTGCTGATCCGGCACATAAAGCCGACGTGCAGAAGGCCGCTGAATTTGTTGCCGATAGTTTGGCGAAAGCCGGAGCCGATACCGTAGAGGTAGTTACCACCGCCGGCCATCCCATTGTTTACGGTGAAAAGATTGTCGACCCCCAAGCGCCGACCATCCTCATTTACGGTCACTACGATGTCCAACCTCCCGACCCGCTCGATCTTTGGGAGTCGGGACCCTTCGAACCAGTTGTGAAGAAAACGGACGAGCACCCCGAAGGTGCCATTTATGCAAGGGGCTCGGCCGATGATAAGGGGCAGTTCTTCATGCACATTAAAGCCTTCGAAGCGATGCTGGCTACCGAAAGTCTGCACAGCAATGTGAAATTCATGATCGAAGGGGAGGAGGAAGTAGGTTCCGAAAACCTGGAGACCTTCCTGAAGGAAAATAAAGATCGCCTCACCTGCGATATGATCCTGGTATCGGATACGGCCATCATCAGTAATGATACGCCTTCCATCACCGTAGGATTGCGCGGGCTGAGCTACGTAGAAGTGGAGGTCACCGGACCCAACCGCGACTTGCACTCCGGGGTATACGGCGGAGCTGTCGCCAATCCCATCAACATCCTGGCTAAGATGATCGCTTCCCTCCAGGATGAGAATAATCACATTACCATTCCCGGCTTTTACGACGATGTGGCAATTGTATCGGATAACGAACGGGAAGTGATGAATAAGGCTCCTTTTGATCTGGAGGCCTACAAAAAAGACCTTAATATCGGCTCCGTCCACGGCGAAGCCGGATACACCACCCTGGAGCGCACCAGCATTCGCCCGACCCTCGATGTGAACGGAATCTGGGGAGGATATATCGGTGAGGGAGCGAAGACTGTTTTGCCTTCTAAGGCTTCCGCCAAAATCAGTATGCGCCTGGTGCCGAATCAGGACCCCGATAAGATCACGGAGCTTTTCGCCGAGCATTTCAGGAGCATCGCACCACCATCCGTCAAAGTAAAGGTATCTCCCCATCACGGTGGACAACCGGTGGTCACACCAACGGACACCCCCGAATACCAGGCTGCTCACCGGGCCATGACCAAATCCTTCGGGAAGGAGCCCATCCCGGTACGCGGTGGGGGAAGCATCCCCATCGTTGCTCTCTTCGAAGAGGTGCTTGGGGTAAAGACGGTGCTCATGGGCTTTGCGCTCGACTCCGATGCCATTCACAGCCCCAACGAGAAGTACGGACTTTTCAATTTCCGTAAGGGCATTGAGACAATACCGTTCTTCTTCGAAGAATACGCAAGCAAGAAGGTATGAGGTCTGAGGTTTGGGTTTTGAGGTTGCCTATCACCTTACCTCACACCTCACACCTCACACCTCACACCTCACACCTCACACCTGATATACTGTCGTAACGAATAATGTTAAAATATCAACTATGACAAATACCAAAACAATGCTTAGCCTGGCCGTATTGGCCCTGGCCACCCTGCCAATGCTGGCCCAATCGAGTAGTCTGCACGCCACAGTGGATACCAAGGCCGACCGCATGGAGCAGCAAGTGATTGAATGGCGTCGCCATTTTCACGAATATCCCGAACTCAGTAACCGGGAGTTTGAAACCGCCGAAAAAGTAGCTCAACACCTGAAAGATCTGGGCATGAAAGTGAAAACCGGAGTGGCGCATACTGGTGTCATCGGCATCCTGGAAACCGGTAACCCCGGACCTACGATCGGTCTGCGGGCCGATATGGACGCCCTGCCCGTAGTGGAGCGGGTTGATGTACCCTTCGCCTCGGAGGTGAAGACCGAATACCTGGGCGAGGAAGTGGGGGTAATGCACGCCTGCGGTCACGATACCCACGTAGCCATGTTGATGGGGGCTGCCCAGATTTTGACGGAAGTCAAAGACCAGCTGTCCGGGACCATTGTCTTTATCTTTCAACCCGCCGAAGAAGGAGCGCCTCCGGGTGAAGAGGGGGGAGCGGAGCTCATGGTCAAGGAGGGCGTCATGAAAGACCCCAAAGTCGATGCCGTTTTTGGATTACACATCAATTCACAGACGGAAGTAGGGAAGATCCGCTATCGTCCGGGTGGCACTATGGCCGCTGCCGACCGCTTCGTGATCAAGGTCAAAGGAGCCCAAACCCACGGTTCACAGCCCTGGGGGGGAGTAGACCCTATCGCCGTTTCGGCCAATATTATTCAGGGGCTGCAACAGATTATCAGCCGGCAGACACAGTTGACAAAGCAGGCAGCCGTGATCAGTGTCGGCAAGATCAAAGGAGGTGTCCGGAATAACATCATTCCCGAAGAGGTGGAAATGATCGGTACCATCCGTACCCTGGATACCGATATGCAGGATAAAATCCACGAAGATATTCACCGTACCGCTACCAAGATCGCCGAAGCGTCGCGGGCTACGGCAGAGGTAGACATCCAACGCGGCTACCCCGTGACCTACAACGATCCGGACCTGACCAACGATATGTTGCCAACCCTGCACCGTATTGCCGGCGAGGACAATATTATCTTGTCCGATGCCGTGACCGGGGCCGAAGATTTCTCATACTACGCCATGGAAGCACCGGGCTTATTCCTGTTCCTGGGCGGCATGCCCAAAGGGAAATCGCCAGTGGAAGCTGCTCCTCACCATACTCCCGATTTCTACATCGATGAAAGTGGCTTGAAATTGGGCGTACGGGCACTTTGTCACCTGACCATTGATTATATGGGGATGGCGAAGTAGGTCGTAGGCTAAGATTTAGAAAAAAGCCGGCCGGATTGGATGCTATCCAAATCCGGCCGGCTTTTTAGTTTGAGGAAGAGCAATGGCACCTTTGAGCATGAATCTCTCTTCCTCTTTTTACGGGCATCCTTCGCAGGAAGTACCAAATACCAATTACTCAATACCCAGTACCATTCACAAAAATCCCCCGCCGGTACCTCTCGGTACGGCAGGGGCCTGGATTAAGGGGGGAAAAATCCAGATGGGGGATATTAATAATGTGAGGTTGGGCCCGATCAGTTTTCTAAGTGAATGAGTGTAACAACCTCGCTTTTTATTTGGTACAGGGTATTAGGTAGTAGGCCTATATTAATCCTTATACCCAATACCTACTACTATGTACCGGGAGGTTGGGCCTTGAAAAAGTGCACTTTACGAAATAGTCTATTGCCCAACCTCCCGTACGGAATAGGTCAGCGTTGAATTAAAACAGGTTTGGTATATCGTCCGTCCGTTGTGGTTAGCACGAAGGCGTACCAGCCCGGAGCCATTCGTTGCAGATAGAGAGCCTCTTGCCAACTGTCTACGTCCGCAAATCGCCAACGGGCAACTACTTGTCCTAAGCCATCGATCAATTGACCTTCGACGGGTCGCTCACCTGTCGACGGTGACGAAAAGTTCAGTTGTATTTGTTGGTCCGCAGGGTTTGGGAAAATAGTTAGTATGGCCTGTCCATACCCGGCAACATCCAGATCCGTTGTCAGGCAATTGGTAGCCTCAGCACCCAAACCCTGGGGATCGGCATTGGCCTCGGTTACGAGGACCTTATCGACCTGGATCCCGGGTTCGCGACGACCCAGATACAAGGTGTGCGTGCCGGCCTCCAGGTTAAAGGTGATGGGATCGGAGGTTTCACCGCCGGTCCATTCACCTACCTGGTCCCAACGGAAGGTGTTATCGTTACGGGTACCGTTGATCTGATTCCATTTGATCCAATCGCCGTTATTGATTTTCACCCACAGCGAATTGCCGTCACCGTCGGGCGTCATGGTGCGGGCGAATACCCGATAGATTCCGGCCTGGTCCACCGTAAAAGAAAACCGTACCTGATCATCAGCTCCGGAGGGTGGGTTGTTCAACTCGGTCACATCCGGTGGCATAGTGTATGTCTGGTTTGAGGCATTATCACCGCTGGCTACCCGCCAATTGGCACCAACGATTCCGCACTCCGCTTCAAACCACCATTCGGTAGTAGCGTCGGGATTAGTACCCCGACAGTTGCATTGACCGTCCTCCACGTCATTCGTGGTATCCGGATTCCCGTCGTCGCACGACGTACCGGCGGGCGGACATGGCTCACCGGCACAATTGCAATCACCATCCTGCTGATCGTTGGCAGTGGTCGGGTCTCCGTCGTTGCAGGAAGTTCCCGCCTCCGGACAAGTCACTTCCTCGGCGGTGATCAGCGCCACCCAATCCTGGTTGGGACTGTTGGGCGGATTACCAATGGAGAGGGTAGTTGCGACGAACCCGCTGGCCTGCATACGCTGGGATTCGGGCAGGGATAAACTACGTGGATCGCCATTGTAATCGGTTTTGGCCAGAACCATGCGGTCGATGACGTGGTTGCTCGATCTTGCGGCTACCACAATATTATAGGTGCAGGGCTCATCGAAGCGGGCAAAAATATTGTGTGCATCATTATCGGAAGTCCGCGTACTCCAACTCCAATTGTTCGCCCCGGAGGAATACACTTTGAAAAAACCATTGTTGCCCGAACCATTGGGACTATTGCCCGAACAATCATTGCTGTTGGGAGCCCCTTTCGGGCACACCGTGCTGCTCCCGTTATTCTTTTCACCATAAAAGGCGTCGGCTTCGATCTTAAGCCAGGTGTCGTTATGCTCCGTGGTGTTGGTTCCGCGACCCACCTGATTGCGCCACTCAAAGCGATAGGTGCCCGGCGTATTGATGCGCACCGGGTAAGTGATAATACCGTTGGTGGTGTTATTGAGGTGTTGATTGCCTTCCCAGACAATGAAATTTTTGCCGCTGGCATCTCCGGAATTATTGATGTCGGGCGAGCTCAGATTACCTCCGGCCCTTTTCCACTCACCGGGGAGATTGGCGGCTGATTCCATCTCGATCACGACGATTCCGTTGTCCTCGATATAGGCTCCCGAACCGGAATTAGTATCACCACCCTCATCGCTGCCGCCATTATCTCCCACAACGAGCACCGATTTGGAGCCTTCGAGCGGACCGTCGCCGGTTCGCGGATTAAACCATTTTACGGAGTAGGTGCCGGTAAATTGCCCGAAGTCCAGATCGGTCGTACCACCGTCGGCCAGATAAACCACGTAGGAATCGCCGGGTTTTGCCAGACAGAATTTGTCATTGCTGTCGTTATTATTGCCAATCAGGTCATTGCGGTTTTCGGTTTCCCAAAAGGGGACATACTGCGTGAAAAACTCATGGGCGATACGATTATATCGCCACATATTACTCCGGCTGCGAAAATCCTGGGCGGTGAGGTCGGAATGGGGTAAAGAGTATCCGAAATAGTATTCGACACCGGCACCGCCGGCCATCAGATTGCCCCAGAGAGTGGCTTTGCGTACGGCATCCTGGGAAGGAGAGCCATTGTAGTCATCGTGAGGTACCCCCGTCTGCGCATTACCCTGCTCATCGTTGGCGACCACCCATTGTTTACCGGCCTGAGTAGCTTCATTGATCCACTGCAGGGTACGTTTGTGAACGCCGCTCCAGCCCACCTGCAGGGAGGCTCCGGTGTATTCCGATTGGTTACCTACCAGTTCGCTGTACACCTCGTTGTGTTGTCCGGGGTAGGTGTGTATCACGATGTGGTGCTGGTAGGGATCGTGTTCGCGGAAATACTCCGCAAACGCTTTGCGCTGGGCCTCCGTGTTGGTGTTCTCTTCCCCGATGTTCCAGTTTAGTGCCAGGTGATGGGCAAACCGGGCGATCAGTTCCCGGTAGTAGAGTTTGCGCTGGTTGCCGAGGCTGCCTCCGTCGAGCAATTGGTCATTCTCCGTTTCCTGGGTCTTGAAGTGGAGGTACATACCCAACTGATCGGCGTGAGCAAAGAGGATCTCCCACTGGTCGAGCTTGGAACAATCCATTCGCAGACGATCACTGCTGTTATCGCTGATGTAGGGAAAGACGTTTTTATCATCTCCGTTGATGTTCATCGTCAGGAAGGAGAAGACATTTTGCCCGGCTTCCGCCAAATAATTGATCGCTCCGATGATCTCGGTGCCCTTACCACCGTCCCAACTGGGATCTCCCGGATTCCAGTCGTCGGCGTGGGGAGCCCACGATTTACGCCGGTTCCCGTTATTGGGTGTATTGTCGAAGTCTTCGTAGGCCAGGAGGTTTTCGGGAGCATCAGCCCCGATTTTCAGGAAGTATTCGCCCGTTTCCGCGTAGCGCAAATAGCGCTCGCCCACGTACTGTAACCGTCCTTTGGCCCGGTGGTCCCGTCCGGTTTTATCGGTGGGTCCCACCTCAAAGGTGCCACTAGCACCATCGAAAGCTGTAGCCTGACCCGCATTGATGTTATCACTGATAGCTACATCGTCGCCAGTGCGAAAGGATGCGGAATACCCCCAGGTGCCTTCGGCGTCGGGTGCAAAATGAACGCGCCATTTGTTACCGCTGTTGGCGCCTGAATTGGCGGCATCGCCATCGGCTGCAAAATAACCGGGAACGACGTAGCTTCGATCACCCTGAGTGAACGTCACGTTAAGGCGATAATCCATAAAGGGATTAGGGTCGCCCGTTTCGGAGGCCTGAGGACCGTCGAAAGTCAGGGTGATTTTGTGCCATTTTTTAAACTCACCGGTCAGGGTAGTTTGGGCTGGGGCTGACAAGCAGAGCCCCAGCAACACAAGTGTGCTGAAAAGTAGGTTTGAACGCATGTTGGGGTGACGTTAATCGGTTGTGATATTGGGATATACCTGGAAGACCAGTCGTCTTCCGCCACATTTGTGAAGGACATGGGATCGTATGGGTACTATTTGGTAAGGGGTTTTGCGAAAGCGCAAAACAAGAGATATGTTCGGGATGGATTGAACAGGGAAAGGTGTATAGATAGCATCTGTAGCAGCTCTAGAACGGGAAGGGTGTGTTCTGAAAGTTGTAATAAATACGAAGGAAAGGATAGCTTTATTGCGAGATAATTGAAAAATTATAGTATTTATTAAAAAAATATGTGTTAGTCAATTTACTTATGTTTTTTGAAAGGGTTTCCCCAAAAAGGTTGTAGGCGAAATAGCTCGGTTGGCAAAATTATTTATCTGGTAGCCCCGGGAGCTTTATTTTCTGTCCGTTCACCGTTAGAATGGCAGATAATCGGGGTTCTTTTGCCTTAAAGGCATCCGCTGCTATACCAAGATTTTGGAAATGCCTATTCAGCAAATCAGCTTCGGGATGTTCTAACCGGAGTTCCGTCAGCATTCCCACCCGCGGCAGGCTCGTCCCGGGATGCGGAGTAGCACTCCAATCGATCAAAAAAGGAAACACTCCGGAGAAGGGTAGGGCATAGGGGTCAGTGAGTTGCCAGGAAAGCACCCTTCCATCAGCCCGCTGTCGACTGCCCGTTTGTACCGACCCCAGAGAAATACCCAGATCAAGGACCTGTTGTGCATCTGTGTCTATATCCGTGGTATGTATAGCCCAAGTGGCGAGTCCCGGCCCGCGTTGGCAAAAGTCATGTAACCAGCGGCCACGCGCTGGAATTGGTAAGGTAGGATCGGGAGCAAGGACCTCCAGGTAGGTGTGTTCACCCAGGCCCAGCAGGGCATTATGAGTACCCCAATGAGGGTGTTGTCCACCAGTAAGGGGCATAACGCCCAGTATGTCGGCGACCCATTGCGATCCGCTGTCCAGATCGGGTGCCGCCACGATGAGATGATCGACGGCCAGGGTTATATTTTTGTCGAAAGACATAGGGGGAAGTTAGAAGTTAGAAGTGCGAAGTTAGAAGTAAGCAGTAAGCCCACCCACTTTAGTGGCGGGATATAAACACGGCTAAAGTAGGCAAACCGCTTTGGTGGTTACCCCAAACTTCACCGCCCGCCGAAACGCAGTGCAGGTGGGAACCTTAACCTTTGCCTAAACCTCCACTACCTGCCCACTGGCCGCCGATTCGATGATGGCCTCAATAATGCGGATATCCTTCAGCCCTTCCACGGGTGGGATCATCAGGTCGCGACCCTCCAGTAGGGCCAGGGCATCGTCATCCATTTGGAGGGCCTGCTGGTCGCGAACCGTCTGATCGAGTTGCATCCCGTCACTGCGCTCCCCTTGCACCCCCGAGTACGACTGCATAGGACTAAGCTGATACCAACCCTGCTCGCAGGTAGCTTTAAGGAGATTCATATTTTCGCCGACGCTGGTTTTGCCATAGGCTTTTAACCCATCGGAGAATTCCAGTACGTATTCCGTCGTTTCGTCCACCTCTTTGAACAGGTCAGGCCGATTGGTGTACTGGCGGGCCGACAGCACCCGCGCCGGATAGCGGTCGGTCGTGTAGCGAATGCCGTTCACGGTATACACCCCCATATCGTAAAGGGCTCCGCCACCCATGTCTTTCTCGAATCGCCAACCGCTGCCCCCACCGCCCGCGTATCCCGCCTGTGCATCCACACGGGTGATCGCTCCGAATGGGGGATTATCGGTGTACGACATAAGAGTTCGTGTATTGGGCTCGTGCTGCATACGGTACCCGATGGTCATTTGCACCTTATTCTTGCGGCAGGCGTCGATCATCGACTGGCATTCCGCCACGTTCATGGCCATGGGTTTTTCGCACCAGACGTGCTTGCCGGTATTGGCCGCTGCGATGGCGAAACGGGCGTGGGTACCGGTGGGCGTGACCACGTAAATGACATCAATGGCATCGTCGTTGGCAATATCGGCCATGGTGTCGTAGGTATAGACATGCTCATCGGAGATGCCGTATTTGCGCTGCCATTGCGGAATTTTAGAAGGTGTACCGGTTACGATACCGGCCAGGTAGCAATGCTCGGTCATTTGCAGGGCCGGAGCCAGTTGACCGCCCGCGTAGGAACCCAGACCCAGCAGGGCCACTCCGACCTTACCGGAGTCTTTGTTGCCTTTCGGACGGGAGGTACAGGCCAGCGGCAGCCATAAACTCAGGGAGCTCAGGGCTGTACGGTGAAGGAATTGACGGCGGTTAAGGAAATTCATAGTGAGCTTGGTCATTTTTCAAAAAGAGGAATGACAGAAGATACCCTAAACTCCACGTTCAGACAAATGACCAAGCTCAAGAAACTATTGATCGAGGTGGCTTTCAGCCGCCTCCTCGTATACTTCAAACAGATCCGTCGCCTCCAGGTCCTCATCAAAAAGGCCGCTGCGACTGTTCAGTGGTTCCCAAATGGCCGTGCCGGTGCCCATCCCATCGGGCATGTTAAAGACGATCTCGTTCACTTCTTTTTTAAAGTTGGAGTATTCCACAACGTTCAGTGGTTTATTATACCGGTCCATCAGGTCGTACAGGTTGGCCTGCAGGTCGTTGAGGGTGCCGTGCCACCGCGGGTAGAACGATAGTCCGATCAGGTCGCAGGTCACCCCGCGGGCAAACATATTATCCAGCCAGAAGACGGATTCTTTATTTTGTCCGCCCAGGGCAATGTGCATCATGATCTGAATGTCTTCGTCGACCTGTTCTACGCCGGCCACTCCGGCCTTCAGTAGGCCCGCCAGGCCGTCCAGGTTACCGATGTGGCCGTCGGGCCAGATAATACCGTGATTGATCTCGTTGCCCACTTGTACCATGTCCGGTTTGGCGCCGGCATCGGCCAGGGTTTGGATCACCCGGGCTGTATAGACCTGTACGGTATCTTTCAGAGTCTCGTAATCCAGTCCTTCCCAGGCCTTAGGTTTGTATTGCTTCTGCGGATCAGCCCAGTAGTCACTGTAGTGGAAATCGAGGAGGAATTTCATACCCGCTGCCTTGATCCGTTTGGCCATAGCAACCGTGTAATCAAGACCACAAAAGCCCTGATCCGGTGAATACCCGTCTTCGTTTTCGGGATTTACAAATAAGCGTAAACGTATGTAGTTGAAGCCCTTATCACGAAGCAATTCTATGGCATCCACCGGTTCGCCATTGTCGGTAAAGGTGACGCCCCGGGCTTCCATCTGCGGCAGAAAGGAGATATCGGCCCCGATCATATCGTCGATGGGGATAGTGGTGGGCGGCAGCTGATCCTCGGTCGGCGTCAGGAATTCCTGATCCGTGCGAATGGCGTGAATCTCGTGTTCGCCTGACCACAGGTCGGGCGAGGCAGCCCGCACCACGGTCTTATCCGGTGTGTTGCCCGCCACGAAGTAAAGCTCGAGTTGCCCGTTGGTGAGCCGGGCTTCACCGTAGGAATGCCCGGACGTATCCGTGGCGGCAGGCAGTGCTTCCCCTTCCAGGGTAGTCACCTGACCGCTTCCCTCCACGTACATGTGGATGGGATTGGTGGCCGAGGTGATCTCGCGACCCAGGCTGTCGATCACAGTGATCCGCAAACGAGCCTTATCAGTGCCGTCAGCTTTGAGGGTCGTACTGTACGTGGTGAATTTTACATTGGTCGGACGCCCGTTTTCTACCTGGCTAACCGCCGTATAATCGGGTAAATCCCGTGGTGCAGGTTCTTCCGTCGTTGGTGTGTTTTGACAAGCCCAAAGGCCAAGTGCCAGGAGGGTTAATACCCAAATCGGCAGGCCCGGAATGGGCCGGTGTGTTGTTTGTTGCATAGTCCTTGTTTTATCTTGTTCGATTGGTCATCAAGGCACTCAGGCCTTGATCAAGGGATAATATAAGGGAATTACCGGATAAACGTAATTATGACGTTTAAAATAATTTTTCAGCTCATGACTAAACCCGGATGCATACAAAGGATTCAGGATGTTGGATTAGAATAGTCCAGATTGGCGAGTAGCCCAACCAACGTAATTCCGGAATCTTTATCGAATAATTCAACATTCATCATCAGGACTGTACGAAACTTGATCGATAGTGCTTTTTTGGGCAAAACCCACCCTCTAACTCCCTCCCTTTGAAAAAGGGAGGG
>CAYFGK010000146.1:0-16507 GCA_964342305.1 uncultured Saprospiraceae bacterium | reverse complement strand
TGCGAGAGGTTTCTTTGTTTGCACCTTCCCCCTCTCATGGGCTTAGCTTGGCGCTTCTGACCTCTAACTTCTGACCTAAAGAGGTCACTAATCCCATTCCGGTTCGATAGCACACCCGATAATTATGGATCCCCCATCCGGCCTTCCGGCAAAAGGATCCCTTTTTGGCGAAAGCCTGGAAAAAAACGAACGATCCAGACAACAAATTACACCCCGACTTAGTTTGATTTCTAAACTAAGTGTCATGGCTACCCATATACCTACGCTCTATCAAAAGCAAACGGCTCTGCTGGCCGATTTGTATCATCTGACCATGGCCTACGGCTTCTGGCATCAGGAGCGGTCGGAACAAGAGTCCTGCTTTCACCTGTTTTTCCGGAAACCACCCTACGATCAGCCCTTCGTGATTGCCGCCGGACTCGAACTGGCCATGGATGTGGTCGAACAACTCACCTTCACGCCCGACCACATCCGGTATCTGGGACAGTTAAAAGGAGCCGACGATAAACCGCTATTCCCCATTGCTTTTCTTAATTACCTGCAACGTCTGACCTTTTCCTGCGACATCGATGCGGTACCCGAAGGCACGGTCGTTTTTCCGCACCAGCCCCTGTTGCGGGTGACAGGTCCGCTGGTCCAGGCCACCATCCTCGAATCGGCCCTGATCAACGTGCTGAACTTTTCCACCCTGATTGCCACCAAATCGCAGCGCATTGTGGCAGCAGCAGAAGGTGACCCTGTCCTCGAATTTGGATTGCGCCGGGCACAGGGACTTGATGGAGCCCTCACGGCTTCCCGGTCAGCCTATATCGGTGGTTGCCACGCCACCAGTCATTTGCTGGCCGGTCACCATTACCACATCCCGGTGAAAGGCACCCACGCCCATTCCTGGGTCATGTGCTTCGATAGCGAAGAGGAAGCCTTTAACGCCTACGCCGATGCCCTGCCCAACAATTGCATCTTTTTGGTCGATACTTACGATACTCTGGCCGGGGTCGAAAAAGCCATCGCCATGGGTCGCCGTTTGCGCGAGCAGGGTCATGAGCTCAATGGCATCCGCCTCGATAGTGGTGATCTGGTTGAACTGTCGAAGAAGGCCCGCATACTGCTCGACGAGGCCGGGTTTCCCGATGCGTCCATTGTAGGAAGCGACGGGCTCGATGAATACAAAATTCGTGATTTTAAGAAAGCCGGATCCGCCATCAATGTGTGGGGAGTGGGCACGCGACTGGTCACCGGCCAGGAACAGACAGCCCTCGGTGGGGTGTACAAGCTGGGCGCTATACGCGAAAAGGACGGCTCCTGGCAGGGGGCTATCAAACTCAGTGAGGAAGCCATTAAAACCTCCAATCCGGGCATCCTGGATATACGGCGCTACTACGCTGAAGACGGCACACCCCTGGCCGATATGTTGTTCGATACCCGTCAGGAGCCACAGGACGAATGGGTTTCTTTCGATGGGGTCGACCGTATGGACCTCCGCGGCACTTCATCCAAGACCCTTTTGCAACCCATTTTCCGGGGCGGAGAGCGGGTGTATTCCCCCCCACCCCTGACTGGGATTCGCGATTTTGCCCGGGAACAGGTAGAGGCTTTTTCGACCTTCCTGAAAAAACCATACCGGTCTGGCCTGGCCCGCAATTTGTATGCTCGAAAACGAGCCATGAGTCAGGAAATGATGGCCCGTTCCTAGAAGCCCGCAGCCTTTGTATCTTTACTAAAACCGCCCTCGTATGCCCTACTCCTACGAATACCCGCGCCCCTCGGTGACCGTCGATTGTGTCATCTTCGGTCTGGATGACCAACAGAAAGTGAATGTCTTATTGATTCAGCGCAAAAATGATCCATTTGCCGGCCAGTGGGCTATGCCGGGTGGTTTCGTAGACATGGACGAAGACCTGGAAACTGCCGCTCTCCGCGAGCTGGAAGAAGAAACCGGCGTACGCGACCTGTTCATTGAGCAGCTATTCACCTTCGGGGCGCCCGATCGCGACCCGCGGGGACGGGTGATCAGCGTTGCCTACTACGCACTCGTAAACCTGGAGCATCACCCCATCGAAGCGGCCTCGGATGCCCGCCGTGTGCAATGGTTCCCACTTGACAAGCTACCCGATCTGGCCTTTGATCACGCTCAGATCTTTCAGGTGGCTCTGGAGCGGCTGCGGGCAAAGGTTCGCTATCAGCCCATAGGGTTCGAGCTGTTGCCACCGACCTTTACGCTGACCCAACTCCAGAATCTCTACGAGAATATCCTCGGGATCGATAGCGGCCTGAATAAACGAAATTTCCGCACCCGAATCCTTAAAATGGGCGTTTTACAGGAAGTGGGCATGCAGGAAGGTGTGGCGCACCGCCCCGCCCGCCTGTACCGCTTCGACCGCCAGAAATATGAAGAACTGGAAAAAAGTAAGTACGAAGATCTGATTCGTCGCGGACTGGATTTCGACATATAACATACCGTCATGACTCGTTTTTCCCTGCTTATCGTACTCTTTTCTACCCTACTCGCTGGCTGTGTTCCGGAATCTTCGCCACTTGACCGCACGTCCGGTTCGGAGGAGGCAGCCCTGCCCTTACCTCCCCGCTCCGAAGACTACGAGGTATCTGCCGATAAATGGGGCTACGTAAACCGGGACGGCGAGCTGGTAATATCCCATCAATACGATGAAGCCCGTGACTTTAGCGAAGGTCGGGCCGTCGTCCGCCGTGGCGGCTATTGGGGGTACATCGATCGGGAGGGTAATACGATCGGCTCACTGAAATACCGCGGTGCCTGGTCTTTTTCCGATGGTCTGGGACGTGTTCAGTCGTACGAGAACGGAAAATATGGTTTCGTACATGCTAATGGTAATCTGGCAATCCCCTTTGCCTGGGATGAGGCCGAAGACATGATTGAGGATCGTGCCCGGATCCGCCTGGATGATAGCTACGGATTTATTGATTCCTCCGGAAAGTTGGTCATTCCTGCGGAGTTGGAGGCAGCGGCCAATCGCTTTACCGGGGGTCTGGCTTTCGCCAAAAAACAGGGCCAATACGGCATGATCGACCGGCAGGGTAAATGGGTAATAGAACCGGTTTGGGACCGCCTGTACGAACCCTCGGGCGGGATGATCCGTGCGCGGCAGAATGGGCTGTACGGTTTTCTGGATACCACCGGCCGAATGATCATCGAACCCGAATTGGAATCAGCCAAAGACTTCAGTCCCGAGGGCCTGGCAGTCATTCAACAAAATAAGGTTTACGGCCTGATCGATCGGGAAGGTAACATCGTTGTCTCCCCTCGTTTTGGGTACCTTCGCTACGCTGGTGACGATCGCTGGCTGTTCCGTGCCCGCGACAAGTATGGGGCAATCGATGCTACCGGTCAGGTCAGGGTGAAGCCACAATACGAACAGCTCTACCCTTTTTCCGAAGGGCTGGCCTGTTTTCAACGTGGCGATCTTTGGGGATTCGTAAGCGTAGATGGAGAAGAGCGGACCGAAGCCAGCTACGGACTTGCCTGGTCCTTTAACGATGGGCTGGCCCGCGTGATCAATTACTACGGATTTGCTTTTATTACACCGGACGGCGATGTTGTCCTTCAATTGCGCCAGCAGGATGTGCGCAATTTTTCGGAAGGCATGGCCCGCGTCCAGGAATACTAAACGAGATAACCAATGGTAAGTATTATTATGGGATCTGATTCCGACCTGCCCGTTATGCGGCAGGCCGCCGACGTGCTTAAAGAACTCGCCATACCCTTTGAGGTAACGATCGTATCGGCTCACCGCACACCCGACCGCATGTTCGAATTCGCCCGTGCTGCCGACGGACGAGGTGTCCAGGTGATCATTGCGGGTGCCGGCGGCGCTGCACATTTGCCGGGCATGGTGGCCAGTCTGAGTCCCTTGCCGGTGATCGGTGTGCCCATCAAATCATCCAATTCTATCGATGGCTGGGATAGCATGCTATCCATCCTGCAAATGCCGAACGGAGTACCGGTGGCCACCGTAGCCCTCAATGCGGCCAAAAATGCAGGCATCCTCGCCGCCCAGATTCTGGGAGCCTCTGACACTGCCATCCGCGAGCGGGTCCGTACTTACAAGGAGGAACTCCGCCAAAGCGTAGTCAAAAAGTACGAGCGTCTGGAGTGGATGGGCTACGAAAAATATACGTCTTCGTAAGAGGCTAGACAGAAGAGTAGACTGTAGCGACCTGAAGTGACTGCAGAGACCCGAAGGGCCCGCCAGAACTGGGCTGCTCCGGCTTTATTTGACTGCTGCACTTTGCCCTTGATTGCGTGGAGCGTCGAGCGTCGGCCTCCTGTGCAGACAAGATGGGACCAGGGCAAATAATGCCCAGGTCCCAATGTTCGCTCAAGTCCCTGGAGTCTCTCTATTCCCTAAAGTCCCGTCAAATGGACTGCAAATATCCCTCCCAGGAACGACTGTCCAGGCAATAGTATCAGTTCACCTTCAGGTTAAACTCCACCCTCCGGTTCAACCGACGCCCCTCAGCGGTATCGTTGGTGGCGATCGGACGGGTTTCTCCGTAGCCGGTGAATTCCATGCGACCGGGCTCCACACCATTGATCAGCAGGTACTGGAAACAGGATTTAGCACGCTCCTCCGATAAGATCTGATTCAGGCGACCGTCGCCGATGCCATCGGTGTGGCCTATGATGGTCAGTTTATAGCCGGGGTAGCGGTTCATGATGGCTGCGATCTGGTCCAGGACTTCGTGTGACTCGCTACGCAGATTGGCGGTGTTGGGATTGAAGCGAACGGCCCGCATGGCGTAATCGAGCGTCTCCCGATCTTCCTCCTGAATTTCGGGGCAACCCCGGTTTGATGCCGGACCTGCCTCTTCGGGACAGGCGTCCTCCAGATCGGCGACGCCATCACTATCGCTATCCGGACAACCATCGAGCGAGCCGAACTGATCGGGGCAAGCATCCTCGGAGTCGCGCACGCCATCGCCATCGCGATCGGGGCAACCATCAACGGGCCCTGACTCATCGGGGCAGGCATCCAGTTCATCGGGGACACCATCGTTATCAGTATCTGTTTCCGGACAGCCGTTGGCCGATCCAGCCTCGTCGGGGCAAGCGTCTTGGGAATCGGGCACTCCATCGCCGTCGCGATCAGGTTCAGGGCAGCCACGTCGGGAGATCGTTCCGGGTTCTTCCGGACATTCATCATCCAGATCCGCCAGACCGTCATTATCGGTATCGGGGCAGCCGTCTAAGGTACCGTATTCGTCGGGACAACGATCAGATTGATCGGCGACGCCGTCACCATCGCTGTCGGGGCACCCCAGGTAATCGGGATCACCTTCGATCTCGGGACATAAGTCTACATTATCGGGAACACCGTCTCCATCACTATCAGGACAGCCGTTGGCTGATTCCGGACCGGCCACTTCCGGGCAATTATCATCTTTATCGAGTACACCGTCTTCATCGGTATCGGGACAGCCACCTGTTTCTTCGGTACCGGGTGCTTCCGGACAATTATCGGATTGGTCGGGCAGACCATCTCCGTCGGTATCCGGACAGCCCTTTAGTATGGCCGGTCCTTTTTCGTTGGGACACAGATCGTCCTCATCGGGTATACCATCTTCGTCGGTATCTAATTTTTTATCCCCCAGACGGTAGGTAAGACCAATACCCGCCTGCATGTTGGAACGGTTGTCGATGGAGGAGACCCGGTATTCACCCTGAACAGATAAATAGCTGGACGTCCCAATCCGAATATCCAGTCCTGCTCCGACCGGGAACTGGCTGTAGTTGCCTCCTCCTGATTCCAGTACGTAGCCGGCACCACCAAAGAGGAAGGGCACCAGAATGTTCTGCGGTTCGTAATACTGTACGCGCAGGATACCGTCGACGCTAAAGGTATTGCGTTTGTTCAGATCTTCCGGCACACTGGCTTGCGCAAATTTTAGTGGAATGCCAACACTCAGGTATTTACCAAAATTTCGGCGAAAGGATACTTCCAGACCATTGGTAATGTCCAGGGAATCCAGATCGTTGGGGTTACCGTGGTCAATGAACAGGATCTTGGCGCCAACAAAACTCTTTCCGGTTTCCTGGGCTTGCAGGGACATGATGGATAGCAGACCCATCAGCAGGAGCAGATGTTTTTTCATGGAATGTCACGTGTTAGTATATAGTAGAGTCAGGGGTACCGTTTTACGGTACCGGTTTTTTTGGGCACAATTATATACAGGAATCTCAGAGTGGTCTGCAGGCCACGGTGCAAGGACCGTGCAGTCGCTTACTGCGTGTTCGGTGTATTTACACCGTTTTCATGCTTATACGTGTAACTGGTAGGTAAAGGTTTCACTTATCACCTACACCTTGTAGTATTTGGGAGTACTTTAAGGGGAAATGGACCTCTCAGACGGGCAATATACCGAATAATTACCGAAAAAACCCTTTCCCTGACATCCAAATACCACTCTATAACTCAGGCGGCCACTTTTTGCCGAAAGGCAAAGCAGGAAGCAGGTCAGCCCTGTTTTCCAATTAAAAAATGGTAAATTCCGAAATCACCCGATAACGTACTGCCCCTCCCGACTATTCCAATGATTCTTACTGAATTTCCATAACACCATCCCTGATCAGGATGCAGTGATCCTATGTCTTTAACTAACCGATTAAATACACCCAATCCATGATCAAACGAATTACACTATTCACCCTGGTTCTGGTCCTTGGTTTTTCCTGCAATCAGGAGGAATACCAAGTGGTACAGCCCACGACCGAACCGGCGGAGCAACGCGCCCCTATGACCAAAAGTGCCATCAATGACTTTGTCGGGCAGCAATTGCTAAGGCACGATAAGTTCGAGTGGACCATGGCCGATGACTACATGGTCTACAGTGCGGTGGTCCAGACCGACTCCGTCGTAGCCATAGGGTATAAACCGGCGCGAGCGGGATCCATCGACGACAAGATGCACACCATCGATCTGCAGGATGCCGATTGGGCCGCGGCTCGCGAGAAGGTTTTAACCTACGCTGTGCGCCGAATGAATGAACTGTTCCCCGGCAATGATTTTCGGGCGGAAAATCTGCTGGCCTATCCGGAAGACGAGTACCTGCCGGCCCTGGATCTGCGGATCTGGAGTGAGGAACTTATTACCGAACTCAGGGAAATGCCCGAGGTACGCTACGTTGAACCGATGGGTTACGGAACGGAGCAAGTGCTGCGGTCGGATTCTGGCTGCGGAGTGTCGGCAAATTCCAGTATACCCTCGGCAGATTACAGTTTCACCTCACCTAACGCCCGGGTGAGCTGGCACCTGACCGACATGAATGTACCCGCTGCCTGGTCGGTCTCGAGCGGATCGGGAATTGGTGTCGCCCTGCTGGATACGGGTACTTCGCCCAACCAATCCAAACTGGGTAACAACTTCAACGAGGGAGAGTCCAGTGGGCGTTATATCTACCGCCGCGGGTTTTATGAAACCGGCTGGTGGTGGTGGGCCTCCATCGACGGCCCCGACGACCAGTGCGGGCACGGCACGCAAATGGCAGGCCTCATTGCCGGCCCCAAAGGCTTGAACGGGTCAACGGTCGGAGCGGCCTATAACTCCAATTTGATCGCTTTGCGTGTCACCAGCGACGTTATCATCAACGGTTCGAGTGAAAAACGGGGCACTGCCGATGGTCTGGTTTTCAGTGCTAACCGCTCCGATGTGAAGATCATCAGTATGTCAATCGGCGATGTGTTCTCCAGCAGCCGGGTGGCCGATGCCGTACGCTACGCCTATGGCCGCGGGAAGCTGATCTTCGCTGCCGCGGGAACGTCTCTGAGCTGGACGTCTTGGTACGGTGTGATCTTTCCCGCCAATATGAACGAAACGGTAGCCGTAACCGGAGTGCGCGATGGCATGCCCCTGCAAAAGTGCAACACCTGCCACGATGGTTCCCAAGTCGAATTCGTAGCCACCATGCAGCGCCGCAATAATACCGATCGGACCGCCCTGACCCTGGCCCTTTCCGGTAACACCCCGGCTAACGTGGGTGGATCGTCAGCCGCGACGGCCACCACCGCCGGCATTGCTGCACTGGTCTGGGCCACCAATCCGGGCATGAGCCGCAGTCAGGTGCTGCAACGCCTGCGTGAAGCCAGCCAGTTCTACCCCGGCCGGGATTCTAATTTCGGATACGGTAAGATCGATGCCCTGCAGGCCGTTCAGGGTGGGAGTTAGCGTGGTGCGTGATCCTCTGGATCGCGCGTTTGGCTTGATAAAAGACTAAAGCGACTGTAAAAAAAGGGACTTAGAGATGGCAAAACCACTCTAAGTCCCTTTTACTTTTATGATGGTTGGAGATTCAGGCCTGATCACACTGGCGACCTCACACCTCATACCTCACACCTCAAACCTCAAACCTCATACCTGGGAAGGTTATCCAAACAAATTATCGTACTCATTACCTCCACTACCCTCTTTGGAGCGAGTCTGCTTTTCGGGGCGGTCGATGCCTTCGTTGAGGTCGAGAGTGTCGGAGGGTGTTTCCTTGCCACTGTCGAGTAGCATCAGGGTACTGTCTTTTTCCCACTTTTCCAGCATTTTGAGACCTTCCTCTTCGAAGATACCATTCTGCAGGTCGATAGAATCCATAAAGCTGGCGGACATTTCCATGAAACGCTCCATTTCACCCACCTTATCGGCGACATCGTCGGCGACTGCTTCCATGGCCATATCGAACATGGCGCGCTTGTCGGGATCGCCGCTGATCACACTCATGGCCGATTTCATGGCCGAGTGGGAGGTGCGGATCGCTTTACGCTCCTGCTCCTTCAGCTTTACCTGGTCCTTGGTATCCTCGAGGAGGATCTCCGAGTTGGTGTGCATCTTATTCAGGATGCGGTAGAGCACCTCCATTTTATTCAGCAGCTGTTGGTACTTGGCATTGCTCTCCTTGAGGCGGGCCGCCTTGCGGGAGGATAGCAGCATTTGCTTTTCCTTACCGGCATCGCGGGCGGCAGCTGCCAGCTTCATATTCTTTTCTATCTCCTGGCCATTGTCCTCCATGAGCGTCTGCAGCTTGCGCATCTGGCCGCGAATGGAGCCGATCTGTTTACGCATTTTCTGAAGGTTATCCTCCAGATCATCTACGTAGTTTTTCAATACGCCAATGGGATCGATGGTTACAAACCAGCTTGTCAGGCGGCGCATCACGCTTTTGTACATGTACCAGATCAGGTTGCGCATCTTCGGATCGAGCACCATATAGAGGATCACACCGATTACCAACAGGATACCGGCCAGGTATAGTACGTTTTGGGCCAGGGCGATCAGGGCGGGCAGGAATGTTACCAACAGATAACCGGCTCCGGCCAGGATGGCGATGAGGAAAATAGCACCGGTCACCCCTTCCGGGCGTTTCCAGAATGATTTTTTCTTGGCGTCGGGAAATTGAACATTATCAGCCATAGTGCATGTATTTCTTTTGGTGGTTTGTTGTACGGAACGGAAACAATTCCCTGTCCTTATTCCGGAATAAAGGATTCGATATTTTCGATGTCGCGATCGATCTCATTGGTAATGCTTTGCAGGGTACGCTCGAAACCGTCTTTGGTGGTTTCGATTTTATCCTGAGCGGATTGGATGAGATCATCCTGTTGTTCAATGGTTTGCTGACTCTGCTCGATCTTGGCTTCGAGCTGCTCGATCTTCTTTTTGTAGTCCTCTATCTGCTGCCGGAGTTTTTCCACTTCCGAGCGCTTACCTTCAATGCGCTGTTTGATCTGCTTTTGCAGGGCGGCATCGAACTGCACCTTTTCGTTGGCGAGGATCTTTTTATAGTGATCGGCGGTTTTCAGGAGTTTCTCACGGGTGAGTCCCACGGTAGTGGCCGTGGCGTAGGCTGACTTATAGGCGGTCTCCTCGGTCATGTCCATTTCCTGCAGGGCCTGCAGGGCTTGTTTAAACTCCAGATAATCGAAACCGGGCAGATTATTTTTATCCAGGGCTTTAATCAAAAAGTTCACACTCTTCTCGTCTAGTCCGTGGTGAGGTCCAAATATACTCTTCAGGCTTTTTTGCATAATACGTGTAGGTGATTTTGGGCGCCGGAATTTGACCGCAACGGCCGTATCCACTGGCAAACATCAATACACAAAATAACATAAAATGAAGAAAAGGGGACGGCTATATTCGATTTTCCTGGATGATTATTAGATCGAAGGACAATTCTACTGGATTAGCTCCCAATAGCTGAAACCATCACTGTTCTTGTGGACCTGTATACGCACCCCGATCCGCTCCTTCAGGGCGGGCACGTGACTGATCACGCCGATGGTCTTACCCGTGGATTGCAGGTTTTCCAGGGTGGAGATGGCCAGATCGAGGCTGTTCTCATCCAGCGTACCGAAGCCCTCGTCGATAAACAGCGATGAAATCTGTACCTGCCGCCCCGCCAAATCGGACAATCCCAGCGCGAGGGCCAGGCTCACCAGGAAGCGCTCCCCGCCCGACAGCGTGCGCATGGAACGTGTATTATTAGCCTGAAAGGTATCGACAATATCCAGTTCCAGCTCCTCACCCACCCGCTTGCGGATGAGGTACCGGCCGTTGAGGGCTTGTAAATGGTGATTGGCCAGGTGGCTGAGCTTCTCCAGCGTGAGCCCCTGTGCGAAGGCCCTGAACTTTTTCCCGTCGGCCGAGCCGATGATCTCATTGAGTTTGGCCCAGCGTTCGTATTCGGCCCTTTTTTCGTCGATCTCTTTGGTTAGGGCTCCGGCCATTTTGCGTTGGGCCGCGTCGTTAGCCAGACGTTCCTGCACGCGCCCCTGCACTTGCTGTGCTTCGTCGTAAGCTCCTTGGATGGCTTCCAGCTTACCCGTAATGGCTGCCCGGTCAGGGGCGCCGTCCAGTTGTTTTTCCAGCTCTTTGCGTTCGGCCTGACGTTCTTTTTGCAATCGTTTTATTTCGGCTTCCCGTCGGGTCAACTCCTGTTGCAGCTGTTCGATCTGCTCTTCTTCTTCACGAGATAGCAGAACGTCTTTTATGTCCGAAAGCGTGGGAAGGTTCAGAGCCTTACCCTGGTTGAGTACGGCTTCCTCCTGAGCATCGATTTGCTGATCGAGTTTTATTTGCTGTGCTTCCTGATCGGCCAGGCGGGTCTGCAAACGCTCTACCTCCAGCGACTGCTGGTCAAGACGGGATTTCAGGTCTTCGGCTGCTTTTTCCAGAGATCGAATCTTTTTCTGCATCAAATCCCGGGCCCGGGCCGGTGTTTCCCCGTCGGGTATCAACTCCCGGCGTTTCGCCCGCTGCTCTTCGATCCATTTGCGTACTTCCTCCAGTTCCTGGCGATGGGAAGTCACCTGATTACGGGTCTGCTCCAGGTTGCGGTTGGTTTCCTCCAGTTTTTGTTGCAGTACCGCCTGCGCTTTTTCCATATTGGTTTTGCGTTCGGCGTAGGTCCGGAACGCCTGCCGACGGGCAGTCAGCCCTTCCAGTTGCTCCGACAGTTTCTCCCAATCGGGTTTTAGGTCAATCCGCTGTAGCCCGTTCAACAGTGCCTGCTGTTGCTTTTCTTTGATTTGCAAAGCCTCACTGATCACCTCCTCCCCCCGATCCATACGGTCCTGAAGTATTTCCGCCGCACTTTGCTGCGACTGTCTTTGTTCGCGTAACTGCTGTACTCTTCGCTCCAGCTGATCCAGTTGCTGATTGTGTTTTTCTACCCGTTGGCGCATTGCCTGTTTGGCCGACACATCCGCGCGCAGTTGGGTCAGGGCTTTTTGGAGGGTCTCCTGCCTTTCGGCAAAAAGCATTCGCCGCTCCTCCAACTGGTCCCGCAGGGGTACCATATTCTCCTCCAACTCCTTCAGGCGGGCGCTGGCCTGATCGCGTTCCTGCCGCAGACGCTCCAGCTCCTGGTATTGCTGCCCCTGTCGAAACAGGTGATCCTTGAGGTCTTTCTCGAGTTCAGAAAGCCGTTTTTCGGCTGTATTAAATTCCGCTTGCGCTTCATCAACCATAGGTTCCCAGGTCTGGTCCCGAAAGGGATGCTCGGTCGACAGGCAGACGGGGCAGGGTTCGCCCGGCTCCAATTGGTTGCGGGTCTGTTCGTAGTTGACCATCTGTTGTTGCTGTTGCAAAATCCGCTCTTTGTACTGCTTTTTTTGCTGAGCAGCGTCCCGTGCATCCATCAGATTCATGGTCTCCCCGTCCAACCGGATCGCCTCACTTTCCAGACGCTCGATACCTTCCTCCAGGGAAGCTAGTTTGGTATTCTGATTGTCGTAGGTGCGGACTAATTCGGTGAGTTGCGCCACTTTATCGCCCGTGCGATGAAGCTGTTCAATGTCGCTGGTAAGGGCGCGCACTACTGATTGCCGGTCTCCGGCGTATTCGTCGGCCAGCAGGTCGCGCAATTGTTCCTGTTCCTGTTCTGCGGCGGAGGATGCTGTTCGTAGTTCATTTTCAGTTTTCCCGAGTTCGGTTTCAGCTACTTCCCGGTTCTGCCGAAGGTCCTCCAGGCCTTCGGTCCACTTAGCGAGGTCAGCCACAGCTTTCGAATATTGCTGAGCTGATGACCGCAAATCGGGCAATACCTCGTCGAGAATGTCCGGGTTCCCCTGCTTTAACAACCAATCGGAAACCTCCCCTTGTTCTTTTTCAACCTCGGCAGCTTGCTGTTCCAGATCTTTTTGACGGGCCTCCAGTTTCGCCAACCGTTCCTTTTGGTCTGCCAGTTGTTTTTCCATTGATGTCAGCCTTTCCTGCCGGTCGTACAGGCTGGCATCCAGGCGTGTAACTTCTTCCCAGCGGGGGATGGCATCAGTCTCCTCTTTTTTGGCGGAAGCCAGATCCTCAGCCTTGTCGGTGTACTCTTGCCCGATGGAAGCAAGCGTTTTTTTGGCGAAAGCCAATTGATTGCCTACTTCCTCCAATTGCACACTTCGTGCTGCATGATCGGCCTGAAGGTCCGCCAGTTTCTCCCAGGCCGCACGCACGGGATGGGCCTTACGGGAACGCTCCAATCGATCAAAATCAGACTGCTTTTCCTGGCGAATGGCCGCTAATTCTTCGGCTTCAGCGGCCCCTTGTTCGAGCCGGACTTCCAGGTCTTTTATGCGTTGGTATGCTTCCGCAAAAACCTGCAGGGTTGCGCGCTCAGTAGCCAGCTGTTTTACCTCCTGCTGAGCTTCTTCCAGTTGAAGACGCAGGGCTGATTGCTCATCTTCGGAAAGCAGTGCCAGCCCTTTGAGTTGCTGTTCCGATTGCCCCAACTCCGTTTCGGCCAGCTTAAAACGCTGATAGGCACTGACCGACAACTGCGAGTAGGTCTCGGTGCCGGTAATACGCTCCAACAGGTCAGAACGTTCGCGGGCATCAGCGTCGAGAAAGGCCGCAAAATCGCCCTGGGCCAGCAATACCGACCGGCGGAAGCGCTCGTAATCCAGGCCGGTTATGTCCTCGATGGCCTGCTCCGCTTCCCGTATCTTTTCGGCAATAATCTCGAATTCTCCGGTTTCGGGATCCCGGCGGGAGACCTCCCGCTTCGGGCCCTGGAAGTTGCCGTCCATCTGCCCACGGGCCCGCCAGAGGGTCCACTTGCTGCGGTACGTCTGCCCGGCGTGCTCAAATTCCACCTCGGCCAGCGATTCGGAAGTACCCCACGACATTACTTCCTTCACATCCTTGTGGCGGGGTACCTGACCGTACATCGCCAGGGTGATGCCGTCGAGCAGGGTCGTTTTTCCCGCTCCCGTATCACCGGTGATGGCAAATAAGCCCACCTGGGACAGGGGTGGAAGATCGAACGACAGCGTTTGCCGGTGGCGCAGCGAATTGAGGTTTTCTATGGTGAGTCGCAGGATCCTCATGCTTCCTCGGATTCGGTGCGTTGCCAATCAATGAGCTCTTTAAAGGTGTGGGTCAGCTCATCAGTTTCTTCCTCTTCCAGACCCACCGATGCACAGCGACGCCGAAACACCTCTTCGATGTCCAGGTCTTCCAGATCGACCACTTCCTGATCGGTGTCCCAGGCCTCTTTTTGACTTCCTACCAGACGGATCTTGAGTAGTTCCAGGTCGGCATCCTCCACCAGCTGTTGCAGATGTAAATCCAGGCGCGCTGGTGCTCCTTCCCGCTCCACCAGCACTTCTACCCAGGGCGTGAGACCGCGATCGCCCTTGGCGGCAAAACGCTGCAGGGCCTCTTCCACTTCGGCGAGGTTGCCCCGGATGGTTTTGAGACGGCGAAATACGGGCAATTGCTTTACAGCTACCTCTTCCAGCTTTTTGCCGGCAAAGGTGAGCAGCAAGACGCCCTTGTCATCTTTGGTTTCGCTGAAACTCAGCGGAATGAGAGAACCACAGTAGCGCACGTGCTCCTGCCCGCCAATGGCTTGCTGGCGGTGGATATGGCCCAGGGCCACGTAGTCGAACACGCCGGGGAAGTCCCCCACCTGAATATTCTCCTTATCGCCGATGTAGATATTATCCTGTTTATCACTGGCCGCCGCTCCCTGGGCATAGAGGTGCCCGGTTGCCAGGATGGGCACATCGAGTTCCCGGTACTGTTCGCAGACAGCTCCGACAGCTTCGTAATGCTGTTTAATTCCCTCCCGGATCTTGTCGATCCGCTGTATGCCCGTTTCACCGGCCACGCTGGTGCGCAGGTCGCGATCGCGCAGGAACGGTACGGCCGCCACGATGGCTTCGGGTTGGCCCTGTTGATCCTTCAGCACGATCACTTCCTCTTCCGGCTCCGTGCGCCCCGAACCCACTACGTGTACCTGCATGCTCTGCAGCAGGTCGCGGGGTGCCTCCAGCATGGAGGGCGAATCGTGGTTACCGCCCACGATCACTACGTGCCGGCAGGCGGTTTTCCGCAAATTGGTGATGAAGTTGTAGTACATCCGCCGCGCGTAGTTGGGGGGATTACCGATATCGAACACATCCCCGGCCACGATCAACACATCCACCCCTTCCTCCGCAATCAACTCATGCAGCCAATCGAGGGCGGCCTGATGTTCATATTCCCGGTCGCGAAACAGAAATTTCTGGCCCAAATGCCAATCGGAAGTGTGGAGTACGGTCATAGATTATATTGGAGCGAGAATGTAGGAAGGAAAACGGAAAACGGCAAACGGTAGACGGCTTACGGCTTGAATGATTTTGGATTTTGAATGTTGGATTTTGGATTGATACGCATACCGTCTAATTCAAAATCGGACACGAGCGCTAGCGACTGATGATAATAAATCGGAGGTCGGCAGGCCCAAGGTGCTAACCGCACCCAAAAAAGATGATACCTCCTTTGGAAAAACAGGGTCTACAGGGAAGGCTTTTGATCCACAGTTCCTGCCTTTGCCTACGCATAGTTTCCGCAAGTAGGAAGGGCTGATTCTGAACCTAAACCTTAACCTTAGCCTCCATCTATTAAGATACTCATTTTCAAAGCTTAATAAAAAGGGGGTTTGAAGTCGGAATTTACTTCCGATCTCCCATTTGCAACAGCGCGCAGGGCTCTTTCTTCCATCCACCAGCCACCGTGGCGGGTCTGAAAGCCGACGTGTCCGCCCTGGGGTGTTTCCTCTACGAATACGTGGTCGTGTTCGCGGGCGAGGTGATGGGGTGTGCAGGCCGGTAACAAGATGGGATCATTAATGGCATTGACGACGAGCAGCGGCACCCGGCTGTTGGCCATAAAATGCTGGCAAGAGGATTGGTAGTAGAAATCATCCACCGTTTCGTACCCCGCAACGGGGGCACTGAACCAGGTATCAAAATCGCGCCAGGTGCGCACCTTATCGAATTTAGCGGGATCGACCAGGCCCGGGAATTGGGCCTCTTTGGCGAGGATCTTGGCTTTCAGCTTGCGAAAGAAGCGGCGATTATAGAACCGGTTTTGCCGCAATTCCAGGGCTTCGGCACCCGCTTTCAGGTCGCAGGGCACCGAAAAGCCGATCCCTCCCTGGATCGACGGGTGAATATCCGAACCCTTTACGCCCAGGTACTTGAGGGTCATGGCACCACCCATGCTGAAACCGATCAGGTAGCCCCTGTCATAAGCTTTTTGCCGAAAGGCATGATCGACTACCAGACCAATATCCCTGGTATCACCGTGATGATACAGCGTTCTGGTGCGGTTCAGCTCGCCACTGCAGGAGCGGCAATTCCACGCCAATACGTCCCAATCCTTTTTGGCGAAAGCCCGGGCCATCCCCCGAATGTATTTGCGGTCGGTACTACCCTCCAGTCCGTGAGACAGGATCACCAGGCTGTTCGCCTCCCTGCATTGCACCCAATCCAGATCCAGGAAATCCCCATCCGGTGTGTCAATGCGCTCCCGGGTATAGGTCACCTCCGGCACCTTCCGAAACAACGACGGCCAAACCGTTTGCCAATGACCGTTGATCTGGTACCGGGGTGAACCGGGAAAGGTGGTGGCTATGTGGGGCATAGGGCTGGTGATTCTGAATTTTGGATTCTTGATGAGGACTGTACGAAACTTGATCAGTGGTGCTTCTTTTGGCAAAACCCACCCTCTAA
>CAYFGK010000145.1:0-16805 GCA_964342305.1 uncultured Saprospiraceae bacterium | reverse complement strand
CACCCGTGTCAACAACCAAGGCGTTTCATTGAGCACTGAGCATTGAGCACTCAACGTTCATCATTTAAAAGCACACTGTGAGTCGATATCACCCGTGTCAACAACCAAAGCGTTCCATTGAGCATTTAGCATTCAACATTCATCATTTAAAAGTACACTGTGAGCCGATACCACCCGTGTCAACAACCAAGGCGTTTCATTGAGCACTGAGCATTGAGCACTCAACGTTCATCATTTAAAAGCACACTGTGAGTCGATATCACCCGTGTCAACAACCAAAGCGTTCCATTGAGCATTCATCACTCATCATTCATCATTTAAAAGTACACTATGAGTCGATATCACCCGTGTCAACAACCAAAGCGTTCCATTGAGCATTTAGCATTCAACATTCATCATTTAAAAGCACACTGTGAGTCGATATCACCCGTGTCAACAACCAAAGCGTTCCATTGAGCATTCAACATTCAACATTCATCATTTAAAAGTACGCTGTGAGTCGAGATCACCCGTGTCAACAACCAAGGCGTTTCATTGAGCATTTAGCACTCATCATTCAACAATCATCATTTAAAAGTATGCTGTGAGTCGAGACCCCCCGTGTCAACAACGAATGCGTTCCATTGAACATTGAGCACTGAACATTTAGCATTTAACCGTAAGCCGTCCATCGTCTACCGTTGAATAACCATCCGCCTGGTATCGACGATCTGCCCGTTAACCACGAGACTGTAGTTATAGGTGCCGGCCGGGAAATGGCGCGTCTGGATCTGTACGGAGCCCTTTCCCTTTTGCGAAAGCGAAACCCGCTGTAGTTCCTTGCCATCGATGGACGTTATGATCAATTGGGCAGACCCGTCATTCGCCAAGGCTTCGGCGGGCAAGAAGTAGCCAATTCGCGACTGGTCCGTAAACGGATTGGGCTCATTCTGATCGAGGGAGGGGGCCTGGTCAAGGATGATGCTGCCCTCTTCATTTTGCTGTTCACCGAGCAATTGCGCTACCAGATCTTCCAGGTCTTGCAAGCGTTGGTTTTGCGCATCCAGTTGGTCTTGCAACAAGTCATTTTCCGACCTCCGATTTCCGACCTCCGATCTAAGCCTTCTGACTTCCTCCTTCAAACTTCGTATTTCCGTCTGTTGTTCCTGGGTCGCTTTTACCAGCGGTACGACAAACTCTGCGTATCGCAGTCCGTAGGCTTCCTGCTCTGTTTCCGGAGCATCGACTCCGCTAAAATCATAGTCGATCTTTTTGGCGGCAGCCTCCACTTCCTGGGCAATGAAGCCGGTGAAGCGGGTCTGTTCGATAGCGCGTTGCCCGGGATAGACCAGAGAATCGCGGTGGCCGTAGGTTTGTGCCTGCCAGTTTTGCTGGGCTTCCCAATCGAACTGGTAGGTAACCGGACGCAGCGCTTCGATAAATTCGATACCCGGTACATCCTCTCTGACTTTGCGCTTAAAGCGGGCGTCACTGGTAGAGGTAAAGGGCACTTGACCCGAGATAGTAGTTATGGAGCTGTTACCAATGCGGATGGCATTGCTGGCCCCTGGTTCGGCATTATAGCCAATAGCACCGGCGTTGGTAAAGGTGAGGGCACCGACACCCGACAGGGCACCCCAGCCAATGGCCGTATTACCCGAGCCGGTGGTGTTATTCAGCAGGGCGCCGTTGCCCATCGCTACGTTCTCTTCGCCGGTGGTGTTCTCGAATAGAGATTGAAAGCCTACGGCGGTATTCCGTGTGCCCGACGAGGTTTTGAACAGGGAGCGATATCCCACTGCCGTATTCCGGTTGCCGGAGGTGTTCAGGTAGAGGGTCTCGGTTCCCAGGGCCGTATTGCGGTTTCCTTCTCCGTTGAGGAAGAGGGACAGATAGCCCACGGCCGTGTTTTCCGAGCCGATCGAGTTGGAGAATAGGGCAGAGGCCCCATTGGCCGTATTATTGATGCCGGTGGTATTGGTATGCAGGGCCTGAATCCCGGTTGCTACGTTGAACGTTCCGGTAGAATTGAAGCGCAGGGTCTGAAAGCCTAGGGCCGTATTATTATCCCCTTCGGTATTGGAGAAGAGGGCTTCGGAACCCACCGCTGTGTTGTTGGTGCCATCGGTATTGGTCTGGAGCGAAAGGTAACCCAGGGCCGTATTGAAATCACCTTCAGTGTTTTTCAGCATGGATTTATAACCCACGCCCGTGTTGAATTGTCCGGATGTGTTGCCCGTCATAGTTTTCGAACCGACTGCCACATTTCCGCGACCACTGGAGTTTTGGTGCAAAGCGCTATCGCCGACAGCCACGTTTTCGTAACCCCCGGAGATATAATACATGGCCCGGCTACCGATAGCTGTATTAAAGTCTCCAACTCCCTCCCGAAGCGTGAGATTACCTACAGCTGTATTGTGTTTTCCGGAGAAATTATTCATTAGTGACTGATACCCCAATCCAGTGTTGGAGTTACCCACTGTGTTTTGTGACAGGGCGGCTGCACCGACTGCCACATTATGAATGCCTACCGAATTTTGCGAAAGTGCATTATGCCCGACGGCTACATTGAAATCACCATCTGTGTTATCCCTTAATGCATTATATCCTAAGGCTGAATTGTACGTACCGATGGTGTTTTCTTGCAGACTACCGCTGCCAACCGCTGTATTGTAATTACTTGTATTATTGCGAAGGGCATCTGTTCCGATGGCAGTATTATTAAGGCCATTATTCATGTACAAAGAGCGGTATCCCATGGCCACGTTGTTAAAGCCATCCACATTATCTTTTAGGGCTTCGTAGCCTATGGCCACATTTCGTTGACCGGTCGTGTTTTGTAGTAGCGACCGGTAGCCCAATCCGATATTAAAGAAACCAGAAGTGGTAAATCGCCCGGAAGCGGGACCGATAAAGAGGTTTTTATTGTTGCTGCCATCGTCACTATCTCCGGCAAAGGGGCCAATAAACAGGGAGCTATCGCCGGGGGAAGAAAGGAGTTTAAGTGCACCTTCAATCCGCGCATCTCCCTGCACATCTAATTTGATTTGACTATAAGCCGATCCGGCCAGCATACATACAAAGACAAGAAGTAAACCTGTTGAACGCATATAAACATGGATTTTTTGTTATCCATCAAGATGTTGGAATTAACAGGCTGGCACATCACCCAAAAGGGTGAATATTACAGGTTTGAGGTAAGGCATGCTGAATGCTCAATGCTGAATGATGAATGCTCAATGATGAATGCTCAATGATGAATGCTCAATGATGAATGCTCAATGATGAATGCTCAATGATGAATGAATAGTATAATTCAACATTTAACACTCAACATTCATCATTTAAAAGTACGCTGTGAGTCGATATCACCCGTATCAACAACGAATGCGTTCCATTGAGCATTGAGCACTCAACATTTAACACTCAACATTCATCATTCATCATTTAAAAGCACACTGTGCGTCGAGATCACCCGTATCAACAACGAATGCGTTTCATTGTGCATTGAGCACTCAACATTCATCATTCATCATTTAAAAGCACACTGTGAGTCGATGTCACCCGTATCAACAATGAATGCGTTCCATTGAGCATTGAGCACTCAACATTCAACATTCATCATTTAAAAGTACACTGTGAGCCGATACCACCCGTGTCAACAACCAAGGCGTTTCATTGAGCACTGAGCATTGAGCACTCAACATTCATCATTTAAAAGTACGCTGTGAGTCGAGATCACCCGTGTCAACAATGAATGCGTTCCATTGAGCATTTAGCACTCATCATTCAACACTCATCATTTAAAAGTACGCTGTGCGTCGATATCACCCGTGTCAACAACGAATGCGTTCCATTGAGCATTCATCACTCATTATTCAACATTCATCATTTAAAAGTACGCTGTGCGTCGAGATCACCCGTGTCAACAACGAATGCGTTTCATTGAGCATTGAGCACTCAACATTCAACATTCATCATTTAAAAGTACCCTGTGAGTCGAGATCACCCGTGTCAACAACCAAGGCGTTCCATTGAGCATTCATCACTCATCATTCATCATTTTATTGCACGACCATCCGCTTCGTATCGACAATCTGCCCGTTCACCACGAGACTGTAGTTATAGGTGCCGGCGGGGAAATTACGGGTCTGGATCTGTACGGCGCCCTTTCCCTTTTGCGTAAGCGAAACCCGCCGTAGTTCCTTGCCATCGATGGACGTTATGATCAATTGGGCAGACCCGCCATTCGCCAAGGCTTCGGCGGGCAAGAAGTAGCCGATGCGTGATTGGTCCGTAAACGGATTCGGCTCATTCTGATCGAGGGTAGGGGCCTGGTCCAGAATGACGGGTTCATTTTCCGAGCCTTGCCCGTCGAGCAACTGTTGGACTAAGTCTTTAAGATTGTCTAGCTCTTGACGAAGTTTATCATTTTCCGATTTCCGATTTCCGACCTCCGATTTGAGCCTTCTCACTTCCTCCTTCAAACTTCGTATTTCCGTTTGCTGTTCCTGCGTTGCCTTCACCAGCGGAACTACGAAGCTGCCGTAGCGCAACCCATACGATTGCTGATCCGTATCGGGCTTGTCGACCCCACTGAAATCGTACCCTACCTTCTCGGCAGCTTCCTCTACTTCCTGGGCCAGGAAGCCGGTAAACTTAATGTCTTCGATGGCGCCCTTTTCGGCGTAGTTGCTGGAATCCCGTACACCCAGGTGCCGCGCCCGCCAATCGTCCATGGCGCGGGCATCGAGGTGGTAGGTGACCGGTCGCAGTTCCCGAATGAATTCGATGCCCGGCACATCCTCCTTCACTTTGTCTTTAAATCGGGCATCACTGGTGGTGGTGAAATCGACCACGCCCTGGATAGTGGTGACAGCATCATTACCAAGACGGACGGTATTACTGCCGCCGGGCTCGGCATTTCGTCCCAGGGCGGTGGAATTATCGTAGTTATTTCCCGAGGAGCTGAAGAAGGCGCCGAAACCAATTGCCGTATTGAATGAACCGCCAACATTTTCCCGTAAAGCCTGCCAGCCAAAAGCGGTATTACTGGAACCCAGGGTGTTTTCCCGGAGGCTCTGTTGACCTGCAGCAGTATTATTACGGCCTTGCGTATTGTTCTCCATGGATTGAAAACCGAGTGCTGAATTTCCATCACCGGTGGTGGTGCTGGTCAGGGCATCTTTACCGATGCCTACGTTATCATCACCGGTGGTGACGCTGGCCAGGGCACTGCTACCCACGGCGACACTGTTTTGGGCGGTAGTGAGGGCATTCAGGGCAGAGTGGCCTACGGCGGTATTATCATTACCCGTTGTGGCATTAAGCAAAGCTTGGTAGCCAAGGGCCGTGCTGTTGTCACCGGTGGTATTTTCACGAAAGCTTTCGAAGCCCAGGGCTACATTGTTTTCACCCGAAGTGGTACTTTCCATGCTACGGTGGCCGATGGCGGTATTCTGGTCGCCAAAAGTGCTTAGTGACGAAAGGGACTCGTAGCCGATAGCGACATTCCCGTTGCCATTGGTTTTTGCTCGCAGCGCATTCGGGCCGATACCAATATTTTCACTACCGGATTGGTTGAAAAGCATGGCGTCTTGACCAATGGCTACATTACGGTCGCCGGTGGTATTCCGCAGTAAGGTTTTATTGCCCACGGCTACGTTGGTATTCCCCTCTGTATTGTCGAGCATCGCCTCTTCGCCAAGGGCTACATTCGCGATGCACTCGGTACAGGACCGGAGCGCTATCCGACCAATAGCCGTATTGCTACGGCCGGTTGTATTGTTTCCCAGCGCATTTTCACCGACTGCGGTATTGGAATTTCCCGTAGTATTTTGGCTTAGGGCACCACTACCCACCGCCGTATTCCACACCCCACTGTTATTATTCGTCAGGGCCTCGAATCCAATAGCTGTGTTATTCGTGCAATTCGTACAGGCATCCAGGGTATAGGCACCCATGGCGGTGTTTTCGGCTCCGGTTTCATTTTTTTCCATGGATCGGCGTCCGAAGGCGGTGTTGTTTGAGCCGGTGGTGTTTTCCAGCAGGGTCTCAAAACCCAGTGCGGTATTACCGTCCGCTTCGGTATTGTTCTTGAGGGTATTGTAGCCAATGGCCACCAACTCAGTTCCGGTAGTATTTTGGAACAGGGAAGCCGAGCCCACCGCGGTTAAGTTGGAGCTCAGACTATTGCGCAGCGCCGTGTGACCGATCCCCACATTATTATTACCGCCTACCGTAGCAGATACAGCCCCAAATCCGATACCAATATTGAAGTTTCCCGTTTCATTATCCTCTATGGCATCACCCCCGATGGCGATATTACGAAAACCGGTCGTGGTACTGTTTACCGTTCGCTCTCCGATGGCAATATTATCGTCGCCTCCGGTAGCGCCCGACATAGCACCAAATCCCAGGGCTATATTGTGGTCACCGCTGACCAGATTTCTCAGAGCGATGTATCCCAGGGCTGTATTGGAGTTTCCGTTGGTTAAATTCTCCAGGGCAAAAGCACCAACAGCTGTGCTGAACAGGGCGCTGGTGTTATTGCGCTCGGCAAAATAGCCAATGGCTACGTTGTTTCTGCCCGTGGTATTTAATCGCAAAGCCTCAAAACCAAAGGCCGAATTGTTATTCTGGGTACCATCATCGTTGATGCCGGTACCGGTCCCCACGAATACCGAATTATCACTTAAACTTTGCTGAAGTTGTAATCGACCGAGAATACGGGCATTACCAGCCACATCCAGTTTTATCTGGGCAAAAAGGGTATGTGTGAACAGGGTGAAAAATACAATGAGTACCGTTGAACGCATGTTACCAGGTTTTGAGTGTCTTCCCAGGATAGGGGCACTGGTAAAATGCATGGAAAATAAGGGACATGCATCACCCGAAAGAATGAATATAACAGGTTTGAGGTTTGAGGTTTGGGGTTTGAGGTTTTACAAAATCGGAAGTCGGAGGTCGGAGGTCGGAAATCGGAAGTACATTTCCGATTTCCGATTTCCGACTTCCGATTTCCTCATGTCATTGCTTTCACCGCCTCGATCAGCACATCCAGATCCTTTGTTACCGTGTAGACATTGGGCGTCACGCGCACCCCGTTGATGTTTTCCCACTTGATGGCGACCGTGTGGATCTTGTGTTTATTGAAGAGCTCGCTGGCTACCTCATTGGGTTCCTTGCCTTCCACGCGCAGCAGGGCGATAGCGCCGCTGTAGTCGGGATGCATGGGCGTCTGGAAATCGACTCCGGGTAGCTGGGAGACCTGCTCGGCCCAGTAGTTTTTGAGGTAGTGGAGGCGTTTGGCTTTGCGCTCGGAACCGATCATGTGGTGAAAGTCAAGTGCCTGACCGATGGCCTGCTCAATGGCGAACGAGCGGGTACCCAAATGCTCGAATTTGCGGATGTCATCGCTCTCCGGATCCGGGGCGGCGAAAAGGGGATAAAGGTTTTTTATTTTTTCCTTCTTTACGTACAGCAGCCCGCTGCCAAATGGCGCACACAGCCATTTATGCAGGCTGGTACCAAAGTAATCGCATTCGAGGTCGGGTATCTTGTAATCCAGGTGGGCAAACGAATGGGCGGCATCGACCAGCACCTCAATCCCGCGCTTACGGGCCTCCCGGGCGATGGCAGCGGCGGGTAGTACCTGTCCGCACCAGTTGATCAGGTGGGTGATGTGCACCACTTTGGTTCGATCGGTAAAGGCACCGGTGAATTGCTCTACAAAATAGTCTTCATCTTCGCGGGGCACTTCCAGGTCGATCCATTTGAGAACGATGCCGTCGCGGTGCGCCCGCTGCTTCCAGGCGTTGATCATATTAGGGTAGTCCTGCTTGGTCAGCACTACCTCGTCGCCCCGTTCGAGTTGCAGACCGAAAATGATGGTCTCCAGGGCCTCGGAAGAGTTGCGATCAATAGCGATCTCCTCCGCATCGCAACCAGCGAGGTCGGCCAAACGGCGACGCAGGGGTTCGCGTCCACGGTCGAGTACCCGCCACATGTAGTAGGAGGGAGCTTCGTTGCTGAGTCGGTTGTAGCGCTCCACAGCCTGTTGCACCACCATGGGCTGGGGGCAGACCCCGCCATTGTTCAGGTTGATCACGGTAGGGGAGACGGTATAGCCGTTCTTGACCTGGTACCAAAACGTCTCATCGGTAATGCTGTCTTCCATCGACAAGGACTGCAATCGTTCCCACTCGCGCAGGAAGCTTTTTCCCGAAAGGGAGGAAAACCAGGGCGTAGTAAGGCTAAAGCCCGTCAGGGCCGTCATTTTTTGGAGAAAGCGTCGTCGTTCATTCATTCTTTTGTCTTTTTAAGACAAAAGATAACAGATTCCAGATAGAAGACGAAGACGTCTACCTCTTCTATCTGGCCTCTACAAGTCTAAAATCTTATAAAAGATGCTCACTCCAATATAATCGCCGCCTCCTTTTTAATGGCCAGTAAGGCCTTATCCAGAGCAGACGGTCCCCGCTTCTGGATCAATTCCAGGAGGGATTTGCCAAACTCGCGACCGGTAGCTTCCGCTCCGGTAGCTTCGAGGGCCAGACTGAGCATCTGGACCGCATCGTCGCGGGCGAATTGGATGATCTCCCACAATTTAGGGCTCACGTAGACTTGCTGAGTGATGTTGTGTTCGTATTCCTGCTGGATGGTAGTAAGCATGGTGATGTGCAACTCGCGGGCGCTCATTCCCTCCTGGCGTACCCGCACCAGCAGGCTGGGCAGATTGATGCGCTCGCAGAGCAAACTCAGGCGCTCGTAAGCCTGCATTTTCATGGGTAGCATCTGGGCACGCCTTTCGCGTTGCAACTCCATGGCTTTGAGGTCGATCTGGCGGGATAGGTATTCTTTGAGCAGGGTTTGCACCGTCCAGAAGACAATGAGGGCGGGTATGGTTAACTTAACGATTTCCAGCAATACTACTAGCCATTCGGGCATGTTGGTCTTATTTTGGGCACCTGTTTACCGGTAAACCGGGAAGGTGCGATAGCCGTTTTTACAAAGGGTCAAGAATGCTAATTTACTTTTTTTCGTATGATTTGTACATTTGCTTTAGGCAAACGCTTCGATACACAAACTAAAACCATAGCCGGGTTGTTTGCCTAACTAGACATAGAAAAGACGAAAAAGCGAACTATGAGTGATGTCACCACACAAACACAGCCGATAACACTGACCGAAGGCGCACTGAAACAACTGCAACGCATTCGGGACGAGCAGAATATCCCGCAGGATCACGGACTGCGCGTTGGGGTGAAGGGAGGCGGTTGCTCCGGCTTCTCCTATATCCTGGGATTTGATATTGCCAAGGACAATGATGCCGAATACCATATCGGCGGTATGAAGGTGCTGATGCAAAAATCCCACACCATTTATTTGCTGGGTATGGAGATCGATTGGATTGAAGGCCTTAACAACCGGGGCTTTTCCTTCAATAATCCCAATGCGGAAGATACCTGTGGTTGCGGAACCTCCTTTTCCGCCTGATTTTGCTATTCCCTTTCGGGAAAAAGGGCTGGCTTCAGACGAAGTCAGCCCTTTTTTTGTGTCTGCTTTCGCAAAAAGCATTTTTCCGTGTACCTTATATCCCATAATAAGTTATATCAGACGTATGAAAAAACAACTACTCTTTGTCACCATTTGCATGGCTTTGACCATCCAGTTGTCCGGGCAGAATGTCTTTCTGACTGTTGATACACCTTCGGTATTCAGTGGTGAATACGGCGTAACGATCGCCGGTTTCGGCCCCGCCCTTTGTGATTTACCAGTGGTAAGTGGCCCTTTCACCCTGATTGAGGACGGTACCGGTGGGACGCTGGGCTGCGATACCGTAATGAATGACCTTACCGATCAGATCGCCGTGATTGACCGTGGGGTCTGTAATTTCTCCCTCAAGGTGTACAATGCCCAGCAGGCAGGTGCGATTGCGGTATTGGTGCTTAATAATGATACCGATGATGTAAACGGTACCATTACGATGGCTGCCGGTGATTTTGCGGAAGCTGTGACCATTCCATCTTTTTTCATGAGTACCGCCAATGGTGAGGCGCTTAAAGCTGCGTTGCCGGATGGTGTAACCGGATCTTTCCAGCGTATTGATGTGGTTGATGACTTTGATGGCGAAATTGTTTATTACGAGGATTTTAACGGAGGTTTCAATGGCTGGACCACCACCGGTTTGTCCTGCTTCGGGACTGGAGCCGAAAACGCCGCCTGGGAATGGGTGGATGAAGGAGGTTTACAAAGTGATTGCTTTGGGGTAGGGTTTAATACCCAATCTCCGACCCGCTGCAACGGCGTTTTACTATTCAACTCCGAATTCAATGATAATCTGGGGGATTGTACGGACGGCTTGGGTAGTGGCCCCTGCCCGGCTCCGCAGGTAGCCCAACTTACGTCACCTGCCATTGATCTGACGGATTCCGAAGCCGTCGGCTATAGCTTGCGCTTTCACCAGCTGACGGCCCAGTTCCAGAGTGATTACATGATTACCTGGAGTACCGATGGTGGGGTCTCCTGGGATACTTCTTTGGTCAATACCGAACTGGAAACTTTTGATGTGACCCTGGCCGACCCGGTCGTTTCTGTCCCCTTACCGGGAACCGGCAATGCCGACTCGGTGGTGGTCCGATTCACGTACTTCTCTAACTACTACTGGTGGGCCATCGACGACGTGCAAATCGTAGCCCAGGAGGCCAATAACCTGCGGGTCAATGGCGATTTTTTCGCAATACCACCGAACGCACAGTTTCCATTGAGCCAGGCAGAGCCCATTCCATTCCTGGCGGATATCGAGAATGTAGGAGCCCTTACCCAGCCCAATACGACCCTCAACGTGTCGGTTTTCAATCAGGACGGCACCGAAGTCTTTAACGAGGACCTGGAATACGGTAATGTGCCCGGCAACACCCTGGTGGAAAATGTGCCCTTCGGACCCACTTTTGTACCGGCTGATACGGGTACTTATACCGGGTTCTATCAGATCCGCTCTGATAGCATGGATTTCGATACAACTAATAATGTACAAGCCTTTGTGTTCCGGGCTACCCAGAACCTATTTGCCAAAGAAGGCGGAGCTACAACGCCCATCGTACCGGCTGCCGGCAACTGGGATGCGGGCGAAGTACATTCCTGGGCCTACGGTAACCATTTCTACGTGCCTAATGGGGAGGGGCAGTTCATTCAAACTATTCAGTTCGCTCTGGGAGCTCCCGGTGCTGACGCCGGTCAGTCCATCGCACTCTCCGTTTACGAATGGCCCGAGGATGCTAATAACGACGGGATTGCCGACCGCAGTGAGATCACGCAGGTCGGGTTTGATATATATACCATAACCGGAAATGAGACGGCCGGAGCGATCAATGAGGTACCCTTCCCATCACTAGACGATCCCATCGCACTGAAGGATGATATGGGCTACCTGGTGATGCTGGAATACTATGCCTCGGATGAAACAACCGTTTCGTTTGCAGCCAGTGAAAATTTTGATTATAACGCCTCCGTTTTCTTGTCCCAAGTGCAGGGTATGCCCCGTTACGCCGGTGTCCTGGGTGTTGAAGGGGACCTGTCAACCGCCAACTTCAGCACCGTAGGTTTCGGTCGCGATATCGTCCCGACCGTGCGTATGACGGTCGGCGACATGCCCGTGACCAGTACCCGCGAGCCGGCACAAAATCTGAACGACCAATTCTTTGTGTTTCCCAACCCCACCGTACAACAGTTAAATGTACGTCTGGCCCTGGCCCAGCAGGCAGATGAGGCCCGGGTGGAAATATTTGATATGTCCGGACGTTTGCAGTGGTACCGCTCCTGGACACAGGTGCGGACCGAACAACTACCCGTCGATGTGTCTGACCTGCCCGCAGGGACCTATACCGTGCGTATTGTCACCAACGAGGGCGTGGGTAGCCAGCGATTCATGATCACCGGACAGTAAAAAAATACTATGACCAACAACAGACGCCAATTTTTACAACTTGGATTTCTTTCTGCACTCAGTACCCCTTTCTGGTCGGCGGTTCCCCGCAAAAGGAAACGCTCGAACAAACCATTGGTCATTGCGACCTGGAATAATGCCAAAGCCTGCGAAGCTGCTTTCGCCAGCCTGCAATCGGGCGGGAAAGCCCTCGATGCGGTAGAGCAGGGGGCAATGGTGCCGGAAGCCGATCCCGATGATCGTTCGGTAGGATACGGTGGCCGCCCCGATCGCGAAGGCCGGGTGACCCTCGATTCCTGTGTGATGGACCATCGGGGAAATTGCGGATCCGTTGTATTTCTAGAAGAGATCAAACACGCCGTACAGGTGGCCCGCAAAGTGATGGAGGAAACACCCCACGTCATACTGGCTGGCGAAGGTGCCCAGCAATTCGCTGTGGAGCAGGGATTTGAACGGGAAAACCTCCTGACGGAAGGCTCCCGCAAGGATTGGCAGAACTGGTTAAAAACCTCCGATTACAAACCCGTCATCAACATCGAAAACCACGACACCATTGGTATCCTGGCCCAGGATCAGGACGGTGATTTGTCGGGTGCCTGCACTACAAGTGGCGCCGCGTATAAGATGCGCGGTCGGGTCGGGGACTCGCCCATTATCGGCGCCGGCCTGTACGTTGATAATCAGGTGGGCGCTGCGGTCGGCACCGGCCTCGGTGAAGCCTTGCTGCGTACGGTAGGTTCCTACCTGGTCGTGGAATTCATGCGCCAGGGTGACAACCCGCAACGCGCCTGCCGTAAGGCCATCGACCGCGTCATCGAACACCATCCCGATACCTATCGCGATTTTCAGATCGGATTGATCGCCACGGACATCAGCGGCCGCACCGGCGCCTACAGTATTCAGCCCGGATTCACCTACGCCGTCATGACGGAGGATGGGGTGGAGACTTTTTCAGCGCCTTCGGCGCTGAAAGACTGAAGATTTATAGAGGCTAGATAGAAGATATAGAGGGTCTAAGTCTTCTGTCTAGCATCTAGCCTCTCCAAGTCTTACCACAACTAATCAATCTTCCGCATCCGCAATATCGTCTCCCCTCCGCGATCCGGAACGCGCAGGGTAAAGCGATTATAGGTAAGCCGTTGGACGGCTCCATTGAGATCGAACAGGAGGCCACCGCGGTCATCGTAGAAATACATGTCGACGTAAAAGTCGATGTCACTGTCGTCGTCGAAATATTCACGGGTGGCGAATAGTTCCCATTCCCCGTAGGAGAACCGCCGTTGGGAATAATCATCATAAATGACCGTGAAGTCGGGCAAGAACTCGATGCGGTCACCATTATACCGGTTGGTGATATTGTCGCGGAACAGGGCTCCGAATTCCTTGTAGTGGGCTTTTTCAATTTCCCAGACGCCCATGATCCGATCCTCTTTGTTGTTGAGACGCCACTCGGTAATACAACCAGTAAGCAGGAATGGGACAAGCAGAAGCAGGTAAACGTGTTTTTTCATGGTTTGGATTTTACCTTAAGATACCTGTCGGGGGTAGGGTACCCCCTTACCATGATTTGATTTAACGGCTTTTTTAACGAGTATTAATTTTTTTAACGGGAGGTTGGGCATGAATTAATCCGAAAATAATGATTGTTAAAGCCCAACCTCCCGGTACAGAGTAGTAGGTAGAGGGTATGGGGATTAAACCAGGTCTTAATACCTAATACCCTCTACCCAATACACTATGAACCCACGTTGCCTGCCGTTATACCGACAACGAAGTACTGCGGAGCAAAACTACTTCGAGTCGAGTATATACTCGCGTGAAAAGATTGGGCGAAGCCCAAACCTTTTCGGAAGCGGTATAGGTACGCAAGCCCGGTAAAAAAGGACACCCGAGGATGATCTCCGTGCCGTCAGGTACGGTCGAAATCAACCGGCAATTTGAAAAGAAAAGAACTAAAAAACGGCTTCCCGGGTATCCGGAAAGCCGTTTGCAGTTCTTTTGACGAAAACGCGCTGATTACATATTGGCAATCAGTTCGTCCCCAAATTCGGAGCACTTCAGCAGGGTCGCCCCGTCCATCAGGCGTTCGAAGTCGTAGGTTACGCGCTTGTTACCTATGGCGCCCTCCATCCCTTTAATGATGAGGTCGGCCGCTTCGTTCCAACCCATGTAGCGGAGCATCATTTCTCCGGAGAGGATGACGGAACTTGGGTTCACCTTGTCCATACCGGCGTATTTCGGTGCGGTACCGTGAGTTGCTTCGAAGATCGCTTTTCCGGTATTGTAATTGATGTTGGCACCGGGAGCGATACCGATTCCACCTACTTCGGCGGCCAGGGCATCCGATACGTAGTCGCCATTCAGGTTGAGGGTGGCGATCACGCTGTATTCAGCGGGGCGGGTCAGTATCTGCTGCAGGAAGGCATCGGCGATGGCATCCTTAATCAGCAATTTTCCTGCTTTCAGAGCTTCGTTCTGAGCGGCGTTGGCGGCGTCTTTGCCTTTTTCGGCCACGATACGGTCGTATTGGGCCCAGGTGAACACTTTGTCGCCGTATTCGCGCTCGGCCAGTTCGTAACCCCAATCCTTGAATTTACCCTCGGTAAATTTCATGATGTTCCCCTTGTGAACCAGAGTAACGGAGGGACGCTTGGTCTCCAGCGCGTAGTCGATGGCACCGCGCACCAGACGCTCCGTACCCTCGACGGAAACGGGCTTGATGCCCAGCGAAACCGTGTCGGGGAACCGGATCTGAGTAACACCCATTTCCTCTACGAGAAATTTCTTGAGCTTTTCTACTTCGGCCGTGCCGTTGAGGTATTCAATACCGGCGTAGATATCTTCGGTGTTTTCCCGGAAGATGACCATGTCGACCTTCTCAGGCGCTTTCACGGGGGAGGGCACACCGGTGAAGTAACGAACAGGACGAACACAGGCGTAGAGGTCCAGTTTTTGCCGTAAGGCTACATTGAGGGACCGTATACCGCCACCGACGGGAGTGGTCAGCGGTCCTTTGATGGCTACCAGATACTCGTCGATGGCATCGAGAGTGGCCTGGGGTAACCATTCGCCCGTTTGGTCAAAGGCTTTCTGGCCGGCCAGTACCTCTTTCCAGTGAATTTTGCGGTCACCGCTGTAGGCTTTCTCTACTGCTGCGTCGAATACGCGTACGGCAGCTGCCCAAATATCCGGACCAATACCGTCCCCTTCGATAAAAGGAAGGATTGGGTCGTTGGGTACCTTTAATTGTCCGTTTTCAATCGTTACTTTTGATCCGCTCATTGTAATATTGTATTTTGTTTGATTGGGATTACCGAAGACCTGACCAGCAACCACACCGCCCGGATATCCTACCGATGCATCCGTTAGTGAGCGTCTCCGGTGCAATCCGCGGAGCGTCTCAGGAGGGGAGTTGGTTAAGCCTTCGCAGGGTAATCATAATAGATTAAAGCAGGCTTTCGCAAAAGCACGACAAATGTACTAAAAATCACGTGTTTCGTGGGTTGAACGGCTCTTTGTTTATGGAGAGTTTGACCGGGTTTTGGACTCTTTTTTGCGAAAGCTGTAAAAAATTAGATCACACATGTCAAATCCGCACCTGGATCCGTCCGGATCTTCCTTTGGTGACGAAGACAAACAGGTGGAAAAAGCCCTGCGGCCGCAGGCCCTCGAAGACTTCAACGGGCAACCCAAAATCGTCGAAAACCTACAGATCTTCATCCAGGCTGCCTTGCAGCGGGGTGAAGCCCTGGACCACGTACTGCTACATGGCCCTCCCGGTCTGGGTAAAACGACACTATCCTACATCATTGCTAACGAGCTGGGTGCCGACCTGAAAATGACCAGCGGCCCGGTCCTGGAAAAACCCGGTGACCTGGCGGGCCTGCTCACGAATCTGGAAGAAGGCGACGTGCTCTTCATCGACGAGATCCACCGGCTCAATAACGTGGTAGAGGAATACCTGTACTCGGCCATGGAGGATTACCGCATCGATATAATGATCGATAACGGCCCCAATGCCCGCAGTATACAGATCACCCTGAACCCCTTTACGCTGGTGGGTGCGACCACCCGTATGGGGCTGCTTACGGCGCCCATGCGCGCCCGTTTCGGCATCAACTGCCACCTTGATTACTACGATCACAAAACGCTGGTCAACATCATCAAGCGATCAGCGGGCATTCTGGAAGTCCCCATTACGCAGGAGGGCGCCGAGGAGATCGCCCGCCGCAGCCGGGGAACACCGCGTATTGCCAACGCCTTGCTGCGCCGCATCCGCGATTTCGCCCAGGTGAAGGGCGACGGTACCGTCGACGTCAAGATCTCCCGCTACGGGCTGGAAGCCCTCAACGTCGACGATCACGGTCTCGACGAGATGGACAACCGCATCCTGGATGCCATCATCAATAAATTCAAGGGAGGTCCGGTAGGACTTACGACTATCGCCACCGCAGTGGGGGAGGAGGCCGGCACCATCGAGGAGGTGCACGAGCCCTTCCTGATCATGGAAGGCTTCATTCAGCGCACGCCACGCGGCCGGGAGGCTACGGAGAAAGCATATAAGCATATTGGGGTGGTGCCGCCGGGACGTAACGGGACATTGTTTGAATGATGACCTTTGCTCTCTTCGTTCACCCTAAGCGGTTTTGGGACGAAAATGCTGAATGATGAGTGCTCAATGCTGAATGTTTTCGGTAGGTTTTACCCTTGCGGGTATGGGTATTGCAGTATTTGTGGGGGATTTTCGGAACTTGTTTTTAGATAAAGACTAATTCATCATTCAACATTGAGCACCAGGACTGTACGAAACTTGAATGATTGTGCTTTTGGGGCAAAACCCACCCTCTAACTCCCTCCCTTTGAAAAAGGGAGGGAGGAT
>CAYFGK010000144.1:0-16833 GCA_964342305.1 uncultured Saprospiraceae bacterium | reverse complement strand
TCTTTTGGCAAAACCCACCCTCTAACTCCCTCCCTTTGAAAAATGGAGGGAGGATAATTTTCGTTTATCGGAGACGAGACTAGAAATAATAGCTAATAACCTTCGAAAGAACTCCCCCTTCCCTTCTTCAAAGGGAAGGGGGCCGGGGGGATGGGTTTTAAAACTCGAAGTTTCGTACAGTCCTGATTTTGAATTTTTAATTATTCGATCAGGATTTCTGAAATGTGTTGGTCGCGGCTATTCACCATTTTGGAAGGGTTGAATCCAAAATCCAAAATCGCTTATGTTCCTCAGTGCCCTAAGTGCCTGAGTGGTTAATTAATTGCCCCCCTTCACAGAACGGAAAAACCTTACACAAATGTAACCTCCACTTAAACCACGGTAAACAAGCAAGCTGTACCTTCATATCCCATGAACTACAATTCCACCTATGATGTAATCGTGATTGGAGGAGGTGTTTTGGGTACCTTTCATGCCTACCACGCGCTCCAGGCTGGTCTGCGGGTAGCCCTGCTCGAGAAAGACAGTCAGCCCATCGGCGCCACCGTGCGCAACTTTGGTCAGGTCGTTCCTTCTGGCCTGAGTAGCGAATTGCAAAGCTACGGTCGCCAATCTCTGGACATCTACCGGTCACTCGAACCCATCCTTGGTGATGGCTTTCGACGTAGCGGTTCCTTATACATCGCCTCCAACGACGCCGAATCCACGCTGCTGCACGAGCTTCGGCAGATCAATCGGTATAATAACTATTCGTCGGAATTGTGGAATGCGGCGACCACCCTGCGCAATGTACCCGGCATTAGGCCCGAGTACATTCGAGAATCCCTCTTTTTTCCGGAAGAGATCAGCATTGATCCGCGACAGACGATCCACCGCGTTCTGCGGTTTTTGAAAGAAGTGCTTGGCCTGGACTATTACCCAAAACGCATGGCCATCGACCTGGACCCATCTTCATCCTGTGTAAAGGTCCGGGCCAATACAGGCGAAACCTGGCAGGCCGATAAAGTGGTGGTCTGCTCCGGCAGTGAATTTCAGGCCCTGTATCCCGACCTTTTTTGCGAAAGCGATATCCAACTGGTTAAGCTACAGATGCTGGAGACCAAGCCGCAGCACCGCCTGCGGTTCGAGCCCAATATCCTCACCGGTAAGACCATTCGCCGCTACGAGTCCTTCCGGGAGTGTGATTCCTACCATGCCATCAAGCAGGCTGAGCCCAGCATGAGTTTTAGCCGGGAACACGGCGTACATATCCTCTTCAAACAAAGTGCCGACGGCTCCGTTATCCTCGGTGATTCCCACGAATATGCCCCGGTGGAGGAGGCCGGCGCCCTGAGCTACGGCAGTAGCAATGCCATCAATATTTACCTGCTCGAACAGGCCATGCGCATCATGGACCTCGACACCTGGGAGATCAACCGCATCTGGAACGGCTACTACTGCCAGACAGCGGAAGCGCCCGTCTTTCGGCGCACGATCGACGAGCGCATCCACATCTGTACCGGCATCGGTGGTAAGGGCATGACCATGGGTCCGGCTTTCGCCAAAAAGAATCTGCAGGAGATCGGGGTGTTGCCCGTGGCCTCGGGGCAAGTGTGAAAACCCATCCCCCTGCGCCCCCTTCCCTTTGAAAAGGGAAGGGGGAGTCCTTTCGAGGAAATTTGGCAGTATGGTCCGTTGATTTCTTCGAAAAACGGAAAGTATACCGACAACGAAGTGGTTTTGCTCTGCAGTACTACGTGCTGGGACTCCAAACGACTTCGAGTCGAGTATATACTCGCGTGAAAAGGTTTGGCAAAGCCCAAACCTTTTCGGAAGCGGTATATCTTCCCTCCCTTCCCAAAGGGAGGGATAAGAGGGAGGGTTTTACCCACCCAACAACCCCACTAACCGATCCCACGCCTGATCGTGGGCTTCTTTATTCGGACCTTCTTCCTCGGTATGTCCGCGACGCATGAAGGCATGACCGGCCCCTTCGTAGATCTCGTACTCGTAGGTGTGGCCGTATTCGGTCATGGCCGTCTCGGTGGCCTCAATCGTAGAATTCACGCGGTTGTCGTCGCCACCGTAAAAGCCGTACACCGGGCAATTAATGGATTCCAGTTCCGATTTATCCTCGGGAGCGGTGCCGTAGAAGACCATGGCGCGCTCCAGGTCCGCATTGTTGGTAGCGTAACGGAACGATTGCGATCCACCCCAGCAAAAGCCGGCAACCGATACATTCCCGGTGGAGGCCGAAAGGTCCTTGATGTAGTTATAGGCGGTATTCAGGTCGGCGGTGACCTGATCGGCATCCAGGGCGTAGATGGCCTCCCGGGCCACATCGGAGTTGGGGAAATCCGTGGTGCGCTCGTACCCCTCTACGGTATTCGAGATCAGGTCGGGCGCGATGACGAGGTACCCACGGCCGGCGAGCTCATCGGCAAAGGTACGGGCCCAGTCGTTGAGGCCGCGGTTCTCGTGGATCACGATTACGGCGTCGGTCGCCTCCGATGATTCCGGATACACTACAAAAGCTTTATAGGTACCTTCCTCGCGGGGCAGATCCACCCACTCGTGGTGACGGGGTGATTCCGAAAGGGCCGTCTGTTCGGCCGAGGCCGTTTCTTCTGAATTAGAGGTGTCATCGGTCTGCTCACCTCCTGAATTGGATTGGCAGGCGACGAGAGCCAGGCTTAAGCAGGAAATTAGAACGAATGTAAAACGCATAGTGCAGTTGGTATTTGGTAATTAGTAGTTGGTATTAGGTATGGAGTATAAGGTATAAGGTAGTAAGACTTACTCTAAATCCATATACCCTCTACCTACTACCTTGTACGGGAGGTTGGGACTGAAAAATCCAAATTTTTACGGTATAGGCTAGCCCCAACCTCCCATTCAATTACAACAACTGCGCATCAAAACTCTCCACGATCCGGTCGCGCAGGAACTGAGCTACTTTAGCCTGGATCTCCGACGTGAACAGGGAGATCTGGGTGGCCGACAGGGTAGGGAGGCCCTCTTCCACGATGACACAGTCTTCGGGGACTAAACTCTTGGGCAGGGCGGCCAGACCAATGCCGGCCCGGATGGCGAAGAGTTTACTATTGTAGCTTTCGCTGACGTAGGTCAGATCGGCCGAAAGGCGATCGGCCGCCAGTTTGTGCAATACCTGCCGCCGGTATACACAAGGCTCGGGTGAGACGATAACCGGAATCCGTTCCGATTGCTGCCAGCGCGAGCATTCCTCGGGATCGCGCCCTACCCATACCAGCGGATCGTACCAGGTCTTGAATATGCGGTGATGGTAGGCCACGTTGAGCTGCTCGTGCTTCAGGATGACCAACTCGTATTCGTTGGCCTGGTAATTCTTGTACAAGCGCTCGGTCAGGTCACACTCTACCGCCAGTTGAATGCGCGGAAATTGTTCCCGGAATCGGGCGAGAATGGGCAGCAGGTAGTGAGTAGCCAGATCTTCCGGAATACCCAGTCGAACCCTTCCGGATATCTCATCACTGAATAATTCTTCCCGTAATTTTTGCTCCACGCGAAGTATCTGCCAGCCGTATTGGTACACCTTTTTGCCGGCGTCCGTCATCGAAATGGAGCGACCGCTCTTGTTGAGGAGGGGCTGGCCAACCATCTGTTCCAGCTTTTTGATCTGCTGACTAATGGCCGATTGTGTGCGATGTAACTCATTGGCTGCCAGGCTAAAACCTTGCTGGTCCACCACGGTGATGAAGGTCCGCAACAGCGGCAGATCAAGGTACAGTGCATCGGGATCAAAGGTGCTCATAGTTATTGGTTCTTAATTTGCCTATTCTGCAAAATTAGAAATTCTAATAATTGCAATCAAATTTTTTAATTTCCTTAATAGTTGAGCTCGCCTTACCTTGCAGTCCCAACAAAACAAATCAAACGAAATATGCTTTACTTGTTCTTGTTTGGCTGTTTGGCTTCGGGCCTCCTGGGATTATCCTTGTTCGGCCTTCGCGCGCTCAAAGCGACCCTGGTTCTGACTAGTGTCGCTTTTTTACTGTCCCTGATTGGCGGTATTTGGTTTCCCGAAGGTTCCTTAGTCCTGGGGATACGCCCCGATCCGACTACCTGGTTGCTGGGATCAGTGATCACCTTTATAAGTCTGATCGTACAATCCTACGCCCGTCGTCATCTGGCGGGTAACCGCCGGGAAGTGTTATTCTGGCAAATAATACTTGGATTGACCATGAGTTTGCTGCTATTCGCAGCCAGCGATCATATGTTGCTTACGGTAACGGGGCTTTTCCTTAGCAATGCCTTTTTGATCCGCCTTATCGCGCTCAATCCACAGTGGGGGGCTGCCCGGGCCAGTGCTCGTTTGGCGGGTTACCACCTGGGAGGAGCAACACTATTACTGTTACTCGTTGTACTGTTAAATTATGGGCAGTCGGACCAGTGGTATTGGTCGAACCTTACACTTTCGGATACCCCGGTTTGGCTGATGCGCATCCTGGTGGTCGCATTACTCCTGGCCGCCTGCCTGCAATCGGCTATTTTCCCTTTCCACCGCTGGCTGATCGGATCGGCCAACGCACCGACTCCGGTGTCGGCCTTCATGCACGCCGGACTGGTAAACGGTGGTGCCCTCATCCTCTTTAAAGGTCATACCCTGCTACTTACTCAGGAATGGAGCTTCACCTGGCTCATTCTGCTGGGCGGACTGACTGCGTTGGTCGGGACCACCTGGATGCTGGCACAATCCGATGTGAAGCGCACCCTGACCTGCTCCACCATGGGGCAAATGGGTTTCATGATCATGCAATGCGGTCTGGGCCTCTTCCCGGCCGCCATTGCCCACATGATCTGGCATGGCTTCTTCAAAGCATCTCTGTTTCTCAGTGCCGGCTCCACCGTCAAAGCGGCTCGTAACCGCAGCTTATCCCTCAAAGGACCTAAAGCCCTGCCCGTATTCGCATTCGGGCTTATCCTCGGTACGGTGGGTGCCGGCATCTTCTGGTTACTCACCGGTGCTCCGATGCCGATCTACTCCACCTACAACTTGCTCCTGGTGTTCTGCGGGATCACCTGCGCCCACGCGGTAATGACCATCCTCCACACCAAGCCCACCCTTGGCCGGGCTCTACTGGCCGGAGCTTTCGGACTAGCCGGAGCTGCCGTGTACGGCCTTGCCGTAGGTTGGGTAGAACACCATATACCGATGGATCTGGGACGTCCGCTGGCGACCTGGCACCTGGCTTTACTCGGCTTGTTTGTGCTGGGCTGGCTGCTGATGCTGTTCCGTTCGTACCTGCCTTCGGGTGCCGGACGCAGCTGGCTCACGCCATTGTACGTGCGGGCACTGGGCGCGAGTCGTCCGGCCAGTACCACCTGGACTACCCAACGCACGCAGTTCCCTTCCTAATCCATTCAACCTAAAAACACGAATACGATGACACGTAAACATACCAATCAGGCGGAGAGCAATCCCTGGGTCGATTTTAAAACCAACGTTTCCCTGCCCGAGCTTATGTCACTGATCGCACCGGTCTGGCCCCTGTCGGGAGCCGTTGCCTGCAACCCGCTGCAGGGCCTCGAAGACTATTCTTTTGCGGAAGCTACCCAAATGGGCCAGCGGCTGCTCGGGGCCCGTACACTCCCCGCCATGTGGCACCTGCGATCCTCCAGTGATCTGACCGACGATCAGGTCCGGGCGATCATTCAGGAAATCGGCGGGGATCTGCCCCAGGCGGACACGGATGTTGACTGGGAGGACCTGCTGTACCGCATGTACCAGACGTTTGATGAGCGCCATGATCTGCCCGCCGGGTCATCTGACCTTTTAGCGGAAGCAGTAACCAGCTGGAAACAGGATGCCCCCTGGACCCACCGCTTGGAGGCGGTCAACGAGCAGGTGATCCAGTGGCTGGGAGCCTTCCTCGACGAAGGGCAGGCTGCCTGGGGGATGCCGCTGCGCCGGGAAGGTTTCTACGCCGCCCTGCGTGCATTGCTACGCCACGATAAACTGGGCCGCAAGAACAAGTCCTGGTTGGAGGGCCTTGCGGATGATCCGGAAAAAGCCCTGTACCAGATCCTGCAAGATATTCCGGTCGACCCAGACCAATACGGACGCTGCTTGCGCGATCAATTGTTGGCCCTGCCGGGCTGGGCAGGCTTCATCAAGTGGCGCAGTGAGCAGCTCGATTACGGACCCCAGCAAAAGTACCCTATCAATCTGACCGAATACCTGACGGTGCGCGTGCTCATCGATCACCTTTTGCCGAAAGGCATCACCAAAAAAGCGAGCCCGAATCGTGCGGTGCAGCAACTACACCACTGGCTGACCGGATACCTGCAGCCGTCGTCAACTACGGATGCAGAGCAATGGGGAACGCTGCTGTGGAATGTGCAGTTTGCGCAGTCTGCACTGAGTTTAAAACTGCTAGAAGCCTGGGAATCTGGCTTTCGCCAAAAGCTTACGCTGGATCTGGAGGCTTCCGCCAAAAAAGAGACCGGAATCAGCCGCCCCGATGCCCAAATGGCCTTCTGCATCGATGTGCGGTCGGAGCCTTTCCGCCAGCAAGTAGAACGTACGGGCAACTACGAAACTCTGGGCTTTGCCGGGTTCTTCGGCCTGCCCATCGCATACAAAACAGCTCTCGGGGAACGGATCAAATCCCTGCCGGTACTGCTGCAACCGGCCCACGAACTGGAGACCACCACTACTGCGGCCTGTAGTCACCAACTGGAATCGTACCGGGAGGGACGCACCTTGCTCAATGAGTTGAAAGCCGCCTACAAATCACTGAAATACAACCTGGCCACGCCCTTTGCGGCGGTGGAAGCCCTCGGTTTACCCGCGGCCCTGATCACCATCGGACGCAGCCTTATTCCCCGCCAGCTTACCAAATGGCGTACTGGTGGCCGTAAATGGTTTTACCCCGACATCGATCTGGTACCCGACATCAAACAGCAGCATGACCTGGGTATACCGATGAAGAATCAGATCGCCTACGCCGGGAACGCCCTGCGCATGATGGGGCTCACCACGAATTTTGCACCACTGGTGGTCTTCTGCGGGCACGGCAGCCAGACCGAGAACAACCCCTACGCAGCCGCCCTCGATTGCGGGGCCTGCGGCGGACGCCACGGAGGGCCCAACGCCGCTGCCCTGGCCCGTATTCTCAATCAAAGCACAGTACGCGACGAATTGCGCGAAGCAGGTATTGATATACCAGAAGATACCATTTTCATCGGTGCTCAGCACAATACCACCACCGATGCGGTGAGCCTGCTCGATCTACCGGAACTGGATGCCGGGAAAGAAGCGCAAATCGCCCAACTCCGCAAGGATCTGGAACGTGCCCAACGGGGTAACCTCGACTACCGGGCACCACAATTCGATGCCAAAGCCGGCAAGGATCTGCTACGTCGCAGTGCCGACTGGTCTGAGGTACGTCCGGAATGGGGGCTGGCGGGTAACGCCGGGTTCATCGCAGCCCCGCGCCACCTGACCGCCAATCTGGACCTGAAGGGACGTTGTTTCCTGCATTCCTACGACTGGGAACAGGATCTGGAAAACACCTCATTGGAGACCATCCTGACGGCCCCTCTGGTGGTCGCCCAGTGGATCAACAACCAGTACTATTTTTCCACGGTGGATCCGGTGGCCTTCGGTAGCGGTAACAAGATCACCCACAACGTAGTCGGCAAGGTGGGCGTGATGCAGGGCAACGGCAGTGACCTGATGCACGGCCTGCCCATGCAATCTGTGCAACGCAGTGATCAAGAGCTGTACCACCAACCCTTGCGACTGACCGCCTTCGTCTACACTCCCCGCGAACGCGTGGAAGCACTGGTTGACAAACACGAAGTCTTACAAAAGTTGCTCTACAACGAATGGATCTTCCTGCAGGTGCAGGATCCCACACGAGGGGAATCCTACCTGTTGCGTGCCGACGGCACCTGGGAGACCGTCACCAGTAAGAGCGAAGAAGCCGTGCTGGCTTAGGCAAGCACGCATCTGATGGATAGATTCTACCACCGGTCCCGAGAGGGGTCGGTGGTTTTTTGATTGGATGTCGATCCTTCACTGGGCGCCGTAGCCTTGGCGAAGGAAAGCCTGCGACTGCTGAAGCCCCTAAGAGTGCAGGTGGGTCCGGATCGACTAAATTCACTTCTCACCCACAACTTTTGTAAGAGAACAAAGGCAATACTAGCACCGCCATTCCCAGCAAACCTTTTGTTAGCGAGTTGCGAAAGTAAAATCTGCCCGGCCATAGGATTAGTTCCTTCTGATCTGCCGGTCGAGGTCCCGCTGAATAGTACGTATAGAGTCCAGCGACTCCTGCTGGATCGCCAGCATATGTTCGGGCGTCACTTTCGGGGAGCTACCGTGATCATGGTCATGATCGTGCGCGTGGTGGTGTTCGTGTTCAAAGCCCGGTACTTCTACCAGTTGCTCATCCCACTGTTCCAGTCGGGCGCGAAGTAATATTTCCGTGTCAGCGGAGATTTGGAAGCTATCCAGCTGGCGCTGTACAGTCTGCTCAATGCGCAGCGCTTCCTGATGGATGGCAAAGGCATCCTTCAATATTGGATCCACTTCTTCACCCGAATTACAACTGGTACCCAGGCAAATCAGTACCACAACCAAAGCGTTTGATAAATACGTAGACATTGGACACTATTGTTTTTTAATCTGCCAGACCTCATCTTCCGTGATCAAGGCGGCATTCTTCAGGATGTAATTGCAATGTTCGAAATCGTCGTTGTTCAGGGCGAGCGTGCCCCGGAAGAAATACTTTTTGTCCATCTGCAGCTTAGAAGGGGGCTTTTTGAACTGCAATTCGAGCACAGTTTCGGGGCCGGCTCCGCCACAGAAAAAGCAATTAGAGTACGGAAAGCGCGATAAGACGTAAAACTCACTGTCCAGGTTGAAGGGAATGAAATAGCCCATCAGTACCACCTCCTTCCCGGCAAATCGCCGTGGTCGGGATCCGAATTCGGGCACCAGCCAGTAGGCTTGCAAAGATTCGTCGTACTGCTCAGTGTACGTCACATCAGCAAGGACATCCCAGGAAATAACGGTCGGTTCCTGGGCCTCAAGTACGTCCGGGGAAACCATCGACAGGAAAACAGAAAAAAGCAGGTAAGTTGTTTTTTGCAACATGGTTGCGATCGTTTTGCCCAAAAGTAGGTTTTAATTCGCATATTTGCAACAATGTTGCATTTAATGAGTTGTACATTAAAAATATACTATGCGCGCACAGGGAGATCTGTTAGGTGGACTACTAGCCTTCGTATGTGCTCTTCATTGTCTGGCCATGCCCATGCTTCTTTCGGCTACTGCGTTTTCGGCTTTTCACTGGTTAGAGGGCACGGCTTTGGAATGGGCACTTATGGTGAGCAGCGTGGGTGTGTCGGGAGCGACACTGGCTGTGGGCTGGAAATACCGGCACGGGATCAGCCTTCCGGCAAAATTAGCGGTACTTGGATTTTTACTTTTTTGGCTGGGCCAGCAACAGACACAAATGGGCAGTCACTTCACCCTTTCAGCCCTCGGAGGCGGACTCATTGCCCTGGCTCACCTCCGGAACCATATGCTCAGTCACGGTGCCACCGCCGGGTCTTCCGGAGTGATGAGGTCCGCGAAATACCTTTTTCCCGCGGTGGCGGTTTGTACGTTCCTTTACCTGGCTGCGCTGCAGGGGGTGATGGGACTCGCCGCACCGGACACTAAGCAGGAGCTTTTACAACGTGTCTGGCAGGTGGAGATGGTATCGGTGAATTAGCTCTAGTGCCGCGGGTCAATAATCAATGATTTTTCGTTTTAGCCTGGATTTTAAATTGAAGCATGGAGGGGACGATCTCGGAGAGATCGCACCTCGGTTGAAATGCGCGATGTCACAAAATTGAAACGACCTCGGAGAGGTCGCACCTATCTCGCTGAAAGCACTAAGGGCTAAGAGTTTGAGGCTTTGTATAGGGGTTCTTAAGAAACCGATTAGTGGTAAAAAAGACGATCCAAAAGGTGCGACCTCTCCGAGGTCGGTAGAGGTTTTCTCTTATTTATTACTACCAATATTGGACCTCTCCGAGGTCCTCTAAGAAATAACGATCTTGATCCGCGTCGCTACCGCTGATCCACTATCCGCGCCAATTTTCCGCCCTGACTGCGGGGAATCCGGCCGGGCTGCTCCAACGTAATCTCCATACTCAGCCCGATGGTATCCTTGATCTTTTGGCGCAGACGATCGCGCAGTTCCGTGCTTTGCGAATTCGCACCCGCTGCGACCTCCACTCGTACTTCCACCTGATCGAGGGAACCGCGCCGGGTAACGATCAACTGATAATTTGGCGTGAGATCATCCATTTGCTCGATGACTTCCTCTACCTGCGTGTGAAAGAGGTTCACGCCGCGAATGATCAGCATATCGTCGGCCCGGCCGAGGATGGGACTCATCTTAATGTGGGTACGACTGCCGTTGGGATCGTACTGTATGCGGCAAATGTCGTTGGTCCAGTAGCGGAGCAAGGGCATGGCTTCCTTGGTGAGGGTGGTAAAAACCAAAACGCCTTCTTCACCGTGGGGGAGTGGTTCCCCCGTATCCCGGTCGACCACCTCCGGATAGAAATGGTCCTCCCAGACGTAGCTGCCCGTGCCTCGTTCGTCCACCGCTTCCTGAGATACGCCCGGACCAATGATCTCGCTCAACCCGTAGATGTTTGTAGCCTGCACCTGCAACCCGGCCTCCACTTGCTGACGAATGGCGTCGGTCCAGGGTTCTGCTCCCAGAATGGCGTACTGCACCGGCAGGTCAGCGGGATCAATACCCTTGGTTTGCAAAGCCTCACTCAGGGTTTGCGCATAAGAAGGCGTACAGCAAATAACCTCCGGACGGAAGTCCTCCAAAATGGTCAACTGCCGCTCCGTCATACCGCCCGATACCGGAATGACCGCCATCCCCAGTCGGGTGGCACCACCGTGCATCCCCAGTCCGCCCGTAAACAGGCCGTAGCCATAGGCATTGTGGAGTTTCATGCCCGGCCGGGCGCCGGCGCATACCAGTGACCGGGCTACCACTTCGTCGAAAAGGTCCAGGTCGCGACGCGTATAGCCCACTACGGTTGGTTTTCCCGTGGTACCACTCGATGCGTGGATGCGCGCGATCCGGTCGGCCGGTTCCGCGAACAATCCATAGGGGTAATGGTCGCGCAAATCTTCCTTGCGGGTAAACGGCAACTTTGGCAAATCCTGTACTCCCTGAATATCTTGCGGTTTCAGGCCACGCTCATCCATCACCTTCCGGTAAAAGGGCACGCGTTGATACACGCGCTCGAGTGTCTGACGCAGACGCGTATTTTGTAATTCGCGTAGCTGTGTCAGCGGCATGGTCTCGATATCGGGTTGGTACATGGCATTGGTATTTGGTAGAGGGTACTTGGTAGAAGGTACGTTTTTTCGTTCGTTCGACTATTCGTTTTCGGTACATACGCCGACAGCTCGGAGGGGCTGTTTTAATTATAATTTATAATTTAACCACTCAGGCACTTAGGGCACTGAGGAGCACAAGGAATTCTGGGTTTTGGATTTTGAATTAGGACAGATGGCAATGGCGGATAGCCCTACCAGCGACCTTTTGAATTCTTAATCGAACAATTACAAATCAAAAATTAAGAATTAAAAATTAACCACTAGTTCCCACCTCAAACCTCACACCTCAAACCTCACACTTCACACCTCACACTTCACACTTCACACTTCACACTTCACACCTGTCTCCTAATCCGCCACTCCTTCGGGTAGTAATTATTCACGCGATTGGGAAGGATGTTCACCCAGCCCAGGCCGTGGTCGTCGTAGGTGACGAGGTGCCAGCCGGTTTGTCCATTAGCTAGGTCCGATCGATCGAGGGGTTGCTTGCGCATAAAGGTGAGGGCCTGGTCACGGTTGACAGGGAGCTTTACCAGACTATCGCTCTGATGGACGGACAGCGCCAGTGCCTGATCGGGTACCAGTTTCTTTCCCTTGGGAACACCGAGAGTCAGGATTGGCGCATAGCGGGGTAGGGGAGCAAGCTTTTCCCACAGGGTCCGACTGTTTTGCGGAAGCGCAAACATGGTTCCTTTGGGATCCTGATAATGGGCCAGATCTGCGTCGGTCTGCAACCAGGGCTTGAGGACGTCCTGTTCTTTTCCGGGGAGTGGCTGGTAGTAGGGGCGTTCTTTCTTTCGTTTTTTCTTTTTGGTGGGGGCGGTGGCCACCGAGCGTAGCACGGCCAGGTAGAAGCCTTCACTTCGGGTGCGGTGCGGGTAACACTGGTAACCGTACCGCGTAGTGGTAATTCCCCATTCTTCCGGTACGTCCAACGTGACCAATTCAAAATCGCCCTGCTTAAGCAACCAGGCGACATTATCATCATTCTCCTGCTGGTTGAAGGTGCAGGTGGAGTAGATCAGATACCCGCCGGGAGCAACGAGGGGGCAGGCTTCGGCCAAAATGCGTTTCTGTCGCGCTTCACATAGATGTACCAATTGAGCGGACCATTCTGCGCGGGCTTCCGGAGTTTTGCGGAACATGCCCTCCCCGCTGCACGGGGCATCCACTACCACCAGGTCAAATGAGTACCGCAGCGGTTGAAAGTATTTGGGATCAGCCTGGGTGGTGATGAGGTTGGCTCGTCCCCACTTGGTCAGATTATGTCGCAGGATGCCGTAGCGGTTTTTAATGACCTCATTGGCCACCAGCGTAGCCTTTTGCGGAAGCATATTGAGCAAAATAGTCGTTTTGCCCCCGGGGGCTGCACAGAGGTCGAGAGCGGTACCGAACTGTTCGCGACCCGGCAGGTTGGCGACCGCATGTGCCAGCAACATGGAACCGGCCTCCTGCACGTAGTAACGTCCCGCCTGGAAGTTGGGGTCCAGCGTGAACGCGGGACGTTCGGGCAGGTACTGTCCATTCGGATTCCAGGGAACGGGCTCTCCCGGGAACAGGGCCGCGTTTGTCTTGGCGGTATTGTATTGGATACTAATCGGAGCAGGCTGAGACAGGGCTTCTGCCAGCTCAAGCCATTCTGCAGGCCCGAGTTGTCCTTTCATCTGGTCGACAAAAGCGGTTGGAAAAGAATAGGATGACATGTAGCAGTTAAGAGTGCAAACCCGGTTTTAAAACCCATCCCCCTGCCCCCCTTCCCTTTGATGAATGGAAGGGGGAGTTTTTTGAAGGAAACAGCGTCTAAAGTGGAGGGTTTTGCCAATAAATTGGCATACAAAGATGCCCTTGAACATCCCAAAATTAAAAAAAAGCGCCAATCAACTTGATGGGCACTTTCCGTAGTTATTACACTTGACCATAAGCAGTCGTGTGAAATGCATGAATGGGTAGCAGGTGTTCAGCATGGGGAACCCAAATAGGGCTCAAAAAACAGTTGCAATATACGTAGATAAACCATTGAAAAGCAATACGTTCTAAGGCGTATTTGTGCTGGGAAAAGTCCCAGGTTGTCCTGGGGTTAATCCCAGATTGCCTCGGTTTCATTGGAGGAAGAGAAAGGGATCAGGCGGGCTTTATGGGGTTTGCTCAGGTAGCGTTGGATGAGACGACGGGTTTCCGGATTTCCGGGAAAATCTTTAACCACGCCGCGCAACGCATCCAGGTCACCGTTGATCAATTCCTTATCGATGAAACCAAACCCACAGTAGTTACCTCCCTCAACCAGTACGATGGATGCTTCTTCCGCTTCACGCCCTTCGTCGATGATGAAGAAGTCCTCCTCGAAAACGGTGGTCAGGCGATTCACGGCCTGGCGGGCACGTTGGTTGTAGGTTTCGGGCTCTTCCCGGCCACAGCAAGCGCCGTGGCATTGCTTGAGGTGAAAGTGAAAGCAGGGCCCCGATGATTTATAGCCGGTGGTCAGGGAGTTGCACAGTTCGAATTGCTCTACGCAGCGGGCCAGCGCATTTTTGGCGTGACCGATCTTGGGGTATTCCGAGATGATTTGCAATTGTTTGCGGCGGGCGGCATTGACCTGTTCGGCCCCCATTCGGATAAACCCATCATCGTCGATCCAGTGATGGATCACAAAGGGAAATTTCCGCACCCGCTGCGCCCGATTGATGGGCGGTCGCAGGCGTTTGATCTCATGGCTTTCCAGTAGCAGGGCTACCAGCTCATTACCGCACAATTCGCAGGTGATGTCGTGAACGTGCTGCTGCATTTTGCGGCCCTTATCGGTCTTTTGGGCAAAGTGTTGGGCGACCCGTTTTTTGATGTTAATGCTTTTGCCCACGTAGACCACATCACCCCGTTGGTTGTGGAAGTAGTACACACCCGGTTCTTCCGGCAACGCGTGGATGGTTTCCAGGCTGACATTTTGCGGAAGCAAAGCCTCCTTAATGCCCAGGTTGATCAGTTCTTCGGCCGTTTCTTCCTTGCCATCGCCCGAGAGGATGCGGTGCAACAGTTCGGCCGTCGCGGCTGCATCACCCAGAGCCCGGTGGCGGGCGGCGTTCTCGATGCCGAGGCGCGGACACAGCTTGCCAAGGCTGTAGGAGGGCTGACCGGGAAAAGCCTGACGGCTCAGGCGCACCGTACATAACTGCTTGCGGGTGTAGGTATACCCCAGGCGACGAAATTCCTCTCGCACGAAGCTGTAATCGAAGCGCGCATTATGGGCCACGAACACGGCCCCTTCCGTCATTTCGACTACTTTGCGGGCTACCTCGTAGAATTTAGGTGCATCGGCCACCATTTCCTGCGTAATACCAGTGAGTTCGACTATACCAGCCGGAATATAGGTCTCGGGATTGACCAGTGAAGACCATTGGTCGATCACCTGCTTCCCATCGGTGAGGACAATAGCAATTTCCGTGATCCGGCTACGGGAAGCCCGTCCACCGGTGGTCTCCACGTCAATAACGGCGTATGTTTTTTCTTTTTTGGCCATATGCTTTCGCAAAAATAAGAAGCTACAGCTCAAGACTATTCCTCAGTCCTGTTATATTACTGCAATTATACTTTATTCATTGAAGGTACCAAAATATGGCAAGGATCAAACAAATTGATGTGTATTTTACGCTGCTTTTTGCTACAATTTGGATGTTGACCACAGCCTGTCAGCCAAATACGACGGCTTCAGCAACCGAAGAGATAGTGGCTGAGCCGGAAGCACCGGCCCTGCAAACCGGGGCGGAGCAACTGGAAACATACCTCCCCCAACTAAGCGGAAAACGAGTCGGCATGGTGGTGAACCACACTTCCCAGGTGGGCGACCAACACCTGGTCGATACGCTGCACGCCCGGGGCATCAACATCACGCGCATCTTTGCCCCCGAGCACGGATTCCGGGGCGAAGCCGATGCCGGTGCCTCCATCGCCGATGGGAAAGACCGCACCACCGGTGCACCCATCACTTCCCTGTACGGCACCACTAAGAAACCCAGCCCCGAACATCTGGCGAACCTGGACGTGGTGGTCTTCGATATCCAGGATGTCGGCGTACGCTTTTATACTTATATCTCCACCATGACCTACGTGATGGAAGCCTGTGCCGAACAGAACATTCCGTTTATGGTATTGGATCGCCCCAATCCCAATGGGCACTATACCGACGGTCCGGTGCTCGATCCCGATTATAGCTCCTTCGTGGGTATGCACCCCGTGCCCGTGGTACACGGCATGACGGTGGGCGAATACGCACGAATGGTCAACGGCGAAGGCTGGCTGGCCGGTGGTGTCCAGGCGGACCTATCGGTTATCCAATGCGCCAATTATACCCACGAAACCCCCTATGAATTACCGATCAAGCCCTCGCCGAACTTGCCGAATATGCGGTCGATCTATCTGTACCCGTCCATTTGCTTTTTCGAGCCAACCAAGGTGAGTGTCGGCCGGGGGACGGATAAGCAGTTTCAGCTTCTGGGCATGCCGGGTGCTTCTTTCGGCGATTATACCTTTTTGCCCATACCCAAACCCGGAGCTCAAAAACCCAAGCATGAAGGGCGCGAATGCACCGGCCTGGATCTGACCAGCTTGCCGGTTGATTCCGTGCGCCAGTGGGCCGGCCTTAACCTGACCTACCTGGTCGATGTCTACCAATCCATAGAGGAAAAGTCATCCTTTTTTACCTCTGATTCCTTTTTCGACAAGCTGGCGGGGGGTCCCGGCTTACGCCAAAAACTGACCAGCGGTGCTTCGGCGGAGGAGATCAAAGCTTCGTGGCAAGCCGATCTGGAAGAGTACCGGGCGATGCGGGCGGGGTACCTTTTTTATCCTTAAATGCTCAATACTCAGTGCTCAGTGCTGAATGCTGAATGCTGAATGCTCCCCGCCTTTGCCCTTGCGGGCTTCGGCGGGCATGAATGCTCAATGCTGAATGCTGAATGATGAATGCTGAATGAATAGTATAATTCAACATTTAACACTCAACATTCAACATTTAAAAGTACACTGTGAGCCGAGATCACCCGTGTCAATAACCAAAGCGTTCCATTGAGCATTTAGCATTCAACATTCATCATTTAAAAGCACACTGTGAGTCGATATCACCCGTGTCAACAACCAAAGCGTTCCATTGAGCATTTAGCATTCAACATTCATCATTTAAAAGGACCCTGTGAGTCGAGATCACCGGTGTTAACAACCAAGGCGTTCCATTGAACATTGAGCACTCATCATTCAACATTCATCATTTAAAAGGACCCTGTGAGCCGATACCACCCGTGTCAACAACCAAAGCGTTCCATTGAGCATTTAGCATTCAACATTCAACATTCAACATTAAAAAGTACGCTGTGAGTCGATATCACCCGTGTCAACAATCAATGCGTTCCATTGAGCATTTAGCATTCAACATTCATCATTTAAAAGTACACTGTGAG
>CAYFGK010000143.1:0-16886 GCA_964342305.1 uncultured Saprospiraceae bacterium | reverse complement strand
GCTCGTACGGTTCTGTGGGGGCGCGGGGAGGTAACGAACCGCGCTACCCGGAAGGTTTGAGGTCAGAGGTCGGCCTCCTTCGGTCAAGCGGGCTCCGGCTGGCGTGGAGCGTGGAGCGTTGTGCCTATTTCACGAATCTGATGCTATGAAACCACTGCGAACCATTGCCCGTACGGGCTGCGCTCGCCGCGTGAATAAGGCAAAGTTAGACTTTAGATTAAAGATTTAAGACTGGAGACTAAGAACTGCCTACTGCAAACTGACAATCCACCCTTTGGCGAAAGCCAAAAAAACAAAACCACATTGAGCATTGAGCACCGAGCATTTTACTCAATTCCGTCGGCCGTAAACCGTGTGCCGTAATCCGTTTAAATCGTTTTCAAATACGTCACTTCGAACCCCTCGATCTCCTCCAGTCCTTCGACTTCTTCTTCGTAGACTTCGGCGACCTGGGCCTTCAATTTGAGCAGGGTAGGGGCCACTTCGGCTTTGGGGATGGCGATATCCATCTGGCCGGTGGTGCCGAAATCCTGAGCAATCACGTTCAGACTAAGGTTGGATATGGCGGCCATGACCAGCGGCATGCGTTGGTAGTCAAAGGATAATCGGTACACATCCTCCAGGTGGCGCTCCCAGATCTCACCCGCCTCCAGAGCTTCCGCTGCCGCCGCTTTATAGGCCTGGATGAGTCCTGAAGTTCCCAGTAAGGTACCTCCGAAATACCGCACTACGATCACCTGCACATTGGTGAGTTCAAGGCGGTCGATCTGACCGAGGATAGGTCGGCCGGCGGTGCCGGAAGGCTCCCCGTCGTCGTTGGCGCGGTACTGGTTACCGTCGAGACCGAGGCGCCAGGCATAGCAGTGGTGGCGAGCTTTGGGGTGTTCCCTGCGCACTTTGGATTGGGCTTCCTGAATATCTTCCTCGTTGTAGACCGGGAAAGCATAGGCCTGAAATTTAGAGCCCTTATCACGGAATTCGCCGTAGCTTTCGGCGCGCAGGGTGCGGTAGGAGACAGGTTGGTCCATATGTTATCGAGTTAGTGCAATGAGCCCGATGGCGGCCACGGCCAGGGCGAGGCCCCACCAGTTGGCCGGATTAAGGCGCTCGCGGAAAAACCAAACGGCAAAAGCGGCTGACAAAGCAATGATGGCCACATTGTTGACGGGGAAAACTACTGATCCTTCCCAGCCCAGACCGATCACCCGTAATAAGAAATAGAGTGATCCGAAATTGACCACTCCCAATATACCACCCGCAATCAGGTCGCGTCCCCGGACGGTTGTTTTTTGCCGTAAGGCAGAAGAACTATTGCGCCGGTACATTAAAGCATAAAACAGGAGGAGCAGAGCTCCGAGTATACCCGCCGTCAGGAAGAAGGTGCCCAAAAAGCCCAGATCGGCATTCTCGCCGGTCAACCGCTCCACCCGGAACAGCAATATCTCCAGCACTGCATTCAGCACCCAGGCTCCGATGGGAATCAGGAAAAGGTGCCACGGCTTACGGATGGTACCGATAGTCGGGGATTCTTCCTTCGCCGGTATATTGATCAGGATAATGGCTCCGCAGGCAGCCAGTATACCCATAAGCTTAAGGGCCGAAACCGATTCTCCGTACACCAGGATGGTGTATACCACCGTAATGATCAGTGACATTTTCTGCATCACCGCCCCTACGGTTACCGAAAAAAGGCGGACCGTGGCCGCGATCAGGGTGAACCCACCGATTAAGACTCCCCCGAGCACCAGTGCGTAGGGAAACCAAACTTCATTTACCGAGCGGAGGGAAAACGGGAACGAACCCAGCGTAATCCAGGCACAGAGCACACAAACAACGTAGTTGGCAGTAATGGCCGGCAGGTTATTAATATCGTAGCGGCTAAACATCCGGAAGATGAGCACAATTGCCGTAGAACACAGTATGGAGAGGATCAGATAGATCATGAGGCGCAAATATATATGCATTAACAAGTCATTGGGAGCAGCAATGTTCTTTTTTTACCAACTTCGTTAAAGCAAAGGCCTTTTGGTATATTTGCAAAAACTTCGTCCGTGGAGCAAACCCTGGAACAGTACAATGCCATAGCCGATGCCTGCCGGTCTACCTTCGCGGTAAAAACCCGGGACTACGGAACGGCCTGGCGGATCCTGCGTCCGTCGTCACTGACTGATCAGATTATGATCAAAGCCAGGCGGATACGTACGCTACAGGAAGTTCACGAAGCGCAGGTAGATGAGCCGCCGGAAGATGCCTTCCGGGCCATTATCAATTACGGACTCATGGCCCTGATCCAGTTGGAAGAAGTATCGATCACACTGGATGATGTGGAGTTGACCCCCGAAGAGGCCCTGCAACGCTACGATACCCAACTGACCGCCACCCGGGATCTGATGATCCGGAAAAACCACGATTACGGGGAAGCCTGGCGCAATATGCGCGTCGCTTCCATTACCGATATGATCTTAATGAAATTATTGCGAATCAAACAAATAGAGGATAACCAAGGGCAAACGGAAGCCTCCGAAGGACTGGCCTCCAACTACCAGGATATTATCAATTATGCCTTTTTTGCACTTATCTTATTGGAGGAAGACTCCACCACGCCATCGAAAAACAACTAAACTATGACACTGGGAATGCTCTTAGTATATATTGGTATTGCCTCCCTCATCCTGACGGGACTAACTGCCGGTGTATTTGGCCAACGCAAAAATGTGCTGATCAGCTTATTGCAAAATTTTTGCGGGGCTCTGTTTATCTTTTCCGGTTGGGTGAAAGCGGTCGATCCGCTGGGGACCGCTTACAAAATGGAGCAGTATTTCGCCGAATTTGAGGCTACCTTTAATGAGACTGCCGTTTCATTTATAGCACCACTGTTTCCCTGGCTGGAGAATTACGTAAACACCTTCTCCGTAGTTATGATCGTCCTGGAGATAATCCTGGGCCTGGCCCTGATCATGGGGGCTAACCGCAAGCTAACGGCCTGGACCTTTTTTGCTATCGTTGCTTTCTTCACCTTTCTCACGGGTTTTACCTTCCTGACCGGATATGTGCCGGAGGGTGTCAACTTCTTCCAGTTCGGACAGTGGGGACCCTACGTGGAGACCAATATGAAAGTAACCGATTGTGGATGCTTTGGTGACTTTATTAAGCTGGAGCCCAGAACTTCCTTCCTAAAGGATGTCTTTCTGCTGGTCCCGGCCCTCATCTTCCTTTTTATGACCAAGTCCATGCACCAATTGGCATCGGCCGGAACCCGTACGGGTATTTTGGCCGTAGCCACCCTTGGGTTGGTCGTGTATTGCTTCAGCAACTACGTCTGGGATATCCCCCACGCTGATTTCCGTCCATTCCGGGAAGGAGTGAATATCTACGAGAAAAAACAGGAAGAAGTGGAAGCCCAGCAGAACGTGGAGATCCTGGCTTATAAAATGACCAATAACGAATCGGGCAAAGTGGTAGAAGTACCCTACGAGCAATATCTCAAAGAATACCAGAAATACCCTAAGGAAGAATGGGAACTGGAGCAGATTAAATCAGAACCGGCGATCGAACCGACCAAGATCAGTGATTTTGACATCAGCAATCTGCAGGGCATCAGTGTTACCGATGAGATCCTGACCATTCCCGGATACGCGTATATGATCGTTGCTTACGACCTGAAAACCAACATATCTTACGGTACCGCCACGGTACAGGATACGGTTATGCAGGTAGATTCCGCTATGGTCGAAGGGGCGATGGTCATGGATACCACCTTTGCCATTGAACAACGCGAGGTGCGCACCGAAAACTACAGCTGGCCCGAAAAGTATCTCTCGAAATGGACGGAACGTGTGGTACCGGTACTGGAACAGGCGAAAGCCGATGGTGCCGAGGTGTATGTGCTGACCAAGTATGCGTCTTCGGAGCAGTTTACTGAATTTCAGGAGCAGATCGGTGCCGATCTTACCTTCTACGTAGGTGACGACATCCTGCTGAAGACCATCGTACGTTCTAATCCGGGAATCGTCTTGCTGGAGGATGGTACCATTGTGAAAAAATGGCACTACCGGAAATTACCTGATTACGCTAAGATCAAAGACAAAATCGCTATGAAGGAATAGCTGGTAAATCACTCGCAGGAGAGTAATCAGAAGCCATTTCAAAATATCCTCCCCGTAAGGTGGAATAAACGCTTGAAAAGGTTTGGTGGTCCCCGACCCTTTGCGAAAGCGGGATATTTCGAGATGGCTTCTACTTTTTTTCTATATACCCCGATTTTTTATAACCTTTGTCCCCGTTCTATCATTAAAAAAGAGCGTAACGCTCGTTGACAGTATGCTAAGCAGAAGGAATGTCCGCATCAAAGTAATGCAGATGCTTTATTCCATGAGTCGCGACCAGCGATTCGACTACGACTCCGCCGTGAAGCTCTTCCGCAAGAAGGTGGATGTTTCCTTTCAATTGTATTTGCTCAACGTACTGTACCTGATCAAATTCGCGGAGTACGCACGGGTTGATGCTGAGAACCGCTCTGCCAAGCTCCTTCCCTCCGAAGAGGATAAGCGGTTTACGCCCAAACTCTACGACAATCCGCTCGTTCAGTCCCTGATCAGGAACAACGCTTTCCAACAATACCTGCGCACCTATAAACTGGAAGCACAGATCGATGTAGATCTGGTGCGGGCTACCTATACGGCTTTCGCCAAAAATGAGCTGTACGAAGCCTACCTCGCCGCCGACGAGAACAGCTTCGACGAAGTGCGCCAGCTGTTGCTTGCCCTGTATAAGGAGGCTACGTCCAATGAGTCTTTCGAAGAAACCATGGAGGATTTCTCCATGCAGTGGGTCGACGACGAATCGCTGGTGGTAGGCAGCCTTAAAAAGACTATCAAAGCCCTTCCTGCCGACGAGGATTTTTACCTGCCCTATAAACCGGGCAAAGAAACTACCGTCGAATTCGGGGAACACCTCTTCAAGCTCCTCCACGACAGCGACGAAGAACTGCTCCAGATCATCGAGCCCAGCCTCAAGAACTGGGATGCCGACCGGGTGGCCGTCATCGATATGATCCTGCTGAAAATGGCCGTTTGCGAACTGCTTCACTTCCCCACTATTCCCGCTAAGGTCACCCTCAATGAGTTCGTGGAGATATCCAAAATGTACAGCACGGACAAGAGTAAGGATTTTATCAACGGCATCCTCGATCGCCTCATGAAAAAACTACAATCCGACGGACGGATCAATAAAAAGGGACGGGGGTTGCAGGAGTGATTTGAAGTCAGAGGTTTGAAGTCAGAGGTGTGAAGTTTGAGGTGTGAAGTCAGAGGTGTGAAGTTTGAAGTTTGAAGTCAGAGGTTTGAAGTCAGAGGTTTGAAGTTTGAAGTCAGAAGTCGTAAATGCTCAGCCTCAACCTATTTCTTCCTGTACGCACGAGAGTCTTTCCGTTTTAGTTACATCTGTCGCTATCGCTCGTGACTTAATGCTACAGTTTTATCTACTCCCGATGGAATTTCTCCAACCTATTTTTTCTTAGCTTTGTGGCTTTCCTTTGAATATTGCCAATAGCTTATCTTTGCTGCATGACCGATAAAATTCTGATCCTCGATTTCGGGAGTCAATACACCCAATTAATTGCTCGCCGGGTGCGGGAGCTGAATGTATACAGTGAGATCGTACCTTTCAATAAAGTACCCGAGCTGGATGATTCCTATAGAGGTGTGATCCTGTCGGGAAGTCCTTTTTCCGTAACCGATGAACGCGCTTTACACACTGATCTGGAGGCTTTTATCGGTAAGCGACCGGTGTTGGGCGTTTGCTACGGTGCCCAATACATAGCACAACAGTACGGTGGTAAGGTACAGGCCTCCAATAAACGGGAATACGGTAAGGCAGTTCTCGCCCGTCAGTATCAGGATGATCCGCTGCTAAAAGATATTCCCGACAATTCTCAGGTCTGGATGTCGCACGGAGATACCATCATGGCATTGCCCGATCAGTTTGAATTACTAGCCGGAACTGAAAGCATTGATGTAGCTGCCTTTAAGGCAAAAGATGAAGCCTTCCCGCAGCCGGTGTATTGTCTTCAGTTTCACCCGGAAGTGACCCACAGCCTCGACGGAAAAACCCTGCTGAAGAACTTTGTGGTGGACATTTGCCAATGCAGTGGCGACTGGACTCCGGCCGCCTTCGTCGAACAAACGGTGACCGAATTACGTCAAACCCTCGGCGATGAGCACGTACTCATGGGCCTGTCCGGAGGTGTGGATTCCAGTGTGGCGGCCATGTTGCTGCACCGGGCCATTGGCCGAAATTTGGTGTGCTTTTTTGTAGATAACGGTCTGCTGCGGAAGAACGAGTTCGAAGATGTTCTGGATTCCTATAAAGACATGGGGCTCAATATCGTGGGTGTCGACGCCAAAGAACAGTTCTACGAAGCCCTTAAGGGCGTAACCAACCCCGAGTTGAAGCGCAAAGCCATCGGACGCACCTTCATTGAAGTATTCGAAGCGGAGGCTACCAAGCTGGAGGAAGAGGATCGGGCCATCGCCTGGTTGGGGCAGGGAACCATCTACCCGGATGTGATCGAATCGGTCAGTGTACACGGTCCTTCGGTAACCATCAAATCACACCACAACGTGGGAGGCCTGCCCGACAAGCTGAAACTAAAGATCATCGAGCCCCTGCGAATGCTGTTCAAGGACGAGGTGCGAAAGGTTGGTCGCGAATTGAATATTTCGGAAAATATTGTTGGCCGGCATCCTTTTCCTGGTCCCGGACTGGGAATCCGTATATTAGGGGATATCACCCCGGAGAAAGTCCGATTGCTTCAGGAAGCTGATGACATATACATTCGCAACCTGAAATCGTTTGGATTATACGACGAGGTGTGGCAAGCCGGCACCATTCTGCTGCCCGTGCAATCGGTTGGTGTAATGGGCGACGAACGCACCTATGAACAGGCCGTAGCCCTGCGGGCCGTCAATTCCACGGATGGGATGACGGCCGAATGGAGTCCGCTGCCCTACGATTTCCTGGCTAAAGTGTCCAGCGAGATCATCAATCATGTTAAAGGAATAAACCGTGTTGTTTATGACATTAGTACCAAGCCCCCCTCGACCATCGAGTGGGAGTAAAGCGTTCTGGCTCCTGTTGTGCCTGCTGCCCCTCTTTATGGGCTGTGATGCCTTCCGGAAAGCTCAAACCGATCCGTCCTACGAACCCAACGAAGATGGCACCCTTGACGAGATCCAGGGTACCCGGGTCTACGATCCCGAATTGGGTCGCTGGGTAGTGATCGATACTGCCCCGAAAGAAAAAATGGATACCATTCAATGGACCAATATCCCGGAGACCCAGGTGCCTCCGATCACTTCGGAAGGGATGGATGTACCTTTGCCGATTGACCGCACAGGTGGCGAAAAGCTGAACTCCTATCAGATCGCCGTGATGCTGCCTTTCCTGACCAAGCGACTGGCTAATGACGACCAGGAGATCAGCAATAATGTGTCTATGTGGTCCGTAAATTTTTACGCCGGCATGCAGCTGGCTATGCGAAAATTAGACCAGGAGGGGTTAGCACTGGATGTGTCCGTGATGGATACGGAAGCCAGCCCGGATCTCATGGACCGCATGCTCAATAACCGGGCCGACATTCGCAACGCCCAGCTCATTATTGGACCTTATCGCCGGGATAATATCCGCAAGGCCGCTGATTTTGCTAAACAGGAAAATATTGTGCTGGTGTCGCCATACAGCGCTTCTGATAACCTGACCGAAGATAATCCGAATTTTATCCAGGTCAGCCCGACCCTGCGCACCCACTGTACCTCCCTGATCAACCACGCCCTTGCTGAATTTGCTCCCTCGGATATCGTGATGGTAACCCGTAATGTCGAAATCGAAAAGCAATGTCTGGAGATGATGCGGGAAGCCTATTATACCAGTGTGGGTACCCGGATGCCGGAGGAGTTGCTCAACGAATATATCATCCCACATGCCGAGGCGCCTTACGAAGACATTGATCTGTTCCCCATAGTAGAAGGACGTGAAGAAGTCGCTTTTGTTATCCCTTCCTGGGCCGATGAGACCTTTGTTTATTCCTTTCTCCGTGAATTAGATGGGGTGCGTACCCGCGACCAACGTATCGTAGTGTACGGAATGCCCCAGTGGGTTAATTACCAGCACATTGATTACGATTACTACGAGCGATTTCACGTACGGGTGAGCAGCAATACCTATCTCGACCGGACCTCCGTAGAAGTGGAGGATTTTCAGCGGGCTTATTTTGAAGAATACGGGACACTCCCAATGGACGCAGCCTACTTAGGGTATGATATAGCTCTCTATTTTGGTCGTCTGATGACTGAGTATGGGTTAAACTTCCAGAACGTATTGGATCGCAACCCGGCGGATATGCTTCACACGCGCTTTAACTTTCAACCGGTAGTAGACCCTAAGGCCTCCGGTGCGGAGACCATGCGTATTGAGCGGTACGAAAATCAGCACGTGAACATCCTGGAATTCCGGGATTACCAATTCAGCAAACTGGATCGATAAAACAAGCCGTCACTCCAGGTGTTGGCAATACAGGACCGGATGATCCGTACGGATGGTCCGGTCTTCTATTTCAGCGTTGCTTGATCTCTGATCTGTACCCTGTTTACCAAATACCACCACTATGTTTCAAACGAAAAACCCCGCCACCGGAGAATTGCTGGAGTCCTTCCCACAATTATCGTCCGGGCAAATTGACTACCGATTGCAGCAGGCCTCGGAGGCTTTCGCCAAATGGAAGCGTCTTTCCGTCAGGCACCGCGCCGATCAGATCCGTAAACTGGCCGGCTTGCTCGATGAGCGCAAAGAGCAATGTGCCCAAACCATAACCCTCGAAATGGGTAAACCCCTGGATCAGGCTGTCGGCGAAATCGAGAAATGTGCCTGGCTATGCCGCTACTACGCGGATCACGCTGCCACATTTTTGGCCGAAAAAGCCATCGATGCCGGGTATACGAAAAGCTATGTGCGCTACGACCCAACCGGCGCTGTACTGGGAGTCATGCCCTGGAATTTCCCCTTTTGGCAGGCCTTTCGCTTTGCTGTACCCGCTCTACTGGCCGGGAATGTGGCCATACTCAAGCCGGCTCCCAATGTGCCTCGTTGCGGACTTATGATCGAAGCCCTGATGGCCGAAAGCCTGGATGTACCCGCTGCCTTTCAGACGCTCTTCCTGGATACGGACCAGGTCGAAACTGTGATCGCAAACCCGATACTACAGGGCGTGGCCCTGACAGGTAGTGATAAGGCCGGTTCCGCAGTAGCTTCCCTGGCGGGTAAATACCTGAAAAAGTGTGTTATGGAACTGGGGGGCAGTGACCCTTATATCATACTCGAAGATGCGGATTTGGCGGAAGCCGTAAAGACCGGAGTCACGTCGCGAATGAATAATACCGGACAAACGTGCATTGCCGCTAAGCGCTTTATCGTTCACGAACAGGTGTATGACCAGGTCGTTGACCTGTTCAAACAGGAAATAGCCGCTCTAAAAGCAGGAGATCCATCCACCAAAGGGCAGGACCTGGGTGCCATGGCGCGCCCCGATTTGCTCGATAATCTCCAGCGACAACTGCAGGAGTCAGTTGCTGCCGGAGCAACCATTCGCCACGAAGGCGGCCCCCGAAAAGATGGCGGCAATTTCTTTGATCCGGTATTACTCACCGACATCAAACCGGGCACACCAGCCTACGAGGAAGAATTATTTGGTCCCGTTTTATCGGTGTTCAGGGTCGGCTCAGAAGCCGAAGCCATCGAACTTGCCAACGATACCACCTACGGCTTAGGAGCTGCGGTTTGGTCGGCTAACCAGGAGCGCGCCGAGCGTATAGCCGGAGAGCTCGAAGCCGGTGCCATTGCTATTAACGGCATGGTGAAATCGGATCCGAATTTACCCTTCGGCGGGGTGAAGCGCTCGGGCTATGGCCGTGAATTAGGGCAGGAGGGCATCCTCGAATTCGTAAACATGAAGACGGTGGTAGTTTTCTAGCAGCAGGATTTTTATATTTTTACCCGCTACTATGAAAATCACCGCCGAACGAAAGGAACGATTCCGGGGCGTAGTTTCTCGCCGACAGAAGGACCTGACAGTCATCCTCGAAAATGTACACGATCCGCACAATATCGGTGCTGTTCTGAGGTCCTGTGATTCCGTGGGTATTCGGGAGATTTTTGTACTGTATACCGAGCCGGAACTGCAGAAGATCGACAAGCTTGAAATGGGCCGCCGTACATCAAGTGGTGCCCGCAAATGGATCGATGTACACTTTTACACCGATCCGGTGCCCTGCTTCGCCCACGTACGCCGAAACTATCAGACCATCCTCGCCACCCATCTTAATGCAGAGGCCAGGAATTTGTACGACCTTGACCTGACCCAATCGGTGGCTCTGATGTTCGGTAATGAGCACGACGGGCTCTCAAAAGAAGCTCTTAACCATGCCGACGGCAATTTCCTGATCCCCCAAATGGGGATGGTAAAAAGCCTCAATATCAGTGTGGCCTGTGCGGTCACGCTTTACGAAGGCCTGCGTCAGCGCCGTGAAGCTGGTCTGTACGATGTCCACAACCGCATGACGAAAACGGAAAAAGATGATTTGCTCACTGAGTATCTGCACCGTCATGAGCAGCGCCTGAGTGGCAAGAACGTTCACCGCAAAAACGATTGATATGCGTCTGGGACCTTTCCTCAAGGGAATTGTGTGGGGGATTGTGCTGGCGATCATTGGCCTTGGTATTGGCTTTTACGTCCCCGATCGTCCATTGGCATCACTGAAGGAGGCTTACACCTATTCGGACTCTGAATTTGTTGAGGTCGGGGGTATGAATGTACACTACCGCCGCACCGGATCGGGTCCGGCCCTGGTACTTCTCCACGGTACGGGGGCATCCCTGCATACCTGGGAAGGGTGGACGCAGGTGCTCGCCGATTCCTTTACGGTCATCAGTCTGGACCTGCCGGCTTTTGGCCTGACCGGCCCCCATCCGGAAAGGGATTATTCCATCGCATCGTACGTTGATTTTTTGGAGGCTTTCGCCAAAAAGCTACCGCTCGATACCTTCTACCTGGCCGGGAATTCCCTGGGGGGCTTGATCGCTTGGTCCTACGCTACCGCCTATCCGGACCGGGTTGAAAAACTCGTTTTGGTTGATCCTTCCGGTATGCCCAATGATCACGGAACACCACTGGGACTAAAGCTGGCTGAAACGCCGGTAGTAGGGCAGGTATTACGGTATATAACTCCTAAGCCATTATTTGCCAAAAGCCTGCGCGATGTGTACGGTGACCCGGCGGCAGTCTCTGACGAGGTGGTCGACCGCTACTTTCAATTATTCCGCCGACCTGGAAACCGACAAGCTTTTATCGACAGGGCTCGCTCCGATCACCGGGTACCCACTGAATCCATGTCCAATATTTCGGCACCCACCCTCATTCTTTGGGGTGAGCGCGACAACTGGATACCGGTGGAGCACGCCCAGCTATTTCATGGACTCATTCCGGACAGTGAGGTGATCACATATCCTGAATTAGGACACGTTCCCATGGAAGAAGCCCCGACGTTAACGGCGAAAGATGTACGGGCGTTTTTAGATGGTGCCCGATCCTCCGGATCGGGTCAATGACAAGTAATCCAGCCCGATCCGGAGGATCGGGCACCATTAGAACAATCCGGTAATCGTCCCATCTGCATCGATATCAATATGCTCCGCAGCGGGTACCCCCGGTAACCCGGGCATCCGCATCATCGTTCCGGTGATGGGCACCAAAAAACCGGCCCCGGCCGCAATCTCGATCTCGCGGATATGCAGTCGGAATGGATCTGGTAAACCTACCTGCTTGGGGTCATCGGAAAAGGAATACTGTGTTTTGGCAATGCAAACGGGCAGGTGATCCAGGCCCAGCTTGCTTATGCGGCGCAGGTCCCGTTGGGCATCCCGGGAATAATCCACGCCCTGGGCGCCGTAGATTTTAGTAGCCACGGCTTCGATCTTTTCCGGCACCGGCAGGTTCCAGTCGTAAATGGGTTTAAAATCTGCTTTTTGCTCATCGATGACTTTGACAACTTCCCCGGCCAACTTTTCCGCCCCGGCACCCCCGTGTGCCCAGTGTTCTGATAGCACGACCTGCACTCCCAGCCCCTTGCACCGCTCGGTGATCAGTTGGATTTCTTCTTCGGTATCCGCCGTAAAAGCATTAATGGCAACGACGGCGGGTAACCCAAACTGTTGCACATTCTGAATGTGCTTTTCCAGGTTGCCCAGTCCCCGGCTAACTGCTTGTGTGTTCGGAGTGGTCAGTTCTTTTTTATCGACTCCACCGTGGTATTTTAGGGCGCGAACCGTTGCGACAATCACTACTGCCGAGGGAGCGATGCCGGCACTCTGACATTTGATGTCCAGGAATTTCTCAGCACCCAGGTCGGCACCGAACCCCGCTTCGGTCACAACATAGTCAGACAGACTCATGCCCATGCGGGTTGCGATTACGGTGTTGGTTCCCTGGGCGATATTTGCAAAGGGGCCTCCGTGAATAATTGCCGGATTTCCCTCGAGGGTCTGAACCAGGTTGGGTTTAATGGCATCCTTAAGCAGAGCAGCCATGGCACCGTGTGCATTCAGATCGCGGGCAAATACGGGCTGGCGATCCTTAGTGAATCCCACAAATATATTCCCCAGACGTTCTTTCAGATCGGGCAGGTCATTGGCCAGGCACAGAATAGCCATTACTTCGGAGGCCGCCGTAATATCAAAACCCGCTTCGCGCGGGATCCCATTGCCTGTGCCACCCAGACCAACAATAATGTTGCGCAGGGCACGATCATTCATATCCATCACGCGCTTCCACAACACGGTACGTCCGTCGAGATTCAGGGTCGATTTTTTATTGTGCAGGGCATTATCGATCAGTGCCGATAACAGGTTATGAGCTTTTTCAATGGCCGCAAAATCGCCCGTAAAGTGGAGGTTGATCTCTTCCATTGGCAACACCTGCGAGTAACCGCCACCAGTAGCACCACCTTTCATGCCGAAGACGGGCCCGAGTGAGGGTTCCCGCAAAACTACGGTCGCTTGTTTGCCAATGCGATTAAGACCTTCGGACAGTCCGATGGAGGTGGTGGTCTTGCCTTCGCCGGCAGGTGATGGCGAAATAGCAGTCACCAGAATGAGCTTGGCGTGCTGAGCTTTTTCAGGTTGGTATAAATGCAGAGGTAATTTGGCCTTATGGTGACCGTAGGGGATAAGATCTTCGTAGGGAATCTGGAGTTTTTTGGCAATGTCCTGGATGGGACGCATGGTGGCAGCCTGCGCGATCTGGATGTCAGTTGGCATTGGTTTTAAGTTTGGTTGGTATGGGGGATCAAGGTAGTAAAAAGGATGGTATTCTGGGGGGACGTTTGACCAGACTTACGTCCGGCCGAACAGAAAGGTCGCCCCTGCCGGGGCTTTTTTTTTGCGCCTTCGGCCCAAAAGTTAGCGTAAGTGCAGGGCATGGAAGATGGCCCCCTGACGGAACTAATAAAAAAAGCGCAGGTCCGGACGGACCTGCGCTTTTTGCGAAAGCATAATAAATGCTACAGGTGCAAACGCTCTTTGCGTTCCAGGAGTTTTTCTTCGGATTCTTCGCGTTCAGGATCGGGGACACAACAATCGACGGGACAAACAGCGGCGCATTGTGGCTCCTCGTGAAAGCCAACGCATTCAGTGCATTTGTCGGGGACGATAAAATAGAAATCATCAGATACCGGATCGTGTTGTGCATCGGCATCGGTCTGGGAACCGTCTTCCAATTGGTAGGCACCGGAAACACCGGTACCTTCGGAGATGGCCCATTCTACACCACCCTCGTAGATGGCATTATTAGGGCATTCTGGTTCACAGGCGCCACAGTTGATGCATTCATCCGTGATCATTATAGCCATAGTAGTCTTTTTTTATGTCAAACAGTGCTTGGGTCACATAGTTTCCGGTCTGCAAAAATACATGTCAGGACCTACAAATTCAAACGTTTCCCGTGCTCTTTGTGTTCCGAACCGTCGAGTTTTCGACGGATATGTTTGGGGTAGAGGGGACTCCGTTTCTCATTTCGATGCGCTCGGAGTATATTTGTTTTTTTGCGGAAGCAAACCAATCCAACTTCGGCATGGCCAAAAGCACCAGTAAGAAAGTTACGCCCCTGATGAAGCAGTATTTCCAGGTGAAGAACAAACACCCGGAAGCCATACTATTGTTTCGCGTAGGCGATTTTTACGAAACCTTTGGCGAGGATGCGGTCAAAGCCTCACAAGTTCTTGGAATCATTCTGACGAGCCGGAATAACGGTGGAAGCGATATCGAACTTGCCGGATTCCCGCATCATTCCATGGATATGTACCTGCCACGGCTGGTGCGTGCCGGTTACCGCGTGGCTATCTGTGAGCAGTTGGAAAAACCCAGTCCACAAAAGAAGATCGTCAAACGGGGGGTGACCGAGATCGTTACTCCGGGACTGGCGATCGACGATCAACTGCTCGATCACAAAAGCAATAACTTTCTGGCATCCGTAGCCTACGGACGAAAGGGCAGGGTAGGGGTCTCCTTTCTCGATATCTCTACCGGCGAGTTTCTGATCAGTGAGGGGGATCAGGCTTACGCCGATAAGCTGCTGCAGAGCTTCCGGCCTTCCGAAGTGCTGTTCTCCAAAGATAAACGCAAGGAGTTCGAAGGGCATTTTGGCGACAGCTTCTACACCTTTACGCTCGATGAATGGATCTACACCCTGGATTTCACGCGGGAAAAACTGCTGAATCACTTCGGCGTGCAGAGTCTCAAGGGATTTGGGGTGGAAGAATTGGAATTAGGGCAAATTGCCTCAGGGGCCATCCTGCACTACTTGGAGACGACCGAAAATAAGAATGTTCAACACATTGCCCGCATGAGCCGCGTACAGCCCGATCACTACGTTTGGCTCGACCGGTTTACCATCCGAAACCTGGAACTCATACACAGCCCCCACGATACCGGCGTTCCCCTGATACAGATCCTGGACCATACCGTTTCACCAATGGGAGCCCGCCTGTTGAAAAAATGGGTGGTATTGCCCTTGAAATCCCTGGAAGCCATTGAAGCGCGTCATCAGGTGGTCCGGTTTTTTCTGGACGGCCGCGAACTGGCCGACGAATTGCGACAGCTTATCCGTCAACTGGGCGATATGGAGCGACTGATCTCCAAAGTACCACTGCAGAAAGTCAATCCGCGGGAGGTGGTACAACTTTGTAAAGCACTGGAGCTCATCCAGCCCACCAAAGAAAAGTTGATCGACTGTGGCCTTCCCCGGTTGGAAACCATGGCCGATGGCCTCAATCCCTGCCCAAAACTGACGGAAGAGATTCGTAAAACGATCGTCGAAGAACCACCCGTCAACCTGACAAAAGGAGGGGTGATCGCCGACGGTGCCCACCCCGAGCTGGATGAATTGCGCAGCATCGTACAGAATAGTAAGGATCTGTTATTGGGCATCCAGCAACGCGAAAGTGAAGCCTCCGGTATTGCCAAGCTCAAAATTGGATTCAATAACGTCTTTGGGTATTACCTGGAAGTAACCAATCGACATAAAGACAAGGTGCCGGAGGAATGGGTGCGCAAGCAAACCCTGACCAACTCCGAGCGCTATATTACCGACGAACTCAAGCATCTGGAATCCAAGATCCTCGGTGCCGAGGACAAAATCCTCGACTTGGAAGATCGCCTGTTCGAAAAGCTGGTAATCCACCTGGCTGATTTTATCAAACCGGTGCAACACAATGCAGCCATCATCGCCCGGCTCGATTGCCTGCTGAGCTTTGCCAGTGTGGCTCTGAAAAATGAATACTGTCGACCCGAGATGAACGAAGGGTACGCCTTGGATATAAAAGAGGGTAGGCACCCGGTCATCGAGCAGCAATTGACCTTGGGTGAAAAATACGTTCCCAACGATGTGTATCTCGACAATGAAGCACAACAAGTTCTGATGATCACCGGCCCCAATATGGCGGGTAAATCTGCCTTGTTGCGCCAAACAGCCCTGATCAGCCTGATGGCCCAAATGGGTAGTTTCGTACCTGCCAAGACCGCTAGTCTGGGAATTGTCGATAAGGTGTTTACCCGTGTTGGAGCTTCGGATAATATCAGCTCGGGGGAATCGACCTTTATGGTGGAGATGAACGAAACGGCCAGTATTATGAACAACCTGTCGGACCGGTCACTCATCCTTTTGGATGAAATTGGTCGCGGCACGAGTACGTACGATGGTATTTCCATTGCCTGGTCGATCGCCGAATACCTGCACAATAACGCCGAGGGACGCCCAAAGACGCTTTTTGCCACCCATTACCACGAGCTCAATGAGCTGGCCAACCGCTTCGAGCGGATCAAAAACTTCCACATTGCCACCCGGGAGGTAGGTCAAAAAATCGTTTTTTTGCGTAAGCTGACCGCCGGAGGCAGTCAGCACAGTTTTGGTATCCACGTAGCCAAATTGGCGGGAATGCCGAACACCATTGTCGATCGCGCTAATAGTCTGCTTCATCAACTGGAAAAGAAGTCTATCGAACAGAATGGTGCGACCGAAGGTATGCGGGCTCCCAAGCCGGCAACCGAAGACCTTACAGCACCACCCATGCAACTGAGTATCTTCGAGGCCTCTGACCCACAAGCCAAGAAGGTAAAGGAAATGCTGGAAGACGTCGACATCAACAGCATGACCCCCATCGAGTGCATGATGAAGCTGAATGAACTCAAAAAGCTTTTTGAAGAGGTTTGAGGTGTGGGGTTTGAGGCTAGGTAATAGGTCTCCTCAAACCTCAAACCTCAAACCTCAAACCTCAAACCTGTAA
>CAYFGK010000142.1:14821-16908 GCA_964342305.1 uncultured Saprospiraceae bacterium | reverse complement strand
CGCTTGGTTAAGTACTCTGTAATCTAAGTTATTTGAAAATATGGGTAGGGCATTTTGGCAAAAGACAAGGCGCGAGGAGGGAGCATCCGTACGGACGCGACCGACGAGCAACGAAGTATTTTGCCGAAAGGCACAGCCATAAGTCAAAGTTACTTAGGTTACAGAGTATTAAGGTATGGACCAGAATAGATCCGGCCATACGGTTGGTGGTCGCTTATGGCTTGTGCGGTGATGCATCGAATGCTGTATCCCGAAACAGACTGTTGTATAGCAGGAAACTAAGAAAGCCGGTTATGATCGTGGCCAGGATGTCCCAAACGTCGATGGGTTTCCCCAAAAGCGGGTGAGCCAGTTCAAAAAGGACCACGCTCAGGGTACCGAGCTTGATGAGGTAGTTGCCCTTGGTAGTTTCATTTGACAGGAGGGCAATCAAAAAGAAGATGGTGGTCAGGGTACCAAAGGTATTTCCCAATGTATCCGCGATATGAAAATCATACAGTTGGTTGCGGTAAATGTAGGGCCGATACAACGGTCTACCCACAAATTCATAGATCAGCAGCGCGGTAGCACCAATGCCAAAGTTGATGGTTTTATACCGGGTCAGTCTAAAGGCTCGTAGCTCGGCAAGGAAATCGCTTATTTCCATAGGGTGGATACTCAATTGAGGGAAGATTTATTCAGCTACGAAGATCTATTCTTATGATTTTCTCTTCAACCGAAGCGCTCAATAGTGCTTTTTCTATCTGTGCGATTTTACTTTTTAAGGTTTTATATCTGTTGTCAAACGTGATCAAGACAATTAATTTTAACTTGTGTTTTTCAAGGTTTTGTTGAAATTCTAAGTTGCGATCAGCAGTCATTAAAAAATCAATCCCCTCCTCATCTATTGCTCTCAACAATTCTCCATTTTGCTTGGATGACCAACCTTTGTCGTGTACAGTGACCACCTCAAAACCTTCAGAAAAGTCATTTTTTAGTGGATTCGGAAGGTTTTCATCAAGCAAGATTATTTTCATGTTCTTTGGTTCTAATATGGAAGATGTTCTCGAAGAAATTTAATAATTCTACGACTTGTCGTTTTTTAACCGAGGGGAAGTCTTGGAGAAATTCTTCCATACTGTCGCCAGCCTTCAGGTAGTCAAATAAGTTTTTTACAGGAACTCTCGTTTCTGTGAAGACAGGTTCACCGCTCTGCACATTCGGTGAAATCGTTATGATCTCAGCTATGCTCATTGTAGTCTTTTTGGTTCATATTCCTCTGATAAGATAATCATTTCACGTCAAGCAAAGTTCAAAGCGGTATAGGTACGCAATGTGTTCACCCTCAGCAGGACCGATCGGCTTTAATGATTATTGACCCGTCGCGCTACAATGCGAGGGGTGGTTTTCCGTGAGGGGGGCACTGAGGGAAGCGTAACGGGGAAGGTTGGCCGCCTACTCGATTGGGATGCGTTTTTCTTATTTGAACAGTTCGATATACGCGTCGAACCAATATTGTTTTCCTCTTTTTGCTCCGGTTATTTCTTTTAAAATCCCAATATTTTCTAGTTCCTCTACCAATTTGTAAGCTGAGGGTAAAGAAAGTCCAGTTAGGTCTGAAACTTTTTGAGGAAGCCTTAAGTTATGAAACCTTTAATTTAAGAAATTTGGTGAAAACTTAAATAGCGACATGGGTAATTTAGGGAGGCGGCTGATATCTTAAATAAGAAGCGCTTGATTTAAATGCTTCGCGCTCGATCGTTGCTGGTGCTTCCGACCAAATTGAGGTTGGCGTAAGCAATGCCTGGGTAGCCGTAGTACGAAGCGACAGCGGAGGATTGTCGGCCGTACCTTGTGTTTGCCTGGGATAGCAATTATAGCCCAGAGTATATTGTTTACAACGGATGAATTAGTTGACCAGCGAGTATAAGTCTTCTGTGAGCGTGGGTTAGGCCACGAAGAAGTAGCAAGCCCCGCATTCTAGCGCGGCGGGTCAAGATTGTTTATTCTTCGGAGAAAATTCATTCTTATATTCCGTACCTAACGGCAAGGGGTGTGGCCTTCTACTCGATTCCATGCAGGCAGACTTCACTTCATTTTGATTACGA
>CAYFGK010000142.1:0-14721 GCA_964342305.1 uncultured Saprospiraceae bacterium | reverse complement strand
GTGTGGCCTTCTACTCGATTCCATGCAGGCAGACTTCACTTCATTTTGATTACGATCAACCCATTTTGTCCTCTTCCACTAAATAAAGCCTTATTCATGGGTTTATCATAAACGACAATAGATTCAACCTGCCGCGGCTTCATCGAATTAATTTTCTTTCTTCCATCGTATGGCCAATAGAATTCGTTATTAATTGAAATTAATTTGCAGGGTGTACATTGTCTATCATTTTTATGAATTTCTAAATTTGAGTTCAGCTCACGTCTTATTGCTTTTAACAGTTTTCTTTTTTCTCTTTCCCCCTGTTGCTTTGTAGATTCGACTAATATGATTAGATCACATTGTTTCTGGGGAAAGACTTCGAATGGAACATTTATATAGTTAATCGACCTCAATTCACTTATTGAGGTAGTTTCATTATTCTCATCTGTGAAAGGTCTAAATTCTCCGTCGATTGAATAAATATCACATATCCTAACCGAGTCAACTTCCAAATCATATGTCAATTCCAGCCAATCGACTAAATTATTCTTTAAAGCCTGTCCATTCAAAACTCCATTTGGCAAAATGACAATTAAGGCTGTAATCAAAAATATTCGATACTCTATCATTTTCATCGTTTGTATGGAACGGTTGGGCAATGCGCTGTGCGAATTTCAAACCGTGAATTTCATCGCCAAGGTGAATTTTGTTTGAAAGATAAGTCGCGAATGCTTACCGTTCACCGAGCATGTTTGCTTAGCCTTTTTTGGCAGCAGGCTTTTCATTTTCTATTGCCCTGTTAATGGCGTTAATCACTTTTATTTTGGCTGAACTTTCCTTTATTGGTGTTGATTTTATCTTTTCAAGAGTCTTGTCCAAAAAGATTCCGTCATGAATTGGAGATGAAAATTCGTTTAGAATGTAATCAAGGTCGATTTCTGAGTTTAGATCTATTTGCTCCAAAAGCACCTTAGGGTATTTATTAGCTACCTCAAAGAGTAATTCATTTGACCATTCTGAGTACTCCGCGTTATTGTCACAAATTGAATCGAAAGTCAATAGGAAATGCAGAATTTCTTCAGTGTCTAATGAGTCCATGTGGTCATAGGTCTGTCGGAGAATTTGAGTTGAGCATAGTGTATCGTGTTTGATAAACTTTGGAAGTTCTTTCTGTTTCGAGTCCACTGTAGGAATGTCATTAGAGACTGTACCGGTTTGTTCATTCTCTGATTTTACGTTCTTTGTCTCCGTACAGCCAAATGTGATTACGAAAAGGGCAATTATGAATGTCTTAGTTTTCATTTTAGGTTGCTACGACGGTTTGGCTATGTGCCGTGCCGACGTTTAGGAGGCATGGACATCATAGCCTTTGTTGTGTGTGGTTTTCCCTTCTTTGTGCCTACTCTTGGAATCGAACCAAGAATCTCACCTTCACAAACCAACAAAATTATTGACTTGTGGAGGGGACGCTTTACCATTAAGCTAGTAGGCTTTTTAACCTATCAACTACTTCTTTTTCATCGGCAACACTGAATCTTCCAAAGATAGACTTTATGAAGCTTTTTATAGCCTTTTCATACCTAATCTCATTATTCTTGAGTTTTTTCAACCCCTTGTAAGCTTTATTTTTGTCTTCTCTAGATTTTTCAAATAAAATTTGAGCAATTTTGTCATTGTTAGGTTTGCTTGACACTGATAATAAATATGCAATATGCTTAATAATGTTTGTTAGAATTAAGAAATCGTCAAAATTAACTTCTTCATAAGGGTTTGGGGTTACACCAAGATTTAATTTTTTAAGAAAATTATTTTTATTTAAAGTGATTTTTTTGAAACGTAATTTCAATTCTTCAACGTCTCTGTCTGTATGAGACATATAATTTCTAATTAATCTATAGTACTCATAAACCTCTACAATATCAGAATCAAGCGGTAATTTCAAATTTCTTACTATATTCTGGAATCCGGTTTCTCCCTTTGATAAATCATCCCATTCAATCTCTGGGTGATATTCTTTCCATTCTTTTTTGAAGTCTTTTAAAAACTGTTCAGCCTGTTGAAAGGCAGAAGACACATAATATTGTCTAATCCGATTTGTGAACTTGAAAAAGTCTACTTCATCAACTCTAACATGGTGTTTGGCAGATAATTGTTGAATATATTTTTGAGCATCTTCTTTTTCGGCTTGCTCTAAAAATTCACGGATTGCAATTTCATTACACTCAACTACAGCGTCGAATTCACCGAGCGTTTTTTTTAGTTTCCTGTAGGCGAAATAAGAAAATTTGGTTATATCTAAATCTCTGTCAGGCATTTTAGTTTTTCTATTTCTTAATCACACACAACTTGATTATAAGCGGAACTTTGTTCCGTTTATACAGATATGTCTCACAATATCGCCTAAACCACCCATTCCCGCAAACCGAAGCCACCCGTGGCCGTAGCCGTTACTAACGGTTATACCGCTTCCGAAAAGGTTTGGTCTTCGACCAACCTTTTCACGCGAGTATATACTCGACTCGAAGTGGTTTGGAGTCCCAGCACGAAGTACTGCGGAGCAAAACCACTTCGTTGTCGGTATAGTAACCGATCATAACGGTTAAAAACGATGGAACGGCTCCCATTCTACAAGAACCACAAACGTCAGCTAAAAATGCTCGTAGTACATTTCCTTGTAATGCCTAAACGTCCCGTTCCTCCATTGCAAATCCAGTGATCCGTTCTTGATTCGTGTTGGTAGCATGTGGGCAGTTGTGGCGTGCTTTTTAGCCATCTTCTTTTTTACCAAAAGTAAATGACCCAAGCCCGCACTACGGTGCGAGCGTCAAACCTTCTGTTTGAAGGATAGAACAGAGTTACAATAAATTGCCTATTTTTCTTTTCGAACGGGAGGTTGGCAACTCCGTCCTTTAACAAACAGCTCGGCCCCAACCTCCCCTTTTTTGGGCACGTAACACGCGTCGCATGAGAAAACTAGCTATTGTTGTATTTGCCGATATCGCCGGATATTCCGCTTTGATGCAGGCTGACGAACGTAAAGCATTGTCCACACTCGATGGATTTAAAACGGGTTTGGAAGAAGGCATACAGCAACATGGCGGCGAGATCATACAGTACTACGGCGACGGTTGCCTGCTAACCTTTGATAGTGCCTTTAGTAGTCTGCAGGCTGCTATGACCATGCAACGCCAGTTTATCGAGCGGGCAGTACCCGTGCGGATCGGCATCCATCTGGGTGATGTCATTTACAAGGACAGCAACGTCTTCGGGGATGGGGTAAATATTGCCTCGCGCGTCGAATCGCTGGGCGTACCCGGGGCAATTTTACTCTCCAAGACCATCCGTGATCAGGTTAAAAATAAAATGGAATTTGACCTTACATCACTGGGGGCCTTCCAGTTTAAAAATATTGCGGAACCCATGGAGGTCTTTGCCGTTTCCGGCCCGGAATTTAAGGTGCCACGTCCCGAAGAGATCCAGGGGAAGCTGGAAGATTCCGCTCCCCCCCGGCCCAGCCCTCAGGATCAGCGCGAATGGGAGCGGTACCAAATGCTGGAGATACTCGATGCTCTGGAAGAAAGGAAATGTGTCTTAATCCTGGGGAATTACGCTTTTTCCAAGCCCCAACCCACGCCCGAGCAGCCCGACGCGGAAGTGTTTTTACCGGATCTCCTGCTGCAGGAGCAACACAAATGGACGGGCACTGCCGCCAACCCCCAAGATTTCTATGCCTCCGCCCAGCTACTCGTTAACCAGCCCGGTGGGCAGCGAATGTTTCGAAAACTGACCAAAATTCAACTGCAGGACCTGAGGGAAAAACAATTAAACCGGTTTAAGAAGATCAGCGAGATACCCTTTGACCTGATTGTATCCACTTATCCGTTTCCCCTGCTGCACGATATCTTCGACGGTAACCGGATCGATCATCAGTTTGCCTATTACAGCTATCTGCAGGAATCCGGGCCGCTCGCCCCTTTTTCCGACGACCGGCCACTGATCTACAACCTCTTTGGCAGTGAAAAGAATAAAGAATCCATGGTCATTTCCCTGGATCGGCTCTATCAGTTCTTCTTCGGCATTCTGGGCGTTCACCAACTCCCGAAATTGATCCAGGACAAGGTGCGGCAGGCCAGTCATTTGGTTTTCCTGGGATGTTCCTTTGACGATTGGTACATGAAACTCTTGCTGCGGGTCTTGAAAGTCCACGAGAAAGAAACATCCTTTTCCTATTCACACCAGCCTTTTGGGCTCGACCGGCAAAATCGGACGTTTTTTGAGCACAATTTCAAAATGATGTTTTTCGACAAAGAGATTGACGACTTTACCTCCGCCCTGCACGAGCTCTGCGCCGAGGAAGGCATGCTCAGGAATTCGGAAGGGACAGCCTACGTATCGGTCTACGAGGAATTACAGCGCAAAGTCGAAGAACACCAATTTCGGGATGTACTCCATACGCTGGATGACTTGCTCATCGAGAACGGGCAAAAAGGCGAGTTCCTGAAAGAATTGAGCGTCTACCAGCAGCAATTTCACCGGATCAAAGAGGGGGAAGATTACGGTAGCTACCAGCCGTCGGAACTGGAAAAAGAATGGAGGCAGCTAAGGAATAAACTCTCTCTTTTTATTGATCGGATTTCAGAAACGATACCCGCATAAATCCTCTTGGAATATGAGCAACCTGCGTTCAAGGTATCCGGGGCTGCGGCCCTTTGACACGGGAGAACAAAACTACTTTTTCGGCAGGGACGAAGAGATTGAATCCGTCTGCCGATTGCTCGACCTGGATAACCTCACCGTCCTGCACAGCCCCTCCGGCATGGGGAAATCGTCCCTCATCAACGCGGGTATCCTGCCGGCGCTGAAAGAGATCAGGAACTGGGATGTACCCTACCACGTCGTACCGATCCGGTTTAATAACTACGATCCGGAGCTCGCCAGGATTCGTCGGGAAACGCAGGGCCTACCGGGAGGCGATACTGCATTGGTAAAAGATCCCATCGAGCGTTTCATCACCGCCTGCCTGGGGGAGCAATCGGCCTGGGAAGAGGTCATCCCCATGCCCAAACCCAGTTTATGGCTGACCGCCAAAAAAATGCTGGTCGATCAGGCCGTTCATCCCCTTCGCATTATTTTTATCCTCGACCAGTTCGAGGAATTATTTACCTACCCGGAAGCCAGGGTGGAAGAGTTTGCCCGCCAACTGGGGGAACTCTACCACCAGGTGATGCCGGAATCGGTTCGCAAAGGTCTGGAGCGAAAGAAGATCATTGAAGCCGAAGACAGTGCGCAAAACAAACTCCTGACCAAGCCCAAAACAGCCCAGTTAATGGCCCGCATCGAAGCTCCCCTGGACGTGAAGATCTTGGTCTCCATGCGATCCGACAAACTGTTCTACCTGGAACGACTCGACGCCTATATTCCGGAGATCAAACTCAACAGTTGCGAACTGAAAAGCTTTGATTCCGAACAGGCCAAAAAAGCCATTACCGAGCCGGCCGCTCTGCCCGGAGAAGGCTTCGTGTCACCCGTTTTTACGATCAGCGATGAGGTACTGGACCACATCATCCATTTCCTGCAGGATAAAGTGACGCGACGTATCGATCCTTCTTCGCTGCAAATTGTCTGTCAGCATATCGAGCGGAAGATGATCGAACGGGAACGAAAAATGAAGAAATAATGCTCAGCCAAATACGTACGTATGGAAAAGTCTAATAAGTCCATCCCGGCAGACAAAGAGGCAACATCTGCAGCAATAACCAGGCCTGCATTGGCCTTGCAGATGGAAGACGTAGCCGACCTCCATACCGTCTTGCGCGGCTATTACCTGCGGCAGATAAAAAGTCTGAAAAAACGAAAAGACCGCAAGCTGGCCCGCCGACTGCTGGAAGACCATCTGATCTTGCCCAAGTCCCGGCAACGCACCTCCAAAGATGCGGCCTACATCAAAGAGATCTTAGGTATCGAACCCGGTCTGCTGGCCAGGCTGGAGGATTCCCGCCTCATCCGGCGAATGCACAAAACAGGTACTAATCCCATTTATGAAGTCAGTCACGATACCCTGGTCGAGCCTATTTTGGCGGAAAAGCGCAACCGGGAGGCAGTCGTGCAGTTTATCAGAAAGACGTGGAAATACGCCGCCCTATTCTTACTGATCTGGTTTTTGTTCGGTATGTGGCTGGAGAACAGCCTGGAGATCTTACCCGACATCCCACGTAACCCACAAACGCAACAGCTCACCCTGGAAGAACGAACGCTCCGCGAACAAATGGCCTTCACGCTGCAGTTACCACCCGTTGCGATACCCAAAGGCATGGAATACCCGGATACGCTGGCCATCCGGATGCCCCTGCGTCTCCTGCCGCTTCCTCGTACGGGCCCAAACCGTGGGATGGGCCAGGCATATCCCGATACGATCGCTATCAATCTGACTTCTCCCATTACGGTTCCTATGGATACCGGCAACGGCGCGGTAGTGTATCATCCCTTCTCCAATGTCATAGTACCGCTGGCTTACTCCGGTGGTGACCTGAGCGATCCGGAGGTCAACCGCACCTACGCCAAATTGTCGGGGAACCTTCGCATCACCAAGGCAGGTACAAGCAATGAAGGGAATGCAGGAGCCAGTGAAGACTCACCATCCAGATACAACGTTCCCTTAGAACGACCGCTCGAGATCGACCTGGGCGAGACCGTCGTGCAGGCTCGTACCTCTACCCGCTCGGTACCGGTGAGTGCTACTTTTCAGTTGACTGATCTCTTCGAAAATGAAGTAGACAAAAGTAATGTCCGGAGTACCATTGGTGATCGCTCCGTTCAGTTGAACTATACCGTTCGGGTACGGCCTGCTCCCGCTCCGCCTCCAACCACCAAGACCGTAAAACCTAAGCTCCGGGGTATAGAAGTACAATATTCAGACGGTTCCAGCAGATTTATTCCCGGCGCCGAAATTCCGGGCGGCGAAACCTTACATACGGTTGCAAAAGGGGAGACGCTGTACTCCATCGCCCGACAATACGGTGTCACTGGTCCGGATGGCAGCATCTCGGTGGAACCGATCAAGGAACTGAACGGCCTGCAGGGTAATGCGATAAAAGTAGGGCAGACGTTGCTTATTCCGGCGGGGTGAGTGGCTTTGGTGGAGTCATTTGACAACAGTCAAAGCTTTAGTAAAATGGTACGGGATTATAGTAAAACAGGATAAGTCTATTCAGGCTATCGTTCGTTCAATGCCTGTAATAGCTGGGTGACTTCTTTGCAAATAACTTCTGCATTAGACTTTTCTGTAAAAATAGATGAATGGTTCCCGACTATTTCAATACGCTTTCCGTTGGTTGATAGGTCTGGATACTCTTTATGCGTACCATATAGCTCAATTCGTTCTCTAACCTTTTTATCATATTCTTCTTTCACTTCAGATTCTGGAGAGACTGCATAAAATGCCCTTACAGGCAGGTCTCCAAAGTCTTCCACTCTGCCTGAGCGTTCGAGAATGGAATAGTAATGTTCCATTTCTTTCTTGAAGGTTCGGAATGTTTTTCCGCTTTGAAACTGGTCTTTGATTCGTTGATTCATTTCTTCTGGTAGGCCTGGCCCGTAGTACGGGGTTCCGAAAAGGTTATCATACAGTAAGAATACACCAAGGTCGCAAGTGATAGCTTGTAATTCAACACTTGCTAAAAATCCTTTATACTTAAAAGATGTCTTTTCGGGTGCATCATACCTGACAACATGATCCGGATGGGTTGCATCCAAAAAGAACATTCCCTGTACCTCTTCCGGATACAATTCGGTAAATACCCTTATCAGAGGTCCGCCAACTGAATGGCCCATCATAATGTATGGAGGGGATTCCCCGGCCTTTAGCAGCATTGTATGTAATGTGTGAGCCACCGTCTCTGCATCCCTTGGAACATCAGTATTATCACTGTGATTAATGCCGATTCTATCATAGCGAACGACCCTTATACTATCTTTCAGGCCTTCGCTCAACCAGTGGTAAAACTCAGTAGTTAACCCGCTTCCACCTTCGATCACCAAAGTGGGCTTATTGTTTTTTACGCCTGTTCTGACTACGTGTAAGTTATAGCCCCCCATATCTACGAGCTGTCCCATAGGTTCGTGAGGTTCAGGCAAGAAGAGGCGATAAATTAATCCCGAAACGATGATTAAAAGTAAGAAGGATACAAATGAAATGCCTGCCCATTTCAGGCTTTTTTTAAGCCATTGAAATAGAATTTTTAAGTATTTCATTCTTCGGTTGCGTTGAATTTTGATGCTGTATAACCCAAGTAACTTTGATTTTTGCTGTGCCTTTCGGCAAAAAAACTTCGGTGCTCACCTGCCTGCCAAAAAAATGCCCACCGTGACTAAGCTCTCTAAGAAACGAAAACTTGCGGGAAGCACTGTTCGCTATCCCAAGGGGAAAAGTGATTCTCGTTGACCTATCTGGCGGGACTCTTTTACGGCAGTGTTGAACTCTTCAGCATTTTCATCAGTAAAAATACCGGCTAACTCTAGAATCTTCGGCTCACCAGGCCCAATGTCAGCAGGCTCGAAAGATTTATCCTCTCGAATTCCCCGAAGAATTTCTTCAGCTATTTTCAACCGATCACCTAATGATAACCCATTGATTAGCTTCAATATTTCATTAGTTGATACCATATCAATGCTTCTTAAGTTAACGAAACTTTCTGAGCTATGGTTCCTTCAGTTTGTGTTTTACCTGATGAACAGACACGATGCGCAGCCATACTCGTGAGAGATGGAGCTGGGAATGGCTTTTGCACATAGTAGCACCCGACTGGGTGGCTGGCGGGTGGCTCAAAGCCAAATCATGAGTACAACCATTACCGTGGAACGTCTTAATAGGAGGGGGAGCTCGATCTACTTGATTTTATGCCGTTTTTTATTCTTTTTTATAATATCCCTTTTTGCCAATTCCAATTGTCCAAAAGTATTTACCTTCATCGGATTCAGGTATTTGTTCAGACTCTTCGTCTTGCTCTGGAATTACTTGTCGCCAAACAGCTAAATCAATTGATGGAAACACATAAGTGTATGGAATTTCTTCTTCGTCCTTATCAAATACGGAATTTGACGAATTAGAAATTTTTTCGATTAATTTGGGTGCCGGCGTTTTGAATACTTCTATGTCATTAAAGTAAACGTCAACGTATTCTGCGTCTTTTCCTGAGAATTCAATAAAATCCGCTCTATCTTCGTCATCAAATGTAATTTGCAGTTCATTCTGGTAATAAACATACTTAGCAGGAACAGGCAATGAGAAATCCCCATAGTCCATTACGGATTTTTCCGATGAGTATTCAGGCTTACCTAAAATCCGTTGAATTTCTTCTCTTGTCATTCCAAGTTTTAGGTCTCCTGCTCCGATATGTGGTTTTAATTCAAATCTCATTCTTGGTCAAATGACATATAACGATTTGTAAACGAAGCTCAATTTCGCTCATACAGAAATGAGGGCTTGTTATTTATTCCTGATCGCGTATCCTGTTACGAGCTTGTTTGACAACGTCTTTGTAGTTTGCCTGCAAGGGTTCGACCAATTGTTTTTCTAGAGAACACTCCAGGTCCCAGAGCACTCGCTGCTCGGCCTGGTCGTCAAACAGGTTCACCCATTCATTTGAATCCAGTCGTGTCAGGAAGTCATAAAGGATAAGCGCTTCGTCCTGAGTTAACTTGATACTAACGTTTTTGTCTGTCATCTTTTTGATTGATGTCCCACAACGGGATTGAGAATTCTGCACTAACAAAGTCTCTGCCTGGTCATTGTCCGAAATCTCGTTGACTTTTATTGCCTAGATTTGCCGGTATGGTGGGGCTTATGCGTTTACCTTTTGATCCGAGTTTCTTCAGATATATCATTGTTCCTTGTGTAGGTTTTTCAGTCTCTATCTAAGAGTTCCACTACTGTTTTCCAATCCTCAGATCCTTGCAGCGTTTTTAGACTATCATTTTCTAAAATTGCGTATTGTCCCTCCCAATTTCTCCAAATAAGAACTTTTAAGATTTTTACACTTAATTGTTTCGAATTTCCTTGATCTACCTGCGAAAGCTTTATGGCAGCCTGATATAATTGATCATTTGAGATGTCGCCAAAATGATTGATAGCCTCCTGCAGATAGGATGTGGCAGAATCAACTTCTTCTTTTTCAACGTTGGTTTCAAATTTTTTGTAAAGATTCTGGGCTTCATTAAGAGAGGTAATTGAATCTAATTTTGCTTCATGCTGACTGGGTACTTGGTAATCTTTTCCATGATAAAGTGCATAGACTTCAATCGGTTCGGGAAGCCCTATTTCAAAACGCCTCTGATTGACAAGCGAGGCATTTTCAATTGGGTGAGGCCCATATTGTCCCATACTTGCTCCAAAGGTTTGCTTCTCCCATTTATCTCTTTTAATCCGATCGTGTAATTCAGCATAGTGATTCGGGTTTACATCACCCTTTGTAACAGCCTCCTTAATTAAGGACAAACATTTTTCTTTAAACAACATGTCAGGGCTATGTTGTGGGATTGCCCAACTAAGTTTGGCACCGTCAGGACCAACTAACTTATTTCCAGGCCAGCCATGTATTGAAATAATGCTGTCCAGTTTGTTCTTATTGATTTCCCATCTCTCTTCTACCGGTTTGAATAGTTTTGCATAATCTTCATGGGAAGCATTACTGTCCAGCAAGCTAATATTTTCCTCATACGAAGATAGGGCCAATTGATCCATTCTCCACATTTCCTGCAGCTCTCTAAGCACCTGCTCATTCTCTATGTTACCAATATAAACTTCCTTTAAGCTATCTATACGATTCACTACTTTGGGCCACCTCTTATCTTCTTTCAAAATGGAAAACTCGGGTAATGACTCCAGAAGTTCTCTATCCCTAAGTCCAGTATCGATACTTCTTTTGATTGCTTTAAAAGCCTTATTAGTTGCCAAATTTTTCGAGTAGGCCGTAGCTGCTACCAAGAATGTTTCCCAGTTTTTAACTGGCATTAGCTCTGCCGCTTTAAAAAGTCTATCTGTAGTTTCAATGTTTTGTGTATCTCCAAAGATTCTATAGGCATTTATCAGAGAATCGGCCCATGTTGGATTTTTATATGGAGATATTTCGGATTCAGGAGCTTGGTTTGATTTGACGCACCCTGCAAATATTACTGCTGGTAAAACGACCAATAGTGTAAGATGGCTCCTGGCTATTTTCATGTGTGTTGTTATCTTATCCATTGTACTTAATTGCTTTGAGGCCAATAAAGCCTTAATGGATTAGAAAAAATAGAACAGAATTAGCCGCATCAAATTTTTGTAAACGCCTTTGGCGAGTAACTAGTTGCGGATGTAAACACTCTGGTGAAATGACTCTGATCTGCAAATCCGCATAGGTAAGCGACTTCCGTTAAACTATATTTTGAAGATGCCAAAAGCTCTATTGCATGTTCTACTTTGAGCTTTCTGGTGTACTCACTGAGCGTGCAATTAAAGAACTTTCTAAAATTCTTGGAAATAGTAACAGGGTGAACATCAGCCTGAACCGAAAGATCGTGTAGCGAGATATTTTCGTTCCACCTGTCATGCAGTATTTCTTTTATTATCCGCATCCAATCAGGAGGGGTTTTTAGGCTATCAGGATTGAGTGCATTTGCAATAAAAGACAAGAAGGCTGATTTGGTGGATTCGCCAGATTGCAAATCACCGATAGATGCATCTTTTAACATTCTTAAAAAAGGGAATTGGGCATCTGTACTTCTTTGAACCGCAAGTTCAATGTCTGATTCTAAGTAGTTATTTTCTTTTAAAAAACTTTCTTCTACTTCCAGGCCAATATGTGTTGCTGGAAATATGGAGTAGACATTCTTATGTGCCTCGTATGCATGATAGTAATTAATATTTCCTCGAATTCTCTGAATTTCCTTGCCTTTTCTAAATTCACAATTAGCCCCGTTTAAAACTATACTGATCATTGGCCTTTCGTGTGTATGCCAGATTCCCGTTTTCACAGCTCTTTGGTACTTGGTTAGCCCAATAGAAATGTCTCCTAAGTCGTACGTTTGGTAAACAGGTGCTAAGTAGTGCCCTTTTTTAAGTGTTTGAATTTTAGTATTCATGTAGGCTTGTATTTCGCACATCGCGCTCGTTCCTTGAAGGCCGAAGGAAGGATGGCGTCAGCAACGGGTGCATATCCGCACACTCCATTGCGGTTATACAATAATCTCTACCAATATCGCCTAATCCACCCACACCCGCAAACCCAAGCCAGCCGTAGCCATAGTCGTTACTAACGGTTAGTAACCGATCATAACGGTTAAAATCGACTGAGCTAATCTTTCATCAGTAAGAACCATCAAGCGTCAACTACAGATACTCGTAGTATATCCCCTCATGATTCATAAACGTCCCGTCCTCCCGATTCAAATCCAGTCGCCCGCCCGCATAATTGGTCGCGGGTAGCCCCAACTCCTGAAACAGACAAGCCGTAGCGGCAAAATCCCAGATGCTGCCGCCGCCTTTCTCTTTTTTAGGAAACTTCAGCATCAGGGCCGGACCGTTTTCCATCACCCGAATGGCATTCAGGACCGAGCCGGCGCCGGATAGCTCCTGGTAGCCGTTCAGGCCCAAGTCCGCTGCTGTTTGGTGCAACAAGTCTTTGATCTCATCGGAACGGGGCGTGTCCCGGAGTCGACGATCGGAGACGTAGGTGAGGTGGTCGTTAGGAGGTGGAAGGTGCCAGAGACTCTTGTTCTTGTATACGCCCCTCCCTTTGCTGGCGTGGTAAAGGGTGTCGGTGACGGGGTCGTACACAATACCCAGGCAGGGTGTCCCGTCCCGGGCGACCAGGGCAATGGATACGGAGAACCCCGGCCGCTGCTCCGTGAACGGCAGGGTGCCGTCGAGCGGATCAATACACCAGAAGTAGTCTTTCCGGAAGCGGCTTCCGTCGTCCTCGGTCTCTTCCGATAACAACGCCAGATCGAATGCCGCACAGGTGGGCAGGATATGCTGGAAAATAGCCCGTTCGCAAGCCCGATCCACCTCGGTCACCACCTGTGACGCCCGACTGGTACCCGCCTCTTTTTGCTCGACGGTAACACCAACATCATTCATATGTTGCTGAATCACCTGGCCGGCGGCCAGAGCCGCTTCAATGCCGATTTGGTGGAGGTGTTCGAGGTTCATGGTCGTCGGTTTAAGTAAGGATGGTATTTAGTATTGGGTATTAGGTAGTAGGATGTGTTTAAGTCACTATGATCTTGTTAAAAAAGATGAAATCATTGTAGACCGAAGACTTAGGCTGAGGTTAAGGTTAAGGAGATAGTTCAATGTACTATGTCTCGTTAAGTATGTGGCCCGTGCTTGCCTGCCTTCACCAGCCCACCGTTTCGGCAGGTATGGCATGGCTGAATCTGAATCTGAACCTCAACCTGAACCTGAACCTTCATCTATAAAAGCGATTACTTTCAAGCTCAATAAAAAAGGTGGTTTTAGAAGGATACGCTTCGAGTCCTACTACCCTCTACCTAATTCCCAATACCGTGAGGTTGGGCTACACCTGTCATCACTTTATGAATTGGTCTGTGCCCAACCTCACGCTAACTGTTCAATCACTTCCGCGGTCACCCGCTCACTGTACCCGTTGATCTTCCAGTGACCGGGACTCCACCCCTTCAGAAAACGGTGAAAATCGGCCCAGGCGACCCGGTAGAGAGAGCGCCATTCGGCTTCCAGGGCTGCGTTTGGTTCACCCAGTTCGCTTTGGAGATACCCGAAGTAGGTATCCAGGATTCTGGATTCCAGGCGCTCACAATCACGCTCGTCGAGACAGCTCCCCACGAAATAGGCCACATCCTTCATGCCACAGCCACCGCCGACGTACTGAAAATCAACACCGGCCACCTGGCCATCCGGCGCAAAACAGAAGTTGGCTAGCTTGGCGTCGCCGTGGACGATGGTTTGCCAGTCACAGGCATTCAGCTGTTGGTCAATCAGGGGCGCGGCTTCCCGCAGTCGCTGATCATCCAGAGCGGCGAGTTCCTGCGGCCGGGTCGCCAGGTGCCAGTAGGTACCTACATCCCAGAGTCCATCCGGCCTCTTGCCCAGATAACTGGCGTGAAAGGCCGCCAGCCAGGCTATACAGGAGACGATCTCGTCCCAGTCCACCGCTTTTTTGCGTAAGCGAAAACCCGCTTCGTCCAGGTCTTCCAGCACGATCAGCACGTCATCACCCAATGTCTCGATGGCATAGCACTTGGGCAGACGAGCCCGGCTCCCGGCACTGAACCGATCGTACCAGACCGTTTCCACCTGGTAGGACCTGACCTTGCGTTGGTGACCGATATCCGTATTCCATCCGCGCGGATGCTTGCTCTGCTCCGGCAGTTGCACGTGCTTGACCACCACGCTCTTGACCGGAGCGTCGGTCAGGCCAATGCGCAGGATCTTCCCGTACCCGCTCCACAACTCCTGAATGGTTTCCTGTACGTGCAGAGAGGAGGCGCCGGTACTGCGTAGGATGATCGATTGGAAGTGGTCTGTCATATCGGCCCAAATATAATAAAGCGGTTTCCGCCGCAAGCACATTATCCGATCATAAAATAGGAGGAAACAATTAAGAACCCGATTGCCCATCACCTCAACCTTAGCCTCAATCTCAACCTTCGTTCCCCGAAATATGGTTTTATACCGACAACGAAGTGGTTTTGCTCCGCAGTACTTCGTGCTGGGACTCCAAA
>CAYFGK010000141.1:0-17159 GCA_964342305.1 uncultured Saprospiraceae bacterium | reverse complement strand
TGGGATTCCCTGCAGGCTTTGCTTTCGCAAAAAATCCGGATCGGCCAGCACTTCGCCGGTTGAGCGTACGGGCGTCAGACAGATATCGTGACCCTCGGCCCACCGGATCCATTCGGCCTGAGTACGACCCTTGAAAAAAGCGTCTACCTCCTCCTTGGGAAATACGTGTACCGAACATTCCACGGGCGAACTGCGCTCCCAGTCAGGACGCCCCGCCAATTGGCAAAAGGCGTTCCAGAACTTGGGCTCCAGTGCTCCCAGGGCCATCCACCGCCCGTCGGCCGTTTCGTAGACCTGGTAGTTCACCAAGCCCCCATTGAGGAAGTTGGCGGAGCGTACATCCAATCCTCCCTGGTGCTGACTGAACGGGATCGTCATCATGGGGAGCAGACCGTCCAGCATCGACACGTCCAGGTAGCTGCCCCGGCCGGTCCGTTCCCGCTGTAGTAAAGCACTGACCACGGCCATCGCCAACATGTAGCTGCCACCGCCGATATCGGCAATCTGTATGCCGGGAACAACCGGCCGCCCCCGCTCATCCCGGTTCAGATCCAGGACCCCGGCCAGGGCCAGATAATTGATATCGTGGCCGGCCTGAAGTGCCAGTTCACCCTCCTGCCCGTATCCGGTCAGGGAGGCGTAGACCAAGTCAGGTTTGTGGTCTTTCAGGTGCTCATACCCTAACTCCCAGGACGCCATTACCCCGGGCCGAAACTGCTCGATGACCACGTCGGCTTCCTTCACCAGCTCGTAGACCTTCCCTTTCCCCGCTGCACTCGTATAGTCCAGCGACATCGTTTCCTTTCCCGCATTCAGACTGGCGAACAGCGTGGACTGACCAGCCACAAAAGGGGGCTGCATTCGCGCCAGGTCGGAGCGATCCGGGTGTTCCACGCGCACGATCCTGGCCCCCATCTGCTGCAACAAAGCAGTGGCGAGCGGGCCGGGGAGGAGGCGGGAGAAGTCCAATATCATGTATCCTTGAAGCGGTAGGCTGTTCAACTTTTTTAATTGATAGTTATTAATTTTTAATTTTTAGTTCACTGTTTTATAGTCGGTTATGTCAATAAATAATTAAAAATTCAGAATTAAAAATTTCATAAATCGACTTTCGATTGCCTGTGCATCATCGCCAGAACGTTACGGTTGATCGAGAACGTTTAGTATACCTTCGCATACGACACATCATCCATCGTCATTTTGGCGATGATCTCGCGCATGATCTCGGAGGTGCCCCCGGCGATGGTGCCCACGCGGGTATCGCGGTAGGCCTGGCAAATCGGGTATTCCTCCATGTAGCCGTAGCCGCCAAAGAACTGCAGGCATTCGTCGGCCACCTTTTTCTGTAGTTCGGCGGCATGGAGCTTGACCATGGAGGCCTCCTTTACGGCAAACTCGCCCTGGGTGAAGAGCCAGGTGGCGTGGTGCGTCAATTGGCGGCAGGCTTCCACCTCGGTAACCAGGTCCGCTATCCGGTGCCGCAGGGCCTGGAACTTGCGGATCGGTCGACCAAAGGCCTCGCGTTCCTGCATGTACTGCAGGGTCATGGCCAGCATGCCGTCCATGGCGCCCACGGCTAACAGCCCCGCCGATAGCCGCTCCAATTGGAAGCTGTCCATGATGTAGTAAAAGCCCATGCCTTCCTGACCGATCAGGTTCTCTTTGGGTACCCGCACCCCGTCGAAATGGATCTCGGCGGTGTCGGAGGAATGCCAGCCCATCTTCCGCAGCTTGGTGCGCTTCACGCCCTCCGCATCTCCCGGAATGACCAGGAGGGAAAGAGCATCACCGGTCTTGACCAGGGTCGTGATGTAATCGGCGTAGTAACCGTTGGAAATAAAGGTCTTGGAGCCATGCACGACGTAGTGGTCGCCGTCGAGGGTCGCCGAAGTGCGAATGCCCTGCACGTTGGATCCTACGTCCGGCTCGGAAATGGCGAGGGCGGAAATGGTATCTCCGGCAATCCCCGACCGCAAGAACTGTTCTTTCTGCACCGGAGTTCCGGCCCGCGAGATGTGGTTGAGCGCCATGTATTCGTGTACGCTGATGGCGCAGGCGAAGCCTCCGTTTCCGGCCCGGCCCAATTCCTCGAGAAAAACGGCCGAATACCAGAAGTCGGCTTCCGTGCCTCCGTATCCTTCTTCGTGGCAGAGACCCAAATAACCCATTTCGCCCATCTTCTGCCAGGCCCAGCGTGGTATTTGTCGGGCTTCCTCCCATTCGTTGAAATGAGGACTTAGTTCCTTTTGGAAAAATTCCCGGACGGATTGCCGGAACAGGCGGTGCTCCTCCTGAAAATAGGGTGATTTCATGCGACCGGCTTTTTAGGGTAAAACAATTGATTTGATTCGGCCCGCTGGCGTAAACTATCCGGAACGCCAAACCGGGGGCCAAACCGACGGGTGTACTCATCGCATTCCGCTACAAAGGTGGCGGGCCCCACGTAGTCGATGTAGCTAAACACACCGCCCGTATAGGGTGGGAAACCAAAGCCCATCAGGGATCCAATGTCGCCGTCGGTGGTGTTGCGCAGCACACCTTCCTCCAGGCAGCGGTAGCTTTCCAGGGCCATGATGTGCAACAGCCGCTTGCCCACCGTATCGGCATCCAGCGTATCCGGATCCGAAGGGAAAAGGTCGTTCAGGCCGGTCCAGAGGTGTTTCTTTTCCCCTTCCGGGTATTCGTAGAAACCTTTTCGGGCTTTCTTGCCTTCCCGGCCTTGTTGCACCAGTTTTTGGTACAAATCGTATATGCGTTTGGTGTGATCAGGCATCTCCCGCATATTGTCCATCACGTGCAAGGCCAACGTCAGGCTCACCTCATCAGTGACAGCGAGGGGTCCCACCGGCATACCCACGCGTTTGGCTACGTGCTCGATCACGGTGGCCGGTACCCCTTCCGAAAGCAGGAGTGCGCCTTCACCGGTGTACGTGCCAAATACACGGGAGGTGAAGAAACCCTGACTGTCGTTAACCACTATGGGCACTTTCTTGATCTGGGTTACGTAATCGACGGCAGCGGCAATGGTCCGGTCATCGGTTTCTTTACCGACAATAATCTCCACCAGTGGCATCTTATCGACCGGAGAGAAAAAGTGGATCCCGATAAACTGGTTGGGGTGCTCAGAGGCTTTCGCCAAAATAGTGATCGGCAGGGTAGAGGTATTGGACGCAAAGATCTTATCGTCTTCGAGCATGGCTTCCGCCTCCTGGGTGACGTTGGCTTTCAACTCCGGGTTCTCAAACACGGCTTCAATGATGAGATCACAGCCCCGCAAATCCTCCACCGAGGTAGTGGGGTGAATGCGGTCAAGGAAGGTATCCCGTTCCTCTTCCGACATATAGCCCCGACTTACTTTTTTCTGCAATAGGTTATGGCTGTAGGCCTTGCCTTTTTCCGCTTGCTCCTGACTAACGTCTTTGAGCACTACCTCCATACCGACCTTGGCGGATACGTAGGCGATGCCCGCCCCCATCATACCCGCTCCCAGGATCCCCAGTTTGTTCACTCGATAGGTGTCAAATCCCTTGGGCTTGGCTTTGCCCTTTCTGGCTTCGTTGATGGCAAAGAATCCGGTGCGGATCAAATTCTGTGCCTCCGGAGAATAAAATGCCTTGATAAAGTACCTCGCTTCTACTTCCAGGCCCCGGTCAATGGGCAATTGCAGGCCGTCGTGGATGGCGGCCAGTCCCATGGTCGCCCCGGGGTAGTTACCGTGCGTTTTTTTCCGGAGGTTACCAATCGCCCCCATGATGGTCTGTGCTCCTCCGGGCGTCATCACGCCGCCGCCGGGAATACGATGCTTGCGGTTGTCCCACGGTTGCACAGGATTCGGGTTGTCGAGTATCCACTTTTTGGCGGAAGCCAGTAACTCCTCTTCCGTATCCACCAGCGCATCGACTAATCCCTGTGATAAGGCTTTCTCCACTCTCGGCGTTTGCCCCTGCAGGATGATCATCAGGGCATTCTGGATGCCGATCAGGTAGGGCAGGCGTTGTGTTCCGCCGCCACCGGGAAAAAGTCCCAGTTGGGTTTCCGGCAGACCGATCTTCAGACCCTCTTTGCGAAGGGCGATGCGATGATGGCAGGTCAGGGCCAGCTCGTAGCCGCCGCCGAGGGCGTTGCCGTTGATGGCCGCGACGAATGGCTTACCAGCTTTTTCAATCTCGCGCATCTCCCGGTGCATTCGCAGGAGGCCATCGAAGAGCTCCTTGCGGTCTTCCGGTGGATTGCCGATAAACTTCAGGTCGGCCCCCGCCATAAAGTCGCGGTGAGCGGAGGTGACGATCACCCCTTTTACCTGGTCGTCACGGAGGGCCTGTCGGGCCGCCTCTACGTAGGCCTCAATGAATTCCAGGCTGAACAGGTTGGTGGGCTGTTCGGTCATGTGGATGGTGATGCGACCAATGCCGTCGGCATCCGTTTCGTAGCTGAGGATGGTATTTTTTATGGTGGTTTGTTCCATGGTGTCAGGGATTTAGACGCGTTCGATAATGGTGGCAATTCCCATGCCTCCGCCGATGCAGAGGGTGACGAGGCCGGTCGAAAGGTCACGGCGCTCGAGCTCATCGAGCAGGGTACCGAAGAGCATACAGCCGGTAGCTCCGAGGGGATGCCCCATGGCGATGGCGCCTCCGTTCACGTTGACTTTATCGTGGGGTACGCCCAGGTCCTGCATGAACCGGAGGGGTACTACGGCAAAGGCCTCATTGACTTCGTACAGGTCGATATCGTCCTTGGTCATTCCGGCTTTGTCGAGGGCGATCCGGCTGGCCGGTGCCGGGCCCACGAGCATAATGGTGGGTTCGGTACCGTACACGGCTACGGAGCGGATGCGGGCACGGGGCTTGAGTCCCTGGCGTTCACCGGCCTGTTTGCTACCGACCATAGCCAGGGCCGCGCCGTCGACAATGGCGCTGCTGTTTCCCGGATGGTGGATGTGTTCGACGGTGGCTACCTCGGGGTAGCGGTCGATGGCCACGGCATCGAAACCGCCCATTTGGCCCATCATGGCGAAGGAGGGGTCAAGTCCGGCCAGGACCTCGGTAGTGGTGGAGGGGCGGATGTTCTCGTCGTGGTCAAGTACCGTGAAGCCGTTGATGTCTTTAACCGGAATTCGCGATTTATCGAAATATCCGGCTTCCTGAGCGGCCGCGGCCCGCCGTTGAGATTCGGCGGCGAAGGCATCGCAGTCTTCGCGGGAAAAACCGTATTTGCTGGCAATGAGGTCAGCTGAAATGCCCTGGGGTACGAAGTGTCCGGGCATGGCCACCATGGGGTCCATAGCCATGGCACCGCCATCGGATCCCATTTTGACCCGCGACATGGATTCTACCCCACCGGCGAGTACCAGGTCTTTAAATCCGGCTTTGACGTATGCAGCCGCCTGATTGATGGCCTCCAGTCCGCTTCCGCAAAAACGGTTGAGGGTGACGCCGCAGAGGTGGTTGCCGTAGCCGGAATGCTGGGCGGCGGTTTTGGCGATGTTGGCCCCCTGATCCATGATCTGAGTGACACACCCCATGATAAGGTCTTCGACCTGGGTCGTGTCCAGATCATGTCTTTGTCGCAGCTCGTCGAGTAGTGTGACGGCAAGGTGGGTAGGGGTCATTCCAGCCAGGGCTCCCTTATTATTGCCTTTGCCACGGACCGTGCGGACCGCGTCGTAAATGTATGCTTCCATGGTTGATGATTTTCGGTTAGGAATTGGCTGCCTGTTTCTGGGGCATCTCCAGGATGTCCCGGGCTTCACTAATGCTGGCCGGTTCATGCCCGGCGATACGGGCCAGGCGGACGGCCTCCTCTACGGATGCGCCGTTGGAGGGCGATAAGCTTCCGTCGGGCAGGTAGAGATTGTCTTCCAGCCCGACCCGTACATTACCACCCATCGACAGGGCGGCCATGATCATGGGCCACTGTTTGCGGCCGATGCCGATGAGCTGCCAGTGACTGCCGGCGGGTAGTTGGTGCGTTTGGTGGACCAGGTTCTCCGTGGTTGCCGGAATGCCGCCCAGTACGCCCATAATAAGGCTGAATTGAAGCGGTGTTTCCAATAACCCGATGTCGATCAGCGGTCGCGAGTTGTGAATATGACCGGTGTCGAAACACTCCATTTCGGGGCGGGTACCAGCCGCTTGCATGCGCTCCAGAAAGAAGGAGATGTCACTGAACGGATTGGCGAACACGTGGTCGTGGTAAAAGGTCTTCTTCTTGCGGGAGTAGATGGCGTAGTTCATGGAGCCCATATTGAGGGCTGCCATATCGGGTTTCAGCGCATCGACGTGGTGGATACGTTCTTCCCGGCCAATTCCGATCGCACCGGTTGAGTAGTTGATGATCACCTCCGGGCAGGCTTTTTTCACGGCCTCGTCGATACGGGCGTAGGTGTCGACATCATAGGCCGGAAAACCATTGTCTTGCCGGGCGTGGATGTGGAGAATGCTGGCACCGGCTTCGACCGCCCGGCGTCCTTCCTCGGCGATCTCTTCCGGTGTATATGGGATGTGGGGTGATTGCTCGCGGGTCGCGAGCACACCGGTCAGAGCAGCGGTAATGATGATTCTATCGGGCATGTGTTCAATTTTACTGGTTGGTCCAATTGGGGGTTCTTTTTTCGCGGAAAGCGGCAATGCCTTCCTGTGCATCGCGGGTACCCAGCGTTTTGCGCAGCATGGATAGCAGGTACTCGTGTTCACGGCGCGTGCTGCGTTGCCGGATGTGATCGTAGGCCTCCATACCCATGCGAATGGCCTTGGGGGAGTTGCGCAGGATCTGGTCCTTGAGCCGTTGCAGATCGGCTTCCATATTTTCTTCGATGGTCACATGGGTCACCAAGCCCCATTCGTGTGCGCGTTCCACTTGCAGGTTATAGCCCCGAATGCACCAATCGAGTACCTTGCGTTCGGGCATAACCGACATCAGAGACGCCATGACCTGGAAGGGGAACAACCCGCGGCGCGTCTCGGGTAGTCCAAAAGTGACATCATTATTAGCCAGGACGTAGGTGCAACCGGCCAGCAGCAAAAAGCCGCCGGCGTAGACACTACCTTCCACCTTGGCAATGGAGGGTTTGTGCAGCTTATTGAAGATCTCGCCCAGTAGGATGTCTCCCGCGGGGGCGGGAATGGTAGAAGCTACCTCTTCGGTCTGACCGGCGAAGGCCTTCAGGTCACCACCGGCACAGAATACATCACCCCGTGCCTGCAGCACGACCAGCCAAATATCGTCGTGGTGTTGGGCGTAATGAACGGCGAAGGCCAGTTCGTTGACCATCACGGGATGCAGAGCATTTTTCTTTTGGGGCCGGTCCAGGGTGATGGTCAGCACGTGATCATCCTCCGCAACCTGCAAAAAGGCAAATTCTTCCTGGTGAATGGATTCGGTTTGTTCGTGGCTATACAGCATGTATGTTTTCGTTTTTGGTCATAGTAAGTAAGATGGTACCGGCGGATACCTGATCGCCGGCCTCGACGTGAACGGCTTCGATCGTTCCCGGTGAGTGGGCCTGGATGGTATTCTCCATCTTCATGGAGGATAGGATTAGCAGGGGGGTGCCTTCTGCGACCTCCTGACCGGCCTTCACTAATACCTGAACGACCTGTCCGGGCATGGGGGCCGAATACCCTCCCTCGGCCGCTGCTTCCCTTATGTCCGGGAATCGCGGAATTACAGCAACTCGCACGACCCGTCCTCCGGGGAGTTGCACCCAGGCTTCCTGGTCGTTAATGAAAAGCGGATAGGTGTTTTGGCGGCCTTCGTGGTCTACCCGCAGGAGATGATCGGAAAAGGATAATACGCGAAGTACCGTTTGTTCCTCACCGGATTCGATACGAAGGTTAAATCCGTCCCAATGGTAGGAGGTCAAAATGTTCCGCTCGCCGATCAGGTAGTTCTCCCGTTGTCCTTGCGAGCGGTTATTCCGCCATCCGGAAGGTATGTGCGCCAGCAGGGTGGATTTCTGCTGCCGACGGAACCAACGGCCGGTACAAACCAGTGACGCCGCAAGGGTGCTTTCCACCGGTGTATCTGCGGGCAACAGTGCATCTTTTTTTGTTTGCAGGTAGTGGGTGTCGTATTGTCCGGCCTGAAAGTCAGGGTCCGCCAGGATCCGGGCCAGCAGTGCCTGATTCGTTTTTGGTCCCAGGCAAGACAGTTGATCCAGAGCCCTTCGCATGCGCCGGTGGGCCGTTGCCCGGTCCGGACCGTGGGCGATGATCTTCGCGATCATGGGATCGTAGTGAATGCTCACTTCTGATCCCTGTTCAACGGACGCGTCGTACCGCAGGCCCTCTATTTTCGGCGTATGCCAATGGTGGATGGTTCCCGAATCGGGCAGGAAATCCTGCCCGGGATCCTCGGCGTACAGGCGGCACTGCAGGGCATACCCGGTGCTTATAATATCGGATTGGGTGCAGGGTAACGCACGCCCCTCCGCTACCTGGATCTGCCATTGCACCAGGTCGAGGCCGGTGATGGCTTCGGTGACCGGATGCTCCACCTGTAGGCGGGTATTGACCTCCAGAAAATAGAAGGAGCCGGGGCCAGCGTAGATGAATTCGACGGTTCCGGCATTATCGTAGTGCAGGGCTTTGGCTGCGCGAACGGCGGCGGCGCCCATTGCCTCCCGGTCTTCGTGACTCAAAACAGGGGAGGGGCTTTCTTCCAGTACCTTCTGGTAGCGGCGCTGGATGGTGCATTCGCGCTCCAATAGGTGAATGACGTTCCCGTGCTGGTCACCGAAGATTTGAAATTCGATGTGGCGGGCTGAATCGAAGTATCGCTCCAGCAATAATTCATCGTCCCCGAAGGCGGCTTTGGCTTCCCGTCGGGCACTTTGGATGGTGTCGTGCAGTTCTTCCTTTTTTCGGACGATGCGCATACCCTTACCACCACCCCCGGCGGCGGCTTTTACGAGTACGGGGTACCCCATACGTTCGGCTTCCTGCCGGAATCGCTCCGGAGTCTGATCCGCACCGCGGTAGCCGGGAATAACCGGTACCTCGTGCTTTTCCATGATGGCTTTAGCTTCGGATTTTGATCCCATGGCCGCGATGGCGGAGGCATTGGGGCCGATAAACCGGATGCCGGCTTCGGTACATCTTTTGGCGAAAGCCGCCTGCTCGCTCAGGAAGCCGTATCCCGGATGTATGGCATCAGCACCTTGCTTACGGGCAATGTCGAGCAGCAGGTCCTGATTCAGGTAGGTATCAGTTGCCGATGTACCTGGTAAATGCACGGCCTGATCAGCGCACCGAACGTAGGGCAGAGCCGCATCAGCATCGGAAAATACCGCCGTAGTCCGGATACCCATCCGGCGGGCCGTGCGGATGATGCGGTGAGCGATCTCGCCCCGGTTGGCGATCAGGATATGTTGGATCGGCTTTACCATATCAGGCAGTGGTTAGGGTTGCGTGTTCTTTCCAAGTGGGGGCATTGGATGGGATCTCCTTTTTCAGCTTTCGCAAAAAAGGGTGGTAATGCACCTCAATGGTGTGTCGTTTACTTTGAATGAATTCCCGTTGAATATGATCGGCATCCTGTTCGGCCAGTTGCCTGATGCTGTCGGGCAGTTCCCAACGTCCCATCATGTAATTAGCGGCCAGCTTAGCCTGGTAATCACTAAGTGGCCAGATGGCTCCCTGGGGTTGGAATAAACCGATAAAGATCAGGGTAGGATGATCGGGGTGAAACATGCGCAGGTACAGCGGAATGCGGTCTGCTTCTTCGTAATTGATGAAGTCGTCGGCAAAAAAGGGCAGAGCGATCTTGTACCCGGTAGCGGCCAGCACTACATCGTAGGATTCGGAGTGTCCGTCGCGGAAGGTGACTTCGGTTCCACTGATCGATTTAATGCCTTTACGCGGATGGACCTTTCCGTGGCGGATCTTATAGAGTAGTTCCGAGTTCAGGGTAGGGTGAGACCGGGTGAGCTCGTAATCGGGTTCTTCGAGTCCGTAATCCCGGTAGCGGCCCAACTGGATGCGCAGGCTGATCTTGTGCGCCACTTTTTTCAGGAAACCGGGGAGCCATTGTAAGCCTTTATTGAACGTATCGGTAGGTTGCCCCAGGAAGAACTTGGGAATGATATAGTGGGGCCGACGCATACTGATATCCACCTGCTCCGCCACCCGGCTGATCTCCACGGCACAATCACAACCCGAATTTCCGGAGCCGATCACCAAGACCTTTTTATCCTGAAACGGCCGGTTGGTCTTGTATTCGTGGGCGTGCAGGTATTCCCCCACAAATTCGCCCGGCAGGTCGGGGTGGCGAGGTACGGAATGATGTCCGTTGGCAATGAGCAGGTAATCGAAGGTGCGGCTGCTGCCATTGGCCAGACGTACGGACCAGGTATCATCCTCCTGCTTTTGCACCTTTGTGACGGTGGTATTGAATTGAATGTACTCGTGTAACCCAAAGTGCTCCGCATAGGATTGGAAGTAGGCCAGCACCTGCTCGTGTGATGGATAATCGGGGTAGTGGTCGGGCATGGGGTAATCCATATACTCCGATAGCTTTTTGGAGCTGATGATGTGGGTGGTTTCACAAACACTGGAATGGGTTACCTTCGGCGAATAGATCCAATTACCGCCCACCTGATCATTCTGTTCGTAGCATACCACGTCGGTCACCCCTGCCTGCAGCAGGTTCTTCAAAGCTGTTATGCCGGAACATCCGGCGCCGATTACACATGCACTTGGGGGAGTCATAGTAATTTTTAATTATTAGTTTTTAATTTTCTGATTTGTAGCAGTTTATGCAACTCCTCAACTCTTCAACTCCTCAACTCCTCAACTCCTCAACTCCTCAGCTCCTCAGCTCTCCAACTCTCGTCGATCCAGCTCCGTCTGCGCTTAAGCTTCGGCGGCCGGTGAAGGATCGACATCCAATTCATTCAAAAGCGAAAGACACCATACTTCCCCGACGGCTCTACCGGTGCATTTTGTACTACTGTAAGGCAAAAACCGAGGTAGGTCCGGGTGTCGCGGGGATCAATAACGCCATCGTCCCATAGTTGGCCGGTGCTGTACCAGGCGTTGGATTGTTTTTCCACTTCTTTGATCATGTAGGTCCGCATTTGGGCGGCTTGTTCTTCGTCGAAGGGCAGACCGGCTTTTTTGGCCGATTCCCGTTGTATGGATTCCATGACGCCGGTGAGTTGCTCCGGGCCCATCACGGCGATACGTGCGTGGGGGTAGGAGAACAGGAACCGGGGTTGGTAGGCGCGGCCCATCATGGCGTAGTTGCCGGCACCGTAGGAAGCACCACACATGATGGTGATGGCCGGCACTTCGCTGTTGGCGACTGCATTGATCAGTTTGGCCCCGTGTTTGATGATGCCGTCGCGTTCGTAATCCTTGCCGACCATGAATCCGGTTACATTCTGCAGAAAGATCAGCGGGGTACCCGATTGATTGCACAATTGTATGAAATGGGCGCCTTTGTTAGCTGCTTCCGCAAAAAGGACACCGTTGTTGGCGAGTATGCCCACCCGGTAACCGTGGATCTCCGCGTAACCAGTCACCAGGGTGGTACCCCATTCCGGTTTGAATTCGTGGAAGCGGGAACCATCGACGGTGCGGGCGATAAGTTCACGGGCATCGACGGGGATCTTCGGGTCGTCCGGTAGGATGCCCAATAATTCTCCGGGGTCGTATATGGGGGGCTCCGCGGCCGGATTGGCTGGTGGTGCGGGGGATGGCGGTTGCATGGCCAAGATCTCTCTGGCCAGGCGTATTCCATCGTGTTCGTCGCGGGCCAGGTAATCGGATACGCCGGATTCCCGGCTGTGCATGGCGGCTCCACCGAGAGTTTCGTCGTCGACCACCTCGTTGGTGGCCATTTTAACGAGGGGCGGCCCCGCCAGGAATACCTTGGCCTGATCCTGCACGAAAATGGCGTAGTCCGACATGCCGGGAACGTAAGCTCCACCGGCAGTGCTGTTCCCGAAAACGACCGATATGGTTGGTATGCCGGCTTTACTGCGCCGGGTGATGTCGCGGAAGGTTGCTCCTCCGTAATTGAAGATGCGCGCCTGTTCCGGCAGGTTGGCCCCCGCCGATTCTACCAGATTGATGACGGGCAGGTGGTTCTCGAAGGCGATCTCGCCGAGGCGCAGGCTTTTTTGCAGGGTGGCGTAATCCACGGCTCCGCCTTTATGGGTGCCCACATTGGAAATGATCATACACAGGCGACCGGATACCAGTCCGATGCCGCCGACGGTGGTGCCCCCGGGACCGAATCCCTTACCGCCCAATCCCGCCAGGGGTAGCAGTTCGAGGAAGGGGCTGTCGGGATCGAGGCATAATTCCAGACGCTCGCGGGCCAGCATTTTTCCCTGTTCGCGGGCCCGGTTGATGTGTTTTTCCTTGCCCTGAAAGCGGCTTTCGGCTAAATGCGTGGCCAGCTGCTCCAGCAATCGCTCGTTGGCAGACTGATATTCCCGGAAGGAAGCAGAGCGGGTCGATATATTGGATTTAAGCGGACGCATTTTCCGGTTTATAGAGTTTAGCAAATTGGTGGTGCCCCTTATCCGTCAGGTAGGGGATGACCAGATCCCAGATCTTCTGGCGGATGTCATCGTCGCGGGCATCGTTCTCTCCGCGTAGGATGGCTTGTTCTAACCAGAAGTTGATGATCATCCAGGTGGTGTGCGCCAGGCGCTGGTAGGTGCCGGTACGGGGCTCCGGAATGATATTGCCCGCACCCTGCGACAACTCGATCACCGCTTTGATGTAGGCGATAGACTGCTCGAAGTAGGATCGCTGCAAGCGGGCGATACCCGGATAAGTGCGGAAAATATGGACGCTGTCGAGGTAAATAAAGGAATAGGTACGAGCCAGCTTGAGCAGGGGTACTAATTGGGCATTGATATTCTCAAACGAAGGTATCTCCTGGACACCACTAAGGATGTCATCGCGTTGAGCTTCCATCTGCCGGAAGGCCTCCTCAATGATGAAATCCTGGTTCTTGAAATGGTAGGCCAGATTACCGGCGCTAATGCCGACGGACTGGGCAATGTCGCGCATGGTTACCGCCGGCACCCCTTTTTCGTTGTATAAGCCGATGGCGGCTGCAATTATTTTTTGTTTGGTCGGACTCATGCCAAATGCTGTTCTGATGGGTAAATTAGAACAGGTTTTCTAATTATCAAAGCATTTTAGAATCTTTGTTCTAATCTATCGTGCAAATTGATTCTTCTCCCGGGAGCTGATTGAAAAATTTATCACTCGACAAACGCAATCGGTCGGTAAAAAAGGGGTGTTTATCGATCCCGTGATTTTTTCGTGCAACTATTTTATCAGCAAGTGCGTCTTTCCCACACAAACCGACTGACAAAAGCGAAGAAATCACCCAACAAACAGAAATCACCCATTACATAGAACCCCCTGCGAAAAACAAACCCACAACAAGTCGAGCATTGGCATTACCGGAAGGGAATAGCTGATGCAGAAATCACCTGACTGTTTAACAATTGTATGGTTCAATGCCATACGTCAAACCCGACTGTATTATGAAGCGATTACTGTCCTCTCTGGCGGCAGCCTTAATGGTGTGCCTCACTGTTTCCGTATTTGCCTCCAATCCCATTGTTCCCGACGCTAAAATTCTCTTCAAGACGAAAAAGCTGGATGACAATACCCTGGCGGTACGTCTGGCCAATCTCCAACAAGAGCGAACCACCGTGCAATTAGTGGATATGACGGGGCGTGAGTACTTCTCCGAAGTGGTCACGAAACACAATGGATTTGTAAAGCAATTGAATCTGGAGAATCTTTCTGATGGCTTGTACAAGTTGGTCGTCAGGCAAGGTAAGGATGAGTACACCCGTCTGGTCAAGAAGGATAATGATACCATCCTCTATTCCCAGGTCCACGAATAAAAGACACGAACTGATAAGGTATTACGTATTTGTTTAGAGCTTGTTGGATTTCGCTTTTGGAGCGAACGCAGCCAAATTTTTTCCAGATCAAGGCGCGATGAGGGAGCATCCGTACGGACGTGACTGAAGAGCAACGCAGAGCTGGGCAAAATTGGCAAGAAAAGCCCGAAGGGTGAAATCCCAGCAAGCTCTCAGAACCAAGTGAAGCTGTTTCATCTGAAAGCGGACCCCCCCCAGCGGTGGTCCGCTTTTTTTGTTGGCAAGTTGAGCCTGATGGTTGCTTTAGCCCCGTCAGGCTCAACGTACCGGTGTCAGATAATTGGTACATCAGGAGGTACAAATCCCGTGTTCCCTTTCCTTTTTTTGTGAACTCCTCCCGGTAGGTTTGCTCCGGCAGTAGTTCGCAAGGATTTCATTCTCCCCGGCACTTGTCCTATATTAGCATCTATACCGACAACGAAGTGTTTTGGAACACCAGCACGAAGTACTGCGGAGCAAAACCACTTCGAGTCGGGTATATACTCGCGTGAAAAGGTTAGGCGAAGCCAAATCTTTTCGGAAGCGGTATATCTTTTTTTGGCGAAAGCCATATTACAGAGGCGATAATTAATCAAAACAAAACACTATGACCTTGCGATCCACGCTATACACCGTTTTACTGGTGTTGGGTATGGTTGGTTTTGGCTACAGCCAACCCGTTCCACTGACCTATTATTTACCCGATATTTCCTACGATGAATCCATTCCCACTCCTCAGGAATACCTGGGCTATCAAATCGGGGAGTGGCATATCAGTCACGACCAGCAGCTGGCCTACATGCGCGAACTGGCTCGTTTGTCGGACCGGATAACGCTGACCGAATATGCGCGCACCCACGAGCAACGACCTTTGGTATACCTCACCATCACTTCACCGGGCAACCACCGCAATATTGACGAGATCCAGGAACAGCATATCGCCCTGAATACACCGGGTGAATCAGCGGATATGGACCCATCCGACATGCCGATCGTGCTGTATCAGGGATTCAGTATTCACGGGAACGAGCCCAGTGGTGGTAATGCTGCACCACTGGTAGCCTACTACCTGGCAGCCGGTCAGGACGAACAGGTTACAACTCTGCTGGATAATGTGGTGATCCTGTTCGATCCCTGCTACAACCCGGATGGTTTTACCCGCTTTTCGACCTGGGCGAATATGCATAAGAACAAGAACCTTACTGCCGATCCCAACGACCGGGAGTACGATGAAGTATGGCCCGGTGGACGTACCAACCACTACTGGTTTGACCTGAACCGCGACTGGCTGCTGCAGCAACACCCCGAATCACAGGGACGCATAGAGACTTTTCACGCCTGGAAACCCAATGTGCTGACTGATCACCATGAGATGGGTACCAACTCTACCTTCTTCTTTATGCCGGGAGAACCAACGCGTATCTATCCGATCACCCCTCAGATGAACCAGGACCTTACCGCCAAGATCGGTGAATTCCACGCCGAGGCTCTGGATGATATCGGATCACTGTACTATTCAGGTGAGGGGTACGATGACTTCTACGTGGGTAAGGGGTCCACCTATCCCGACGTGAATGGCTGTATCGGTATCTTGTTCGAGCAGGCCAGTTCTCGTGGCCACTTGCAGGAAAGTGATAACGGCATTTTGAGTTTTCCCTTTACCATTCGGAATCAGGTAGCTACTGCTCTGTCTACACATGCTGCCTGTGTGAATCTGCGCGAAGAGATCCTGACCTTCCAGCGCGACTTTTACAACGATGCTGCCCGGGAAGCCCGTCGGGATGATCGGGCCGGATTCGTATTCGGGGAACCCCACGATCAGAGCCGCCTGGATGCCTTCATTGAGGTCCTGCGCCGCCACCAGCTGGAAGTCTACGAACTGGATCAGGATGTTACCGTCGACGGACAAACGTTCGAGCAGGAGCATTCCTATATGGTACCGATGGAACAGAGTCAGTACCGCATGGTCAAAGCTGCTTTTGAGACCATCACTACTTTTGAGGACAGCTTGTTCTATGATGTATCCACCTGGACGTTGCCTTTCGCCTTTGATATTCCCTACGCCGCAGTGCCCCGCAGTGGCTTTTCTGCCAGTGCAATGGGAGACATGGTGGAAGGACTGCGTCCGGAACGCACCACGGACATGCCTGAGCGCAGTGATTACGCCTACCTTTTGGACTGGACGGATTATTACGCACCGAAAGCACTGTACTATTTGCAGGACAATGGGCTGCGCACTCGGCTCTCGGATTCACCCATGATGCTCGACGGCCGGGAATACGGGCCGGGAACCGTTTTGATACCCGTTGAGAATCAATCCAAATCGCCGGATGAGGTCTATGATCTGGTACGGGAAGCGGTAGAGATGAGCGGCGCCAATATCTACGGGGCATCGACTGGCCTGACCCCTATGGGGCCGGACCTGGGTAGCCGTGGGTATACCACCATCGATAAGCCAGAGGTTTTGCTTCTCGCCGGGCCCGGAGCCCGGAGCTACGATGCCGGTGAAGCCTGGCACGTGCTGGATACGCGCTACGAAGTAGTTGTCACCAAAGCGGAACCATCATCCGTAAGCGGAATGGATCTGGGCCGTTATAATGTGATCATCATGCCCGACGGTTACTACAGCGGAATATCCAGCCGTGGGGTAGAAAACCTGCAGAATTGGGTAAGCAGTGGCGGTACGCTGATCGGCATGGAGGGAGCCCTGCGCTGGCTGGCCCAGAACGGATTGGCAAAACTGTCGTTTAAGTCGGGAGATCCAACCGGCGTTCAAAGTGATCGTCGCCCCTATAGTATGCGTTCGCGTGATGGAGGTGGCCGTGTGGTCGGAGGGTCCATTTTTGAAACAACGGTTGACCTCACTCACCCCCTGGCGTATGGGATGCGTCGTGACCGCCTGCCGGTCTTCCGCAGTGGGACGACTTTACTGGAACCCAGTGAGAATCCGTACGCCACACCGTTTATGTATACTGATCAGCCGCTGTTGAGTGGCTATATCAATAAAGGAAACCTGGAAAACCTGCGCAATACTGCAGCCGTCATTGTGAGTGGTCGTGGAGGCGGTAAGGTGATTTGTTTACAGGATAATCCGAATTTCCGTGCTTTCTGGTACGGCACCAATCGTTTGTTTGCCAATGCCGTATTCTTTGGTCAGGCCATTAGCGGAGGAGCAACGGAGCGATAAGGGAAGGATTTACCGGGTCGCTTTGATGTACTTCACTTGGTTACTTTGGGCTTATGGTTTTTTGGGCCAGGG
>CAYFGK010000140.1:0-17295 GCA_964342305.1 uncultured Saprospiraceae bacterium | reverse complement strand
GGAAGGGGGCCGGGGGGATGGGTTTTAAAATATGAAGTTTCGTACAGTCCTGATGCTCAATGATGAATGTTGAATGGGGATGGAATGGATTGGCTTTCGCCAAATGGTCGGCAGTAGGCAGTAGGCAGTTTTTTGTCTCCAGTCTTTAATCTTTAGTCTAAAGTCTAACTTTGCCTTTATCACGCGGTGAGCGCAGCGGTTCGCAGTGTTTCGCAGAGATTCTCTACGCTCTATGCACTATGCCCAACGCAATTAAGAGCAGATATTCAGCAGCCAAGAAAAACGAGATAACCCAGCTCAGGCGATTCCCTTAATTCGCTATAGTCGCTTCGTTCCCCTCTGTCGCCACCGGTCTCACCGCTCCCCGCCCGCCGGAGTCCATACGGACGAAGGAGGGGACCGCCGCTCTGAAAAGGAATACTATTCCCGCTGTACGGCTATCCATCGGGTTTGATTATACAACCTTCCCATTCCGTCGTGTCCTTCTATGTGAATCTGGTATCGGCTGGGGGTGTCGGCGGTGAAAAACGCCAGATGCAGCTTTCCCTCCTCATCGGGAATCAGGTCTCCTGCCCAGTAAATAGCAGTGCGCAGATCGGGCCTGGAGGAGTTTGGATTTTTTTGGGAGTACAATGGACTATAGAACTGTCTTGGGGAATGATAACCCGGATGAAACCATCGGGATACATGGGTATCGGAGTCACCAACCCGGGAACCTCCCGGACGTAAATAAACCGTAATGGTATTTTCGTGAATACCGATAAAACGGACAACATCGGTAGTAAGTGCTTCGAACTGGGAATAGTGAGACCGGAAGCCATTGATAAAAAAGAACATAGGGACGTAAACATGCTCTCCCGCTGTTATATTAAAAACCCGGTAGGTAAGTTCCCCGGTTACCAGATCACGTTTATACACATTGCCCGGTTTGAGCATTCCCAGCACGGTTCGCAAGGGTACTCGTTGGGGTATCCAATCCATCTCTTCCAAATCGAATACGGAGTACAAACGCGGATCAGGTGCCCGCCGGGTTTCGATGATCACTTCAGATAATTCGTAACTCAGGTCTTGCGCATACATACTGTCGGCTAGGGCCCGCCTGCGTTCAAAGGCAGGTTGTTCACCCGCAATACGGGGCCGGACGGCCGGTAAACGTGCGTACAGAGATTCTTTCCTTGCGGCGCTGGGGCCCTGCATCGTCTGTAGACGTATCTGAAGGTTGGTATTTCCGTCAATGGCAAATTCTTCGGTGGGTTCGTCTCGTGTTTCTTTATGGCGCTGGGCCTGTAACATCAGGTGGGTGGGCCTGAGAAAGGGCAGGTTTAATAATTGAAAATGACCGGCGGAATCGGTAGTAATCCACGAAGCCCAAAAGGGCTTTGATAATTTAGTAAGCAGAATATCAGCCGGTACGTTGGATTGCTTTTTATTGTTTCTTGTGGTTCTGCCAACGATTCCGGGACCAATCTCTGGTTCGTATAAATTCACCGGAATTTGTATGGAATCCTTCAGTTGGTACTTTCGCCAGCCCCTTACCAGGAGCGCCAGGTCCAGCTGATAGCGTTCTGCAGGCTGCATTTCGGCAAGGAGGAGACCGGCACCGGGAACGGGTCGGTCAAGATCGGCCTGCAGCCACCATTCCGCTTGAATATTCCTTCGGTCTGTTTGTTGGGGGGCAAGGGTTGCATCCGTTACAGATACGGCCAATCGCGCTGATCTGCTTCCCATGGTGTCGGGAAGAGCGATCTCCAGGTTCACTTTTTGGCGAAAGCCATATAACGGGCGTTCCGACTTGATGCTCAGGGAGTCCCCGGGTACATATTCGTTGTATAAAAGCCGCTCTGCTACGGGGTTACCATCCTGGTCAAACAGCGTAAATTGAAGCAAACCCGGTGGACATTCCTTTTTTGACAGGCGAATCAGGGAATGGTCGGATAGGTCTTCCTGCAGATAAAATAAGCCTCCGCGGAACCGACCGGCCAGAAATGCTCCTTCCAGTTGCCGGCTGTTGGTTGCTTTTACTTCAAAGGCCAGTTCAGTATCCAGATTGCTGGCGGAAAAGGTAAGTCCATCAGCGAGCACAGCAGGCAACGGGAAGGAAAATTGGTGCTGACCGACCTTGATCTGTGCGACATAGGATTGCTCTTCCTCAGGCGTAATGCGGAATACCCCCATTCCCTGGTAAACAGGATCAAAACGGGTAATATACTGACCTTCCCGGTTGCGGATAATGCACTGAAAATCAAGCGGATTGCCCAAGGAATCGGTCAGTTCAAAGGCTACTGTTCCGGGGATGTCGTCGATTAAATGCCCCCCTTCCGGGAAAAATTGGAGCATTGGCTTTGGAATTTCTGTTTCGGGGTTGGTCGGCGAAAAAAAATCTGCCAGACCCAGGTCGGAGTTGCTGTAATCATATATCCATACAGGACGTTCGTAAAGCAACGAATCCCCATTATTACGCTGGTATCTGGTAAACGCCCGTAGCCGGTACGATCCCGCTCCGGGCAATCGATCCAGCACAAAATGTCCAGACAAGCTGATGTCAGCATGCAGATCAAGTGAGTCGACCAGGGTGTCAGCGGCGTGAATCAACTGAACGTGGACCACTTTACTGTGGGTGGATGGGGTCAGGTTTTGGGCTTCCGCCAAAAATGCCTGGAACCAGAGGGTATCGCGCAGGCTGTAATACGATTTATTGGTTTGCAGGTAAACGCGTTCCTGATAGTTCTCCGACAGCGAGGCTGACAAATTGCGGGCGGTAGACATAGCTATCGTGTCGGTAATCCGTGGGGTAAACGCAAAGCTGCCGGGGACTTGCTCCGTCAGGCGCTGGTCGGTCCAGAACCCGTATTCCTCTAATTCCCGACCGTTGGTGATTCGTCCGGCCTTATCAAATAAGATGTAGCCAGACCTCGACCGTAGGTAGGCCGTTGCCTCTTCGCCGGGCCCACGGATAGTACGGGCCGTCCAATGGGTCAGATCCTGAACGGTAAGCGCCTTTTCAGCCAGCCAGAGAGTATCTGAAACTTGTCCGCTCCGTATGTCGAGATCGGCATGCTCGATGGGATCGACGGATTGGATACGACCTTGGTCATCCAGGACAGAAAGGCCCAGTGCATAGGTGTCGGGCAACTCTTGTCGCATAAGTCTGGTAAAGAAGTACGCTTTACTTGCCTCGTACATTCGCTGACGCCTCCTTTCCTGAGAACCGGTAGGGTTGGGTAGATCCTGGAAAAAGACCTTACCGTTTAGTACCAGTGACTGATCGGGAGCCAGGCGAAATTTTTCCAGGAAAAAACGGATATCGTAACCCAGGTATTGGTTTTGCAGGATTAACAGATCGGTGGATCTGGCCACCAGGGTGTCGTCTTCTTCCCAGAACAAAACACTTCCGGGGTTGTACCAGGTCATCCGGTTCTTCTTGCTGCCGAAAAGGGCTTGCTCGAATTGCTTTATCCAGCCATTTCGCTTGTTGGATTTTTGCCCTTCTATCAGGACATCATCCATTTGAGTAGACATAGCCCGGAGCTCAATCAGGGAAGGCATCTGACCCTGGATCTGGAAAATCTGAGTCGCGTACCCCACAAACGAAACGACTACTTCCGATTCCCCGGAAAAGCCTTCCAGAGAAAGGGTAAACCGGCCATCGGTATTCGTGTACGTGCCGCGTTCGGAATTGGCGATAAATAAGAGTGCATCGGCCAAAGGCTGCCCCGTCGCTTCATCGACGACCACCCCGGACCAGGTCTGAGCGAGTACTGAAACGGGGCATAAAATCGTAAGAAGCATGAATAACCGGATGTACATGGGATAAAAGTACGAAATGCAATGCAACACCAGTGGGCAGTTGGCAGTCTTCAGTCGGCAGTTCTCAGTTAGCAATGCTTAATGCTCAATGATGAATGCTGAATGGGGTTGGAATGGATTGGCTTTCGCCAAAAAGAGGTTTCTCAGTCTTCAGTCGGCAGTAGATAGTTTATTTTCGACCTCCGATTCCCCTCCCCGCCGTAGCCTTGGCGAAGGCGTTGCGCTTTCAAAAATGCCTTTTTCACGCGGTGAGCGCAAAGGTTCGCAGTGTTTCGCAGAGATTCTCTACGCTCTATGCACTATGCCCAACGCGATTAAGAGCAGATATTCAGCAGCCAAGAAAAACGAGATAACCCAGCTCAGGCGATTCCCTTAAGTCGCTATAGTCGCTTCGTTCCCTTCCGGTCTCTAAGTCCAGTGAACCATGGAGTCACACGGAGTTTCACAGAGAAGGCCGCTTTACTTCTGATTTCTGACCTCTCACTTCACACTTCCCATACCTCTGACTTCACACTTCCTACATCTGCTGCTCGTAGAATTCCACGATGCGCGGGTCGGTCATTACATCGCGGGGTTGCAGGGGCTTTTTCAGGACAATGCCTTCCAGGGTGCGGCAGCGGCTCAGAGCGACGTAGGTCTGGCCGTGTTCGAAGGCACCGCGGCCCATGTCGATGATCACCTTATCGAAGGTTTTTCCCTGGGCTTTGTGGATGGTTACGGCCCAGGCTAGTTTCAGCGGATACTGGGTAAAGGTGCCTACCGTTTCCGTATCGATCTTGTTGGGATCCTCATTGCTGGGTTTGTACTTCAGGATCTCCCAGTCCATGGGGGCCAGGTCGATCACCTCCACCTGACCTTCGCGGTTCAGGATGGTCACTTTGATGCCGTCAGGTGATAATTCCGAGACCTTGCCGATGGTGCCGTTCACAAAGCGTTTGTCGGGGTCGTTCTTGATGAACATGACCTGGGCATCTTCCTTGAGTTTGAGGGCAGATTCGGTAGGGAAGAGGCTGGGTTTGAAATTGCCGGTCACCTTGGCCAGGTAGGTTTCCTCCACGTAGGGCAGGCGTTGCAGTTCCCGCTGATTAATGCTGTCGGCAGTAGCGTTGCGGGCCGTGAGGGTGATATAGAAATCTTCGGGTTCGAAGTCCGACATATGTCGCTGATTGAGTTCTTCCAGGTCATCGAAGTCCATTCGATTGAGGCGGACGGCCTCAAGCAAACGCAGGAACAAACGGCTTTCCTGGCGGTAGACTTGCTGTAACTCCACCATTTCCATGGAAAACTCTTCCTGAAAGACCTGTGCCGAAAAGAAGTAGGGCGAATCGTATTGCGACTGGATGAGCATAACCTCGGCCTCCGAAGCGACCACCGGCGGCAGTTGGAATAAATCACCGAAGAACAGCACCTGTACCCCGCCGAAGGGTAGGGGATTCTCCCGGTTCAGGCGCAGGAAGTAATCGATGTTGTCGATCATGTCGGCCCGGACCATGGAAATTTCATCGATCACCAGGATCTCCATATTCTGGTACAACTTGCGGTTGCGCCGTTTTTTGATGTCGGCCCGTGACAGGGGGCGGGGTGGAAACCCGAAGAAGGAGTGGATGGTTTGTCCGCCCACGTTGAGCGCGGCAATGCCGGTGGGGGCCAGCACAACCATTTTCTTGCGGGTAGTACGCCGGAACAATTGGAGTAGCGTTGATTTACCGGTTCCGGCCCGGCCGGTAATGAACAGGTTTTTATGCCCTTTTTCCATCTGGTCGAGGGCATATTCAAAATCACGACTCAATTGAAAGGGATCCTGCTTCATGGGGCGGAAAGTACGAAATTCTATACGTTTGCAGTCGGTTGGATTACCGGCCGTTTCGCAACATGCCGGTAGAAACGGCGTTATACCGCTTAAACAGTCCATTTTCGTTATGGCTTCCAATAAACCCAAAAGAGAAGAACCCTTTCGCTTTAAACAATTTGCCATTGCACAGGACCGCTGCTCTATGAAGGTGGGTACCGACGGAGTGCTGCTGGGAGCCTGGGCCAACACCGATAAAGTACATACGGCCCTGGACATTGGCACCGGCACGGGTTTGATCGCCATTATGCTCGGACAGCGATTGCCCGGGGCACAAATACACGCCGTGGAAATCGATGAGATCGCCTGCGAGCAGGCAATGGAGAATGCAGCACATGCTCCCTGGTCAGACCGCCTGCATATACACCAGGAATCCATCCAGGATTTCACGCGTCGCTGGCCCGATCCCTTCGATCTGATCGTCAGCAATCCACCCTTCTTTACCGGCGGCACTTTCTCCGACAACCAAGGCCGGAACAGCGTACGCCACACCGTTAAACTGCCTCACAATGACTTGCTGACTTCCGTACGTCGATTATTATCTCCCGACGGATGCTTCTGCCTGATCCTGCCCCTCATCGAAGGGCTGCGATTCCGGGAGCTGGCCGAAACCTACCAGCTCTACTGTACCCGCATCACCGAAGTCCACCCCAAAGCGGATAAACCCGTGGAGCGTCTGCTCATGCAATTCGAGCGCGAACCCAAAAACTGCCCTACCGACAAGCTGATTATCCAAAAGGAGGAGCGCAATGATTGGCGGGAGGAATATGTGGAGCTAACGAAGGACTTTTACCTGTATATGTGAAGTAATGGATAATTTTTAGTGTTTAATTTTTAATTCGGCTAACGCTTGGCCGGAATTAAAAACTAAAAATTAAACATTCAAAATTCCCATGAAATCATTGCCACACCAACTTCCGCACGCCCCAGCCCGCTTCCGTTTGCACCCGCAGGTAGTACAGGCCCGGCGGCAGATGACTGCGTTGCAGGATAGCATCTTGCCCGTTTAGTTCGTAGGAAGCAGGCAGTTGCTGACCGGCGTGGTTGAGTAAGATCAAACTCCGGATAGGGTCTTTCCCGTCCAGACGTACATTGACCTGACCGGTCGCGGGATTTGGCGAAAGCCGGATTTGGGGAGTGAGGTTGGGGGGATAAGGTTCCTGGGTATTTGTAATCACGAAGGAGGCGCAGGAGGTATTGTTACCTAGGTTTTGATCCAGTTGTTCATTTGGCCCCATCACGTAGAAACAGTACTGGTAGGTGTCTACCGGGACATCAATGTCCTGATAAATCAAATCACCATATTGCACTTGTTTTTCAATGGATTCACCGGGGGCTAGATTCAACGAATCTATGACCAATTGGAACCTTCCTTCCGTACAATTTATTTCACCGATGCTGTTCGAAAATAGAAAGACCTTTTCAAGAGAATCCGTACCGTAATTTTCAATGCTGAGCTCCAGGAAATATTTAATTCGATACCCGAGCGCGATCAGTGAATCTGTTCCTGGAATTTCGATCCGAATATCCGCATCAGGTGGTTCCACGTACCCGGAAGATAGCAACCTCAGTCCTACATCTTGGGTAGGGCTAATTTCATTATTCGCTTTGGATTCACAGGTATAGACAAACCCATTTTTCATCTTTTTGCGACGCCCTCGATTTTGTACTTTTTGAAAACCCGAAACGTAAAAAGCATTATCGATTTGTAGTGCGAAACGTTGGTCAGTACCTAAATTCGAAAGGGTACTTGAAGGCATAAATGTACTTGCTGTAAGGGTGTAACACGCAAATTCTTCACCTTGTGTGCCAGACACCAAAATGCCAGCCCTGTTAATTCTCTTTGCCAGGCCGGTGGGTGTGAAACCAGGTGGGATAGCAATGGATGTCTCTGGAATCAATTTTGGCCCCTCAAAACGATACATACTGTCGCGAGTCATGGCCCAGATGGTATCTCCGGCCGTAATAGTCTGAATCAAGGCTTTCGGAGCCTGCCACCTGCTAAGAACCGTTCGATTCGAATCACGCAGTTCAATAAAATTGGTATAAGACCATACAAGATTAGAATCTGGTTTGATTGTAATGTCGGTTAGGTTTCTTGCTAGTAGTTTAGTCGTATCAAGTGTTTCACCATTTTGATCCAACCGAAATAGATTTTCTCCAGCCCAAATCAAATAGTCTGATCCGGGTAGTTGTACTACTTGTGGTTCAGCAAATTCATCCCAGGGGATTGAAATATGCCTGGAAAATAGCGTGTCCCCTTGCCCCGAAAGTTTAAGGATAAACAGACCGTCGTCTTCCGGATTGATGGAACAGCCATTATTGATTCCAGTCAATAAACCAAAAGACACGGCTAATACATTGTTTTGATCATCAATTATAGCGTCGATCGGACTTGATCGACCACAGGGAACCAATTGCTTTTTCCATATCTGTTGGCCTTGCCTGTCAAATCCGGAAATTATGCCCAAGCGATCGCAAAGTGCTGTAGTCCCGAGAGCCAGCAGTAAATTATCATCTTTGGCCTCCAACCGCCGATAATCCGAATGCGGTTCATAATCCACATACGACCAGACGGTTGCACCAGTCTGGGCATGGAGTGAAATGGTGGTTAGCATCACCAGTGTAAAGAGCAGGGAGCGCATGTGTCCGGGGTTTTCGGTTTCCCATAAAATAGGTTGATCCATCCCGGGACGCAATCAATAAGGAAGGTGGTTTGGCAAGGGGAAAGACGGAAGGGTAAGTTTTTAATGCTTAATGCATAATTTTTAATTCGGCTAAGGCTTGGCCGGAATTAAAAACTAAAAATTAAACATTCAAAATTCTCCTAAAATCATTGCCACACCAACTTCCGCACGCCCCAGCCCGCTTCCGTCTGCACCCGCAGGTAGTATAGGCCCGACGGCAGTTGGCTGCGTTGCAGAATGGCATCTTGCCCGTTTAGTTCGTAGGAAGCAGGCAGTTGCTGACCGGCGTGGTTGAGTAAGATCAAACTCCGGATAGGGTCTTTCCCGTCCAGACGTACATTGACCTGGCCGGTCGCGGGATTTGGCGAAAGCCGGATTTGCTGAGTGAGGTTGGGATAACTGGAAACGCTGGTAATGATTGAGGCGCAAGCCATATTATTGGAAGGGTCTGTATCCAGTTGCTGGCCGGGTCCGACCAGGTAATAACAAAACCGGAAAGGCTCTTCATCGGATCCCGGAAAGGTTGTGATATTGTCTTCAATATAATAGGTAAAGAGCAGGGATACACCCGGATCCAGGCTGAACCGATGTTCAGGTTTATACAGCCTACCCTCGATCAGGCATCCAAAACTGCCCTGACTTTGACCGTAAAAGAGGGAGCTATTGATGGTGTCAGATCCATTGTTACGAATGGAAACCGTGACCTCGAAATAAATACGTACCAAAACGATAAGTTCTCCGGTTTCAGGGTTTCGCATGACCTCTAGGGTGTCCATAGGTTGTGTGAACGAGCTTTTGATATACTGAATAGAAAGATCATGGGTGATGTCCTCAGTATGGGGAGCCTCTAGTGGTGCGGAGGACAGAAAACCATTTTTCATTATTAAGAAATCACTCTCTTCCTCCAAACGATGTGTACCGGAGATGATGATCCTGCCATCAGCGAATCGTACGGTCCTGGGGACAGAACCAATTACCGGAGGGTCTTCGATGTCAGTAAATTGACCATTTTCAAAAGAAAAAACGGTAAAGTCTCCGTTGCGATTTCCAATCAAAAGCAATTTCTGAGCATCCTCCACGGTGGATATATCAATTGGTTCGAAACCATTTGGAAAGGGATAACGATGACTGGGGATGTCATCCTCAGATTCGAATTGAAAAAGCGTATCAGCAGAGTAGATCCAAAGGGTGCTTTCTTGCCTAAACATGCCCACCAAGGCTTGATCAGATGACCAGGTCGAATTGATTTCACCATGGAGATTGACCTCATGAAAAGATCTTGTCGATAGCAAGCCAACGGTTAAGTCAGACCTGGTTACTGCTTGTAATGGTGTAATCCCGGTTTGAATAAGGGAATCTGACACCGCTCCAAGTTGATTAATGAGGAGTACTTTATCCGGGTAACTAATGGCAAAAAGAGAGTCTGTTACCGGAGTGATTTGTACATCTTTATCTGCATCTCTGCGATCATAGGGATAGATGCCAGATGACAAAGTGTCGCCCGAGCTAGAGTAATGCCGCCAATAAATCCCATCCCTAAGTACTTGGTCAGGACCTGGTGTTCCCAGAGTTGTAAGTCCAACCACCCAAATGGATGTGTCTGGTGCAACGTACAAATCCCTGGGAGAGGTAAGTTTTCGTCGCCAACCTATATGTCCATCAGGTTCGAATTTACGTAAATAGCCTTGTAGACCACACAGACCTTTTTCCCCCAGGACCACCAACTGTCCGTCTGGTCCTGTCTCTAAATGTTTGTAGTCTCCAAAGCGTTCGTACCCAACATACGACCAGGCTGATTCATCGGTCTGGGCATGGAGTGAAAAGGTGGTGAGCATCACCAGAGTAAGGAGCAGGGATCGCATGGGGCCGGGGTTTTCGGTTTCCCATAAAATAGGTTGATCCATCCCGGGACGCAATCAATAAGGAAGGTGGTTTGGTAAGGGGAAAGACGAATTGGTGATTTTGGATTTTGAATGTTGGATTTTGGATTGGGTCAGCCCGCCATCCAAAATCCATAATCCAGCATCCAAAATTATGTAACACCTCACACCTCACACCTCAGACCTCAAACCTGGTCTACCAATTACTAAAGGCCGCATTAAAGATATCCTCCATGAGCTGGTCGGAAATGGTCGTGATGGCTTCTTCCTCCACACTGGAGAAATCCGTACCGGAAGGGTAATCGTAGAAGAAGGAGAAATTCCGTCGCCAGGGTTCCGTATCGGTCACATTGTCGATGTATTCGATGGCGAGGGTGATCGTGAGTCGATTGATGGCCACCCGCTCACCGGTTGATGGTGCCTCGGCGGTGATTTGATATCCGGCCAGGGTTCCCTTGAATTCAATATCGGGATCTTGCTCGTTGTATTGCAGGCGCGAGTTCAATCGGATCTTGTCCTGTAAGTCACCGGTCAGACGTTGCTCCAGACCGGGAAGGGCATCCACGGCATTATTCTCAAAGGAATGAATAAAATACGTCTGTATACTCGGATCAATGGAGGCCGAGCGGAAGGAGTAGCAACCGGAAAACAAGAAGAATATGCCTAATAAAAGGATGTAGCGCATTAAAATCAGGTTTGAGGTTTGAGGTTTGAGGTTTGAGGTGTGAGGAAACCTGGAACCTAACCTAATACCTCACACCCCAAACCTCAAACCTATCATTGAAGGTTGTATTGTTTAATCTTCCGATACAAGGTCCGCTCGCTGATGCCCAGGTCTTCGGCAGCATCTTTGCGGCGGCCATTGTGCTTTTTCAGAGCTTTCTGGATCAGATTTTTCTCGTGGTATTCGAGCGACAGATTCTCGTCAATGATCTCTACGCTGCCGTATTCGTGCTGCTCGCGCTCCTGTTCGCGGATGATCATTGGGCGCAGATCCTCATCGGTCCCATGATCATCGTACTCGTCATCCTCCTCGTGATCGTAAGCATACCCGGAATAGTTGGAGCCGCTTTCACTTGGCCGGGCCGGAAGATCGCGCTCCAAAACTGGTCCGGTCAGAGCCTTTAGGGTATTATTGTCGGGAACCTGCAGATCATTATCGCGAATGAGTTCGTAGATCAGTGATTTCAGATCATTCAGATCGCTTTTCATATCGAATAACAACTTATACAGGATCTCCCGTTCCTGCAGACCCTGATCTTCCTTGCCATTCCCCGTAAGGGCCGGCAAATGACGATCCTTGATGGGTGGGAAAATATCCAGCAGCTGTTCCGCTGAGATCTCCCGTTCCTCCGACAGAATGGACACCTTTTCAGCGAGATTCTTTAACTCCCGGATATTCCCCGGCCAGTTGTAGTTTTCCAGCAGCAATTTAGCGCGATCGTCGAGGCGCACCGGCGTAATGTGGTACTTTTCGGCAACATCCACCGTGAACTTCCGGAAGAGCATGAAAATATCCTCCTTGCGCTCCCGCAGGGGGGGCACCGTGATCGCCACTGTATTCAGGCGATAGTACAGGTCTTCCCGGAATTTGCCTTTCTGGATGCGCTCCTTCAGGTCTACGTTGGTAGCGGCAATGATGCGTACATCCGTTTTTTGCACCTTGCTGGAACCCACGCGAATGTATTCCCCTGATTCCAGTACCCGCAGTAAGAATGCCTGGGTATCGAGCGGCATCTCACCGATTTCATCAAGGAAGATGGTACCGCCATCGTAGGTCTCGAAGTAGCCTTTACGATCGGTCGTAGCACCCGTAAAGGCCCCTTTTTCGTGACCAAACAACTCGGAGTTAATGGTCCCCTCGGGAATGGCACCGCAGTTGATGGCGATGAAGTTGTTGTGTTTGCGATGACTCAGGGAGTGGATGATCTTGGAAAAGACTTCCTTCCCGACGCCGCTCTCCCCCGTGATCAACACGCTCAGGTCGGTATTCGCTACCCGTTCGGCCGTGCTCAGCGCGCGATCGAGGAGGGGGGATTGCCCGACAATGCCGAAGCGTTGTTTGATGGTTTGCAGATTGGCCATTGGCAGCGGTTTGTCATCAAAAAATGGGGGCAGACGAGCTTACTCGTCTACGATCGTACCCTTGAGGGTGGCGGAAGTAGCATCGTGGACTTCCACCCAGGTGTAGTCGCCCGATTGTAGTCCGGCCTTTTTCGGAAAAACGATCATTTTGTTCTGGGAATTGCGACCACAGAAATCCTGATCCGAGCGTTTGCTGTCGCCCTCAATAAGCACTTTGAACCGCTTGCCGATATCGCGCTGATTGTGCTGGAAGGATATCTGCTGTTGCAGGCGGATGATCTCCTGCAAGCGACGTTTTTTTACCGTAAGGGGAATATCATCCTCGTATTTACGCGCAGCCAGCGTGCCGGGACGTTCGGAGTAGAAGAACATGTAGGACATACTGTAATCGGAGTATTCCATAATGCTCAGAGTATCCTGGTGTTCGGCTTCGGTCTCGGTACAGAAACCGGCGATTATGTCAGAACTCACGGCACAATCGGGAATGATACGGCGAATAGCTTCGATGCGATCAATGTACCATTCGCGGGTATAGGTACGGTTCATGAGATCCAGCACCCGGCTGTTCCCGGATTGTACCGGCAGGTGAATATAGTTGCAGATATTTTCGTAAGCGGCCATGGTGTGCAGCACCTCATCGGTCATATCCTTGGGGTGTGAGGTTGAAAATCGCACCCGCAGATCGGGATGAACCTGAGCCACCATTTCCAGCAGCCGGGCAAAACTGACTTTCTGACCGTTTTCCGGATTTTCCCATTTATAGCTATCGACATTCTGGCCCAACAGAGTCACTTCCCGGTAGCCGCGCGCGTACAATTCGGTAGCTTCCGCCACGATACTGAAGGCATCGCGGCTGCGTTCGCGTCCCCGCGTGAAGGGTACCACGCAGAAGCTGCACATGTTGTCGCATCCCCGCATGATGGAAATAAAGGCCGAAACACCATTGCTGTCGAGTCGCATCGGACTAATATCCGCATAGGTCTCTTCCCGGCTCAGGAATACGTTGACCCCCTTGTCGCCATCCTGTGCATTGGCCACCAGCTTGGGCAGGTCGCGGTAGGCATCGGGGCCGATGACCATGTCGACCAGCTTTTCTTCTTCGAGGAACTTGGTTTTCAGTCGCTCGGCCATACAGCCAAGTACACCAACCAGGGTGCCGGGGCGTTGCTCCTTGATCTTGTCGAAAATCCGCAGTCGCTTGCGAACGGTCTCCTCCGCCTTTTCACGGATCGAGCAGGTATTGATCAGGATCAGATCGGATTCCTCCATGTTCCGGGTGGAAGAGAACCCCACATCGGACAGGATGGATGCGACAATTTCGCTGTCGCTAAAATTCATTTGACACCCGTAACTCTCGATGTAGAACTTCTTTTCACCGTTCTCGCTTTCGCGAAAAAACACTTCTCCCTGCTTCTGTTCGTCGATGGTGCGATCCAGATTCGTGAGCGTCGGATTATCGTCGTACATAGCCATATCGCGTATTCATTCTCGGTCAAATCAATGGAAACCAACCACTCGGGTTGATAATGGGGCCAAAGATAGCGGTTTTTTTGGTCCCATGTGACATAATGTCAGTTTGTTTTACCGGTATCTATGGTACCAACAACAAAAAAAGCCTGCGCAAGCAGGCTTTTCTTTGGTATATCGTGTGGAACGTCCGATTATCGTTCGAACGTGCGCAATTTTTCGTTCTTGTACTGTGCTTTGAGGATTTCGTTGCGGCGGTTTACAGAGGGTTTCTTGTACTCGCGACGCTTGCGAATTTCCTGCATAATTTTTGTATCGCGGTATTTGCGCTTATAACGCTTCAACGCGCGATCGATGTTTTCACCATCTTTAACATCGATGATCAACATAAGCCGATGGAAAGTTGTGGAGCATTATTTTTGGGCTCCGGTTCATAATGAATTGGAGCGGATGACGAGATTCGAACCCGCGACCTCAACCTTGGCAAGGTTGCGCTCTACCAGCTGAGCTACATCCGCTTGTTATTTGTTTCTATCGCGATCTCTGTCGAACGCGGATGCAAATATAAGACCCTTCGAAAGTAATATGCAAACATTTTTGCGAAAAAAAATTAATCAGGTTTGAGGTTTGAGGTTTGGGGTTTGAGGTTTGAGGTAACCTGGAACCTAACCTAATACCTCAAACCCCAAACCTCATACCTGATATCTGTAATTACTATATTCGCGTAGCAATTGACCAATCGTAATCATCAAATCGAGACTAACCCGAATGCGTATCTATTTTCACATTCATTACAACACCGTCTGGGGGCAACAACTGGCAGTGGTAGGAGACCATCCTTTGCTGGGCAGTTGGAACCCCGAGATAGCCGTGCCCATGGCACACCAGGGCGACGGGCGCTGGGTTCTGCAACTGGAACTCCCCGGTTCCGTGTCCGACTTTTCCTATGCCTACGTGCTGGTGGATAACAATACCAAGACCAACACCCGGGAATGGGGTGATGCACGCCTGGTGAACCGGATACCTGATACGGGCACTATGCGATTGGTCGATCACTGGCGTTCGCATCAGCATTCCGATAATGCCCTGTATACGGCCCCGTTCCGCGATGTGCTGTTGCCGGCACCAGATCACCCGGTCCCCGTCGCAGAGTCGATGGTGGGTAATAGGTTAGTCACTTTTCAGTGCTACGCTCCGCGTGTACGGAAAGATGCCGAATTCGTGGTGATGGGCGGGCATCCTGCCCTTGGGGCCTGGGAATCGGACACTGCGCTGGTGCTGGGCAGTGCGGAACACCCACTCTGGAAAGCTACCATACAGTTGGAGTTCGACGGGCTCATTGAGTATAAATACGCCTGGCGACACCTGGAGACCGGCGCAATAATTGATCTGGAATCGGGACCCAACCGGACGCTCTCCATGGGCGAATTGGAAGCCGATCACCTCGTAGTCACCGATGATTATTTTCGCTACAGTAAGGGGCCCTGGCGGGGGGCAGGGGTGGCCATTCCGGTGTTTTCACTGCGCTCCGATCAGAGTTTTGGTGTCGGGGAGTTTGCCGACCTGCGGCTAATGGTCGACTGGGCGAAAGAAGCCGGCCTCAAAATGGTGCAGGTGCTGCCGGTCAACGATACTACGGCCACGCATACCTGGACCGATTCCTATCCTTACGCCGCCATTTCTGTATTTGCCCTGCATCCGATATTCCTGCGTCTGGCCGAGGTGGAGGGAGCGGAATCCGTGCTGTCCACTGACCTGGAACAAAAACGGCAATCCCTCAACCGGCTGCCTCAGGTTGACTATGAGCAAGTGACCAGACTCAAACGAGACCTGGCCTGGGAAATATTTAGTTACCAAAAGGAGACTTTTCTGGAAAGTCCTGAATTCCGGTCATTCCACGCGGAACAAAAGCACTGGCTGGATCCCTACGCCGTCTTTTGCTATTTGCGGGACCACTACGGTACGGCTGATTTTTCGCGCTGGGATCAGCATTCGGTTTACACCAAAAAGCTGGAAGAAGAGCTGTGCAGCCCAGGTTTTTACGATTTTGATGCGATTGCTTTTTCCTGGTTCCTGCAGTACCACCTGGATAAACAATTGCGGGCCGCTGCCGATTATGCCCGTGGTGAGGGGATAATACTGAAAGGGGATCTGCCGATCGGTATTTATCGCCACAGTGTCGATGCCTGGGTGGCCCCCCAATTGTATAACATGGATGCCCAAGCCGGAGCGCCGCCTGATCCGTTTTCGGAAACCGGCCAGAACTGGGGATTCCCCACCTATAACTGGACCGAAATGGCCACCGACAACTATCAGTGGTGGCGCGACCGGATGACGCAGCTGTCACGCTATTTTGATACCTACCGCATCGATCATATTCTCGGTTTTTTCCGGATTTGGCAGATTCCTCTCGAGCAAATCGAAGGCACTTTGGGCTACTTTAATCCGGCCATTCCCGTTACGCCGGAAGAGCTGGAAAGCCGGGGGCTGCACTTCGATCGCAACCGCTATTGCAAACCGTACATCACCCAGACCATCCTGGAAGAACGCTTCGGCGATAGTACCGCCCAGGTAAAGGGACACTTCCTGACCCCGCTGGGTGAGCGCTACGAATTCAAAGATGGCCTCGACAACCAGCGCGCAATTCAAAAATACCTGTCTGACAAACCGGATCTGCAGGATCTTCAACAGGATCTCTTCGACCTGGTTGGCGAGGTGCTCTTCATCGAAGATCCCGAACGGGGTCCCAATGCCCTACACCCGCGGATCGAGCTTATGAAAACACGGTCGTACGCCGAACTCGACGACTACGCCCGCGGACAAATACATCAGGTATACATCGATTATTTCTACCGCCGCCAGGAAGAATTCTGGAAGTCGCAGGCCATGGAAAAATTACCAGCCCTGAAAGAAGCGACCGATATGCTCATCTGCGGTGAAGACCTGGGGATGGTACCGGCCTGTGTGCCGGAGGTGATGAGTGAACTCAGTATTCTCACTCTGGAGATCCAGCGGATGTCCAAGAATCCGCAAACCGAGTTTCTGCAGGTAGCAGATATTCCCTACCTCTCGGTAGCCAGTCCATCCACCCACGATATGGCCCCCATCCGCGCCTGGTGGGAGGAAGAGGAATGGGAATACATTCAGCGCTTTTACGAGCAGGAATTACGCCTGGAAGGCAACCATCCCAAGTACTGCGAGCCCTACATTGCCCAGGCGATCATCCGCCAGCATTTGTCGTGGCCCAGCATGTGGACCGTTTTTCCACTACAGGACCTGCTCGCCATGGATGGCCGCCTGCGCGTCGAAGATCCCCACGCGGAACGCATCAACATCCCCGCCAATCCCAAACACTACTGGCGCTACCGTATGCACCTGAGCCTTGAAGACCTCATCGAGGAGAAGCCCTTCATGTATTTGCTGCGGGCGATGCTGCAAAACGGAGGAAGGATTTAGAAGTCAGAGGTTAGTAGCGCCAAGCTAAGCCCATGAGAGGGGGAAGGTGCAAACAAAGAAACCT
>CAYFGK010000139.1:10332-17451 GCA_964342305.1 uncultured Saprospiraceae bacterium | reverse complement strand
CCATGCAACAGGTCAAATTAGAGGGCAGAAAACTTGTCTGCTTTCTGGAGCAAATTCGGTACAGTAATAAATCGTAGACACCGTGAGCCGTCCATCGTAAGCCGTGGACCGTGGACCGTGGACCTTGAACCGTGGACCTAAAAACTTACCCAACCAGCTAACCATCCTTAACATTTCCCCCAAAACCCATTATATTGCCCCAAAATTACCTAAATGGGTAACACAGATAAGAACGAGACCAACCAGCGCATCATCGAAGCTGCCCGAACGGTATTTGCCGAACGGGGTTACGCGGGTTCCCGCATGCAGGAAATCGCCGATGCCGCCGGGGTGAATAAAGGGCTGCTGACCTACTACGACTGGAGTAAGAAGAAACTATTCGAAGCGGTTTTCGCCGATGCACTGGCACAATTTTTCGGGCATCTGAATGCAATTATCGAAGCCGATATGCCCCTGATTGAGCGTCTGGAAAAGATGGTCGACAAATACGTAGACATGCTGCTGGCCAATCCATCCCTGCCGGGTTTTGTATTGTCGGAGATCAACCAGAATCCCGCCTTTTTTCAGGAAAAAGTCAAATCGCGGCAGAATGTGCCCGACCTCAGCCGACTGCTCGTGCAGATACAGATCGCCGGACAGACCGGGCAGATCCATCCTGTCGATCCCTTTCAGCTGCTGATGAACGTAATCTCCATGTGCGTATTCCCTTTTGCCGGAAGGCCTATGATCAAAGGCATGACCGGCATCGATGACGAGAGCTTTAACCATCTGATGCGCCAGCGCAAAGCCGCCATTATTGCATTTATCCAACGGGCACTGCGACCCGATTAAACGACATCCTATGAAAGCCTACCTGCTCACGGGCCTGATGGCCCTATTTTTTGGCTCAGCATTTACCCAAGTAGGTAATACTAGCCTGGCTGAATGCTACCGCTGGGCCGAAAATGCCGACCCGCGCAACGCCAACGATCAAATACACCGCCAGATCACCCGACTGGAACTGGACAACCTGGAGGCCACACGCCTGCCCTCCCTCGACCTGAACGGCCAAGCCATCTACCAATCCGACGTAGTGGAATTACCCATCGAGATGCCGGGCTTTCAGGGGCCGGAATTGCCAAGGGAACGATTTCAGCTGACCCTCGATGCAGGATACACCCTCTACGATGGTGGCCGCCGGGATGCACGGGCTAAGCAATTGCAAGCTGATCTCGAGGTTCAACAGAAAGACCTCGACGTGCAATTATACAACCTGCGCGAACAGGTGGACCAATGGTACTTCGCCATTCTGGAAGCCCGCCAACAGCAAGTAGTGCTGGAAACTGCCCGCCAAGACATCCGGGAGCGGCTCGGTCAGCTTCAGGCCGCTCTGGAATACGGAACGATTACTGCGGGTGATCTCGACCGTCTGCGGGTAAGAGACCTGGAACTCGAAACCCAGATCCAGCAAGCAGCAAGCGCTGAACAGTCGGCCCTGCGCACCCTCGAGCGGCTCACCGATACCACCTTTACCAACGACCCGGCTCTGGCGCTGCCCGCCTACGATCGGGCGTTACGAAATTTAGCCCCACAACGCCCCGAATTTGCTCGCTTCGAAGCCGAACGGTCCCGCACCCTGGCCGCCGGTTCCGCTATTACCGCCCAGCGACAACCCGTAGTAAGTCTTTTCCTGCAAACCGGCCTCGGGTTTCCCAATCCCCTCAATTTTTTCGACGATGCCCTTAGCCCCTTTGCTATGGGTGGCGTGCGTGCCTCCTGGACCATCACCGACTGGAAACAACACCAACGCAAGCGCGAACAACTGTCCCTGCGCGCCGAACTCCTCGAACACCAGGAGGCATCCCTGCACCAAAGCATCACCCGCACCGAAGCCGCCTATCAGGAACGGCTTCAACAACTCGAAAATCAACTCGAAAAACAACAATCAGTCCTGGAACTACGCCGGAAAATACTGGCACAAAGCCAACAGCGCCTCGATCGAGGCCTGATCACCGCAACCGACTATCTGGAAGACCTCAACGCTCAGACACAAGCCGATCTGAGACTGGACCAACTGCAACTGCAGCGCCTGCGCCTCCAGGCCGAATACCGTACTCGCTTCGGATTATCCATTTCTCAACAGTAAAACTCGGATCATGAAAAATATGCTATTGCCACTTTGCCTCATCGGAGGATTAGCCAGTGGCTGTCAAACCCAAACGGAAGAAGCCGATGCCTACGGCACCTTCGAAGCCCGGGAAGTACAAGTCTCGGCCGAAGTCGGCGGCCCTTTATTATTTCTGGACGTTGAAGAAGGTATGACCCTCGATTCGGGACAGCTCGTAGGACTGGTCGACACTATGCCCCTGCACCTGCAACGCCAGCAGATCGAAGCCCGCATTACAGCCATTCGCCAGAAGGTGCAGCGCGAGCAACCCCAGATCGATGTGTTGCTTTCGCAAAAAACCAACCTGGAACGGGAAGTCCAGCGTCTGGAAGGACTCCTGCGGGAACAAGCCGTGCCCGAGCAGCAGGTCGACGATCTGCGTGGACAGATCGATGTGGTCCAAAACCGCATCCTGGCCACCCGCGACCAGATCCAAACCGCCAACCGCTCGGTGCTTTCCGAAATCGAACCACTCGAAGCCCAGTCCCGTACCTTAACCGACAAGCTGGATCGCTGCCGTATCTACAACCCCATCACCGGCCGGGTGCTCGTGCAAATGACCGAACCCGAAGAAATGGTCCAAATGGGCCGCCCCCTCTACAAAATCGCCGACCTCTCGGAGCTAACGCTGCGTGCGTACGTTACGGGATCACAACTGCCACACCTGAACCTGGGACAGTCCGTCGAGGTCTGGATCGATCATCATTCCGGAGAGCTTCAACAACTGTCGGGCACGGTCACCTGGATCGCCGATGAAGCCGAATTTACCCCCAAGATCGTCCAGACCCGAGACGAGCGGGTCAACCTCGTCTATGCTGTGAAAGTACGTGTCCGCAACGACGGACGCCTGAAGATCGGCATGCCCGGCGAACTCACCTTCATGCCCGAACAAAACCCTGAATCATGATCACCATCCACGCCGAACATATTGAAAAAAGCTACGGGGATACCCAGGCACTGCGCAATGTTAGTCTGTCGGTAGCAAAAGGCGAACTCTTCGGGTTGATCGGTCCGGATGGCGCTGGTAAGACCAGTATTATCCGCATCTTCACCACCTTATTATTGGCTGATCGCGGTACGGCCACCGTCAACGGACACCACGTAGTAAAGGAATACCGCAATATTCGCAAAGAGGTGGGCTATATGCCGGGACGATTTAGTCTCTATCAGGATCTGTCGGTCGAAGAAAACCTGCGTTTTTTTGCCACTGCCTTCGGGACCACCGTCGAAGCCAATTACGATGTGATACGCGACATTTACCAGCAGATCGAGCCTTTTCGCCGACGGCGGGCCGGGGCCCTTTCGGGCGGTATGAAGCAAAAGCTGGCCCTTTCCTGTGCATTGGTGCACCGCCCCGAGGTGCTATTTCTCGACGAGCCCACCACCGGAGTGGATCCGGTTTCACGCCAGGAGTTTTGGCAGATCCTGAAGGGGCTGCAAAACAGGGGCATTACCATCCTGGTTTCCACGCCCTACATGGATGAGGCTAGTCTTTGCGACCGGATCGCCCTTATTCAGGACGGGCAGTTGCTGGGGATCGATACTCCTGCTGCTCTGCGCGACGCGTATCCGCATCCCCTATGGAAGATCCAAAGCTCCCGGCGGTACGAGCTGTTGCATTTTTTGCGAAAGCAAAAATACACCCTGTCGGCCTTTCCCTTTGGTGAGACGCTCCACCTGGCTACCCGACCGGATGCCCAAGAACACAAGATCCGTGAAAGCTGCTACAGCCAAGGCTTCACCGATTTGCAACTGACCCGGATCAAAGCGACGATCGAAGATTGTTTCATGGATCGCATGGCCACGACCGCCGATCCCCAACTCCACTGACATGGCTACTCCCGTCATCGAAACCCACGAACTAACCAAGCAATTCGGCGACTTCACTGCCGTGGACCGCATCACCTTTCAGGTACAGGCCGGAGAGATTTTCGGATTCCTGGGTGCCAATGGGGCAGGGAAGACCACCGCTATGCGCATGCTGACGGGCCTGTCGCGCCCCACTGCCGGTGAGGGTACGGTAGCCGGATTCGACGTGTACCGCCAGGCTGAACAGATCAAACGACGGATCGGCTACATGAGTCAGCGCTTTTCGCTTTACGAAGACCTCACCGTGCGGGAGAACATCCAGTTTTACGCGGGTATTTACGGATTGTCGTGGCGCAACGTACGCACCAAGACCAACCAGTTGATCGAACAACTTCAGCTTGGTGAGGTCGCCCGCACCCTGGTCGGCTCCCTTCCGCTGGGCTGGAAACAAAAGCTGGCCTTTTCTACGGCCATTCTGCACGATCCCGAGATCGTTTTTCTGGACGAGCCCACCGGCGGGGTCGATCCCATCACCCGCCGCCAATTCTGGGAGATGATCTACGCGGCGGCCGACCGGGGCGTCACCATCTTCGTCACCACGCACTACATGGATGAATCCGAGTACTGCGACCGCATTTCCATGATGGTCGACGGAGAGATCCGGGCCCTCGGCTCTCCCCAAGACCTCAAGTCCCAATACGACCAGCCCGACATGAACGGAGTATTTCTTCAACTGGCTCGCCACAGCGAACGCTCTTAACTGAACCTTATGCGCGCACTACGCAACATCATCCAAAAGGAAATCTGGCATATCCTCCGCGACCGGCGCACCCTGCTCATCCTCTTCGGTATGCCCATCGCCCAAATCCTCCTGTTTGGGTTCGCCATCACCAATGAGATCAAGGGTGCCGATATTGCCGTGCTCGACCGGGCCCAGGATATTCACAGCCAAGCTATCACGGAGCGGCTGGTCGCATCCGGTTATTTCAGCATGCAAACCACTGTACGATCCGAAGCAGAAATAGAGCAATTATTTCGTACCGGAAAGATCAAGATGGGGGTGATCTACCCATCTGACCTGAGCACCCTGCTCGAAAACCACCAACCGGTCGACGTGCAATTCATTGCCGATGCCACCGATCCGAATACAGCTACCACCCTGGTCAATTACGGGCGGGCGATTGTCGGTGACTACCAACGCGAATTAGCTCCCCTCACCCGGCCTCCCCGGTACATCCAGACCGAGTTGCGGATGCTCTATAACCAGGAACTGGAAAGTGTTTTTCTTTTCGTACCCGGAGTTATGACCATCATTCTCATGCTGGTCAGCGCCATGATGACCTCCATTGCCCTGACCCGCGAAAAGGAACTGGGGACCATGGAGGTGCTATTGGTCTCCCCGCTGCGTCCGCCCCTCATTATTCTGGGCAAGGTGGTGCCTTACGTAGTGTTATCCATGATCAACACCCTGCTCATCCTCGGCCTGTCGGTATGGGTGTTCGATATGCCCATCCGCGGGAGCTTTGCTTTGCTTTTTGCGGAAAGCTTATTGTTTGTCATCACTGCTTTGTCACTGGGGATCCTCATTTCCACGCGCACCAGCAGTCAGCAGGTGGCCATGATGATGTCGCTGATGGTGCTAATGCTGCCGACTATCCTGCTCTCGGGCTTCATCTTTCCTATCGAGTCCATGCCCCGGCCATTACAGATCATCAGCCACATTATTCCGGCCAAGTGGTTCATCCTCATCATCAAAGATATCATGCTGAAGGGGGTGGGCTGGTCCTTTGTGTGGCAGGAAACCCTCATCCTGGTGGGCATGACCACCCTGTTTATCGGCCTGAGTATTCGCAACTTCAACATCCGTTTGTCATGAAAACCATTCTCTTCCTCCTCCGCAAAGAGTTCCTGCAGATCTTCCGCAACCGGGTGATCGTAGCCATGATCTTCGTGATGCCCATCATCCAGCTGCTCATCCTGGCCAACGCTGCCGACTACGAGGTGCGCAACCTCAAGCTGCAGGTGATCGATCAGGATCACAGCTCCTGGTCCCGGCAGCTGGTAGGGCATTTTTCGGCCTCACCCTATTTTGACCTTACGGGTAGGGTGGCTTCCGCCAAAAAAGGGATCACGGCCATCGAGGCCGATGAGGCTGATCTGGTTTTGCAGATTCCTCCCGGTTTCGAGCGAAAACTGCTTCGGGAAGGAACGACTCAGGTACATCTCAACATCAACGCCATTAACGGTGTAAAAGCGGGTCTGGCCAGTAGCTACGCCCAGGCCATCATCGGTGATTTTAATCGGGAGATCATGCCCGTGGTTAACTCGCCTCAAGGGTTGTCCTCCACCTTCCGGTACTGGTACAACCCCGATATGGACTACTACACCTTCATGGTTCCTGGCATCCTCGTACTACTGGTCACCCTGGTGGGCATGTTCCTCTCCGGCCTCAACATCGTTAAGGAGAAGGAGATCGGCACCATCGAACAGATCAATGTCAGCCCCATCCGCAAGCACCAGTTTATTATCGGAAAACTCTTGCCTTTCTGGCTCATTGCCCAGGTAGAGTTGGCTCTGGGACTCCTCGTAGGCTGGTTGGTCTTCGACATCCCCATCGTCGGCTCTTTGTGGATCGTTTTTGGTTTCTCCAGCATCTACCTGCTGGTAGTGTTGGGCATGGGGCTTCTTGTATCCACGATCACCGATACCCAGCAGCAGGCGATGTTTATTTCCTGGTTTTTCCTGGTCATCTTCATCCTTATGAGCGGCTTGTTTACCCCCATCGAAAGTATGCCCGAGTGGGCCCAACAGATCACCCGCTTCAATCCGGTGGCCTACTTTGTAGATGTGGTCCGCCTCGTCCTCCTCAAAGGCAGCTCCTGGTGGGATATCCGCAGCCAGTGGATCGCCCTGTCGATCTTCGCAGTGGTGATCAACGGAGCGGCTATCCTGAATTACCGAAAAACGGATTAAACGGTCCACGGTTTAAGGCTGACGTGTGACGGCAGACGGTTTTAATCTTGCGAATCATAACTGCACTTGATTTGCTCAAGAAATCAGACAACTTGCTGTCCTTACATTTTGAGGACCAATTTGGAAAGCAAAAATTTGCCGTATGCCGTATGCCGTATGCCGTATGCCGTATGCCGTATGCCGTATGCCGT
>CAYFGK010000139.1:0-10232 GCA_964342305.1 uncultured Saprospiraceae bacterium | reverse complement strand
TGCCGTATGCCGTATGCCGTATGCCGTATGCCGTATGCCGTATGCCGTATGCCGTATGCCGTATGCCGTATGCCGTCTTATACGTCTACAAAAAACACCCATTGAGCCAAATCCATGCGAATTCTGCCGTTAAGCGCAAGTCGTTAGCTCTTTCCCGTCCTTCATATTGCATTTTGTGCCCAAATTTCCTCATTTTTGGGATCGCCCGCAGGCCCTCCTGGGTCGGCGATTGCCATGCTGGCGGGCTTGGAACAAATCACCCAATTATGCAAGCAGTAGATATCGAAGCGCTAAATCAACAGATCTACGCCGATAGTGCCTTTATCGAACGATTAAATGCGGAGACCGCCAAGGTCATCGTCGGGCAGGATCGCATGATCGAACGGCTCATGATCGGATTGCTCTCCCGTGGCCACGTACTACTCGAAGGCCTTCCGGGCCTGGCCAAAACCCTGGCCATCAGCACCCTCTCGAAAGCAGTAAATGCTAAGTTCAGCCGGATCCAGTTTACGCCCGATTTGCTGCCCGCCGACATCATCGGTACCATGATCTATAACCCCAGCAAAAACGAATTCAGTGTCCGCCAGGGGCCGGTCTTTGCCAACTTCGTGCTGGCCGACGAGATCAACCGGGCCCCGGCCAAAGTACAATCGGCCCTGCTGGAGGCTATGCAGGAACGGCAGGTTACCATTGGCAACGAAACCTTCCTCCTCGAAGAACCCTTCCTGGTACTGGCCACCCAAAACCCTATTGAGCAAGAAGGAACCTATCCACTGCCCGAAGCGCAGGTCGACCGCTTCATGCTGAAGGTCAAGATCACCTATCCCTCCAAGGAAGATGAGCGGGAGATCATCCGCCGTAACATGGCCGTGGAAAAAATGGGCTCCAACGTGGAAGCCGTGATCCAGCCGGAAGATATCCTGCGTGCCCGCAAAAGCGTACGCAAAGTGTATATGGATGAAAAGATCGAGCGCTACATCCTCGACATCGTCTTCGCAACCCGGACCCCGGAGGAAGTTGGTCTGCCGGAACTCCGCCCGTTAATCGGGTACGGTGGCTCTCCACGTGCCAGTATTAACCTGGCCTTGGCGGCAAAAGCGTACGCATTCTATAACCGGCGTGGCTACGTGATCCCCGAAGATGTGCGCAATGTGTGCCACGACGTGATGCGTCACCGTATCGGACTTACCTTCGAGGCAGAAGCCGAAAATATCGATCAGGAAGATATCATCAACAAAATCCTCAATACAGTAGAAGTACCCTAAACCGCTGCCATGGAGACGAGCGAACTATTGCGGAAAGTACGGCGGATCGAAATTAAGACGAAAGGGCTGAGCAAACACCTTTTTTCCGGTGAATACCACAGTGCCTTTAAGGGTCGGGGTATGTCGTTCAGTGAAGTGCGCAACTACCAATATGGCGATGATGTACGGAATATAGACTGGAACGTGACCGCCCGCACCGGTGACCCCCACGTTAAGGTGTTCGAGGAAGAACGCGAACTTACGGTCATGCTGCTGATCGATGTCTCCCGCTCGGCCCTGTTTGGCACCCAGCAACAACTGAAATCCGAGATTATCGTCGAGATCTGTGCCACCCTGGCTTTCTCGGCTATCAATAACAATGACAAAGTAGGTGTCCTCTTCTTCAGTGATCAGATCGAACGATTCATCCCACCTAAGAAGGGACGCCAGCATATTTTGTATATCATTCGAGAGTTGCTGAATTTCGAACCCCAGCACTCCGGGACAGATATCGGCCAGGCTTTGGAATACTTTACGAGGGTGGTGAAAAAGCGAAGCATTTGCTTTGTGCTTTCCGACTTCCTGACCGAAGACTACCAAACACCTTTGCGCATCGCTGCGCGCCGGCACGATGTAGTTGGTCTGCGTATTTATGATCCGCGCGAAGAATCGCTGCCCTCGGTGGGTTTACTCCGGGCCGTGGATGCGGAAACAGGTGCCGTACGCTGGATCGACACCTCGTCACGTACTGTCCGGAAGCGTTACGAAGATTGGTACAGCGAGCTCGCTGAGTATCAAAAACACGCCTTCCGGCAGGCCGGAGCCGACAGTGTGCCCATTCGCACCAACGAATCTTACGTGAACGCCCTGCTGGCGTTCTTCCAAAAACGAACAGCCTGATATGAAGCAATGGATGGCAACAATCGTCGCTTTATCTCTGGCTTGTTTGGCGCAAGCCCAACCGACCGTTAATGCTGAAGTCGATGCCAATGACGTGTTAATTGGCGATCATATCCAATACTCCCTATTTATCGGGGTCCCCCAAGGGGCTACCATTAACCAGATCGGTCTGGATGCCTTATCACAGGCCGAGGGCTTTGAGGTGATCGATATGGGGCGGCTCGATACGGTCCCCACCGAATCGGATGTGCTGCTTACGCAAAAAATCATCCTGACTTCGTTCGACTCAGGGAGCTATTACCTGCCGGAAATCCCGGTAACCATCCAGCAGGGCGGGCAAACGCAAACGCTGCGAACCAATCAGATTCCCATCAAGGTAAACACCTTGCCAGTATCCACCGATACCACGGCGCTTCAACCCATCAAGCCGATTATTGAGGAGCCTTTGAATCTGCAGGATGTAGCTCCCTATCTCGGAGGTATTTTGGGGCTGGTTGCTATCATCTTGCTGGCGCGTTGGTGGTGGATACGCCGTAATCGCGCACCGAAAGAAGAAGCGCCACCACCGCCGCCGCGCCCGGCTCACGAGATTGCCCTGGAAAAACTCGATACCCTCGCCCGGGGTACCTGGCTCGACAAAGAAGATTACAAAAGCTTCCAGTCAGAGCTCACCTATATCCTGCGCGAATACCTGGAAGGTCGCTTTGACATCAGGGCCATGGAGAATACGACTACGGAGATCGTGCGGCAGATGGATCGTGTCCCTACCGAGCGGGACTGGCGTTCCGAATTGCGGGAAATGCTTAGTACGGCTGATCTGGTGAAATTCGCCAAAGCCACGCCGCCCCGTTCCTTCCACGAGAACGCCCTGCAAACCGTTCGCCAATTCGTGGAGGCCACCCGCCCGCAAAACGAACGCATCATTGATGAATCCCAAAACCAGGACGCGTGAACGGAATACTAACCAACATCCAGTTTGTGCATCCCGGCTTTTTTTGGCTGTTGCTCGCCTTACCCCCGCTGGGGTGGTGGTACCGACGCCAATACCGGCGCCGCTACGCCACCCTGCGCATGCCCAGCCTGGGCAGTGTGGAAGGTCTCACTACCTGGCGGTCGCGCCTGCGCCCGGCTTTGCCTATCCTGCGCCTGCTGGCAGTAGTTTGCCTGATCATCGCCCTGGCCCGTCCGCAACGCATTCTGCGGGAGGAAGAGATCAAAGCCGAGGGTATTGACATCATGCTGGCCATGGACCTCTCGAGTAGTATGCTCGCCCGCGATTTTGAGCCCGACCGGCTTGAGGTATGCAAACGCGTAGCCTCGGATTTTGTCGACAAACGCGATTACGACCGCCTCGGACTGGTGGTTTTCGCCGGAGAGGCATTCACCCAGACACCCCTTACCACCGATCACGCCGTGGTGAAAGAGTTTTTAGCGAATCTGGAGTGCGGTATACTCGAAGACGGAACGGCCATCGGGATGGGGCTGGCCACTGCGGTGAACCGATTAAAAGACAGCCCCTCGGCCAGTAAGGTCGTTATTCTCCTCACCGATGGTGTAAATAATGCAGGGTACATCAAGCCCGTAACTGCCGCTGAGATCGCCCAGGAATTTGGTATCAAAGTGTACACCATTGGTGTGGGTACCAATGGCGATGCCCTCACCCCGGTTAGCCGCCGCAGTGACGGGCGTTACATTTTCGGTCTGGCCCGCGTGGAGATCGACGAAGATCTATTGGAGGATATTGCCGGCATGACCGGCGGAAAATATTTCCGGGCGCTCTCGGCCGAAGGCCTGGAGGAAATTTACGAGGAGATCGACAGCCTCGAGAAAACCGAGATCGACGTCACGGTATTAAAAAGGTACAGCGAAGAATTTTACTGGCTGGCCGGACTGGCACTCTTGTTTGTGTGCCTGGAGGTACTGTTGCGCTACACCGTACTACGCACCATACCCTGAGAAGCTGTTTGAATTTGGTTTTTGAAAATTGTTAGCGTGCATTTTGTGGCTAATTGAGGCACCAAAACCGGAGTTTAGCAGCGCTAAATGAGGATTTTGGTAACGAAAAGTAGCCGCAAAAGGCGCCTAACAAAGTCGAAGGATTAAATTCAAACAGCTTCTGGGGCAAAACGGATAGATTATGTTTCGATTTGAACACGGCGAATACCTCTACCTGCTGGCCCTGGTGCCGGTGCTGGTTCTGTTGTTCTGGATCGCCCGCCGGGCACGGAGCCGGGCATTGAATCGGTTTGGGCAACCCCAAACCATGGAGCGTATTATGCCCGACATGTCGCGCTATAAGCACGGCCTGAAGCTGGTGTTCATTGTCGTGGCATTGCTGTTCCTGATCGTGGGCATGGCCAATCCGCAGTGGGGATCGAGGAAAGAGAGTGTGACACGCCGTGCAGTAGATGTCTTCATCGCCCTGGATGTGTCGCAAAGCATGCTGGCCGAAGATATTGTCCCCTCCCGCCTGGAACGGGCCAAGCGCTTTACCAGCGAGCTGGTGCAAAAACTGAAAGGGGAGCGAATGGGATTGATCCTCTTTGCAGGTAACTCGTATCTGCAGGTGCCGCTCACCACCGATTACGCTGCGGTGGAATTGATGCTGCGGGCCGCCAATCCCGAAATGGTGCCCACCCAGGGAACCGCTATTTCGGATGCATTGGAACTGGCTAATAATTCGTTTCCAGAAGACAACCAAAACCACCGCGCAGTCATCCTTATCTCCGACGGAGAAAACCACGAAGAAGGAGCCCTGGATATGGCCCGGACCGTTCGCGGCGATGGTACGATGCTATTCAGCATCGGCGTTGGTACCCCCGAGGGTAGTTTTATTCCGGTAGTATTCCGCGGACAACTGGACTATAAAAGGGACGAGCGGGGCGAACCGGTCACCACCCGCCTTAATGAAGCCATGCTTGAAGACATTGCCGAGGCAGGCGACGGAAGTTACTTCAACTTGCTGAGTGGTTCGGATGCTGTCCTGGAGGTGCTACAAACTCAGATCGACCGCATCGAAAAACGGGAACTGGAACAGCAGGTCTTTGAAGAGTATGACAGTTATTTTCAGTATTTCCTGCTGGTGGCCCTGGTATTCCTGGTGATGGAATTTTTGGTAAGCTACCGCAAAAATGAGTTTATGCGGGGACGTGATTTTTTCAGGACCTGATGCATCCTTTGAACAAACCATTTGTTTTTGACGTAAGTCATATACATAGAAAACAGTAACTGGTATGTACATACGAATGAGGACTTTATGGATCTGCCTGGGCTTGTTGGCGACAACAACCATGGCGCATGCCCAATCGGCCCATTCCCACCTCCGAAAGGGCGATAAACGCTACGAATCCGAGCGTCTGGACGAAGCCGAAGAATCGTACCGTAAGGCTCTCGAAAAAAAGAAAAGTCCTCAGGGAATCTACAACCTGGGCAATACGGTGTACCGGCAACAGCGCTTCGAAGAAGCCATTAGTCGCTTCGAGGAAGCTGCCAAATCAGCGGATGATCCCGGCGTGAGGTCTCATGCATTCCACAATCTGGGTAATGCCTACTTCCAAAGCCAGCAATACGACAAAAGCGTGGAGGCATACAAAGACGCCCTGCGGCTGAACCCCAACGATCGCCAAACCAAGTACAATTTGGCGCAAGCCCAGGCCCGCCTCCAACAACAGCAACAACAACAAAATCAAAGCCAAAACCAGTCGGACGAAGAACAATCGGAAGATCAGGAAAATCAGCCCCCGCCCGAGCAGGATCAGCAAAATGATCCACAAGATCAACAGGACCAGCAGGAGGAAGAATCCCAACCCCAGGAAGACGAGCGGGAGGAGCGCGAAGAACAACAAAATCAACCCCAGAACCTGACCCGCGAAGAAGCCGAAGAGCTGCTCAAGATCATGGAGGACGAAGAAAAAAAGGTCCAGGAAAAAATGCGCAAAGCCGAAGCCAAACCCACGAAGTCGAAAAAGGACTGGTAGATAACAGGTTTGAGGTGTGAGGTTTGAGGTGTGAGGTAACCTGGAACCATACCTCATACCTCATACCTCATACCTGTTTTACCTTTTATTCATCATTTAGCACTTAGCATTCAACATTAAAAAATATCGAGCCATGAAAAAAAGTTTGCTGATTTGTTGCCTGTTCCTGAGTGGACTTTTTGCGGTTCAGGCACAGAATGACATTCGTTTTACGGTAAGTGTAAGCACGGATTCCGTACTGATGGGTAATCCGTTCCAGGTTCAGTTCACGGTGGAGAATACGGAGGTCCGAAACTTTGAGGCTCCCTCTTTCTCACCGGATTTCATGGTAGTAAGCGGCCCCAACCAATCGACAAGCATTGCCATGGTGAACGGGCAGACCCGTCAATCGACCTCGTATACCTACATCCTGGATCCGGTCGGGGTAGGCAGCTTTTTTATCGGCCCGGCTACCGTGGAAACCGACCTGGGTTACCTGGAGACTAACCCCATGGAGATCATGGTAGTGCCCAATCCCGACGGGATCAAGCAACCTATCCGCAGCCCGCTGGGCATGCAGGAGTTCCAGTTTGGAACTCCCAATGACTTTTTCCAGGGTTTTGGCTTTGATAATTTCGAGCAATTCATGATGCCCTTTGGGGAGGATTTTGGAAATGGCTTTTTTATGGATCCCGACAGCCTGATGAAAAGCTTTAAGTTTGAGTGGGATGGCGAAGGTTTCGAAGGCATGCCCTTTGGACCGGAGTTCTTCATGTCGCCCGATTCCCTGATGAATGGCTTTCAGTTCAAATGGGGCGGAGAAGGATTTGATGGAATGCCTTTCGACGAAGAGTTCTTCCAGCAATGGGGCCTTGACAGCCTGCAGAGCTTCCCCTTTCAGAAGTTTTTCAACGAGGACTTCGACGTGGAGCAATTCAAGAAGATGTTTCCAAATATTCCCGAGGAATACTGGAAACAGATGGACCCTGCCTACAAAAAAAAGCGGAAGACCTTTAAAATGTAAGCACGCATGATTAAGTATCTGTTTCTTCTCGCTGGTATAATGGTGGGATTGGGGCTGCAGGCTCAACCCACCTTCGATGCGTATGCAGATGCCGAACGCATCTTTGAGGATGGGTACTTTGAGGTGACCTTTACGCTGCGCAACGGGGAGCCCACCGATTTTGAGCCGCCCTCCTTCCGGGATTTCATCGTGGTTTCAGGTCCCAGTCGCAGCATGAGTACCACCGTGATCAACGGGCAGGTATCGAAGGAGCTGTCCTATAACTTTACGCTCCAACCCCGCCGCACCGGCCGACTCACGGTAGAGCCTGCCCAAGTGCGGGTGAAAGGTGTAGATATGCGTACCAAGCCCCTCACCATTGAGGTGGTCGAACGCAGTGGTGAAACCGGAAGTGGTCGTGATTTTTACGTCGAAGCCACCCCCAGCCGGACCGAGGTGTTTGTGGGTCAGCAAGTGCGGCTCGATTATCGCCTCTACACCAAGGTAGAGATCCAGAATTACAACATCATTGAGGAGCCCGATTACGTAGGCTTCTACGCAGCCGATATCCGTCGGCCCGATACGCGCCTGAAGCGGGAGATCATCAACGGGGAGCAGTACTTTACCCGCACCCTTAAGAGTGTTGCCCTCTATCCCCAGCAGGCAGGCACCCTGACCATCCCCTCCACCCTGCTTCAGTTGGGGGTCATCACGGGGGATTCGGATAGCTATTCCCTGTTTTTCGGCAATAACATTAAGCGGGTACCGGTGCGTACTGATTCCGTTAACCTTTCGGTAAAAGCCCTGCCGCGCCCGGCTCCGGAAGGATTCAGTGGTGCCGTCGGTGACTTCCGGCTGCGTACCAGTATAAACCGCAATACCCTCACCACCGACGATGCCCTTTCCATTACTATGGAAATAAGTGGTAACGGTGATCTGAAACGAGTACAACCGCCCGATCCCGACCTACCACCGACTTTCGACCTGTACGATCCGGAAACGGAAGAATACGACCTCGGTGAGCTCAATGGTTATCGCCAGGGACAAAAGGTATTCACCTTTCTGGCACAACCGCGGGAAGCGGGCGTGATGGAGATATCACCTTCTTTCGTTTATTTCAATCCGGATTCGGCGGCCTATCTGACTGCTGTCGGCGATACCCTCTCTCTTACAATCCGCCAGGGAAGTCGCTCGGCTAATGCCCCGCCCGTTACGGACCAACTGGCCGAACAGTCTGGAGAACTCACTCCCCTGCGCCTGAATACGCGACTCCAATCCGGTGAGCCTTCATATTGGATTCGTTCATCCTGGTACTGGGCGGCAACCGGCCTGCCTTTGTTCCTGTTCCTGGGGCTACTGGTATACCGCCGCCGACTTAAGGCAGCTGAAATGATCGATCCGGCCGAACGCCGACGTCGCGAAGCGCGCCTGATGGCGACCCGACGCCTCAACCAGGCCAAAACGTATATGGCTGAAGGTAATAGCCGCTCCTTCTACGATGAGATCAGTAAGGCCATGTTGGGGTACGTGAGTGACAAACTCCAGATCGAACGTTCGGCCCTCAGCAAGGATAATGTCCAGGCCAAGTTGGTAGAACTCGACGTGGATCAGAGCAAGATTGAGCAGTTTATGCGGATACTGAATACCTGCGAGACCGCCCTTTTCGCCGGTATGGACCAGGCATCTAAGATGCAGGAGGTCTACGATCAGTCTTTGGATATGCTGGCCGTTATTGAACAGCAGATACAATCCTGAGCAGACATCGCTAGCGCGAGGTTGAGGTTCCCGACTTCACTGGGCATACGCCCGTATGGGGTTCGGCGGGCAGGGAAGGTTGAGGCTAAGGTTGAGTGCTAAACATTGCATATCACGTTGTATTTGGTAATAGGACCCGCTTAAATCCATATGCTCTATACCCACTACCCTATACCGGGAGGTTGGGCCTTGATTATACCGCTTCCGAAAAGGTTTGGGCTTCGCCCAACCTTTTCACGCGAGTATATACTCGACTCGAAGTGGTTTGGGATCCCAAACCACTTCGTTGTCGGTATATCTGCATTTTACAGAATCATTTAAGCCCAACCTCCCGATATTTCTATTTTTTCAGTAGTAAAAAGGGTATTATTGGGGGCAAAACAAACGCGCCGTCATGGAAACAATCTTGTCGTACATCACTTGGAATCCTAATCCAGTCATTGTCGACCTGGGAGTTCTTGCTCCCCGCTGGTATGGATTGCTGTTCGCTTCCGGATTCCTTATCGGATTATTCATGGTACGCAAAATGTTCGAGGCCGAAAAGGCCCCGGAAGAATGGCTGGACAAGGCCTTCGTGTACATCGTGGTCGGTGCGGTTGTTGGTGCCCGCCTGGGGCATGTCTTTTTCTACGACTGGGATTATTACTCCCAGAATCTGAGTGAGATCCCGATGATCTGGCGTGGAGGCCTGGCCAGCCACGGTGGAGCTATCGGCGTGATCCTTGCGCTCTGGATCTTTTCTCTACGGGTGAGTAAAAAACCGCTGCTTTGGATCCTCGATAAAGTAGTCGTTCCAACGGCCCTCGCAGGCATGTTCATCCGCCTCGGCAACCTGATGAATTCCGAGATCGTAGGTACCCCTACCGAAGTATCCTGGGGTTTCATCTTCGTACGTCTGGATGGCCCCGACGGTCCTGCCCGCCACCCGGTGCAATTGTACGAGGCGCTCAGTTACCTCTTCTCTTTCTTCATCCTGTTCTACACCTACTGGAAAACCAAGCTGCGCGACAAGCCCGGCTTTATGTTTGGCCTTTTCCTGGTACTCATCTTTGGGTTCCGCTTCATCTGGGAGTACTTCAAACGCAGCCAGGGTGGCCTGGAGACCGCCTTTGACAATGCACTGACTACGGGGCAGATATTAAGTATTCCGGCGGTGCTGGTGGGCCTGTACTTCGTGCTGCGGCCTAATCCGAAGAATAAAAAAGGGTAGAAGGTTTAGACGGTTTAGAAGGTGTAGGGTGTAGAAGGTGGATTTGTTTGCCGGTTGCTTACGGCTTACGGCTCCCTCCCTCCGTCCGTTCCGGACTTCGGCGGGCAGGAACGGCTAACGGCTAACGGCTAACGGCTAACGGCTAACGGCTAACGGCTAACGGC
>CAYFGK010000138.1:7536-18208 GCA_964342305.1 uncultured Saprospiraceae bacterium | reverse complement strand
AGGGTGGGTTTTGCCAAAAGAAGCACCACTGATCAAGTTTCGTACAGTCCTGATTTTGGATGCTGGATTCATTCAAAATCCATAATCCGAAATCCAAAATTTGCCAAGGGCGGAGTAAAGCAGGTATCGCTATAATCCTACAGAATCAAGCAAATCCAACGTTTTATGCACCAAACCAAAGAATCCATCGCTAACTATTTCCGTACCCTACAGGATAGCATCTGCCAACAGTTGGAGGCAGCCGATGGCGGTACTTTTCGCGAAGATGCCTGGGAGCGACCCGGTGGCGGGGGAGGGCGCTCCCGCGTAATTCAGGGAACCCACATCGAAAAGGGAGGCGTGAATTTCTCGGCCGTACATGGTCCTATGCCCGAGAAGATCACCAAAGCACTCGGAGTAGCCCCCGGCGACTTCTTTGCAACGGGCGTAAGCATTGTGTTGCACCCACGCAGTCCGATGGTGCCCATCATTCATATGAATGTGCGCTACTTCGAGATGACCGAAGAGACCTGGTGGTTTGGTGGCGGGATCGATTTGACACCCCATTATGTAGTGCCGGCCGATGCACGGTATTTTCACGAGCAACTGAAGAGCGTTTGCGACCAACATCACCCGGCGTATTACCCTAAGTTCAAGCAGTGGGCCGACGATTACTTCTACTTGAAGCACCGGGAGGAGACCCGTGGCATCGGAGGCATCTTCTTCGATCGGCTGAGTCATTCCGATGCGTTCAATCAGGAGGATCGCTTCGCTTTTGTGCGCGACGTAGGCGAATTGTTTGCTCCGCTATATATCGAGCTGATGGGACGCCACAAGGACGAAGAATACGGCGATCGTGAAAAACAGTGGCAACTACTGCGTCGGGGCCGCTACGTGGAGTTCAACCTGGTTTGGGATAAAGGCACCAAATTCGGCCTGGACACCAACGGGCGCACCGAATCTATCCTCATGAGTATGCCGCCCACCGCGAATTGGGAGTACATGCATGAACCCGAGTTGAATACCAAAGAACGCCAGACGCTGGAGTCGCTGAAGAAAGGCGTTGATTGGCTTAATGTAAATGCTCAATGATGAGTGCTAAATGCTCAATTAATTCATCATTCAGCATTGAGCCCTGAGCATTGAGCCCTGAACATTCAACATTCCTACTGGCAGAGTATCGAAATCGGTTCAGTCTGTATCTCGTTGCTTAAATTACCTGCCCGGTCGCGTATTTGAATGGTGTAAAACATTTCGTCGACCGGAAATTCTTCGCTGGGGATGCAGGCCAGATTGGTGTTGGGGAAGGTGCAGCAGAAAAATTTGGTCGACGGGCTATTGGTGATCTTTAGGGCGATCTCGCCGCTGATGCCATCGCCTGAACCCAATTGCGGAATCTCGTTCACCTTAAAGCTATGTCGGAATCCGTCGCGACTATCGGTCATGAAAATATTGATACTGTCGGCATCGCCCAGATCGCCGTCGCCGTCGGTGAACGAAAAGCGGATAATCAGGGTGTCAATTTGGGATATGTTATTTCGGCTTTGCAGGATCTCGGTGCGGTTCATCCCGAGGTATTCGATCTCGGGTTCGATAGGGTAGGTGGGGGCATTGGCACAAGCCGACAGCCAAATGGCTAATCCAAGAAACCCTAGAAGATAGCATGCTGTTCTTCTCATGTACATCTTTTTTCTATTAACAGTAAAATAGCCAATTTAGATGGATCAAGCCACCAGTTTTACGTCGTCCAGAAGCCAATTGCTGGATCGGATCGAAACGGTGACCATTGAATCCTTTGAATCCGTAGCGCTGGATGTCTTTCGGTTTCAGGCAGCACATAACCCGGTGTATGCTTCTTTTTTGTCGCTGTTGGGAGTCCATCCTTCCCATATCCAGCGTCTGGAAAAGATCCCCTGTCTGCCCATATCGCTTTTCAAAACACACCAGCTGCAAACTGGTTCCTGGGAACCAGAGAAGATTTTCACCAGTAGTGGCACAACGGGAGCAGCGACTTCGCGGCATTACGTGCGCAGTACCAGCTGGTACGACCATCTGGCCTTGCGCACTTTCGAGCAAGCCTACGGCCCCATCCGGGATTACGTAGTGTTGGCGCTGCTTCCTGCCTATCTAGAACGCACTGGTTCCTCACTGGTGCATATGGCTCAACATTTTATTCAGGCTTCCGCCAAAAAAGCATCCGGCTTTTACCTCGACGATTACGATGCTTTGGAAGAGCAATTACGGACTTGCGCTCAAAACAAACAGCCTACACTACTGCTGGGTGTCAGCTTTGCGCTCTGGGACCTGGCAGAGCGGGGTGTTACCGGCTTTCCTGAACTTACGGTTATGGAAACAGGCGGCATGAAGGGGCGCCGTCGGGAGTTGACCCGCTCGGAGCTGCACGGTATTCTGGCACCGGCCTTTCGGCAAAAAAAGATACATTCGGAATACGGCATGACGGAATTACTTTCTCAGGCCTATTCCACTGGCAATGGGCTGTTTGAACCAGGAGCCACCATGCGCGTTTGGATGCGGGAACCCACCGATCCCTTCGCCCCCGTGAAATCGGGAAAGACCGGTGCGATCAACGTGATCGATCTGGCAAATATTGACAGTATCAGCTTCATCGCCACCGACGATCTGGGACGTAGCTGCGACGATGGCTGCTTTGAGGTGCTGGGGCGCCTGGACGCCAGTGATGTACGTGGCTGTAATTTGTTGGTATTGGAATGAAGAATATCGAAAAACCAGAATATGACCATACTACTCTACGGAGCCTACGGCTATACGGGCCGGCTCATCGCCGAAGAACTTAAAAAACAGGGATTAGATGCTGTTTTGGCCGGCAGACGCGAAAAGCCTCTGCAGGAGATGGCTAACGAATACGGCTGGGAATATAAAGCTTTTGACCTGTCCGATAAAGAAACACTCGAGGGAACCCTCCATCAGGTTCCGCTGGTCATTCACGCGGCGGGCCCGTTCATCCATACTGCTCAGCCTATGATCGATGCCTGCCTGGTGACCCAAACGCATTACCTGGATATCACCGGCGAGATTCCGGTTTTCGAAATGGCAGCCCGCTACGATGATCAGGCCAAGGCCGCCGGTTTGGTCGTGATGCCCGGCACTGGTTTCGACGTCGTGCCCACCGATTGCGCAGCCCGCTATCTGAAAGACCAACTCCCCGAGGCCATTGATCTACAATTGGCTTTCGCTTCGGCTGGCGGCGGCTTCTCACGTGGTACCGCCAAAACAATGGTAGAAAACCTGGGGAAAGGTGGCGCCATTCGTAAAGATGGTCAGATCATAACTGTAAAAGATGCTTATGCCGGTCGCACAATTCCGTTCATGGATAAAGATCGCTTCGCCATGACCATTCCCTGGGGAGACGTGTCTACCGCATATCATACTACGGGTATCCCGAATATCAAGGTCTATATGTCGACCCACCCCAAGACTTTCAAGCGCCTGCGCCGGATGCGCTTCCTGAACTGGCTGCTCAAGACGGAGTTGGTAAAAAAGCGGTTGCGCAAGCGCATTGATCAGAGACCGGCCGGTCCCGACGCCGAAGATCGTCAAAACTCCAATATGTACATCTGGGGGCAGGCCACCGCTCCCGATGGCAGCACCAGGGAAGTCCAGTTAAAGACACCCTCCGGTTATGAACTGACGGCCATGGCCAGCGTACATATTGCCAAACGGGTTTTGGATCACGAAGTAGATGCTGGATTCCACACACCCGCCGGTGCGTTCGGAGCGGATCTCATTATGAAGTTTAAGGGAGTGGAGCGACGAGAATTATGAGACTGCTTAATGCTTAATGCTCAATGATGAATGCTTAATGATGAATGCTTAATGCTCAATGCTCAATGATGAATGCTTAATGATGAATGCTCAATGCTCAATGATGAATTATTTGGAGATTGGTGGATTCATCCAACATTCAACATTCAACATCACAAAAGAAGTATGCCTTCGCAAAAAGGCAAATAGCCGACAAAACTGGATTCCCATTTGCGTTAGTCCCCTGAATACGTATTTTGAGGGCATCACTTCTACCACCCTCACAAATTGTATCCGACCGTGCTCTATGGCCGGATCCACTATTACATAACGAACAAATCGTAACCCCGGTGAAAAACAGGTGTATACTTCTATTGGTCGTATTGGTTTTTGGTGTGGAGGGTTTGGGGGCCCAGATTTTCTATTCTGGAGAGTCAAGAAGTCTAGGACAAATAAATATTACAGAATGCTCTGTTTCTTATTTACCATTAATGAAACGAAGACCAACTCAACCAGAACCATACCCTGGTACATATAATGACATTGCTATTCATCCTGATGGGAGGTTATTTGGTTTTGCCAATGATAACTCTGACGATGACCCAGTATATTCTTACTTAGTCGAAATTGATCTTTTTAATGATATTAATAAAGATACCTTACTTCGTCTAGGTCCTGGAAGTTCTTCTTTTTCTCCTTCTTTAGTAATTGACTCTACTGGACTCTTTTATTTTGGAGGAAGGCGTGTTTTTGTTTTCAATGATTCATCAAATGTCTTAAGGGAAATAGGCTCTCTCCCTGATGTATTTGGTTTGCAAGGTGACCTAACTTTTTTGAACAATAAGTTATACGGTTCGGCATCTACATTGGGAAGAAGTGTCTTATTCGAAATAAATCAAAATTTTCCTAATTTTAGTGAAATAGTTTATGAGTTTCCTAGTGATCTTAGGGTATTCGGCTTATCATCATTTTATAGTCCTGATTCTGAACAAAAGGAGTTAATCCTTACATTTGGTTGTAATTGCGAACATGATTCAATAAAGTATATTGACTTTGACAATAATGAGTTAGTCGATGTTTGTGGTAGTAATATACCGGATAAAGTTTCCTTTCGGGGCCTCACCTCCGAAGACGAATTCCGCACCAACTTCTCCTTGCGTCTGGACCTGGATAAAGACAATAGTCGTGGTCGACTGATCGACCATTTCATCATCGATTCCCTCTGTACGGTCCGGTTTCCGATTGCCGATCAGGATGCGTGGGTCCAATCGAAGCTGGGCCCGGTTGATTCCATCCGGTTTACCGTGGCGGAGGGTATGTTGAACCCGGGCGAAGAAGTCCTTTTTGCGGAAGCAAATCCGGCGTTCAGCATTCAGGGTCAGGGTACCGACCGGCTGGTGGCCGTAAATACCGGCGGAGCCACGGACGCGGAAGTGGCCGAATTCATTCGCCGGGTGCGCTTTGAGATCATCGCGGATGACCCGCAGTCGGGTCAGCGCGAGATCCACACGCAGTTATTTGCCGCCGGGCAAGCGTCGGATATTGCCCGCAGCTTCTTGCCGGTGGATACAGATAAGGTGCTATACGCTGGTGAGGATGTGACCGTGGAGGTGTGCGATGGCCGCTTTAAACGTCTGTTCGAGGAGATTCCCGGTGCCCGGGAAGGAGGCCGCTGGTCACCGGAGCTGTTCAATGACGATCAGTTTTCGTCTGCCGAAGACGAGGAAGGCGTATACCAATACATCCTGGAAGAGGGCGGTTGCCAGGCCGATACCGCCTTGGTAACCGTCGATGTTATTGATGCCCCACCACTCAATATCTACGGTGAAGAACAGCAATCGTTTTGGCCACCCGAATTCTTTTGCGAAGGGGATACGGTGGTTTGGGACATATCCGACCGGATCGGTGATCTGGAATACGGCTGGGGCGGCGGCTTGACAGGCCCCGTGCAAAACCTCACGCAGGGAGGCAACTACCTCTTGTCGGTATATGATGAATCCAGCAATTGCCGTTTTGACTACCGGGCTAATATTTTCTTTCTGGATACGGCCCGCGTGTGGAATGAAACCCAAGAAGCTTGTTTTGGGGATACGGTGGAATGGGTTGGTGGTGATTACATGGTATACCAGGATACGACTATTTGTGTGGTATCCTCCAGTGCCAACGATTGCGAAATAACGAATTGCCTGGAAGTGAATGTAGTGGGCGATTCCACTGCCAATCGGCAGGAATTCGGTATTTGCCGGGGCGAGGCCTACAACTTTTTCGGTCAAACCCTGACGGAATCCGGCATATACTCGCATAGTATTCCGCGGTCGTTTGTCTGCGACAGCCTGATCGTATTAGACTTCACGGTCCATCCCAATTACAACATCTTTATCGACACCACGCTGGTGGCCGGAGAAAGGCTCGAGATCGCCGGTCAGACTTTTTCCGAACTCGGGGAGTTCACCATCCCCTTCACCACCGGGGCGGGTTGTGACAGCGTATACCAAGTGAGCCTGGATTTCACTACGAGTACCACCCCGGTTTCGGAACCCGATATCTGGGCCCATAACTTATTACAAGTCCGGCAAGACGTTTACCAATTGCGTTCACGTACCTCCTCAAGCATTCAGATCAAACAGCTACGGATAGTGGATATGCTGGGGCGTATCACCTTCCAGACCAGCAATACACCGGCGGATGATCCGGTTGCCCGCTGGCGCCCCGTGTCGGCCGGTACGTACTGGTGCCACGCGGTAGTGGAGATGGACGGCAGGGAGACGGTGTTTCGGCAGAAGGTTGTGGTGGTGGAGTAGGGGGTAATTTTTAATGCTCAATGCTCAATGCTCAATGTTCAATGCTCAATGATGAATGATGAATGATGAATTATTGGGGGATTCATTCAACATTCATCCTTCTGACAAATCCGTCAAATCCCGCTTTGTGCGGTCCGACTCCTCGGGTCCGGTATTTACGGTACTTTCCGGCTCGAAGAGCATGATTTTGGCTTCGGCTTTGGTGAAGGGACGATGACGTACCCCGCGCGGGATAACCACGAATTCACCTTCGGTTAGCTCCAGGGTTTGATTCTCGAGTTCGATGAAGAGGGTGCCATCGATGACCAAAAAACCTTCGTCCTCATTGGGGTGATCGTGCCAGATGAAGTCGCCGTCGACCCGGGCGATCTTAACCAACTGGCCGTTGAGGCGTCCGATGATGTGCGGACTCCAGGTCTCGGAGAAGGTGCTGTAGGCTTGTTGGAGATTGATCTTTTGAATGGGCATGGTGAGTGGTAAAACCCTCCCTCCAACTCCCTCCCTTTGAAAAAGGGAGGGAGGGGTGTTTTCGAGGGACAGTTGTCAATTAAATAAATGTATTCTTCGATAGCCCCTTCCCTTACGAAAGGGAAGGGAAGGGATGGGTTTTAATTCCCCCTCGTCGCCGGCGTATTATACGGCGGCTTGGTAACCGTCGGCAGTGGGTTTTCGCGCAGGAGGCGCAAGACCTCCTGGACGGCCCGCTTCAATTGTGGATCCTCTCCGTTGGTGAGGGCCCGGGCATCCTGTCGTACGGGGATGTCGGGCGCTACGCCTTCGTTCTCCGCTACGTACACATTATTGATCGGATCGAATACGGCATTATCGGGCGCTGTGAGGCGACCGCCGTCGACCATCAGGTAGTGGGTGCTGGATTTGACCAGGCCACCCCAGGTGGTCGCACCGATCAGCGGACCGACTTCCTGCTGACGGAATACCCAGGGGAAGAAATCACCGCCCGAACCGGCGCGTTCGTTGATCAAAAGTGCTTTTGGGCCCAGTACGCCCGCAGGTAACTGAAAAGACTTGCCGTTGGGCACTTCGTTGGTCAGACCGGCGCGCAGGGAGCGGGTCATCAGATCGACCATATAGTCATCGAGCAGACCACCGCCGTTGAATCGCTCATCGATCACGGCTCCCTCTTTGTCTTGTTGGGCAAAGAAGTAGCGGTTGAAGGATACAAATCCGGGTCCGCCCGTATTGGGGACCCAGACGTAGGCGAGGCGTCCGTCGGAGAGGCTGTCGACCAGGCGACGGTTGTCCTCGACCCAGGCGCGCTGGCGCAGGGCACCTTCGTTGCTGATTGGCTCTACCGTTTCGGTCCAGTGATCAGCGAAGCTCGCTTCGTCGTTGATGTGGAGGACCGTCTGGCGGCCGCGCGTACCGTCGAGTAACTCGAAGGGATTCATGTCGGCCGTCAGCTCGGTGCCGTTGATGCCCACGATGTAGTAGCCTTCCTGCATTTTCATGCCGGGGCGATCAAGGGGGGAAGACAAGCGTGGGTTCCAGCTCTCGGTGGTGTAGATGCGATCTACCCGCCAGCGTCCGTTGGCAGCTACCAGATCGGCACCCAGCAGACCTACTTCGGAGTTGTCGGTTTCGGGGTAATCGCCGCCGCCCACAAAGCTGTGCCCCACGGATAATTCTCCATTCACCATATCCAGGATATAGGTGAGGTCATCGCGGTGGCGTACGTGATCCACCAGCGGGCTGTAGCGTTCGTATACCTCATCCCAGTCACGTCCGTGCATATTGGGGTCGTAAAAATAGTCTTCTTCGTAGCGGTAGGCTTCTTCGAATATCTGACGCCATTCGACCATGGGGTCTACCTTCTTCTGGAGGTCCACCCGTACGGCTTTGCCGCTCTTGCCGTTTGGACCGCCGGTCTTGGCTACCGTCCAACGGGGGCCGGCCTGCATCAGGATGCTTTTGCCATCAGCGGATACAGAGAATTGACGAACGCCGTCCATGAATTCCTTGGCTTCACGATCCTTCAATACAAATTTGTGGAGCGTAGTAGCGAAACTGCCGGGTTTGCGTTCGGCCAGGAAGAGGGTGCCTTTCGGTCCGGCGGCGGTAGCTACGTAATTGCCACTGGAAATGGGGAGGGCAATAGTGCGACGTTCCAGTCGATCGTAGTCGATCACGATGCCGGTGTCTTCTTCCTCTTCGTCGGCTTCTTCTTCCTCACTTTCCTTTTCCTCTTCGGCTTCCTCCTCTTTGTCCATCTCTTTTGCGGGCTTTTCTTTTTCTACCTCCTCTTCGTCACTGCGCGGGATGAAGGGCGATGCTTTGCCCTCCTGCAGCACGATCACGTAGGGTTCGTAATCCGGGTCGGCCTGAATGGAGCTGGTGTTGGCCCAGCCGGAACCCAACGCCAGGTCGGTACTGGCCACAAAATAGAAATGAGTACCATCGCGATCCCAGGCCGGCGCCGACGCATCGGCGAACGGATTGGTGAGCGCACGACTGTCACCGGTGGAACTATCCCAAACCCAGATGCGCTGGAGGTTGTTATCGCCCGATTTGACGTAGGCCAGTTTTTTAGAGTCCGGGGCCCAGGTCAATCCGGTGCGGGAGCGATCCAGGTTGTTACCACCCACGTCGATGGTCTGGATGGATGCATTGTCGATATCCACCACGCGAATGCGTACATCATCGTCGGCAAAGGCCAGGTATTTCCCATCGGGTGACCAGACCGGGCTCCAGGCCAGGTTGGATTCGCCGATGTCGATGCGGGTAGGCTCGCCCATACCGTCTTGTGGTCCGAGGTAAAGGGCGTAGCCTTCGCCACCCATATCGCTGAACCAGGCGATCTTATCGCCCTTGGGTGACCAGATCGGACGGCGATCGGCGGCATCCGAGCTGTGGGTCAGGTTGCGGGGGTCACCGTATTCCACCGGTACGGTGAAAATATCGCCCCGGGACTGCATCAGCACGCGTTTACCGGTAGGAGAGAGGGATACGGATTGAGCCCGATTGCTCACGTCTTCCCAGTGGGGGGCCGCCCAGGGGAAATCACCCTGTACGGTGATGGTCAGTTTGTCGGTGTCCCCACTTTCGGGATCAACCATATGGAGGTAGCCATCTTGCTCAATGATCAGGTTGGTGCCATCGGTGTTGAGCCATTTGACATCGGTGCCTTCAAAGTCGGTGACTTGACGCAAGTCTTCGGTGTCGGGGTCGTAGGCCCAGACGTTCATGATCCAGTCCCGGTCGGAGAGGAAGAAAATCTCGTCACCTACCCAGGTTGGGTGAATATCGGTAGTGTTCTCGTGTGGTAGCAGGACCTCGCTTTGATCATCCAGATCGAGGATGATGAGTGGCGTGTTCTGGCCACCTTTGTAATTGCGCCATTCCAAATCCCAGCGGGACATCTTATCCAGTGCCAGGTGTTCCCCGTCGGGCGAAAAGGAGCCATCGTAGCCCCACTGACCGCTCAGGCGGGTGCTGGGGCCACCCTCGAGAGGCACGGTCCACATTTTATTGTAAGATACCGGAGCCGTTTCCCGGCTGGATGCGTACAGGATGTGCTCCCCATCGGGTGTCCATCCGCGCACGTAGGCGGAGGAGGGGTGCCAGGTCAGGCGCGTCGGGTTGCCGCCGTCGACCGATACGTAATACACGGAGTTGCCTCCGGTCCGGTTCGATGAAAAGGCGATCAGGCTACCATCCGGCGAAAAGTGCGGGTTGGATTCTACGGCGGGCGTACTGGTAATTCGACGAACGTTACTGCCATCTCGATCAGCTACCCAAATGTCGCTTCCGTAAACAAAGGTAATGTGTTGGTCACTTACGTCGGGTTGACGCAAGAGACGCGTTTCCTGGGCTGACAACGGCAATTGAAGTACCACGGCCAACACCAGCATAGTCAGGTGTTTCAGTCTCATGTGTGATAAGGTTGTTCAAAAAAGTACCCGGAATATAGGGATTCGAGATCGGATCGCCGATTTTTTTCTAGATAGGGGGGCACGCTTCACGCTTCACGCTTCACGCTTCACGCTCCACGCTTCACGCTCGACGCTCCACGTTCGACGCTCCACGCTCCACGGTTCACGCTCCACGGTTCACGCTCCACGGTTCACGCTCCACGGTTCACGCTCCACGGT
>CAYFGK010000138.1:0-7436 GCA_964342305.1 uncultured Saprospiraceae bacterium | reverse complement strand
TCACGCTCCACGCTCTGTAATAGTTAAAGGCCCTAAAAGATGCGTGCCGTAGGTACGCCCGCCCGGTCACCTAGAGCACCGGGTTGTATTTCTTGCGTGCCGTAGGTACGCTCCCTAAAGAGGTCGGCCTTTTGAAAAACGACCGTGTTTGGACCTTAACTAGTCCCTGCGACGGTATAGAAATCAAGGGCCGCGGAGCGGTACTGATATTATTCAAGTTTAATAGCGACTTGACATTCCTGATTTTATCGAGCGGTTCCTGTTGACTAAGAAATGGATAATAAACCTTGGACCTTGGACCTTGGACCAAAATATCCCAGTCACCAATCTGATAAAAATCGATTTCCAATGTATTAAACCAATACTCTTAAAGATGCCCATCGCCCCCTTTCAGGCCAACACCAGCGGCATACTCCGCAATCGCTCACCCGTCAATCGGTAGGTGGCATTGGCGATGGCCGCACCGATCGGGCCGAGCGGGGGCTCGCCGACCGCACCGGGGGCATCTGCATTTTCCAGAATGACCACGTCGATCTCTTTCGGGGTGTCGCGCATGAGCGCCATGCGGTAGGGGCCGTAGATAGTAGGTTGCAGTTGACTGTCGCGAACGGTCATGGCCTCGTACATGGCGGCACTCATCCCCATGATGATGCTGCCCTCGCACTGGGCGCGCACCTGGTCGGGATTGACGGCCAGACCGGGATCGATCACGCAGGTGACTTTATGGACTCTGATATCCCCGTTTTCGATGGATACTTCCGCTACGTGGGCACAGGGCGTATTGGCGTCGGTGGAGGCGGCAAATCCCATGGCGCGGCCGTTGCTGGCTTCATTCCGGTAGCCGGCGCGTTCGGCGCAGGTTTCGATCACGGCCTTCAATCGGTTGCCCGCTTCATCGTCCTGGATCTGCTTTAAGCGAAATGCCACGGGATCCATATTGGCCTGTTCGGCCAGCTCATCCATGAAGGATTCGATGGCAAAGGTATTGGCCAGCAAGCCCAGGCTACGCCACCAACTGGTGGCAAAGGGCAGTTTGACCCGCCAGGAAATGGCCCGGTAGTTGGGGATGGCCCGGTACTGGATCATGCCGCCCCGCCAGGCACCGACGTCGGCCCCCAGTATGGGTTGGGCAATATCGGGAAACATAGGCGATCCGAACATCACATCGCCGCTGGACACATTGTGCTCGATGGCTTTGATCAGACCGTCTTCGCCGAGCACACCGCGCATCACGTGGTGGGTGGGCGGACGGAAGGTGTCGTTCTGGAATTCCTCCTTGCGGTTGAAGGTGATCTTAACGGGCTTGCCGACGGCCTTCGACATGAGGGCGGCCTGAACGGCATGAGGGGTGTGCAGGCGTCGGCCAAAGCCACCACCAAGGAAGGTCGGAACGAGGTTGATCTGTTCTTTTTTCATGCCCAGACGTTTGGCGACTTCACCCTGCGTCAGATCGATCACCTGGGTAGACATCATGATGGTGACTTTATCGTCTTCCACGTAGGCCAGGGCACCATTTGGTTCCAACTGGGCGTGAGCACCGGCCGGACTGGTATACTCCGACGTGATTACACCCTCCTCGTTGTCGAGGATTCGCTTGGGGCCGCCATTCTTCTGAATGGTGACGGGATTGCCTTCCCCGACCTTGATCATGGCTTCAATATCTTCGATCTCCCAGTTGCGTTCACTGTCCCATTCCACCTCAATGGCCTGCTTGGCGAGCTCGGCTTCCAGGTAGGAATTAGCAACAACCCCGACGAAGTCATCCTCCTGTACGATCTGAATGACACCGGGCATATTCTCCGCTTTGCTCACGTCGGCACTTTTGAATGTTGCACCGATACGATGGGGGCGTACCACCGAGCCGTAGAGCATGTCGGGCATAGTGGCATCCATGCCGAAAATAGGTTCACCGACCACTTTATCGCGCAGATCGACCCGGGCCACGGGCTTGCCGATAAAGGCAAACGTAGCGGGGTCTTTCAACTCGGGGGTTTTAGGGACATCCCATTCGGTGACCTGAGCGGCGATATCACCGTAGGTCATGGATTTACCACCGCCTACGATCTGTCCGTTTTTTGCCGAAAGGCCGGATACCTCCACACCCATGATGGGAGCAGCGTGCTCGATCAGCATCTGACGGGTGGTGGCGGCCAGCTCCCGCAGAGGTTGCCAGAGGGAGGAAATAGAGGTACTGCCGCCGGTGGCGAAGGGATCCTTATTTCCCGATTCGGTGGGTGCGTGGATGACGCGGATACGCTCCACATCGATCTCGAGTTCTTCGGCGGCCATTTGGGCCAGCCCCGTGAAGGTACCCTGACCCATTTCCACCTTGGTGGAATACAGGATCACCTCGTTATCGGTCGTGATCTCAAACCAGAGGGAAGGATCTTTGGTATTTCCTGAATAAGGGGCTTCGAGGGTGTTGGCCATACCGGCCATATAGCGGCGCCACAGGGGACGGGTGAGGTAGCCGGTACCGATAATGATGCCGACTCCGGCGGCTGAACGCACCAGGAATTTCCGGCGTGACCAGCTTTTCTTTTTCTTGGACTTGGAAGTTGCATCACTCATGAGGGCGTGTTTTGGGTATTAGACAGTTGGGCAGCGCGGTGAATGGCCTTGCGCATGCGGTAGTGGGTTCCGCAGCGGCAGATGTTGACAATGTTGGCGTCGATATCATCGTCGGTCGGATTCGGGATCTTGTCGAGCATGGCAGCAGTAGCCATCATGAACCCCGGTTGGCAGTATCCACACTGGGGCACCACTTCGTCGATCCAGGCCTGCTGGACCGGATGGATCTGATCGCCGCTGGCCAGGCCTTCGATGGTAGTAATTTGTTTGCCCTGAGCGTGTTTTACCGCAAAAGAGCAGGAACGCACCGCCTCGCCGTCGACGTGGATGGTGCAGGCCCCACAGGCGGCTTTGCCGCAACCAAACTTGGTACCCTTCAGATCGAGTACGTCGCGGATCACCCAGAGCAGGGGCGTGTTCTCGTCGGCGTCGACCTGAACGGAACGACCATTTATGGAAAAGGAAATAGCCATATGATTTGATTTTTGCTAGTCTTCAGGAATGGGGGTGCCGGCGGCAGCCCAGGTTTTAACTGCTTCAATGTACTCATCGACCGGGACGGGTGGTTTTTCCCGTGGGTTGCCCGAAGCGTCGACACCGGGTTCCCAGGCCCACAGTACGAGGGGGTGTTCGGTCAGGTGGTGGACCGTTTCTTCGAGGGTGCGTCCGCCGTTATTTTCCGGATTCAGGATGGAGCGGGCGATCTCGGCCTTGGTCAGCCCTTCCCACTTCATTTTCAGGGGAGCGAGGTGCCACTCCGGAGCGCCCGGTACGCCGGAGAGGTTATTGTTCTCTTCCTGGTGGCAGGTCTGGCATTTTACGGCGGCCATCCCGTGATTGTCGGGGCCGCGTTGCACGTTGAAGTTGTGGATATGGCTGTCTTCACCCTGGCGCGGCCGGTCACCGGAGGGGTGACAGTTCACACAGCGTTTGTGGGAAAGGACGGCCACTACTTTTTCGTAGGCTTCTTCACCCTCCGTTTGGGTGGGTGGGGGCAGGGGTGATTCCCCGGGCAGGAAGGGTTCGTTGGTGGAGGTATTAGCCAGGCCCAGTACGGTGAAGATGACTCCCGAGAGAAGTACGGCCATGACCCAATGGTTGCGACGCATAGAAAGAATTTTAAGTGAGTACTTGCTCAATTTATGGAAAACTACCTTAAACCCCGTACTTTTTCAGGAGGAAATTTTTGGTGGATTCCATTCGTTCCATCCCATCACGTAGAATAGCAGTGGAGACTCCTTCTATGGTCAAAAACAGTAACTCAGCTTCTAATTCAGGATTATCGTACCCCAATTCTCGGAATGCCCACGTGATTTTATCCAGGAATGGGGTCAGTTTTTGATTTTTTGGGTAGTTAACTTCCCATTTAAGCTTGAATTGCAATCGCCAGAAGTTGACCTCTTCCTCAGGCACCTCAAACGGAAAGGAAATATAGAACCGCAGCGTTTTTTGGGGGTTAGATTCTTCCAGGATCGGGCTAAGATGTTGCTGGAAATTACGTTCGGCAGCCTGCAAAATAGCTTCCAGCAAACCTTCCTTATTTTTATAATGCCTGAATATAAGCCCTTCGGATACCCCGGCTTGCTTTGCAATCTTACTGGTAGGTGTAGCGTGATAACCTTCGAGTGCAAATAACTCAAGTGCAGCAAATAATATCTTTTCCTTGCGGTCAATGCTCATGTGTAGTCTTATGCATCAGGTTTCTAAGCCGGTTAAAGTACGATCAAAAACCGGGAAAATAAAAAAACCGGTTACTACCAAGCTTGGCGGTAACCGGTTTTCATCCCTGTTTTCAGAATGTAGCGTGCCTTACGATTTCAGTAAATCCATGAATTCCTTGCGGACCTCATCCTGCTCAAAAGCGCCACTGTACTCCAGGGTAAGGGTTGTGCTCTCCGTATCTTCGATCCCGCGGGCGTGCACGCACATGTGTTTGGCGTCCACGACGATGATCACGTCTTCGGTATCGAGGGCCTCCTTGAGGGCTTCCAGGATCTGGCGTGTCATGCGCTCCTGCACTTGTGGGCGTCGGGCGTAGTAATCCACGATCCGGTTGATCTTGGACAGGCCGATCACTTTTCCATTCGAGATATACCCAACGTGGGCTTTACCGACGATCGGCAGGAAGTGGTGTTCGCAGGTCGAGGTGACGCGGATGTCTCTTTCGATCAGCATCCGGCGGTAATCGTATTTATTTTCGAATACGGAGATACGCGGTTCGCGCTCGGGGTTCAGGCCACCGAAAATCTCTTGCACGAACATCTTGGCAACGCGGCGAGGGGTTCCCTTCAGACTGTCATCGCTCAAATCCAGACCCAGGGTATGCATAATGTCGGCAAAATGCTCCTCGATAATGGTCATTTTCTCAGCGTCGCTCAAGTCGAAGGCACCCTCCCGGAGCGGTGTATTCAGGCCGGTGCCCACGTGCTGGTCACCCCGGTCTTCGTACTGCTCGTCCAGTTGTTTCGGGAATCCTTCTTTTGATTGTACCATGTGTTGTTTTTTGGTTGCTATTCGTCTTTTAGACGTATAAAAGCGTGAAAAGCCACATTTCGCCGCTGAAAAACGCTTTGATTCTTTCGTTTGTACGGGAAGCTGGCTTTTTAGGTCCGCATAGATAACAATATCTTCGCAGTGTGGTTTCTTTATGAAAACGTTAAAAGTATGGGCCTTTCGGCAAAAAATGTATTCGGCGAAGCATTAATTCCCTGCAGCACCGACCCCCTGACGGGCTTCTATCGCGACGGTTGCTGCCACACCGGCCCCGACGATCGCGGACGTCACGTGGTCTGCGCCGTCATGACGGAGGAATTTCTGGCCTTCACTAAAGCACAGGGCAACGATCTGTCGACCCCCCGTCCAGAGTATCGTTTTCCGGGCCTGAAACCCGGCGATCAGTGGTGCCTGTGTGCCTTGCGCTGGCGCGAAGCCCACGAGGCCGGCGTTGCGCCATTAGTGGTGCTGGAAGCTACTTACGAAAAAGTACTGGATTATCTACGTATGGAGGACCTGGTGGCGAAGGCGGTGAGGGATTAATTTTTAATTAATAATTTTTAGTTTTTAATTAAGGGGTTGATATTCAATTTGTTAAATCTCCCTAAGTCCCTAAGTCCCTAAGTCCCTAAGTCCCTAAGTCCCTAAGTCCCCAACTCTGGGTACAGGGTATAGAGTAGTAGGTATTAGGAATCGCCCCCGTTCTCCTAATCCCCTAATCTCCTAATCTCCTAATCTGGGTACAGGGTATAGAGTAGTAGGTATCAGGAAAACCATGGACCTTAGTCCAGTTCCCCAATTCCCCAAATCCCCTAATCTCCGTCGATCCGGAGGATCGACATCCTTTCACCGACCTTCTCCCAGTCACCGGGCGACGCTTGTCGCCAGATGCGGTGCTTTTCGTACCAGGTCGTCGACGTCCCCGTCCGTGGCCAGCGCCAGTCGGGGGCGTAGTCGAGCAGCAGGTGTACGGGGATGCCCAGGGCCCCGGCCAGGTGGGCTACGGCGGTATCTACGCTGATGACCAGGTCCATTTGACTCAGGTATTCGGCAGTTTGCTGAAATGTCTTGAGTTGTGGGCGCAGGTCGGTGATTTGCGGATGGTTTTCGGCCCATTCGTGACGTCCGATCTGGAAGCTATACCAGGAATGTCCGGGCAGTTCCAGCAGTGGTTCGAATAGGGCAGGGGAGAGGGACCGGCGATGATCATCGGGGTGGTTGGGGTTACCGGCCCATACCAGACCTATTTTTTGGGTATTGCCTTTCGGCAAAAGCTCAGATGGCTCCACCGACAGATAGGCCTCACCGGTCAGTTGATCGGGATGTTCGAGACCCAATCGGCGGGGAATGCTCATGATGGGAATCTGCAGATCGGTCTTGGGTGGTGGTTGCCGTTGGTTGTGGACGGTGATATCGGGATATTGACTGGCCACCAGATCGGTTAGCTGGCCATTGAGGAGTAGGTGGACGTCGGCACCTTCTTCTATCAGGACCGGCAGAAAGCGCAGCATCATGATGGCATCCCCGAACCCTTGTTCCTGCCAGACGAGGATGGATTTTCCCCTTATCGACTCGCCCACCGACCACAGCTTGGCGGTTGTCTCCGGGCGGGTAGCCGGATCCCGCAGGATGAGGCGGTAATCGTAGAGGGTCCAGGCATCGCCCCATTGCCCCAATTGAAAGACGGCCTGAGAGGCATTGAAGCTAATGGCCGGGTCACCCGGCTGCAGGCGCAGGGCCCGGTTGTAGTGCTGAACAGCTTCGCGTAGCCGACCGAGGTGGGTAAGCAGGTCACCCGTAAGCGACAGCCAATCGGGTTGATCAGGGAAGTTGTCATTGGCCCGCCGGGCGACCCGAAGAGCCGCTTCGTAGCGTTGATCTTCTTCCAGGGCCTGGCACCAGACGTAGGCGATATCGGGGTGCTGCGGATTCCCTTTATAGGCTTTCTCCAGGTGTTTGCGGCCCTCTTTTTGCTTGCCTTTTTGCCGTAAGGCTAACCCGAGGGTGAAGTGGTTTTCGGGCTGTTCGGGGGTTATCTCCACCAGGCGTTGCAAAATGAAGATTTGTGTATCCAGCTCGCCTACCGCCCTTGCTAATTCTGCTAATTTAGCGAGTATCGGAGGCTGAGTTTCCGAGGGCCAGGGTTTTTGGAGCAGGAGTTTCCGGCCCGGAACGAGGTTGTCCGTCCGGGCCGCTTTAATGGCATCCTGGATGTCGTCGATGGTCATGCAAGTCAATGTTGAATGCTCAATGTTCAATGCTCAATGTTGAATGCTCAATGCTCAATGTTCAATGCTCAATGTTCAATGCTCAATGATTGACCTGGACTGAATAGCGTTGACAGGTTTTAAGATATGTGCCTTAAAGAGCTA
>CAYFGK010000137.1:0-18350 GCA_964342305.1 uncultured Saprospiraceae bacterium | reverse complement strand
AATAAAGCGCGAAGTTCCTGACTTAAGCACATCAAAAGTAGCCAGGAGCAGGATAAATCCCTCCAGTCGCTCGAGTCTCTCCAGTCTCTACCCTCTACGCCCAACGCCCTACGCAATAAAGCGCGAAGTTCCTGACTTAAGCACATCAAAAGTAGCCAGGAGCAGGATAGATCACTCCAGTCGCTTGAGTCCCTTGAGTCTCTTGAGTCCCTCAAGTCCCTGTAGTCACTTCAGTCGCGATCCAGAGGATCGCGCACCTTACCCGGCCGATACGTCGCTTCCGCTCGTGCTTCCACATCTTCGCGGTAGTAAGCGGCATCCTTGAAGGCGCGATCGGCGTAGCGTTGGGCCTGATCGTCGAAATGAGGCGAATCTGGGTCGCCGCTCTGACCGCCGGCCAACATGGTTTTTGCTTTCACTTTGTCGCCGAATTCCACGACGGCAACGAAGCTGTTGCCGGCTACACCGTAGATGCGCTTGGTGTCTTCACCCCGGCGGGCTCCGAAGGAAGCCAGAGCGCCGTACCTGCCGGAAGCCATACCGACGGGAATACTTGGCTTACTGTCGTCAAAGTTCTGATCGATTGATCCGTCGAGGCGTTGGTAGCGGTTTACCTCGCCCCAGGGTACTTCGGTGCTGCCGAAATCTTCGGCAAGGTTGCCGAGGGCATCGTCGAGTTGATTGAGGCGTTCCTGCATGGGAGCATCAGTACGCATGTACTCCACACGATCGATGTAGGAGCCTTGGCGGGGTACCTTTCCGGAGCTGTAGTAGGTATTGATGTAATAAAATGCAATGGTCATAGCCTTTGAATCTTTGGAAACGGTGAAGTCCCAATCCTTGAGCAACTCCATCGCTTTTTTGACCCGGTCGGGTTGATCCGGCATGGCGAAAAATGCATCCTTTAATCCGGAAACGGCTACATCCATGGCCGGCAGGTAAGGGTCGTAAGCCAGATCGAGCAATCCGTCCAGGGTCAGGTTATTGGCATCTTCCAGGAGGTCGATAGCGTGGATGCCCCGGAAATTCTCCGGGTAGTTGGCCATGTAGTACGGGTAATTGCTTCGCTTAGGGCTATTCCCGGCGGCTGAGGTGTAGGGGGTTGAATTGCAGTTCTGTATCCAGCCATTGTCGGGGTTGACGACGAGGATGTTTTCATCAACGGTGTGCAATCCCTGCCAATCGGTGGCGGGGTTGCTGCCATCGACCGGTCGGGAGTAATCGAAGCTGGTATCCCGCTTGGGGATGAAGTTGCCGTGGTAGTAAGCAATGGTGCCATCCGCATCGGCGTAGACGGTATTATTGGATGAGTTGCGGCGGATATTCATCATCTCCTTAAACTCCTGATGATTGGTGGTCTTAGTTCGGGTATACGACTGGATGAGTGCATTCACGGGGTCCCACATAATCCTGGTAGCTACCCACTTATCGTCGTTGGCGTGGGTGATGGGACCGTGGTGGGTCCGGTAGATGGTAAAGGAGCGTTCCTGTGGACCGTCGGGAGTGGAGTAGGAAAGAGTGACCTCGGTGCTGTCTACCGCGCGTTGTTCCTCACCGAAGACGTATTTTTTTCCACCGTCAGGGCCTTGCATAATGGTCTCCTCAAATTCATCGATGATATCCGTACCGGTGGAAGTATGCATCCAACCGTTGTGCTCATTGAAGCCCTGATAGATGAAAAACTGCCCCCACGTTACCGCTCCGTAAGCGTTGAGGCCTTCTTCGCTGACCATGTGTACTTCGCCGCGGAAGAAAAAAGAGGTATGCGGATTGATGAGCAGCATAGCATTACCGGAAGCCGTTTTGTCACCGGCAATGGCAAAACCGTTGGAACCACGGGGTTCATCATCGGAGAGCCGCAGCAACCCATCGTAGACGGAGCTCGTTCTTTTGGCGGAAGCCTGATCGTAAAAGGACCGGATACGGCGAGTAGATACCCGTTCGATATCACCACCGATGGAGCCCTCGCTGAAGTACATGGGCATCCAGGGTTCGAAACGGGTAAGCAACTCTGGCTCGACGTCCGGATGGGTCTGCAAGTAGTAATTGATGCCATCGGCAAAGGCCACACATAATTCCTGCAGCCATTCGGGAGCTTCCTCATACGCGGCCATGGCTTCTTCGCGCGTCATATAGAGGCGGGCACGCAGGTCGCTGTACAGCGCTTCTTCGCCCTCGACCTCGGCCAGGCGACCGATGGCCCAGGTGTAGTTGCGTTCCACGCGTGGAAAGTCATCTTCGCACTGCGCGTAGAGCATACCGAAGACGGCATCGGCATCGGTTTTGCCGTAAATATGCGGCACCCCAAAATCATCGCGGATGATCTCCGTGCGTTCTGCGCGGTAGGCCATGCGTTCTTCATCGGAAAGGGTGGACACATCGACGGTATCCACGGATTCGGTGCGACAGCTGGCCAATGCGACCATAGCTGCCAGGAGGAGGGCAATTCGTTTCATAGTTTTGTTGTTATACCGCTTCCGAAAAGGTTTGGGCTTCGCCCAATCTTTTCACGCGAGTATATACTCGACCCGAAGTGGTTTTGCTACGCAGTACTTCGTGCCGGGACACCAAACCACTTCGTTGTCGGTATAGGTGCCCTGAAAGTCGGATTTTTTATTGGGATAAAAAAGTTTGATCAGGTTCTAGGTTTGAGGTTCCGGTTTTGGTTTACCTTTTGCGTTGAAGTTGCGGCGGTCAGCAGAGAAATAGGGTTTGCAGTGTCTGTCCGAAGATTACGAAACACGATGCCTGTTTATCGAATATCTTCCAATGCCACGTTTGGGGGGAGGCCCTGGGGGAAGCGCGCGTACTGATGAAGTGCATCCCAGGCAATGGCATCAGGGTACTCTATGGTATAATAGCTATAACTTTCCCTGGCACTGATACCCCAGTTAATGGGGCCGGTAAATACCATCCACCAGCCATGTAAAGGGAATAGGACTGAGTTGATGGTAGCCAAAGTGCCGACTTTCGACAAATCGTCATAGGTGCGAGCAACTAAAATGTGCACCCCCTTGACCTCGGACTTCGAAATGACCTGCATGCTTTTATCGGAACCTTCGTAGGGCAGGGCAAAGAGTTTGTCGTCCGTTACGGCAATTAATTCGCCACGTCTGGTTCCACTACCCATGAAATGTACCTGGACGGGCAACCCCTGAACGTGGGAAGCCAACTGGGTGGGTCCGGGAATGTAGCTTGGAGCTTTACAACCCGTAAAGCTCAATAGCAATCCCGCAAAAAGAGTGGTTAGTATGGTACGCATTAGCATTAATTAGCAGGTGAATAGGTTGATTGCCAAAAGGTGTCTTCCATAGAGGATTCTAATTCTTTGTATTCAATCGCTAATGCCCTCCAGATGGCTGCTTCTCCCATAATCATCTTACGCAGGCGTTTAGGATTTTTTTCGGCCAGCCACTCCTGACGCATATGCTCCAGATAATAGCCCTGTGTATCCAGAAAAAGGGCCAGGTTTTCCCCGGGGGCAACGGAGGGTAAGTTGAAGTCGAAGCGGTACATATCGCCAGGGAAAGTGACCAGGTAATCCGTATCGGCATTCGTGATTTCTGCAATCGAAGCGGTATTCCCGCTCAGGTTCAGCGCCTGGACGGGCTTACAGGAAACGGGGCGCGCCTCATCCACAACCGGCACCAGACTTAATTGATCGAGTCGCCACATGCCCCGGGTGGCTATTACCTTTAAGGTACACTTGCCGGAACCAGTGTACTTGGACGGCAGGTTCACTAAAAGCGCATTGGCAGCAATGGGGCCCGTTTCGTGTATGGATTCTATGAAATCCCAGCGCTTCTTTACTGGATTCCATGCCTGGATATCCAGGGATTCCATCCTTTGGTATTGTTTCCTGGAAATACGCTGGATGGCTCTTTTATCTTGAAAGCGGGCCATTATGTCACTGACCTCATCACCCATATAGGAAAATCCGGTATACAGCAAAAAGGTGCTTAGCAGGGATTGGCGTCCGCGGACCAGGAGGCCGTGATCACTATCGGACAGGTCCGTAAACGCAAGCACGATCTCCTCCTTTTGATTTAAATCAAACGAATCGGTCAGAGAAATGTATTCCTGACCGTCATAGTTTTTCAGGCGGGAATCACCCGTGCCTTCATTAATTGTGGAGTGAGTATAGACTACAGGCGAACCACAACGAAAAAACGATCCATCAAGGCTCATGTGCACTTGTTCATTTCCTGGTTTTGGCACAGCGATCAGACCGACCTTATTGACTGCATGTGTTTCGAGCGCTTCATTTTTCATGTACAGGGAAAAAGCAGATTCATCCGTTTCGTGATGGAGCGGGTCGATGTCTTGTTTTTCCAGGGCGGGCATGATAGAACTGGAAAACCCTTCCGCCCGGGCAGCCTGCACCGGTTCATCAGGGTGCAGGTAGAAGGTGGGGCAGGACCCAAAGCAGGCTTTAGGAAAGGATAAGCAAAGGGTCGCTCCGATAGCATTGACGGTCAGAGCGATGGTTAAGCGGGCAATTTGCTCCTGATCCTTGGCTTTGATCTGGGAGAGGTCGTTGGTCTCCAGTAAAGCAATCTGGTCACCGGGAATGATCAGATCTCCTTCCTGGATCAGGTCCCGGTTATAATTATAGCGTTGTCCATTTCCCCGTAATGATTGTGCTGTCGGATTAAAGGTCCAGCTTTCCAATACATAAACCTCACCCGAAGGTGTATGGACTTTGAGAAAGGGGTGATCAGAGGAATCGGTATGGATTATTTGATTGACCGATTGATAATTGGTGCGGAATGAATCCACCGGAGTGTACCGGCGGCAGCTGGAGAACGCGAGGATCAGAAAAAAACAAAAGGTCCAGCTGGGATAGGTGCAGTTCATGGTTTCAATGGATTGGTTATTAGGTGGTTTTGTCGTAGACAACAGGGTTTAGTGATAAAGGACGTACACTATTCTAAAAATATAGAAAAAGTCCGTTTTCATTTTAAAAATAAAGACTATGCAGCGTTTTGTATTTGTCAGCGGCGGTATTTTTTGCTTTGGGTTGGTATGCAATGTCAGATAACTATCAAACCGGAAAGGATTTGTACAGGAGGCACCATTTACCGTTCCCGGTAATCCGTAATCATGCATTTTTTCGGGAAAGAGCAGGATTTTTCAACTTTTTATACCTAGTACTGTTAGGTATTTGTATATTGCATAACACCATTAGGTAAGCATGGATACAAAACGCACTAAAAAACGACCGTGGGCAAAGTGGACTCTTGGCAGCTTATTGCTACTGGGACTTTCTGCCGCTGGCTATCTGGCAAGTACGAGTTCGTACGCTTCCAGTATAACGATGGATCGCCAGCGGGTATCCATTACGCAGGTGGTGGAGGCGCCGTTTTACGAGTATATCAACGTGACCGGCCAGTTTCAGCCACGGGAAAGTTTTATGCTGGATGTGAAGGTGCCCGGTACTGTGGAGCGTATCCTGGTGGAATCAGGAGATAAGGTACAAACCGGAGATGTGCTCCTGGAGCTCGCCAACGATGATCTGCGGCTGGAGGTCATGCAACGCGAATCTCAGTTGATCGAACAGCTCAACAATCAACGTCAGACGGCATTGCTGCTCAATCAGAACAACTACAACCAGCGGGAGCAACTGGTGGAGGTGCGCTATCAGATCGATCTGCAGCGCAAGCAATACGAACGCAACAAGCAACTACTGGATGACAGTGTCATTGCCGTCAGTGATTACGAACCCATCGAAGACCGCTATCACTATTTTCAGCAGCGCCACAAGCTATTACGAGAGTCCTACCGTACAGATTCCCTCGCCCGGGTGGCACAGTTGTCGCAGATTGATGATTCCGAAACCCGGATTCTGGAAAACCTGGAGGCCGTCCGGGCGATCATTGACCGGCTGCGGGTAACCGCCCAGGCGGACGGTCAGCTAAGTAATTTCGATGTACAGCCCGGCCAGGCACTGGCCAGCGGTGATCGTCTGGGCGAGATATACCAGATGAACAATCCACTCATTGTAGCCCGAATCGATGAATTTTACCTGGATAAGGTTTCGATCGGGCAGCCGGGTATCGCCATATTAGATCGAGACACCTTGGACTTGCGGGTGGAGAAAATTTTTCCCAATGTGGAGGAAGGGCGCTTTCGGGTAGAAATCAGTTTGCAACCGGGACTTCAGACAGGCCATTCCTTCATAAAAGGACAATCGGTCCGGGTACGCCTCTTTTTTGGCGAACCGACCGAACGGATTCTGGTAACCAACGGAAATTTTTACAACACGACCGGTGGGCATTGGGTCTACCGGGTCGAGGGGGATCAGGCCGTGAAAACCAGTGTGGAATTGGGTCGAAAGAACCCCCGTTTTTACGAGGTGCTTAGCGGACTGGTTCCCGGCGATCAGGTGATCACCTCCGGATACGAGGCTTTTCAAGATTATGACATTATTAAACTCAACCATTGATGACTGAGCAGATCACACCCATACCCGTAGTTGATATGCAGGGTATTTATAAATTTCACTACACCGAGGAATTGCAGACCGCGGCCATCAACGGCGTGGATCTTCAGATCCAGCGGGGCGAATTCGTCGCCATCATGGGACCTTCCGGCAGCGGAAAATCGACGCTGCTCAACCTGATCGGTATGGTGGATGAGTTATCGCGCGGTACCTACCATTTTAATGGTCAGGACGTCACTAATCTCTCGCAACGGCAAAAAAGCAGGTTACGCAAAGGGAATATCGGCTTCGTTTTTCAAAGCTTTAATCTGATCGACGAGCTGACGGCCGGCGAAAACGTAGAACTTCCACTTATATACCTCAAAATTCCTGCGAAAGAGCGTCGGCAAAGAGTAGAGGCAGCATTGACCAATCTGGAGATGATGCACCGTAAAGACCATTACCCGCAACAATTGTCGGGTGGGCAGCAACAGCGGATCGCTATTGCCCGGGCGGTGGTCACCGATCCCGCCCTGATCCTGGCTGATGAGCCGACCGGAAACCTCGATTCGGAGAATAGTGCGATCGTCATGAACAAGTTGAAATACCTGCACGGACGCGGTTCTACGATCGTCATGGTAACGCATTCCCGTAAAGATGCCGAACATGCACAGAGAATTATCGAATTATTTGATGGGAAAACCTTAATATCAGAAAAGTCCTTTTTGCAAAAGTAACCCAAAAAACCCACCAATTATGGCGACTAAAGCACTCGTAGCAGCGACTACCAAATCACTTGTTTTATCCATTTTGTCGTACGGTACTAACTATGGTTATCAGATCATTAAAGAAGTAGAGCGTCTGTCGGAAGGCGAGCTCAGCTGGACCGACGCCATGCTCTATCCCGTGCTGAGTCGAATGGAAAAAGAGCAACTCATCCAATCTCAGTGGGTGAAAACGGAAAGTGGCCGAAAACGGAAATACTACGAAATCACTGCACAAGGCCAACAACGCCTGGAGAAAGAACGTCAGCAGTGGTTGCGGGTTAATCGTGTCTTTGCCAAGCTCTGGGGGATGTCGGATGCGCCGTATGTCCCTGATCAGGTCTGATAAAGAATTGGAGAACGGGAGAATTGGAGAATTGGTCCAAGGTACGAGGGCTAAAGGGTTTATGATTTTTAATTAGTACGTCTTTGACCTGATTGAAAATTAATAATTAAAAATTCAGAATTAATAATAATGCCATTTAATATAGACCAAGCCATTGCGGATTGGCGTAAAAACCTACGCAAATACCGCTCGTTTGAGCCGGGATTTATCGATGAATTACAGAGTAATCTGGAAGACCGGTACGATGAATACCTGATCAAGGGGTTGCCACCCGAGCGGGCTTTTGCGGAAGCAACCCAAAAGGTAATGCCCAATCCGGGGCAGACGTCCCGGGCGATGGCTCAGGTTAACAATCCATACCCGTGGTATTCGGTGCGGGGGAGTAGCTTTTTGTTCCTGCTGCCAAATTATATCAAGGTGGCGATGCGAAACCTGCGGCGCAGGCGGTTTTATAATTTGATCAATTACGTTTGCCTGACTATCGGTATTTTGACTACGGCCCTGGCCGCATTGTGTCTGCGTTACGAGACCAGTTTCGACACCATGGTTCCGGAGAGTGAGCAAAAATATCGGTTGGGGCGTACTTTCCGCTCCCAGGATTACAGTGTCATGAGTTTCGACGGATACTTCGGAGCCACTCCGGAGCAGCAAATGCGGCAGTTGAATGGTTTCAAAAACATCAAGGGGGTGACTCAGGCCTGCCAGTTTTACACCTTTTGGGAACCCCGCATCATTAGGGTGCAGGATAAAGAACTAACTACCGATAATATCCTGGAAACCAATACTCCGGGGGCGTTTTTCGATTTCTTCGGATGGCGATTTATCTACGGTTCAGTGGATGGCTTTCGCCAAAATTTGTACTCGGCGGTACTGGCGGAAACCCAGGCCGAGCGGTTTTTTGGTGCCGATTGGAGAGATAAGAACCTACTGGAGCAAACGTTGCGGATCGGAGAGCAGGATTATAGTATTTCCGGAGTGATCGGGGATTTACCCCCGAATGCTCATTACGATTTTAGTATCGCTTTGCACAAGGAAAAGATTGATTATTGGGGATCCCGGACCTATGTGAAGTTATCGAAAGACGCCAATCCGGAGGAAGTAGCCCGGCGCATGGATGATGGTATGAGCGCAATTAATCCACGGTTGGGGGAAAGCGAACTCTTTGGTGGTACGATTATTCAGCCCCTGACGAGCATTCACCTGAATTCCGATATGCTGTACGAATTAAAGCCTCCCGGAGATAAGCGTTACTTATATATTATCGGCCTAATTTCAGCGATTATTCTCCTATTGACCATCAGCAACTACACCAATTTATCGATCGCCATGAATGCCGGGCGAACGCGGGAGATCGGTATGCGAAAGCTTTTTGGCGCATCGCCACGCCAGATTTCCAGTCAGTTCGTTTTGGAATCGGTCATACTCAGTGTATTGGCACTGCCATTGGTCGCTCTGGGACTATGGACGTTGATACCCTGGTTCAATAATTTTATGGGCACGGGACTGGAGGAAGACATCCTTGGGAATGGCTACTTCTGGCTGGTTCTGGTCGGTACCGGAGTCGGCGTAGGGTTATTAGCCAGCCTATATCCGTCCCTTTACCTGGCTCAGCATCCCATTGTACGGTTATTCAGGGGCAATCTGGCTCAGAATCGGGTACGTGGATTCAGTACGCGCAAGGCCATTATTACCTTTCAGTTTATTCTGCTGATCGGTTTGTGTAGTCTCACCCTATTTGTCAATCAGCAATTGAGGTATATCCAGGAAAAAGATCTCGGTTTTGATAAAGAACAAGTAGTCTACGTCAACCTTTCGCAGGACAGCTCTAAGTACGAGGTCTTCAAAAATGAATTGGAGAAAATACCGGAGGTCACCGGCGTGGGATTTGGAAGTCCGCTGGGCCGTAACCCGTTCAATCAAACGACCTACAAATTGGAAGGAAAATCGGAGGTATTTGATGACGCCCATGACGTATACATGGATTATGGTTCCATCGGGTTATTAAACATTCAAACCTCCATACCTGACTACGTGGCCAATCCGGCCGAAGCACCCGAACGGGTTATATTAATCAACGAAACCTTGGCCGACAAGCTGACCAATTATTACGATGTGCCACGGCCCGAACTGATCGGCCGAACCATTATCGAGGAACCGGAATATACCGATGAGGAAACCGGAGAAGTGGGCTTTCCGTTCACTATTGCCGGGACCTTCGAGGATATCAATATGTTTTCCTTACGGGAAAAGATTGATCCCATGTTTCTCACGGTGGTACGCGATCCGGGGTATGTGCAATGGGTGGCCATTGCCTGGGAGGGCACAGGCCCCACCGCCATTGTCGATAAGATCAAGAAAACCTATTATGATCTGCAACTCGATCAGGCTTTTTACCACAGTTATCTGACTCAGAATATTGAAGAACTCTACGATAATGAGCGGCGTATTGCACGGCTTAGCATTTACTTTAGTCTGGTAGCCTTTGCGGTAGCGGTGATCGGTCTGGTGGCCCTAACGGCCTACCTGACCACCCTAAAGCGAAAAGAGATCGGCATTCGGAAAATTTTGGGAGCCAGCCACCTGGATATCGTGAAACGCTTTAACCGCGAATACCTGTGGCTTTTGGCTATCGGGTTGCTTATTGCTGCCCCACTCACCTGGCTGGGAGTCGCCGAGTGGTTGTCGAGCTTTGCCTACCGGATAAACATATCACCTTTGATCTTTCTGGCAGCCGGAGGCATTACCCTGTTAATCGCCAGCATTGCGGTGAGCCTGATGACCTTGCGGGCAGCAAATGCAGTGCCGGTGCGGGCGTTGCAGGAAAACCAGTGATCAGGTATGAGGTATGAGATTTGAGGTGTGAGGTATGAGGTGTGAGGTATGGGGTTTGAGGTTTTCCTCCTTCGCCCGTACGGGCTTCGGCGGGCGGGGAAGTGAGAAATAGGTGTGAAGTAAGAAAATGGGATAATGTGAAACTGATTTGCTCTACAGGTACCAGGGATTTCTTGGTTTAAGATCTATTGTTTAGCCTCTTCCAGTCTTTAGTCTTATTACCAAATACTAAATACCAAACACCAAATACCAAATACCAAACACCACAGATCAACAGCCATTATGCTACGTTCACTATTCCCGATTTTTCTTTTTGTAGGTACGCTGTTCACCAGTTGTTCCAATTCACTACCGCCACCGGAGTTAGAAGGCAGCTATTTGCTCGAAACGGCCGGCGGGCAATCCTACTATCTCGAGTTGGTGCGCGCGCTGGATAGCGTAGCCTACGGAACGATGCTGCTGCACTCCGATACGGCCCATTTCGCGGCACCGGTTCATTTGCGCGAAGAACCCTCTGACAGCCTGCATCTGGAGATGTGGTATGGGGATCGGTATCTGTCGGTACCGTGGAAACCAGGTACTATGTACGGCTCCGGAAACCTGAACGGGAAAAAGGTTTCGCTTTCGCTAAAAAAGGTAGCAAACACCGTATCGGCCGATCTGACTGCCTCGAAGGAACTGATCCCCCTGCCGCTTTTGGCGAAAGCCCCGGCCTTTACAGCTCCTAAAAAAGATGGACGATTCTATACCATTGGATGGGAAGACCATACGATCTATCTGGTAGAGGAAACGGAAAAAAGTTGGTTGGAAATACAACTGCCCTACGACACGAGTCGATATTCCTTCTCGTCCATAGGATTGTCTACCGATGAACGAACACTTGTCGCGCACGGGCGAGCCATCAAACCCTTACCGGAGGAAGCGGGGGGATCGATTTACCGACTCTCCCTGGCGGATGACACAACGATCAAATCGGTCACCCTTTTGCCCCTGGAGATCAATACGCCGAGCTATGATAATTTCCCGGATTTTGCGTCGAATGGCGATATCGTGTATTCGTCCTGGGGAACGCCTCCGGGGACTCGGAAAGTTGGAGAGGGTGACCTGTACCGCGCCCGAAATACGGATGCGGGTTGGGTGACCGAATTATTCCCGGGACCGGTGAACACTACTGCCTCGGAGGCGGGACCCTATGTCGACTCTTCCGAACGGTTTGTAATGTACCACCACAGCCGTGCTGATCCACCGGTGAAAGATAAAGTATACCTCAGTGAACGTCAGAGCAATGAATGGGGGCCGGGAATCCGGCTTCCGCCGCCCGTCAACCTGGACCACTCCAGCCAGTACGGTCTCCGCATCGACCAGTCGGGAAGGTATTTGTACTGGACCAGTCACCATCGCGGGCAGGGGCATTTATACCGGATCCCGGTATCTGATATACCCGCCCTGAAGCCATTTTTTGAGTAAATCACTGAACGCAATTATGATCTATTTTAATCTAAAAAAGACCTTTCTCCTCTTTTTGTCTAGCCTCTTAAGCCTCTTGTCTTTTGCCCAAAATCAGTCCGTAGCCTACACCATCTTCCAACCCGGCGTAATTTCCAGTACTGACTACAGCGAAGGTTCCCCGGGCATCACCGCCGATGGGCAAACCATGGTTTTTACCCGCTTTACAACCTATAATAAGCAGGTCCCTTTTATTGCCACGAAGACCCGGAATTCATGGTCGGTGAAACGTTGGTCGGTGATCGATACCCTGTATAATCTGGCGATCAGTCCCGACGGGAACCGTATCGTATATAAAGTCCGCAGGGAAGCCGAAGGCGAGGTGTCTTATGCTACCTACCAGGTGGACCGGTCGGGTGAAGGTTGGGAACAACCCCGACAACTACCCGGTCCGCTTTTTGTACATGCCGGCTATTTCCGGATTGCCCGGGATGGTACCTTGTATTTGTACATTAACAGGCTGGGCGGAAATAAGGGGGGTATTTACACGGCGGAGCCTGATGGTAATGGGTCCTACCAAACCCCGAAGTGGCTCAGTGATGCTGTTAGTCCATATTACTCCACAACGTATACGCCGATCCCCAACGCTGATGAAACAAAATTGATCGTGAATCGGGCGGGACTAAGCGGAAGATCATCGGAAAAGCTGGGGCCGGCAGGACTGTACTTACACCAAAAAAACCACGGTCAGTGGGACACGGGTGTTCGGGTGACGGGGATTCCTTATACCTACTATGCGGCCGTTTTTCCGGATGATCGATTGATTTTTCAGCATCAGGGCGATTTGTATCAGATTCCTTTACGTGCCACTAATATTGCTTATTCCGAAAGCAGTCAATACAGTCAGGTTGTCAAGCAGCATACAGCTATGGAGCAGGCTTACGCCAAAAAGGGTAGCATCGGACTTGTTGATTTTTATTTCAAAAGGGGCGGGTTTGCCCGTAGTGGGAAGGTTAAGGCAGATTATATCTTCAATTTACGCAAAGCACTGCGGGATACCACAAAAAGTCCCATTGCCTTCACCACCAGAACATTAGCGAACGGGCGAGACTGGAACTCCGTTCAAAAATCAACCTCTTGGCAGCAGATTCCCGCTACGGAAAGACCAGTGCCCTTGGAGGATATTGATCTGAATCGCGATCCCGGAGGATTATACGAATTGGCTCTCGAAATCCGTACCTACCTGCAGGATGGAGCGCGCAAAGCAGAGCAGGAGTACGTGATCCGCTACTGGATCGAACAGTGGGGGGAACAACTGATACAGGTAGCCTCGTATCCCTAGGTTCGTTTCAGATAAGGGGAGTTTGGGCATGGTTTTTTCGTAATGGCCGAATTTTTTAGAGCCTAACCTCCCGGAACAGGGTAATTGGTAGAGGGTGTTTGGACTTTAGCTGCCCCCAGACTTCACGTTGAAATACCATTGCTCCGCATTACGAAACAAGATACGATCCAGATCACTGCTAACCGGGAAATGGCTCATCAGTAGCGTCATATCCGCCTTGCTGAACGGTTCAGGTGCACGTGTACCCGGAAGATCCGTTCCAAACATCAGGGCCTCCGGGTTTATGCGGTGAATTTGTTGCAGGACCGGCCCCGGTTCAAAATCCACTCGGCTGAATCCGGTGGCTTTGACCCGGGCTCCCCGCTCCACCCAGTAGTATAAGTGCTCCAGCCCTTTTTGCGTAAGCCCCAGATGACCAATGGAAAAGGCGGGTAATTGTTCCAGGTAGGGCTTCAGGGTCGGCAGGTGTTCGCTGGCCACATACAGTTCGGTGTGCCAGTCGTACTGATCGTGTAATCGCCTGGCCAGAGGCACCATATACTCCAGTTGCTGTTTGGATCCACGTTTTAGGTTGAAGCGTACGCCCACCACGCCAGCCTGATCAAGTTGTTTGAGTTCAAGGTCGGGGCAATCGGGCTGGATATTGGCCACCCCGCGATAATTCAGGCCGAGTACCTTGAGTGCTTCCAGCAGATACGATTGGTCGTATCCCTGGAAGGAACCGGAAACGATTACTCCGCCCCGAATTGTGTAGGGGCGCATATCGGTACGGTAATCTTCGAGGTCATAAGAAGGAGGCAGGTATCCGTGGTTGGGAACGAGCGGAAACCGCGGGTCGATCAGGTGAAAATGACTGTCGTACAACTGCATGGACTAATCGTCTAACCCTGGATTTGTAGTTGTTTTCTCTAACAAGAGTCTTTTGGCAGCTTCCCGGGCCTCTGCGGTCAGTTGCTCATTGGTAGCTGTGCTGGTTAGGTCCTCGATGGAATGGTTTCGAAAACGTTTTTTGAAGCCAGAGATCTTGTTCTCACGTAGACTTTGGGTCGTTCTTTTACTGGGGAGGAAAAATTGTTGAAATAGTTTCTTAAATGAATCCGGATTCGTCCATACCAAAATCAGGAGGGTGCAAGCTGGGAAAATGTTGATACCCAAGGCATCATGGAAGCCCAGAAAAAAACGTAAGGGCGAATAATGAATCAGGCCACATATGGCTAATAGCAAGACCAGAATCTGGATGGTCAGGCTATATGGCCAGCGAACAAAGGCCAGGACCGTCGCGGCAAGGACTCCAATACCTCCAAGCAAGACTTTAAACTCCAGCAGGGTACCCGCAAGCAGTGAAAAGACCAGCCCAAGCCACATGATGATGAGCGGGAAGTACTGTTTCGCTTTGACCCTGTTTTCGGGAGGAGATTTAAGTGGTGCATCTAATAGGTCATGTTGTTTCTCCGGGGAATTTTTCATCTAATCGTTCAAGTTGTCAATGGCACTGGAAAATATACCATTTTTATCACGGACCAACCCCTGATTATTTCCTAGTAGTATACCTACCTTTGCCCTAAACACCCAAGCATGTCGATCATCTACGCATTTGACCTGGCCGGTACTTTCGTTTTTGCCATCAGTGGCATCCTGACGGCTACGCGCAACCGGCTCGACTGGTTTGGCGGGCTGGTCATTGCGTTGGTAACGGCTGTCGGAGGCGGTACCTTGCGGGATATGATGATCGGCAGCACCCCGGTAGGCTGGATGCAGGATGGTAATTACCTGATCGTCATCCTGGCGGGGTCGCTGGCGGCTTACTTTTTTCGGGGTACCGTTCGCAAACTGCGGCGGACCATGTTCTTATTTGACTCCATTGGCATTGGCCTGTTCACCATTTTGGGGTTGACCAAAACACTGGATGCTGGTCTGTCAGTGCCGGTGGCCCTGTTGATGGGGGTGGTATCTGCCGTATTTGGCGGAGTGGTACGCGATACCTTATGCAACGAAGTACCGCTGATCTTCCGCAAAGAGATCTACGCGACCGCCTGCCTGGCCGGAGCCATCCTGTACGTCAGCCTGACCTACTTTGGAATGGTGGATAAGGTGGCCATCATCAGCACGGTAATCTTCATTATCTTGTTACGGATATTAGCAGTGCGGTATCACTGGAGCCTGCCGGCGCTGGATGGATCACGTGCCACGGCAGACGATGTGGTTAGCTGATAATTTTTAGTGTTTAATTTTTAATTTGAATGCTTTCCATTAAAAACTAAAAATTAATAATTAAAAATTACCAAAAAAGTACGAATGGATTTCTCCCGGGAATTACTCTTCTTCTTCAGTGCGCTGGGTGTTTTCAACGCCACCCTGCTCACCCTGTATTTCCTGTTTGGCGGAAGCCGGCGACGCTTTACGAATCTCTATCTGGGACTGCTGATGCTGGCCCTGAGTATCCGTATAGGCAAATCTGTTTTTCTCTTTTTTAATCGCTCCCTGAGCGAAGGATATATTCATTTGGGGCTGATGGGGTGCCTGGCCATTGGACCGTTCGTCTGGTATTTTGTGCAATCTCAGATCCGGGGTAATGACCGGTTTCGGCCGACCCTGCTGTTACATGTACTACCAGTGATCGGCTTGGGGATTTTTGCGGAATGGGGTATTTCCTACCGGACCGACCGGGCTCTTTGGCAGGATATTATCCGGGGCATTTACCTGCAGTGGGGGCTATACGTAGTGACCAGCCTGGTCGTAGTTTGGTACCGCTTTTTGCGAAAGCAACACCTGCAAGATCCCCGCTGGACGTTGAGCGTAGCGACCGGTGTTTTTCTGGTTTGGCTGGCCTACGTGACCAGCAGCTGGACCTCCTACATTGTCGGTGCACTGCTCTTCACCTTCGTCATATACATGCTCATATGGATATTGGTGGTGGAGGTGTTCCGACCGGCTGCCCGTCGGCGCAAAAACAAACCGGTGTTGCCGGAATCGGAGCGCTTGGCCATTCAGCAACGATTAGAAGAAGCTCTTACGGGCAAATATCGCTATCGCGACCCCAATCTGACCATGCCAGCTCTGGCCGAAGAAGCCGGGCTTACCCCCCATCAACTATCCGATTTTCTGAACCGGCAGATGGGGGTCAGCTTCTCCCGGTTTATTAATGGCTACCGCATCCGTGAGGCTTGCGAAAAGCTGGCTAAAGCCCCGCATCTCACGGTAGAGGCCATCGCTTACGACTGCGGATTCAATGCTACCTCCACCTTTTACGCTGCTTTTAAAGAGATCACCGGACAAACACCGGCCGCTTACCGGAAACAGCTAAGTGATTCATAATCAACCATTCATTGCTTCGGAGTTATAAATCAGGAATACGGAATTATGATCTTGTAGCCCGCCAATATCCCTTTCAAGTAGTTTGGGAGTCTTATTGAAATCACCCAAACTGTACGAATTATGAAATGGATATGTAGTGTGTTATTGACCAGCTTATCCCTCGTGGCCTGGTCACAGCAAGATTACGATGGTGCCAAAGCCGCCGTAATGGATTATATTGAAGGAACGGCCCAGAGTGATATCGACCGGATACGCCATGCCTTTCACCCGGATGCGGCTCTGTTTTCGGTAGGGGAGGGCGACACCCTCCGACGGTTGCCCATCGATACCTACATCGGCTTTTTTACTCCGGGCAAAGACACCGGTCGCAAAGGACAGATCATATCTATCGATGTGGTAAAAAATGCGGCTTCCGCTATTGTTAAGATCGAGGCGGGTAATCGATATTTTACAGACTACCTGCTCCTGCTCCGGTTGCACGATGGCTGGAAGATCATCCATAAGTCGTTTACTGCCGAAACGATAGCACGGGAATGAGGATAGGTATTAATTGTTAATGGATAATGTTTAATTTTTAGTTAGGAGTCTGTTATCAATCACTAAAAATTAAAAGGTCGATGCCCCTAAAGTATATCCCCGCCTTCCTCTGGTGTTTCTTGTGTAGTGCCACCATTGGTTGTGTTTCACCTACCGATACCATTCCGGAAGGGGGCCACCCAACGATCGGCCTCCGCGATGTAGATTGGGTCGATTCCGGTCGGATCGATCCGTATTATGGGGGCTACCGCCGATTGAATGTGCGCATATGGTACCCGGCAGCACATCCGGGTGCGGATAGCCTGTTGGCCTCCTATTACCCATGGTTGGATATGGTGGGCGGGGAATCCGATTATTGGTCTGCCGAGCAGATCGACCGACTACGGGCATGCCATTTGTCGGCCTATTCCGGTGCGCCGCTGCTGGAGCAGAAGGCCGGATTTCCGGTCCTTGTATTTTCACCTGGTCTGGGCGGTCACCTCAGTCATTTCTCTTATTATGCAGAGCGACTAGCCCGCGAAGGGTACGTGGTGTTGGGGATGAATCATCTGTACGAAAGTGCGTTCGTACTGGATGTGGCAGCCGGGCAATTTATGCCCACCAATCAAACCTTTCACGATAGTTTGAAGGAACTGTCCATTCCCGAGGAGATCACTGCCGACCAATACCGCTTGGTAAAAGGGGATCGTCAAAAGGTGCTGGGAGAGGATGTGCTGTTTGGCTTAGATCAATTATCCAAGATTCCCTTTTTGCGGGGCCGGCTTGACCTGGAAAAAGTGGGTGCTTTTGGTCATTCGATCGGAGGCGCGGCTATTGTGTACGCGAGTCTGCTGGACAATCGTATCGGCGCGCTCATCAATATGGACGGTACCCCGCCGTCGGTGGCGCTGGATAGGGGGGTAGAAGTACCTTATCTGTTTTTGGAGGACCTCACCGATTACGAAAACCATCCGGGGTACATCAAATTACACGCCCGCCGTCAGGATTTTTGTGAAAAGAACGCTGCTGATTCCTGGCGGATATTGTTTGCGGGTTTCCACCACAACTCTTTTCTCGATCAGAGCTATTTCCTGGGACTTAGCCCGGCCGAGCAGTCCCGTGCCGAAGATCGGCTCAACTGGGTATACGGCTATGTATCTGATTTTTTCAATATGGCCTTACGGCAAAAGGACACCTTCGATTATGCTACGAGTACATCGGATTCGGTGCACGTGTTTCGGTTGGGGGGTGATGATGGCTAATTTTTAGTTGTTTAATTTTTGATTGTTGTTAGATGGCTTTTTTATTAAGACTCAGTAGTGTCCGGTTATAAGTCAAAGAGATTCAGTTGATTATGAGCCTCATCAT
>CAYFGK010000136.1:0-18783 GCA_964342305.1 uncultured Saprospiraceae bacterium | reverse complement strand
TACTGCCAACTGAGTACTGCCAACTGAGTACTGCCAACTGAGTACTGCCAACTGAATTACTGAGCAACCACCTTCTTACTCAGTCCACCGTGGCCTTTACCGTCGGAGTAGATCTCATCGCCGGGGGTAGCCGGATCGGCGGTCCAGTAGCCATCGATGATGAATTTGTAGTCGTATTCCCCGGGAGGGAGGTTCAACCGACAAAACCATCCGTTCTCGGTTTTAGCCATGGGGGTGCCGAACAGGTTCCAGTTGTTGAACGAGCCTACGAGGTAGATCTCTTTAGCATCGGGATAGCCCGCGAGTTCAAACAGCGTTTTACCCGCGGTAGATGGCACCGGTCGGTTCCATTTTTTTCTCGGCAGTGGTTGTTTGGCATTCGCTAATTTGGCAACGAGGAAGGCGACATAGCGAGCATTGAAGACAAGGTCCTCGATGGGGACATATTCGGGGACATCTACGCTCGTGTGGTGCACGGCCTGCATGTATTGCAGCGGATCCTGGATGAATTGAAAAGACGGAATACTCAGGGCGTCGAATAGCTCGTGATCGGTCTGGTTGCTATACTGGATGGTCAGGTAATTGTCGTTGGGAAAGACGTCCAACCAGGGTTCGAGTATCTCTTTAACCCTGGATTGGCCGTTCAGGTAGAGGCCACGGATACGACCGGCCCCGTTGTCGAGGTTTAGGTAGGTGGCCATTTGTCGTTGTTCGGGCTGACGGGCTCCTGTATAGAGATCCCCTAGGTGATCGGCGACGTAACTGGCTGATCCACGAAAGACTTGTTCTTCTCCTGCCCACAGGAACAGGCGAACACTTCGTTCCAGCGGCATGTCCAGTTGTGCTAGCAATTTGAAGGCTTCGACCATAATCGCTACCCCGGCCCCGTTATCGGCTGCCCCGGTTCCGGCATGCCAGGAGTCCAGGTGAGCACCAATCGCGATATACTCCTCGGAATCGCCTTTGATCTCAGCGATCAGATTGCGGTGGGCAGCCGGGTAATCGGTCGTATCTACCTCAAGTTGGAGCCGAACCCGGACTTTTTCGCCTGCTTGAGCCAGTCGCCTGATTCGCCCGGCCTGCTCATTGGCAATGATGAAAGAGGGCAGGGGCTGCCCGGTATTTTTATCGAAATAACTGGGTACTGTGCCCTGAGCATCGACATGCAATATTCCGTACGGGTAATCACTGGGTTCCAGGATAGCCAGTGCTCCTGCCTTTCGGCAAAAATCCAAGAGGCTGGCCCGGTCAATCCGCCGCAGCATTTGATTACGGATGGCATCGCGGATCGGGCGACGGGCTAAATAGCCAAGCACCAGATGATTGGGATCGGGATTATCGGCAGCGGTTTGCAGTTCTTCATCGGTAAAACGGCGGGATTGAATAGTTGCCTCGACCGCAGGTGAACGGTAGTTGTGCATCAGCAGCAAGACCTTCCCGGCAAGAGAGTCTTCCCAATTTCGCAACTGCGATAAGCTATCGATGACCAAAACGTCGCCCTTGATTTCCCCTCCGGTCCCCCGGCAGTAGGCCCGCGGGATCAGTGACAGTGTTTGGTATACGGGGGACAGAAGTTCACCGGACAAGCGCTCAACGGACCAGGAACGGTATCGCTCTGCGCCGTAGTCGTGATACCAGATGGAGTCGGCTGCATCATCCAGTTGAACTGCGATCCATTTGAGGGCCTCCGCATAGGTCGCGGATCCCAGTAACCGGGGACCGTAGCGGTCAGACAAGGTGGTGTGGAAGGATTGGATGTTGCCTTTCTCTTTTTGAATGGCTGCCAATTGTTGTAACAGGTCGGATGATTCTGAGGGGGTTGTATCGGGTGGAGCCTGAATTAAAGTCATGGCACACTCCGGACAGTCACCAGCCTCCGCAAAATGAAGCGTATCGCAATCCAGGCCACAGGGCGGGCAAACAAAAGCCGATTGCCCCAATAAAAAGGCTGACCAAAAACTCCAGATAGCCAGGCACAGCCAGCGAAGAAGATCCATGCAGATTCGTTTCAGCTATTCAATAACTTGTACAAGATACTTTTTACGTGCCTGCGATGTAGGACACGAAGGGTTGAGAAACGGACGATTCTGTCGGGTTTTAATTTTAATGTTTAATTTTAATGTTTAATTTTTAGTGTTTAAATTTTAATTAAAGGTTTGGTTTTCAAGTGTTTAAGTGCAATCCCCAAATCCCCTAATCTGGGTACAGGGTACAGAGTAGTAGGTATCAGGAAAACCATGAACCTTGGCCCAATTCCCCAATTCCCCAATTCTCCATTTCTCCCAATCCCCCAATCCCCCAATCCCCAACTCCCCAAATCCCCTAATCTGGGTACAGGGTACAGAGTAGTAGGTATCAGGAAAACCATGAACCTTGGCCCAATTCCCCAATTCCCCAAATCCCCAAATCTCCCAATCCCCAAATCTCCCAATCCCCAACTCCCCAAATCCCCTAACCTCTCCTCAACTCCGACGGCAACTTACCCACGTTCTTTTGCAAGAGGGCGCGGAGCTGATTCGCACTGCGCAGGCCGATGCGACGGGTGACGGCGGCGACTTTTTCGCCCTCGCGGAGTAGCTGCACGGCGATCTCCATACGCAATTGTTCCTGATACTGGCCGATGGTGACGCCCACCGTTTCTTTGAACATGCGACGCAGGTGACGGGGACTGGTGAAGATAAGGCCGGCGAGCGTTTCGTTGGTGGGGGCTTCGTCGAGGTGCTGGATGAGGTAATCCTGGACGCGGTGAACGCGATCGTCGAGGTGGTTGCGGTATTGCAAAAAAATGCTCAGTTGCGGGTCGTCACCGCTGCGCCGCAGATACAGTACCACCTCGCGGGCAATATCCGCCGCGAAGGCGGCCCCGAAGGATTGTTCGAGCAGGTACAGTCCCAGATCGATGCCGGAACTAACCCCCGCACTGGTATAAATGCGGTCGTCACAGACGAATAAACGGTTGGTGATGACATTCGCTTGCGGGAATCGCTCTCTGAGTATGTCCAGGTACTTCCAATGGGTAGTACAAGAGCGGCTGTGGAGCAATCCGGCCTCCCCGAGAAGCAGGGTGCCGGTACAAATAGAAGCAAGCGTAGTGCCTGCTTCGTACTGCCGCCGCATCCAGGTCAGAAAGGGACGGATGTCGGATAAGTACGCGGGATCGACCAATAAGGTGCCATTCGCTCCAGGAATGTACAACAGATCGAAGGAACCTGGCTCGTAGTCGCTATAGGGCTTCAGGCTGGTGAGTCCGAAACCGGCACTGCTGGTCACCTCCATTTGGCGGGGGTAGGGTGAAAGCAGGGTGTACTCCAGGTCAGCACCGTGCTCCACTGCTTCGTACATCAGGTGTAAAGGACCCATCAAATCGAGTGGATGAACCCCTTTCGGAATGGCAAATGCAATGCGTTGTCGGGTCATGTCTGAGGTAATTTGATCGGTTCTATTGTACGGTAATAACCGATATGCCATCTCATTTTGCGTAGCAAATCCCTGTAAAGGTGTGTCGAATAGCACAACTGGTAATATGAGACCTGCTTTTTGTGAAGAGGTTCCCTTGCTCCTTGGTTGCACTTCGAGGGGAAACTGCTATTTACGACCGACTACCAATCCCGAAGCGTGATCGTAGTAATCGTATTCCATTTTCTGAGCTACGCGCCGCGCAACCTGTTCGCCTTCGATCTTTGCTACCAGCCGCAGTGCTCCATCGATTCCGGCCGATACACCGGCAGTTGTAAGCACGTTCCCATCGTCCACCCAGCGCACATCGCGGCGGACAACGGCCCCGGGTACTTCTCGCTGCAATTGGTCCAGCGCCCCGTGGTAGGTAGTCACCGTTTTGTTTTCGAGGAAACCGGCTTTTCCCAGAATGCGGGCTCCGGTGCACACCGAGAACAACCATTTGGCGCGTCCCCCGCGATCCTGCACCCATGAAATGAGTGCATCGTCCGAAACGGGGAGATCCGAATTCCCCCCGAAAAAGGCGAGGATATCAGCTTCCGGCGCATCGTTCAGGTCGTAGGCCGGAGTGACCTTCAGGATGCCCTGCGCCATGATCGGGGCCCTGGTTTTTCCGATAATAAAAACGTCCCAACCGGCGTAGTCAAATACTTCCAGTGGCCCGGCCAGGTCGAGGATTTCAACCCTTTCCTGTACGTAGCAGGCTATTCGCATAGGTTTTTTTTCAGATTCAGAGAAAGATACGCTGTTTTCGGACATAGATTGGTGGTTGATCGTCGGTGCTGGTTGGGTCTGGCCTTTCGGCAAAAGAAAAAGGATGAGGAGCAGGCAGTCCGCAAACACTGAGCCATGGCACTTTTTGAATTGGTGAAGCATCTGTTTTTAACAAAGATGCAGGAATGAACAGGTAATGATTGGCCAGGTGTACGTTCAAAACGGACATTACTCAAAGCCGTACATTTCCGATTCGCATACTTGGTAGTATCCCAGTCGCTGGTAGAGAGCGTTGGAGGTTGGAAACTGTGCATCGGTGTACAGACTACAAAAAGAATACCCCGCATCCAATTGGCGTTGCGAAAGATGGGCTACGGTATTCGCCGCCAGTCCCTGTCCGCGACTCGCCGGAGGTGTATACACGTAGTTGATGGTAATGCCACGCTGGGTAGGACGAGCCAGACCGGCCATACTCCGGGGGATACCGTGCTGATCCCACACCCAGAGTTCGCGGTGTTCCAGTTTTTGCCGGAAGGCACGTCGAGCAGCGGTATCGCTCATTTCTTCACCCATGGCTTCCTGGGAAAAGGCCGCCAGCCACCCAGCCAACAAAGGTTCATCGTTTGGCCCGGCTGCCCTTAATTGCCCCGGCACAGTTGGGGGCAGATGTACAGCATCCAGGCGATAAATGAATTGCTCCATGCGCAAAACGGGGCGTTTTTGCGAAAGCGCTCCATACGCATTGGCGAAAGAAGCTACCAACGGACGGGGTCCCACAACGCCCGGAAATCCGGGCTGACATTCGAAGACGATCCGGGAAGCCTCCTCCATCGGTGAAGGAGCCGCTTGGGGTGCGGCTAAAATAGCATTGTGTTTGGGAGTAGTCTGTAGTACGAGCAGGGTAGGGGCCCGGCCGGAAACCTCCAGCATGAGCATGGAGGCCGGATCGATAAATCCGGCACATAACCCTAAAAACAAGCTATTTTTTACTTCCTCCTGCTCCAGCCACGGACGGTGCTTTCCCAGGAATTTCTGCCGGTCGAGATGAAGGAAGCAATTCATTTTTCTGTTCAAAAGGTAATCGATGGTGAAAATGGTTCCCGATCAATGCCTATCTTTTCGAAAAAAGATGATACGACCGCTATCGAGCCTGTTGTTATTAACCTGCCTGTTGGCATCTTGCACAAATAGTGCGGACCCGGCGACCACTGAACCAATCCGGATTGATGGCTCCAACGGAGTGCGCCCCCTGATCTTGTCGATGGTCGAGGCCTACCAACGGCAATATCCGGACCGGTCGATTGCCGTTGGTGAGGGCATGTCAAGTGCTGACCGTATCCCAGCTCTGCAGGCCGATTCCATTCAGATTATTATGGCCAGTCACGGCCTGGATGTACCCCGCCTGGAAATGGATGGGTACGAAGTGTACCGCTTCGCGCAAATGCCGGTGGTGCTGGGGGTCCACCAAAGTGTGTCGTTAGACTCCCTGGATGGAGCGACCCTCTGTAGCATCTACGCTGGTCGTTTACAAAACTGGTCAGAGCTGGGGGGTGCCGATCTGCCGATCCGACCTTTGGCGCGTCCGGCCGCCGAGGTGGACATGGAAGTCCTGATGGAGCGGGTGCCCTGCTTTGGTGTCATTCGCTTCGATTCAACGGTGGTTACCCACGAATCGTCGGGCGACCTGGCCCGGGCGCTCGCCAGCACCGGGGGTGGGATCGGCATGACGACCCTCACACGGGTGGAGCAATCGGAAGGCGCTATCCGGGCCTTGGCCTTCAACGGCCAGGAGCCATCGGTGGCGAACATGGAAAGTGGGGCTTATAATTTACTGCGCGACGCTTTTCTGGTGGTATCACCCGATGCCGGTCCGCAGGTCAATCATTTTCTGGAATTTGTAGCGGGTGCCGGTGCGAAGGTGTTAAGGGAAGAGGGGGCGCTGCCGCTGAGGAGATAGATTCAAGGTCCCCGCCTACATAGCATTTCGGCGGGCATGCACGGTCCATGGCTTACGGTAAACGGTTTGCTTCTTGTGATTCATAACTGAATAGGGTTTGCTCAAGAAAGCAGACAAGTTTTTGGCCCTTACATTTGACCCGGTGAAGTGGAAAGAACAACTTAGCCGTCAGCCGTTCCTGCCCGCCGAAGTCCGGAACGGACGAAGGGAGGGAGCCGTCAGCTGTTTTTTTCCGCCTCCTTTTTCTTTTCCATGGACTTTTCGGCCTTGCGTTGTTGGTTGATGTAGCGCGCTTTATGGCTCTCCGGGATGGAGCGCATCTTGACGTTGTGGTTAAAGTCTTTGAAGATCACATTGGCCCGCAAACCCAGGCCGAATGCCCGGGCATCCACATCAGATTGGGTGTCGATGCTCAGGAAATTAGTGTAAATGGTGGGCTCGAGGCCAATTCCCAGGTACTCGCCGATCGGGAATTCATAGCCCACCCCGATGGATGCGAACCAGTTCATTTCCCGGACAGATCCTTCGCCCAGGGGTACTTTACGACGTTCTTCCTGTTCGAAACCGCTGAAGTATTTTTCGGTCGTCAGTCGCTCGGTGAAGAGGTGAAGAGCGGGGCCGGTATAAGCACCGACGTACCAGCGATCATTAATATAATACCGGCCACCCAGTGAAAGGTGAATATAGGCGAAGCGATCCCGAATGTCTTCTTCGCGGATCAGTTCGTTGGCCGGTTCGGGGTCACGGGTAAATACGGAACCCGTGTGAAATAACATCAGGTCCCCGGTGAGTCGCCATTGGGTACCCAGCGGAATACAGGTGCCAATAGTAACGCTGGTGTTCAGATCCCATCGGTAATCAATCAGGTCGCTATTGATGGTACTACCGTGTGGGTAAACGCCGATACTCAGCCCCCAGGGACCGAGTTCCGCCTTGGTAGTGGTATCCGGGACTTCTTCCTGCCCGATTGCGGGTAGCGACCAGGTCGCTAACAGGCAGATTATCAGGTAGACGTGTTTTCTCATGGTCGGTGGGTTAGTTACCGAAATATACGGCTTATCCCCCAAAAGGTTCGAACCCTTAGCGGACAGTAAACGACACAGTACCCACATTTCCGAAATCAGCTTCGTAGGATCCTGGTTCGCAGGGAAGTACTTCGCCCAGCGCACCCGTCAGTAAGACCTGACCCTCACCGATGGTGTATCCCTGGTCGATGATGTGGTTGATCAGCCAGTAGAGGGCTTCCCATTGATTGCCCATGGCATCGGATCCGACGCCGGTATTAACGACCTGGCCATTTTTGCGTAAGCTTACCTTGGTCGTATTCGTATCGAGGTACTTTACGCCCACCGGATCCCCCAGGATGTAAGAAGCACTGGCAGAGTTGGTGGCAACAAAGTCTTCCAATTTGACGGCATCCAGGCTTTTGTAACCCAGATCCGGGATCTCAATTGCTGGTACCACTCCGTAGATGTAGGATCGTACATCCGATACACTTCGCAACTTGTCCTGAATGGGTTTCTTAATGACGTATCCGATCTCTGTTTCAATGAGAGGATATTGAAATTCGGATGCCTGGATGGTGGTGCCGGAATCCTTCCAGCCGGTCCCGAATAAAACACCGGTCGCAGCCCGGTCGGCCTTGAGCTTGCTGCGGGCACCCTCGGAGGTCAGCGCTGCTTTATAGCCGGCAATCTTCTCCGTACCGATGCGCTCGCGTACGTACAGGCGTTGAATAGCGTAGGCGGTCGGCCGCTTAAGGGAAGGGTATTTTTCGGACAACAGGGGAAAAGCCTGCTGATTAGAACGGGCTTCCTCCAGGTCCACCGCAATGTCGGTAACCGGGATATTTTGACAACTGGTCAGTGACAGAACAGTCAGGATGGTCAGAATAGCAAAGAAGTTCGTCTTCATGAACGTAAATTAGTTGAACTTGTAAGATGGGGTGGATGTCGATGAAATCCGGAGCGATTAAAGTCTCCATGCAAAATCTAAAACCTGAAAACGCACCAATTGATCGCTGCGTATTTCTGAGCGGCGAAAATAACAAAAGATTAATAGGAGGGCTCCGGAAAGGCTGGTAAGTAATCAGAATCAATACCAATCATCCTTAAAATCATCGATGCGTCGACGATCTTTTTTGGTGGGTCGGCCGGCCCCTTTCTCGCGGTTTTCCACCTTACCTTTACCTACGAACCAGTCGTTGTACTTATTCTTTTCTTCCTCCGGCGTGAGGTCTTCGTAGCAGGTGACGGCGATAGGCGCACCGACCCGCTTCTTGATCAGGTCGATTACCTTGAACTGGAGGTTAAATCCGTTTTTGCGCACGGCAATGTGGTCGCCGACCTCGACGTTTTGCGAGGGCTTGGCATTGACGTCGTTCACTTTGACTTTGCCGGTCTTACAGGCATCCGTTGCCTGGGTGCGGCTTTTGAAGATCCGCACGCTCCACAACCACTTATCTACTCGTACCTTATTGATGGTTTAAAAGGTTTAAAAGGTTTAGAGGGTTTAAGGTGTAGAAGGTAAAGGTTTAGAGGGTTCATTTTAACCCCACCAATTACACCTTAAACTATTTAAACCCTCTACACCTTTCATTGTTCGGGTAGCCCCGGATATTCCAGATCGAGTTTTTCCAATTCCTCCACCATTTTTTTGGCTACCACGTAGTTGCGGTACCAGCGTTTATCGACGGGCACAATGGTCCAGGGGACTTCGCAGCGGTTGATAACGTCTTCGTAGCACCGCATGTACTCATCCCAGTACTTGCGTTCTTCCCAGTCGCCGGGATTGTGTTTGTAGTGTTTGTCGTGCTCGTCGAGGCGCTCCTGCAATTCCTCTTTTTGCTGATCGTAGGAGATGTGCAGGTAGAACTTAAGGATGACCGTATTGGCATCGTACTGGAGCAAGCGCTCGAAGGCGTTGATCGATTCAATGCGGCGGGTAACGTGTGGTTCGTCGATCCATTTGTGGACGCGCTGAATAAGCACATCCTCGTAATGAGAGCGGTTGAAGATGTGGATCATTCCCCGGGGGGGCGTCTCCTTGTGTACACGCCAGAGAAAATCGTGGGCAAATTCTTCGTCGGTTGGTTTTTTAAAGGATACTGATCGCAGTCCTTTGGGATGGCATTCTTCAAAGACATTGCGCACGGCACCGTCCTTACCACTGGCATCCATTCCCTGAAAGACTACCAATACACCGTATTTGGCCTGAGCGTGCAATATTTCCTGTAATTCGCCGAGGCGATCAACGAGGTCTTTGGTTTCTTTTTCGAGTTCATCCCGGTCGGCATCTTCGGGTGGCAGGGTGGAGTAGTCAGACAGTTTGATCATAGGCTCTAAATGTTCATTTTTTGCCGGCGCACCAGATATGACTGCAGGATCGGCCGGAATCCCTTGCGGATATCGGCTTCCACGAAATCAATCTTATACTGCAGGCATTTCAGGCGCAGCTGTTCGCGGAATTTTTTCATTTGTTCTACGTAGTAGTCTTTCACCTGGTTGGACTGCAGGCGGACCTGGTCACCTGTTTCCATGTCGACGAACAGGTAGGGGCGATTTTCGAAATCGAAATCAAGTTCCAGCTTTTGGTCAACCGTATGGAAAAGGACTACTTCGTGTTTGTTGTGTTTGAGGTGTTGCAGGGCTGAAAAGAGTTCCTCGGTTTGATCGGTCTGCTCGAACATATCGCTGAAGATCACGACCATGGAGCGCTTATGAATGCTGTCGGCGATCTGGTGCAAAGCCTGGGTAGCCGAGGTCGTTTTATTGCGCTCGGGGTTGTTGATCAGGCTTTCGAGTTTGGAGAGAAGCAGGCGGTAATGGCTGCTGCTGCTTTTGCAGCGGGTATGTTCCTGCACCTGGTCATCGAAAACGGTCAGGCCAAAAGCATCTCGTTGCTTTTGCAAAAGGTGCATAAGCGAAGCGGCTCCCAGAGCCGAAAAACGCAGTTTGTTCATGTAATCCCGCCGTTCCCGTTTGTCGGCCTCGGGGAAATACATGGAGCTGGAGGCATCAATGACAATCTGGCACCGCAGATTGGTTTCCTCCTCAAACCGTTTGGTGAAGAGCCGGTCGGTGCGGGCGTAGACTTTCCAGTCGATGTTGCGGGTGGATTCTCCGGGATTGTAGAGCCGGTGTTCGGCAAATTCGACGGAGAAACCGTGAAAAGGACTTTTGTGGAGACCGATCATAAAGCCTTCAACGACCTGGCGGGCCAGAAGATCGAGGTTGCCCAGATCGCGCACTTCCATATTGTCGAGTAATTTCATAAGACAGCGGGATAGGTCCTGGGAAAAAAAATCCTTGCCTGACCGCAGCGGGCCGGGCAAGGATGGAAACTAGGTAAAAACCCAGACAATTTATAGGTTCGCTTCGATTTTATCGGCGAGTGCTTGTTTGGTGGTGACGCCCACGGTCTTATCAACTACCTCACCGTCTTTCAAGACGAGGATGGTAGGAATAGAGCGGATGCCGTATTTCATGGCAACTTCGGGGTTGTCATCAACATTGAGCTTACCGACCGTAACTTTGCCATCGTATTCTTTGGCCAGGTCCTCAATGATGGGAGTGATGGCACGACAAGGTCCACACCACTCAGCCCAAAAATCGACTACCGATACACCTTTTTTCTCCAGCGCCTCGGTTTTAAAGTTGTTATCCGTGAATTCGAATGCCATGTTCGCTTGTTTTTTCGTTTTAAATTAAAAGTTCACTTCCTCAACAACGGATTGATTGCCGAAGTTGCAAATCTAGGTATTTTGTGTGATATCATTGTCCGTGCACGGACATCAAACACATACTTTTAGCTATTCAAATCGTTACCATGGTAGCGATTAGCCATTCAACACTACGACTACATGCGACGATTACAGCTATTGCTGTCAAATAAGGATGCTGCGAAAACCAACACCAGGATTAATCTGCTTGCGTACCAGCGACGCCAATTGTTTTGGGGAGCCCTGGGTGCGCTTGCTGCTTTACTAAAATGGGTAGGTTCCACCCATCCGCAATGGGTAGAGACTTATTATTCCAGGGGATTGTTCAAGTTCGTGCGCTACGGCATCGATTATTCCGTGGCCCTGCTGCCCTTCGCCACGATGTATATTCTTATTCCCGTATTACTCGTGTGGGCCGGCTGGAGCTTTCGCAAATGGATCAAACGAACACGCAGCTGGTCCCAACGCCTCACCGATAGCCTGATCGCCATCATCGGGGTCCTCGGTAGTGTGTTGTTCTGGTTCCTCGTGCTGTGGGGCTATAATTACGACCGCATTCCCCTGGAACGGCAATTGAGTATCTCCCCGCGTCCGCTGCCCCTGAGTGAGATCCAGAAAGAGCTGGAGGAAGAAACGGCGCTCATCATTGAATACCGGCGCCAGATCCCCGGTCTTACCGATTCCATGACGTTCGGGCACGAACAACTGCCCGACAATATGGAAAAGGTGCTGCGATCCAATCTGACCGCCTGGCTAAAAAGTAACGGCTTTCCTACCCCCGGACGGGTACGGGGCCGTAAAATGTATCCGAAGGGTAGTTTCCTTCGATTCAGTACCGCCGGTCTTTATTTTCCTTTCACCGGAGAGGGCCATATTGATCCGGGATTGCATCCGGTGCAGTGGCCCTACGTGCTTACCCACGAACTGGCCCACGGTTATGGTTTCGGTGACGAAGGCTCCTGCAACTTCCTGGCCTACGTGGCCCTCGTCGAAGAGGAGGATCCGGCCATCGCCTACGCCGGCCATCTCAATTACTGGCGAACCCTGGCCATCCAGTACCGTCGCTACGAACCCGATGCCTATAAACAACTGCGCAGTAATTTGCCGCAAGGCATACAGAATGACCTCAATGGTATCAACGAATCTATGCAACGCTACCCGGATCTGATTCCGGATCTGCAATATCAGGTCTACGATGCCTACCTGAAAACCCAGGGCATCAAAGAAGGGATGCTCAACTACAACCGCGTGGTCATGCTGGTAAGGGCCTGGCGCGAAGCGCTTAAAACGTAGTCAGGTTTGAGGTTTGAGGTTTGGGGTTTGAGGGCAGGTTAGAGGTAACCTCAAACCCCAAACCTCAAACCTCAAACCTTCTTAGTGCCGCTGTATCCTTTCTCCTTCAGCAATTGCACGACCTGGTCGCGCTGATCGCCCTGGACGAGGATCTCTCCGTCTTTGGCGGAGCCGCCGACGCCGCATTTGGTTTTGAGGTATTTGCCGAGTTCTTTCAGATCGTCTTCGGGACCGACGAATCCGGTGACCAGGGTCACTTCTTTACCCTTGCGCTTCTTGCGGTCGATGACCACCCGGAGTTTTTGCTGATTGGCGGGTAGTAACTCCTGTTCCTGTTCTTCCTGGAAATCGTAATCGTAGTCGGGATTGGTCGAGTAAACGACACCGATCCTGTTTTTTTTGTTTTTCTTCCCCATGAATTAGCTAACTTTTTATGATGGGATCATTCTTTATATAAAAAGGCTATCGGAAATCCAACAGACAGATCGGTTTTGTAGTTCGTTTGTAGCAAATTCTGTCCCTGCCCCACCTTTTACACCTTTTAAACCCTTTAAACCTTTTCATGTATGGCAAAACGAAGAAACATCAGTTCAGGACTCGCCCTGTTCATTGCCGGGTTGGCCTTAGTGACTTCCTTTTGGCAGGGATTTGAAGAGCGACGGCACAATCGGTATAGTGTTCGGCCTATACTGAATATTGAGGAGTCGATGATCGATACCATACGGACATTTAAATTGGTTAATAATGGATTGGGTCCTGCTATTATCGATGAGTTTAAAGTCATTGCCGGCGATAGTTCCTGGGATTCAGAAGCAGTGAACCCATGGAATGAATTGGTCGGTTACAAAGGCTTGCGCCCAAAAGTTAAATGGATGTGGTACTATGGGAAAGACGGTACCGTAAAAATGGATGAACGCACCGATATTTTTGCCTTCAAGGCAGACAGCGTGTACCATTTGGATGCGGAAGTAGTCATCAAATATCGATCCATCTACGATGAAAAAATGACCTTAAGACGGAGTTTTTAACGAAAGTAAAAAGGTGATTCCGTTAAAAATCAGGCGTTTCCGGCAACAACTTAGGGTGATAATGCCTTTTGCATACTGCGCAATCAATCAACTATGAAAAATCAGGATGCCCCCGCGGCTGCCTCTGCTCACGTTTTGCCCGCCAACCAAACTGCTTCCGTACTGGATATTATTACCCATAAGCCATCCCGCCTGTTTATTATTCTGGGTGGTTTTTTTGTGGTCAATGCGCTGACGGCTCAATTCATTGGCGTGAAGATCTTTGCCCTGGAAGATACGCTGGGCATCCGCCCCTGGAATTTCAACCTCTTCGGGCAGGAAGGAGCCCTGCAATTCTCAGCCGGTGTCATCATGTGGCCCATCGTGTTCATCATGACCGATGTGCTTAATGAATACTACGGAAAGCGAGGGGTGCGACTCCTCAGTTTTTTGGCGGTAGCCCTGATCTCCTTTGCCTTTCTGATGGTCTTCGCGGCCATCGAATTGGTGCCGGCCGACTGGTGGCGCACCCAGAACGCTACCCGCGGTGTGCCCGATATGCAATCGGCTTTCAGCGTGATCATGGGGCAGGGACTGCTGATCATTGTGGGCTCGCTCACGGCTTTCCTGGTGGGACAACTGGTGGATGTCGTTTCTTTTCACTTTATCCGGGAGCGCACCGGCGACCGCATGATCTGGTTGCGGGCGACCGGTTCCACCATCATATCTCAGTTTTTCGACAGCTTTGTGGTCTTGTCGATCGCCTTCAAATTCGGGCCCGAACTGGTGGGCAACGTGGAACCCTGGGCGTGGAACCAATTACTGGCCGTGGGTACCGTTCAGTACACCTATAAATTCTGTATGGCCATCCTGCTGACACCCCTGATCTACCTGGCGCACTACTTCATCGACCGCTACCTGGGGGAAAAAACTGCCGAAGCCATGAAACAAAAAGCGACGACCTGGAATTAATAAATTAAGGTCCACGGTCCAGGTTTTTGATCAAATCCATATACTCTATACCCAATACCTACTACCTTTTAACAACCTCCGAATATTTTGGTAATTTTCGTGAAACAACCTACCTAACACTATGAATCGAATACGATTAATGCTCCTGACATGCATGACCATCCTGCTTGGAACCGGTACCGTGCTGGCGCAGGAATCACGTTTTTTTATCCCCAAAGAGATTAAGGAAGCCTATAAAGCGAATACCCGCTCCATGACGGGTGCCCCCGGTGACGAATACTGGCAAAACACGGTCGATTACGACATTGATGTTGCCTTTGATCCGGCAACCCGCGGCCTCGATGGTTCGGAGAAGGTTACCTATTACAACAATAGTCCCGACGACCTGGGTACTTTGGTTATCCGTTTGTATTACGATGTGTTCCGGGAAGGGAACAGCCGACGCATGGCCGTTACGCCGGAAGACATCAACGACGGAGTTAACGTGTCTCGACTGGTCGTCAATGGCCAGGAGTACGACCTCAATAATCAGCAATTGGTCAATCGCACGGCCACCAACCTGTTGGTGCGCCTGCCGCAGCCACTGGCATCCGGTGAATCCATTGACCTGGAGATCGATTGGGAATCGAAAGTGTCCCTGACCAACCGTCGCACCGGTACTTATGATAGCACTTCTTTTTTCGTGGCCTACTGGTACCCGCAGATCTCAGTCTACGACGATGTTTTCGGCTGGGATGCCATGGACTACCACTTTGCCTCGGAGTTCTATAACAACCTGGCTAATTTCGATGTGCGTATTTCTGCTCCGGAAGCATTCACCATCTGGGCTACCGGACTGCTGCAAAATGCGGAAGAAGTGCTACCCGATACGCAGTACGATCGTTACCAGAACGCACTCTCCGCTACGGAGGAAACGGTAAACATCATTACTGCCGAAGACCTGGACGGTGAGTACGCCAACAAAAGCACTACCTGGCATTATACCGCCGACGAAGTGTCTGATTTTGCTTTTGCGACCAGCGATCATTACCTCTGGACCGCAGCAACGCAAGAGGTGGAAGATCGCGATGTGCTGATCGAATCGGTCTTCCCCATCGATCAGGCCGGTAATTTCCCGGACCTGACCCAGATTCAGCGCAAGATCATGCGTCACTTCAGCGAAGATATTCCCGGGGTGCCGTACCCCTACGAAGCCTTTACCACCTTCATCGGTCTGTTCGGCGGAGGTATGGAGTTCCCCATGATGGCTAACAATGCCGGCCCCGGTCTGGGCGTGACCATCCACGAGATGTTTCACACCTACTTCCCCATGTACGTGCGGGTGAACGAGCGCCGCTTTGCGCACATGGATGAGGGTTGGGCTGCCTACATTGATAACCTGACCGAGCAGCGTTTCTTCGAAGAAAACCCCGGTTACATCATCGATATGTATAAAGGTGGCGTACAGGGAACGATGGGTAGTTATTCCGATCTGCCACTGATCACCAGTACCGAGTACATGGACAATAACTACGGCTACGCTTCGTACAGTCTGCCGGCCTTCTTTTACTCCATCCTGCACCATTACCTGGGCGATGAGCGCTTCCTGGAAGCCTATCGGGCATACATTACCCGCTGGGCCAAGAAATCCCCGACGCCCTACGATTTCATCTACACCTTTGAGGATGTGACCGGTGAAGACCTTAGCTGGTTGTGGAACCCCTGGTTCTTCCAGTACGGCTACGCCGATGTGAATATCGAAGGCGTGGAAGACGGAACGATTACGGTCACCAATGCAGGTTCGCGGCCGGTACCCCTGATCTTTGAGATGGAATACGAAGACGGTACCACTGCAACCGTTGAAGCAAAGGCCGACATTTGGAAAAATTCGGATAGCTATTCCATGGAGATTCCACGGGCGGATGAGCTGGCTTCCCTGTCGGTGAATGGAGCCATTGTGGATATGACCACGCTTAACAACTTCTATCCGCCATTATCGGAACGCTATCAGGATTTTGATTTGCCGGAAGGCATTGCCGGTACCTATTCCGTTTCCGGCTTTAATATCAAGTGCGAAATCGAGGAGGAAGACGGTTTATATAAAATGCTCATTCCGGCCGCCGGATACGAGGCTTACTTAATGCCGGAATCAAACACCAAGTTTGTAAGTGTCGATGGCTCCTCCGAGGCAGCTTTTGATATCGCCGACGACGGTACCGTATCCGGAATGACCGTTCAGGCGTTCGGATATACGCTACCGGCTACGAAGGATAAGTAAGGAGAGGTTCCCGCCTTCACTGGGCATACGCCCGTATGGGTTTCGGCGGGCGGTGAAGGTTGAGGATGAGGTTGAGGTATAGCAGCATATCAGAACCTGACTTCGCGCTTATTAGAATTGGTTAAGGGTTTAATCCAAATACCCTCTACCTACTACCCTGTACCGAAACCGGGCATCGACTATCGCCTTCTTTAAAAATGATTTAGGCTCAACCGACCCTTAAAATCAACTATATTTACGGCCGCCCTGGCTATTTCGGGGCGGCCGTATTTTTGTCAAAAAACTACTGCGTGCAACAGATTACCGATACTATTTTGATGGTCCGTCCGGCACATTTCGGGTACAACCAGGAAACGGCGGGCAATAACGCTTTTCAGTCGAATGATGAAACCCTGCCCATCGACGAGATCGAGCAGCGGGCCCGGGAAGAGTTCGACACCTTCGTACACGAACTGCGCGAGGCCGGCATCGACATCATTGTCGTGGAAGATACGCCCGATCCCCTCAAACCCGATGCGGTTTTCCCCAACAACTGGATCACTTTCCATGAGGAGGGCACGATCGTGACCTATCCTATGTTTGCATCCCAGCGCCGCAAAGAACGGCGCGAAGATATCATCCGCGATTTGTCGGCCCGCTACGGCTACACCGACCGGTATCAGATGGAGCAATCGGAGGAAGATGGCGTTTTTCTGGAGGGCACGGGCAGTATGATCCTCGATCGCAGCAACCGAATTGCTTACGCCTGCCTGAGTGTGCGCACCAATAAGGAGCTTCTGGAGGCTTTCTCCAAAAAGATGAACTACGAAGTGGTGGCTTTTAACGCCCTGGATATGGAGGGTGAACCCATCTACCACACCAACGTGATGATGGCCCTGGGAGAAACCTTTGTACTCATTTGCCTGGATACCGTCCGCGACGAAGAGGAGCGACAGCAGCTTCTCGATTCCTTCGACCGCACCAATAAACAGGTGATCGGCATCAGCCTGGAGCAGATGATGGCCTTCGCCGGGAATGCCCTGCAGGTGAAAAATAAAAAAGGCGACAAATTCCTGGTCATGTCCGAGCAAGCCTACCGGTCACTAAGTCCAAACCAGCAGAAGGATATAGAAGGGCATACCGGCATCCTGTTCAGCCCCCTCAAGGTCATCGAAAAATACGGAGGCGGTTCGGCCCGGTGTATGATGGCGGAGGTGTTTAAGCCAGGTAATTAATAACTACTCATTAAAAATTATTAAATGACGCTTCCTCCTCTCCAATCCGGTCCCACCTGCTGGTACGGTCCCGATCAGGCCCGACGTAGCGACGAATGGATTTGGCAACTGACTTCCGCCGAAATACAAGAATTGGAAGAGGCCACCGCAACGGTCCTGGAAGCAGGGACACCGGTGAACGAACTGACAAGTGCTGACTTTCCCCTGCCTACATTGGGCCCACGTCTGGAAAAGCTGCAACAAGAGCTGATCGGCGGACGCGGATTTGGTCTGGCGCGTGGGTTGCCGGTACACAACTATTCGGAACGGGAGGCGGCTACTTTATTTTATGGTTTGGGCACCCACCTCGGAAACGCCCGCTCCCAGAATGCGCAGGGGCACCTGCTGGGGCACGTGCGCAACCTGGGCGTGGATAGCAAGGACCCCAATGTGCGAATCTACCAGACCAGGGAGCGGCAAACCTTCCATACGGATTCCACCGATGTGGTTGGCTTGCTCTGTCTGCAGCCCGCCAAAGAAGGAGGGCAGTCCCTGCTGGTGAGTGCCGATACGGTATACAATGAAATGCATCGCCAGCGTCCCGATCTGCTGGAACTGCTCCTGCAGCCCATTGCCACCGATCGGCGGGGCGAGGTGCCGGAAGGCATGGAGCCTTTCCTGCGCATTCCGGTATTCAGTTTTTTAGAGGACAAGGTGACCATTTTTTATCAGCGCCAATACATCGAGTCGGCCCAGCGTTTCCCCGAAGCTCCACGCCTGACCGATCGCCACTTCGAGGCCCTCGACCTCTTCGATGCCATCTGCAACGACCCTCAAGTCCACCTGACCATGATGCTGGAAAAAGGCGATATGCAGTTTGTCTACAACCACGCCATGCTCCACGACCGCACCGGCTTCGAGGATTGGCCGGAACCGGAGCGTCGCCGACATCTGCTTCGCTTATGGTTGTCGGTACCCGGCGACCGGCCCTTACCCGAGGTTTTCGCCACTCGCTTCGGCTCAGTCGAGATCGGGAACCGGGGCGGGATCGTGGTTCCGGGATCGAAGCAGCATATTCCGATTTAGAGTATAATGATTAATTTTTAGTGTTTAATTTTTAATTAAAGCTTTGTTTTTCAGTTATTTAAGTGCATTTTTTAAATCCCCAAATCCCCAAATCCCCAAATCCCCAAATCCCCAAATCCCCAAATCCC
>CAYFGK010000135.1:0-19090 GCA_964342305.1 uncultured Saprospiraceae bacterium | reverse complement strand
ATACATCATTGATCATTAATGTACCGTTTTACTTCTCCTCAAACATATGAGCACTGAACACTTTTCTTTCCGGCAATACCCCCAAAACACCGCTGGCTTTACTAGAAACTTACATTCATCATTCATCATTTATCATCACTTTCCCCTCTATCCACCCCTCTTGCGTGTACAGGTTCATACCCGTTTTAGCCTCCTGATCAATGAGGGCATTGCGTAGCTCCATGGAACGCAGACCTACACTTTTACGGCGTTCATTGACGTATTGAATGTCGGAAGGGGATGGTCGGTTGAGAATTCCGTAATGAGCCTTATCGTGCCCATCCAGCACAGTTAAATACCACTCATCGATGGTGGCCAATTCGAGGGCGGATATCTCGCCCCTCCGATACGCCTTTTTCAACGACGGCCGCAGGTGGCGGTACAAAGTGTCCTGCAGGACGTACTCTTCCGAAATAGAATTATGATGACTTAAAATGGTCTCTCCCCAATAGTTGTTTCCGATCAACTGTTCACCGGGATAGCCGTGGGTTTCCAGAATGGTTGATAATGTCTCCAGATGGTCTTCACTTTGGGGAGCGAAACGGCGCTCAGCATACCGATCCTTAGCTTTACGGCCAATCCGCAAAAGAACGCCCAGGGCCTTCCATTGATCTTGTTTAAATAGTCGGTGTACTTGTTTTCGGAGCGTCTGATCGAGGCTCGCCTCGTACTGTCTACGCAGGTCTGGATACCTTTTGTCGAGTTCACGATAGGCATTCGTTTGCCGTAAGGCATCCAGGCATTCATTTCTGCGGATGTCTTTTTGCTGCCATCCGGCAGAAATGCCCCTTTCCATATAGTTGATAGCCAGGGAGGTATCGCCAACGTACCAGGCGACCTGGGTAGCTATTTTCAAATCACGGACAAAAATGAAGTCGTAGTCGGCAAATACCGCTTCGTATTTGTCCAGTGCCTGGTGGTAGGCCGATTCGGCCAGAAACTCCTCAGCCTTCCGAATATCCTGATGGTATTCTTGGTAATTCGTTGAAAGTCCCTGCTGAAGTAAAAGGAGTAATGCGTAACCGCTAAGAGCGTTTACGTTCCCAAAAAATGATATTCCATGAATGATAAGCATGCTTTGAATTCTTGTTTTTTTGGTCCAAGGGCCCAGAGGCCGAGGTCCAGGGTCCAGGGTTCAAGGTCCGGGGTCCGAGGTCCAGGGTCCAGGGTCCAGGGGCAATATTTGATATAAAGAATTGGTATTCAATGTTTTAACTTGAGGTTTGGCTTAAGCGATTTTTGTAAAATGCAGATAAGGACCTCCCGCTACAGGGAAATAGGTATAGGGAATTTGGATTTAAGCAAATCTTAATACCTACTACTCCATACCAAATACAACTTGAGGTTGTTACACTCAGTCACTTTGAAAACTGATCGGGCCCAACCTCATGTTTCTTTAAAACAATGTAGTTCAAAGAAAGTGAAGGATACTGGGTTACCTTCCGGGTTGTTTGTCCCAAAGAGCAGATGGATAGGGTGAGGGTTGGTTTATGGTCGAAGATCCCTGGTCCAGAGTTTACCCTTGTATTTATTAAGATGGAATGCCCGAAAAACCTTTCCGTTTAAGGAATTCGCCAAAACACGCCTGCCATCAGGGAATAGCTGATCATACGTTTGGGAATGACAATTAGGTTGGGATTGAACTCAATATCGGTGGAAGTACTCAGGAATAGGTTGTTATACATTCTGATATTTGCTCCCAGATTCAGGGAGACGGTCGATTGGCCATCGGGGAGGTAAAAGTTGGGACCGTAGGCGAGACGGGGCTGGATGAGGCCGCCCGGATAGATGTATTCAAGTTGGATGGGGATCTTGACATAGGTATCTGATACGCCTTCAATGTCCAATCGTGACAGAAGGACCCCGGTACGCAAGAATAGTTTCTCACTGGCATTGGGCATCCACAGGTGACCAATTAATCCGAAATGGGTATAGGACTTTTCGGTAATGTTGGGGATGTCGGAAAATGAAATTACGCCTCCAACTACTTCGGGCATAATTTTGAGGAAGGGCACGTCTTTTACATAGCTGACGCTTTGAGACTCTCCGAAAACCGCCTGATGATAGGACTGGGCCAACTTCATTGGTTACCAGGAATCCTTCCCGGAAATCCGCCTGGGCTTGCAGAAAAAAGGTGGGCAAAAAACATAGGAATACAAATAGGGGCCTGGTGTTCATAAGAGATGGTTGAGGTTTAGTTAACGGGGCTATAAAAAAAGAGCACCTAAAGCCATGGCAAGTATACTACTCTGTGTCCATTTTTTGGATATTACCGGCGCTTAAAAAAGGCAGGGATTCTAAGCTAAGTGCTCCATGAAACGATCATTTACATTAAGCATTCATCATTTTTAACCCTCCTGTAAGGTCCTGCCCGATGCCGGGAAGTTCCTGGATCAGGATGAGGACCTTCGTCCCCTTTCCGCGGGTATACACGTCGTGGGTAGCTGTGTGCCCGTTCCGCATGGGAAAGGAGAAGGACTCTTGGTGGTAATCGGTAATTTGGGTAGCCATGGTTCGGGGTTTAGTGTTCTATGTCGGAGACCGGAAAGGCGATCAGGCTATACAAGATCAAGCCCAGAAAAAGCAGAAACAAAAAACAGTTTCCCACCAGCCCCAGCTTTTTCCGAAGGTCCGACCGCTCTTTTTTGCGAAAGCTTAGCAAACCGAAGATAGTACCCGCCAGAGAAGTGAGGCAAATAAGGAAATACAAGGATCCCACAAATTGAACGAATGGTAAATCGGGCTCCGGTTTGTTCCAGTAATAAAGCATAATACCGGCCAGAAGGATTGCGCAAACCAGGGAGACCTGAAAAAGACGGTAAGCACTCAGGGTATAATTCGAAGAAGGAATACCCTGGAGGGGCGTATCAAGTAGTTGTTTATCGGACATGGACATGACGTTTCCGTAGCGTACCTGAAAATAAAGAATTGACGAATACTGATCCCATGGAATGTCTTTTTTATTGATATCTTCCCTGATCTGGCCTATTGTTGATTGACTACCTAAGTTCACGTAGCATGAAAAACCATCGTTTTACCTTCCTCTTGATTTTGTTGATTGGCAGCCTGATACAGTCTCCTGCCTACGCCCAAAATGATACGAAAGCTTCTATAGTGGAAGCTGTTCAGGGTCTCCGACTTCGCAGCATCGGTCCGGCCCTCATGGGTGGGCGTATTGCCGACATTGCTGTGAGTCCCCATCACGCCAGTACCTGGTACGTAGCGGCCGGCTCGGGGAATCTATGGAAAACCACGAATAGTGGTATCACCTGGACACCGGTTTTTGACCATCAGTCTTCCTATTCCATCGGCACGGTAACGGTGGACCCCAATCGACCAGAAACAGTTTGGGTCGGTACCGGTGAGAACGTCAGCGGCCGCCACGTAGGCTGGGGCGACGGCGTCTACAAAAGTACCAACGGAGGTAAAACCTGGACGAACACCGGTCTCGACCGATCCGAACACATTGGTAAGATCCTGGTCGATCCCCGCAACAGCGATGTAGTCTTCGTAGCCGCGGAGGGACCGCTATGGTCATCCGGTGGCGACCGGGGTGTTTACAAAACAACTGATGGCGGTAAGACCTGGGAGCAGGTTTTAGCCATCGACGAGCACACGGGTGTTACGGATCTGGAATTTGCGCCCGGCAATCCCGATGTGGTCTACGCCGCCGCCTACCAACGCCGCCGCCACACCTGGTCGCTGCTGGCGGGCGGGCCCGAATCGGGGATCTATAAATCAACCGATAACGGAGCCAACTGGGAGCGCCAGCAAACCGGTTTGCCGAAAGGCGATATGGGCAAGATCGGACTGGCCGTTACGCCCGCCAATCCTAACCTGGTGTACGCGACCATTGAGGCCAGCGGCCCGGAAAAGGGCTTCTATCGCTCCGCAGACCAGGGCGAAAGTTGGGAAAAACGCAGTAGTTATACCTCGGGCGGTACGGGCCCGCACTACTACCAGGAGATCGAAGCATCGCCCGACGATGCAGACCTGGTATACCAGATGGACGTATTCGTGCACGTGACCCGCGACGGCGGTAAGACCTTCGACTACCTGGAAACGGGCAATGATAAACACAGTGACAGCCACGCCATGTGGATCGATCCCACCAATGGCGATCACCTGCTGGTGGGAACGGATGCGGGCCTTTACGAAAGCTTCGATGAAGGCATCCGCTGGCGCCATTTCCCGAATATGCCGGTATCGCAGTTCTACAAACTGGGTCTCGACAATGCCGAGCCCTTCTACAACATCATTGGTGGAGCCCAGGACCTGGGGACCCTGATCGGTCCTTCCCGCACCACTAACGTCGAGGGTGTGCGCAATCAGGATTGGTACGTACCCCTGGGTGCCGATGGATACGATTCGGCCTTCGATCCCGAAGATCCGAATACCGCCTACATGGAAATTCAGCAGGGCCTCCTGCACCGCTACGACCGCCGCAACCACGAGGTGTTGAACATTCAGCCGCAACCGGCTCCCAACGATGCGCCCGAGCGCTGGAACTGGGATAGCCCCATCCTGATCAGTCCGCACGACCACCAGCGCCTGTATTTCGGCTCCCAGCGGCTGTGGCGCAGCGACGACCGCGGCAATTCCTGGACGGCCATCAGTGATGATCTGACCACTAATACCAATCGCTACGAACTGGAGATGATCGACCGGGTATGGAGTGTGGATGCCCTCTACGATAACGGCGCCATGTCGAAATATGCGACCCTGACATCCATTGCCGAATCACCGATCGAGGAAGGCGTGCTGTACACCGGCTCCGACGACGGAGTCATCCACATTAGCGAAGATGGCGGGGCTACCTGGCGCCAAAGTAGTGCTCTGCCCAAGGTACCCGAACGCTCCTTCATCAATGATCTGGAAGCGTCGGGCCATGATGCCAATACCGTATTTGCGGTAGCCGATGCTCATAAACTGGGCGATTACAATCCCTACCTCTTTATGAGTACCAACCGCGGCCGTTCCTGGACCTCCATTACCGGGGATTTGCCGGAAGGCACCATTGTGTGGGTGATCAAACAAGATCCCGTCCAGGAAAACCTGCTGGTGATCGGGACCGAATACGGTCTGTACTTTTCCTACAATACGGGCGACAACTGGATCAAGCTGGGGGCCGGGGTGCCCACCATCCCCTTCCGTGATGTGGAGCTGCACGAACGCGATGGCGACATTGTCGGAGCTACCTTCGGTCGCGGATTTTATATCCTAGACGATTACATGCCTCTGCGATCGATCTCCGAAGCGGTGGCGGCAGAAGAGACAACCCTATTCCCGGTGCGCGATGCCTGGTGGTACGTACCCAACGAGCCCATGCAGGCCAAAGGCATGCCGACCCTGGGGTCCGACAGCTACGTCGGTGACAATCCGCCTTTCGGAGCTTTGATCACCTACTACCTGCCGGAATGGCCACAGACGGATCGGCAAGAACGGCAGGAGAAGGAAAAAGCCCTGCGCGAAGAGGGTAAAAGCATTCCTTTCCCGGGCTGGGAAACCATGCGCGAGGAATCGACAGAAGGCAGTCCGCGGATCATGCTATTGGTCGAAGATGCAGCCGGTGAATCGGTACGCTGGATAGAAGGGCCCGGTGGTAAAGGATTACATCGGGTCAGCTGGGATCTGCGATACCCGGCTCCCAACCCCATTAATTTATCAACTCCCTCCTTCCAGCCACCCTGGGCGGGTGACCCAAAGGGACCGCTGGCGCCTCCGGGCGATTATACCGTGCAGGTATACCTGGAACACGATGGGGAGATGACTGCACAAGGTACACCCCAAACCTTCACGGTGAAGCCTATTCCCGCCACGGCCTCTGATGTCGATTTCGCCGCCGTAGCTGAATTCCAGATGGAGACCAGCGAATTGATGCGTCGGGTATCCAGTGCGGGTCAGCAAATGGGCGAAGCCAGCGAGCGCCTGCGCTACCTCAAAGCTGCTTTACCCCAAACGCCCAAAGCAAAGCCCGAGCACTTTGCTAAGTGGCAGGAGCTACAAAAAGAGTTAGCTGATCTCCGGATGCGATTGTGGAGCGACCCCGCTCGCTCGGGCATGAACGAATCGACCTCGCCCGGTATTCAGTCCCGTGTCGGACAAGTTGCCGGCGGTCACTGGAGTGTGCGTCAGGCACCTACGGAGACCTTCCGTACCAATCTGGAGATCGCGAGCCGCGATTTCACGTCCTTCCGCCAGGATCTCGATCAGTACCTGCAGGCGTTAAGTGCCTACGAGGATGAGCTGGAAGCGGCGGGGGCGCCGTTTGCCAGAGGTAGGGAGGGTTCACGGTAGACGGCCAACGGTTGGAGACTTTAGGGACTTGAGAAACTTCAGCGACTAAAGGGAAAGAAGGGACCGGAGGGATGGTTTTTTGGACCTGGTCTGAGGTTTTCGATGCTTTAGATTTTCGCATTGCGCTTGTCCGCGTCGGGCGTGGAGCGTCGTGCGTAGAGACGGATCGAATAGGAACGCTGATCCTCTGGATCGCGCCCACGAAATGTGTCTTTGAAAGAGCTGACTCCGTTGACGAGACTGTAGCGACTAAAGGGAAAGAAGAGACCGGAGGGATGGTTTTGGGCATGGCGTCGGTTTTTCATGCTATGGTTTTTTGCGTTGCGCTTGTCCGCGTAGAGCCTAGTGCGTAGAGCGTCGGGCGTCGGCATTGAGACTTAAGCGAACGCAGGGACTGGAGGGACTTTTTTGCTTGGTTCTTTTGTTTTCATGCTTTAGGTTATCGCCTTTCGCTCGGCCGCATGGGGCGTAGTGCATGGAGCGTCGGGTTTCGCCGAATCGAAATGCGGCGGCAGACGCTCTACATCGCGTCTCTGTAAAAATCGGGTTGATTGAAATCCAAATCCCCAACTCCCCAACTCTCCAACTCCAACTCCCCAAATCTCCAACTCCCCAAATCTCCAAATCCCCAAATCTCCAATTCTCCAATTCCCCAAATCCCCCTTTCTCCTAATAACCCCGGACGAATTATCAATTAAAAATGAAACACTAAAAATTATCCCACCAGATAGGCGGGAAGTTGTTCTTGCAGAAAATACCGCCACCCGCCCCGGCAGGCCGCTTCCGTAAATTCGGGAATACCGTTTGGGAACGTATCCAGTCCTGCAAATCGAAGAAATAATCGCGTACCATCACTATCAGGCGAAAGTTGGAATATCGCTTCCGCTTCGCCCGGGTATTCCCGGTACTGCCAACGGTAGCATAACTCTTGTTGAGGAACCACTTTAGTTACTGTCCACAGGTGGGTAAACGTACGTGCTTCGGACTGCACGGGAAATTCCGTAGCGAAGCCCACCTCCGGCATAAAATCCGGGATATTATCAAAATACCATTGCCGCATCTGGACCGGATCGGTAAGCGCTTGCCAAACGGTTTTTGTGGTTGCTGGCAGTTGGGTAGTGACTTCGATGATCATTGCTGTTGTTTTTTTGCCGAAAGGCTAATAAAACGTGAGGTTGGGGCCTAATCGATTGATAAAGAGCGGAGTGTCACCACCTCCCGTTGTATTTGGTAGAGGGTATTAGGTAGTATGACTTGCTCAAATCTCTATACACTATACCAATTACCCCGTACCGTAAGGTTGGGCCTTAGGTATCCTCTCTTTAAGAAATAGTATGTGCCCCACCTCCCGTTAAGATACTTTGCACCAATAATTCGTATAATGTAGTACAAATCAAAATGTAAGAGCTCCAGTCATGTCAAGATATTCCTTACTTCTACTGTTCATGATGTCCGGTTGTGTGCTGCTTGCGCAAAAAAAAGATCAATCTTCTACCACTGATCCCTTCGCAGGTCAACAGCAATTACTGGAAGAGGCCGTCCGCAACGGACAGTATACGGGGGTAGTTGCGGGTATGTGGCGCGATGGTACCATCCAGTGGATTGGCGGAGCGGGTCACCGGGATCTGGATGCCCAAATACCGGCTGATTCCAATATGATCCACCGGATTGCATCCATCGCTAAACCCATGACGGCGGTGGCGATCATGCAATTGGTCGAACGAGGTCAGCTAGACCTTGATGCGTCCATCCAGACGTATGTACCCGGTTTCCCGGAAAAAAAGAAGGGCGTTATCACTGTGCGGGACCTCCTGAGTCATGGGTCGGGTATCCGAAATTATAAAAATGATCGCGAGGGTTTTCCTACCGAGCATTACGCCAGTCTGACCGATGCCATGGCGGTATTCCATGATCGGCGCTTACTATTCGAGCCGGGGACCAGCTACAGCTATGCCACCTATAATTACGTGGTACTAGGCGTGATTATCGAGGCGGTCAGTGGCCAGTCGTACGAAGACTATATGCGGGAGCACATCTGGGAACCGGCGGGTATGACATCAACCAGTGTGGAGCAAGCTGGTACCCAATATAAAAACAAGGCGGTACTGTACTCCAAAGCTAAAGATGGTGCCTGGGAACGCGCACCTCAAACCGACCTGAGCCTGAAAATTCCCGGTGGTGGCCTGCAAAGCACCCTTGGCGATCTGTTGCGCTTCGGGGAAGCCATAATTAACGATAAATTGATCAGCCGGTCCTCGCTGGAAATGATGATCCGGGACACCGGCCTTAAAACCCAGGGCAATCCCTACGGCCTGGGTTGGTACATCTACGGGCAGGGCGATTCACCTAGCGGAAGCATCATTGGCCACAGCGGTAGCCAGATGGGTACCAGCTCTCAACTGGGCATTTTTCTGGACGCCAACCTGGTGGTTGCGGGCTTTTCCAACACCACCGATTCGTGGGGGGATCTGGTGAAATTGGTTTTTCAGCTTCCTAATCCTTAGTGGCCTTTCGGCAAAAGAAAAATGGGGATAAGGCTTAGCCTCATCCCCATTTAAAACCCATCCCCCTCCGCCCCCTTCCCTTTGGGAATGGAAGGGGGAACCTACCTTTTGGGAAAAGGCTGGGATAATTATTAGTGTCTCTCACTCATCACCCGATGTAAGTTCATCGATTTGCCTTTCTGGAGTTAGCGCATTGCTCAGTTCTTCGACGATGATCTCTCCGGCAACCTCAAAGGTGCCCGTAGCGCGGATATCTTCGCTGGAAGCGCCGATGCGTACTTCGTAGGTGCCGGGTTCCACGACCCAGGCGGCACGTTCGGTATCCCAGGCGGCATAATCCTTCGGTTCAATGGTGAAGGTCAGTTCTTCGGATGCACCGGCTTCCAGCGTACCCGTTTTGCCGAAGGCACGGAGTTCCATTTCCGGTTTGTCCATCGTTTGGCCGGGGGCCGATACGTAGACTTGTACGACCTCACGGCCGGATACGTCACCCGAATTGGTTACGGAAACGGAAACATTTATGGTGCCATCCGATCCCGATACGGAAGCGTTGTCGTATTCGAAAGACGTATACGTCATGCCGTACCCAAAGGGGTAAGCCACTTCCTTACCAAAGGTCGTGTAGTAGCGGTAGCCCACGTAGATGCCTTCTTCGTAAATGACCCGGGAAGGCGTTGCTTCAAAGAGCTCATTAATGCGGAAGGGCTCACCGATCTCTTCGCCCGGGAAGTTATCGGAGCTGGGAACATCATCGTAGGTGAGTGGGAATGAGGACGGTAACTTACCCGATGGGTTCACCACACCGGTCAGCACATCGACTACGGCATTACCGGCTTCCTGACCACCCTGCCAGGGCAGGACGATTGCATCGACCTTATCGCGCCAGGAGGCCATTTCGATTACGTTACCGATGTTGAGGATCATGACCACTTTTTTGCCTTGAGCATGATAGACATCGGAGATGGTGGAGATCATATCCTGCTCGGCTTCCGTCAGGTAGAAATCACCATCGAGGGGTCGATCCTGGAATTCACCGGATAGGCGACCGAGAGTGATCAGGGCAATATCGGTTGCATCGGCCACACCACTCACTTCCAGTTCGGTGAGCGGACGCTCGGGAATGACCGGTGGCGGCATGAACAAATTCTCCTGCTCGGGAGCTTTTTCTCTTTCGGATTCCAGGTAGGTGCGATAGGCTTGTTTCAGGTCTTGCTGAACGGCGATGTCGGCATTCTCCAGCCCTTCCACCAGAGAAACGGTGTAGGCTTCGACCACATCACCACTACCAGTACCACCAGCGATAAAATCGTAGGAGCCGATGCCAAAAGCTCCGACCTGGAGCTGGTCGGGATTAAGGGGCAGGGTACCGTCGTTTTTCAACAGTACGGTACCTTCCGCCGCTACTTCCCGGGCCAGTTGCGCGTGCGCATCCAGGTCGGGCTCATTGGAATAATCGTAATGATTAAAAGAAGGAGAATTAAGCAAGATCTTCAGTATGCGTTTGGCATTGCGATCGAGGATGGCTTCGTCGAGGGAGCCACTTTCGACGGCCTCCATCAGGGCTTGCCGCTGTTCCGGAGTACCGGGCATGAGCAGGTCGTTCCCGGCGCGCATTTGGGCAGCAGCATCCTGACCGGCAAACCAGTCGGTCATGACAAAGCCGTCGAAACCCCACTCATCCCGCAAGACCGTGGTGAGCAGGTCTTCGTTCTCGGAGGCCATGGCCCCGTTCACCTGGTTGTAGGCACTCATGACCGTCCAGGGATTCGATTCTTTGATGGCGATCTCAAAGCCTTTGAGGTAGATCTCGCGCAGGGCCCGTTCACTAACGATCACGTCGATAATGTTGCGGTTGGTCTCCTGGTTGTTAGCCGCGTAGTGCTTGACGGAGGTCCCCACGCCATGGGACTGCACGCCGTTGACCACCGAGGCCGTCATTTTTCCGGAAAGCAGGGGGTCTTCGGAATAGTACTCAAAGTTGCGTCCGGCACGGGGATCGCGGTGGATATTGAGGGCCGGTGCCAGCAAGATGTCCATTCCGTATTCCTTAACCTCGTTGCCGATCGCCGAGCCAATTTCGTACGCCAGCTCCTGATCCCAGGTGGAGGAAACCAGGGACGCAATGGGAAAGGCGGTACAGTAATAGGTGTCGGTGCCTTCGATGGGCATAATGCGTACGCCGGCCGGCCCGTCGGTGGTGAGCAGGCCACGGATACCGAGGGAATCGAAAGTGAAAGTACCACCGACTGCCCCGGGAACACGCAATTCCTGGATTGATTCGTACATACCGGGAATATTGAATCCCACGCCGACGACGAGGTTGACCTTGTCTTGTACCGAGAGGCGTGACAGGATATCGTCGGCCCGCTCGTCGGCACTCAGGTCGGGGTTTTCGTAAGGTTGCATACTGCCGTCTCCGTTGAGGTCGGCAAAGTCCGTTGCTGTTTCCGGAGAACAGGCGATCATCAGGAAAATAAGGAGGAAAAAGGGAGCGTTTTTCATAGCTAGTTATTTATTGTGTCAATAAGACACATTAAATGTAGCTTTATTTTGTTACATTGACACAATAAAAGATTCTTATTTATGAAAAAAACGTCCCATTCCGGTCGTTTTGCGGGGTTCATGCCGGGGGTTTCGCTGGATTGTGTGGTCTTCGGGTACCGGGATCGCACCTTGCACGTGTTGTTGTTGCGGTACCCGCATACCGAGGCCTGGGCATTACCGGGGGGATTCTTACCACTGGAAATGACGATGGACGAAGCGGTGAGCAAAATCCTCGCCGAGCGCACGGGCGTACACGATATTTTTCTGGAACAATTCCACACTTTCAGCGGAGTGGATCGGGGATGGCGTGATAGTGCTTTAAGCCGCACAGCCCTAGAAAACCTTCGTCCGCTCTGGACGGACGAGGAGTGGGCGGATCTGCTGGATTGGTTTGATCAGCGATTTGTGTCGACCGCCTTTCTGGCCCTGGTGAATGCACAAGTAGTCACGCCCCAGCCCGATGAACTCAGTGAGGTGGCACAATGGATCCCGGTCGGGGAGCTGCCTCCTCTGGTACTCGATCACGTACATATGGTCGGGAGAGCACTGCAGCACCTGCGTCGTCAGGTGAACTACCTACCCATTGGCCGGGAGTTACTGGAGGATAAATTCACCATGTCGGAACTTCAGGCTTTATACGAGGCCCTGTTGGGCAAAAAGCTGGACCGCGGTAATTTCCAGCGTAAAATGATGAAGCTAAAGATCCTGGTCCGTCACGAGAAGCTGATGACGGGCGCGCAGCACAAGGCGCCGTATCTGTACAGCATCGATCAGGAGGCCTACGACGCCTTGTTGGAAGAGGGGATCGGGATTTTTTGACGGCAAACGGCAAACGCTTCACGGTTTACGGCTCACGGTTTACGGCAGACGGGTCGGGACTGAAGCGACTATAGCGAATGAAGGGACCGGAGGGATGGTTTGGGCATGGCATCGGTTTTTCATGCGCTGGTTTTTTGCGTTGCGCTTGTCCGCGTCGGGCTTAGTGCGTAGAGCGTCGCCCGTCTTCGCCAAGGCTTCGGCGGGCAGGAACGGAGCAAAAAGGAGCGCTGATCCTCCGGATCGCGCCAACGCAAACGTGTTTTGAATGAGCAGATTCTATTGAAATCGTTTCAAAATCTGGGACGAACTTCCACTGAGTTACATCGAGATGCACAGAGTACTGGTTTTTTCAAGGCTTAATACTTAGGTTTTGCTCCATTCCGCGTCGAGTATAGAGCGTCGTGCGTAGAGCATCGCCCGCCTCCGCCAAGGCTTCGGCGGGCATGGGTGTAGGAGGGTTGATCGCGGCCACGCAAATGACCTTTGAAAGAGGTGATTCCATTAAAGCCGTTTCAAAAACTTGCGATAAACTTCCACAGAGCTACACCGAGGAGACACCGAGATGCACAGAGCATTGATCAACGTTTCTGCCCTTCATTTATGTAGTTAGCCTCAAAAAAGGCCGGATACCCATCCAGGCTTTTCTGGCGTAGCATCGTGCGGTAGTTATCGAGGCTCGCGGTGAAGACCTGATAATCCTTCCCTTCGGTCATAATATCGCTGGCCTGTTGCATGAAACTTTGGTAGTACTTCATAGACTCGCCCATATTTTCGAACCGACGTACAATGATCATGGGCAGACGATCCTGTGGCGTGGGGCCCATAAATAAAGAAGATATTTGCAGTTTATCCACTTTATGGTAGGTCTGGTTGTAGTTGGAAACAGCCATTTTAGCTTCGAAGAGATTTACTGGTCCATTGAAAACAATGAGCACGTAATGTACTTGACCGGGATTTATGGTGTACTTGTCGCTGGTCTGTCCTTCCACTTTATTGGGCAATTGTTCCGATTGGTGTTCCGTGCGTTCAGGTAGAGCATTTGATGCAATCGCAGCCTTCGTCCCAAACAAGTTTTTTGCGAGTACTGGGAGCAGATCCCGGAGTGATTCCGTGTTCCTGCCCACGGACGGTTCTGCGGGAGATGGCGGAGAATCGAATTTCGAGAGGGTCAGCATAGGTTGTTGCGGCGGCAATGTATCGGTTTCCAGGTTTGGGCCCGACGTTGTTCGTACCGGTGCCTTGTCAGGTAATGTCCACAGATCAGGGGTAGTCTCCCATTGATCCCGATTTGCCTGATCAATGGCACTACTCAGCACCCTGGCTTCGGTTGGAATTTGCTGAGAATCGGCCTGTACGTACAATACGGCTGTTACTAATGCCAATACGTAAAGTTTCCACCCACCGAGGGCTGTTTTCAGTACCATTCCGGAGGTTCCGGTCCCGGTAGCAGAGGTAGTGGCGGAAGATACGGCCTGGTGAATCCATCCTCTAGCTGCTAATTTCCCGAAGGGTAGGGGTAGTTTGGCGGCCGTTTGGAAAAGCTGCTCGAGTAGGGGTGTCTTTGTCCATCCACCTGCTCCGAGAATGGCAGTCTGTGATTCCAGGTGCTTATCGGATAGTTGATGCTTCAGTTTTTTCCGGGCACGGGACAGCCGGGTCTTCACCGCTCCGACCGACGTGTTTTGCAGGTCGGCAATCTCATTGATCTTGAACCCACTCACTTCAAAGAGCAGAACGGCTTCCTTCTGTTTGGCCGGCAGTTTGTTCATGGCGGTATACAGCAACTGCACATCGACCAGTTGTTCGGGGGATACGCCGGGGTAGGCCAGAGTCTCCTGGAAAGAATCACTCCATTCGGCCCTGAATTTAGAGCGACGCCAGGTACTGATCGCCTTATTACGAGCAGTACGGATCAGGTAGTGCAGGAATTTATCTTTTGATTCAAGCTGGTCGAGATTCTCATAGGCGGCCAGGAGACTGTCCTGGATCAGGTCGCGGGTATCCAGGGTACCGTAGCAAAGCCCGGTGCAATACCGCAGGAATTTGGTATGGCAGGCTTCATATAGGCGTTGAAATTCTTCTTGGCGATGACTCATAGGTACAAGGTACTGGTTTACTTATATAGTCGGATGAGTTATGAAATGGTTACGTAGGGCCAGGGGCCACGGTCCATGGTCCAGGGTCCAAGGCCAAGGTTCACGGTTCAAGGTCCGGGGTCCACACTTTCGCCCTTTGTGGGCTTCGGCGTGCAGGGGCATCCCCTTCACTCTCCGCTCGTCGAAGCCACAGCGTAGTCGGGCCTGATCTGTTGATCAACACTTTGGCAGACGCTATAAAGAATTGGTTTGATCGGAATCCGACACTCCAGGTTGACTGGCCTGGTATAATATCCACTGCTAAAGCGGGCGGGCTGATAACTTCACACCTCTGCTCTCTGATTTCACACTTCAAGTCCGTTTGATTTTCTTAACTTAACCCCATGGCAGCAGCACAAAAACGATCGGTATCGGCCTTTAACAACGAATTGAAGTTGCGGGGCTTTAATGTCTTTCAGATCGAGAAAGACGCGAACGCGGTGAAGATCTACAGCCGCAAGGACTTTTATAAGATTTGCCTGACCACGGGCGAAAGCAAGATCCACTACGCCGATCGGAGCTTCGAGCACGAGGGGACGGTGTTGTTCTTCGGGAATCCGCATATACCGTACTCCTGGGAGACGATTTCGACGACCTACGTGGGCTATACCTGTCTGTTTTCGGAGGAGTTTCTGCAATTGTCGGACCGCTCGGAGAGTATCCTTCAGTCACCTTTATTTAAGGTCGGGGGAACGCCCATCGTAAGCATTACCGATGACCAACGGACTTTCCTTAACGGAGTTTTCCGGAAAATGATCGAGGAACAGGATTCGGATTATGCCCACAAAGACGATGTGATCCGCAACTACATCCACCTGATCATCCACGAGGCCATGAAGATGGAGCCGGCGGATAATTTTGATAGCAATCAAAATGCTGCATCCCGTCTAACGGCTGTCTTTTTGGAACTCCTGGAGCGACAGTTTCCCATCGAAACGCCGGATAATCCCCTGTCTTTACGCAGCGCTCAGGATTATGCAAACCAGCTTTCGGTGCACGTCAATTACCTGAACCGCGTGGTGAAGCAGACCACCGGTAAGACGACCTCCACCCATATTTCCGAGCGTATTGGCAGTGAAGCAAAGGCCCTGTTGCAGCATACCGACTGGAATGTGAGCGAGATCGCCTTTGCCCTGGGCTTCGACTATCCCACCTACTTTAATAACTTCTTCAAAAAGCTTACCGGGCGTACTCCATTGGCGGTGCGTGCAGCGGAGGTTTGATTTTCTTAGTGATTGGTTTGATAATCATTAACCACTCCTGCCCGAGGATTGGCACCTTTGTTGGAGCCCGCAGCGATCACCTGTCCAACTTTTACGTTTGGAGAGGTGAAACACTGCCTTATTTCTTTTGCCCGAAAGGGCGATACCAACGAAAAAACGAACCAATATGAAGAGCCTGTTTCCAAAAATATTATGGCTGCTTTGCCTGCTGGCAGCGGTCAGCTGTACCCCAATGGAAGAGGTAAACACTACTGAATCCGACACCACTATTTTTCCGAAAGGAAACAAAGCCCCCAGTGATTTCTTTACCGGTACCGCCTGGGTCCACGGATTGGTGTCCAATGATTCCATCTACACCATGAATGCCGGTAAGGTCACCTTTGAACCCCAGGACCGCAGTAACTGGCACTCCCACCCGGCCGGACAGATCCTGATCGTTACCAGCGGCGTGGGCTACCATCAGATAGAAGGACAAGCTAAAGAAGTGATCCGAAAAGGTGATGTGGTAAAGTGTCCGCCCGATGCGGTGCACTGGCACGGTGCTTCCCAGGATAGCAGCATGACCCACATCTATATTCTGCCCAATACCGAAAAAGGGGTGGTAGAGTGGATGGATGCGGTGACGGACGAGGAGTTTGCGGGATCCTAAATAGAAAATCACACAATTGAGATACGGTATGAAATCACGTTTTCTTTCCATGTTGATGGTACTCATGGCCTGTTCGGTACACGCGCAGCAGGATATTTTTGGGGAAGCCCCCATTACTTCTCCGGTGATCCACGACGATCAAACGGTCACCTTTCGTTTGGAAGCTCCCGAAGTCTCAATGGTCACCGTGACCGGCAGTTGGATGGGACGATCCGAATCACAAGAGATGACCCGGGACGACGATGGGGTATGGACGTACACCACGCCACCGCTGACTCCCGAATTGTACCGGTATTCCTTCGCGGTGGACGGGGTGCGAACGATCGATCCCAGCAATGCACACGTGATTCGGGACGTCGCTTCTATCTCGAATATCTTTCTCATTGAAGGAGGTGTTGCCGATTACTATGCGGTGCAGGATGTGCCCCACGGAACGGTTGCCTTTCCCTGGTATGAATCTCCGGGCACGGATAAGACGCGCCGGTTGGCAGTTTACACTCCTCCGGGGTACAGCAGCAGTGAGCAACGCTATCCTGTGATGTACCTGCTCCACGGCATCGGTGGCGACGAGGAAGCCTGGTTGGGATCGGGTCGTGCCCGCGAAATATTCGACAATCTGATCGCGGAAGGTAAAGCCGAGCCGATGATCGTGGTGATGCCCAACGGGAATGTGGCCCAAAAGGCTGCTCCCGGTAATTCCAGTGACGGGATGGTCATGCCTACCTTTAGTTTGCCCAATACCATGGACGGATTGTTTGAGGAGACTTTCGGTGATGTGATGCGCTTCGTGGAGGAAAATTACCGCACCCGGGAAAACAAAGAATCACGGGCCATTGCGGGTCTGTCGATGGGAGGATACCACACCGCCTACATTTCGCAAAACTACCCGAACACTTTTGACTATGTCGGTTTGTTCTCACCGGCCCTGAACGTAAAACCCGATGACCATCCGGATGCTCCGGCATACCAAAACCTGGATGCCAAGTTGCGGCAGCAAATGGAGAATGGGTATGAATTGTACTGGATAGCCGTGGGCGAAGACGATTTTCCAGTCCTGTATCAGGGTATTCAGGATTACCGGAAAGGGCTTGATGAGATGGGGATGAATTACGAATACCAGGAAACCAGCGGTGGTCACACCTGGGACAACTGGCGGCAATATCTGGTGGAGTTCACCCAATTGCTTTTCAAAGAATAATAAAACACAAAGCGAAGATATTATGGAAATCACCAAAAACGGTTCTATCGCTTCGGTGAAGGGACCACACGATTGGTTCACGGGGTCGGTACGTATCGATCCGGTGTTCCCCAAAAGGGGCGTTACGAAGGCTGCCGGAGCCAGTGTCACCTTTGAACCGGGGGCGAGAACGGCCTGGCATACACATCCGGCAGGTCAGACCCTTATTGTGACCACTGGTCTGGGCTGGGTACAACGTGAGGGTGGTCCCATCGAGGAAATCCGTCCGGGCGATGTCGTCTGGTTTGAGCCCAACGAAAAACATTGGCATGGGGCCTCCCCGAATAACGCCATGACCCATATCGCCATTCAGGAAGAGGTGGATGGCGAAGTGGTTACCTGGATGGAACACGTCAGTGACGAACAATATGCAAACTAATTAGTATGCCACATATTCACATCAAATTGCTGGAAGGTAAAACGGAGGAGCAGAAACAGCGTCTGACAAAAGCGGTCGTCAAGGCTGCTCAGGAAGAGATCGGCTACGGCGATGAATCCTATTCGGTACGGATCGAGGATTTCACCTACAGCGAATGGAAGCAAAAGGTGTATCCAAGGGACATCGTGGCCCACAAGGATCACCTGTATAAGGAACCAGGCTACGAGATGTAAATCCTATGAGTAACCACCAAGACATATTCCAGCGGCTGCTGTCGGGAGAACACATCCCGATGGATGACCCCGACTACGGCCAGATCCGGGATGAGGTAAACCGGGTAATGCCCCTTTCGGTAAAACTCAACCAATCGACCAGCGTGGACGAGGCGCGCAGGCACCTCAGTGCCATTATCGGTCGGGAGGTGGAGGAGACTACCGTGCTCTTTCCGCCTTTCCACACCAATGTGGGGCGGAACATCAGGCTTGGCAAACGCGTCTTCATTAACCACGCCTGCAGCTTTCTCGATCTGGGCGGCATCACCATTGAGGACGACGTGATGATCGGTCCCCGCGTCAACATCTCTTCCGAAAATCATCCTACCGATCCCGAACAACGCAAAACGATGGTCCCCGGGGCCGTCCGCATCAAACGCAACGCCTGGATAGGGGCGGGGGCTACCATTCTGCCCGGCGTCACGGTGGGCGAGCACGCCGTAGTCGGTGCCGGAGCGGTGGTGGTGCGGGATGTACCTCCGCGCACGGTGGTGGGGGGCGTGCCGGCGAAGGAAATCGGATGACGGCTGACGGGGCACGTCCCACGGTTCATGGTTCGAGACTGCAGCGACTACAGCGAAAGAAGAGACCGGAGGGATGGTTTGGGCATGGCATCGGTTTTTCATACTATAGTTTTTCGCATTGCGCTTGTCCGCATAGAGCGTCGGGCATAGAGCATCGGGCGTGGAGACGGCTTGAAAGGAGCGCTGATCCTCTGGATCGCGGCAACGCAACAGGTCTTTGAACGAACTGACTCCGTAAGGCGTCGAAACGACTCAAGGCCTATGGTCCTAGGCCGCAGCGACTGTAGCGAAAGAAGAGACCGGAGGGATGGTTTTGGGCATGGCATCGGTTTTTCATGCTTTCGTTTTTCGCATTGCGCTTATCCGCGTCGGGCGTGGAGCGTCTCACGGCCTACGGATTACGGCAGACGGTCCGAAAAGGAGCGCTGATCCTCTGGATCGCGGCAACGCAACAGGTCTTTGAAAGAA
>CAYFGK010000134.1:0-19222 GCA_964342305.1 uncultured Saprospiraceae bacterium | reverse complement strand
GCACAAAAGGAGGCCTTGTATGATCGAATTACCGATAGTTGAAAAAAAGGAACCGAGACGCCGTAAGCCCGACTGGCTGCGGGTCAAACTGCCTATCGGTCCCGAATATAAAAAAGTGCGTCGCTTGGTCGACGACTATAATCTCCATACAATTTGTCAAAGTGGTAATTGCCCGAACATGGGTGAATGCTGGGGAGCCGGGACGGCTACCTTTATGATCCTGGGTAATACCTGCACCCGTTCCTGCTCTTTCTGTGCCGTGAAAACGGGGCGTCCGCCGGAGTACGATGAGGATGAACCCCGTCGTGTTGCGGAGGCCATTGACCTCATGGATGTTAAGCACGCCGTGATTACCTCCGTTAACCGCGACGAGCTCAAGGACCGGGGTGCTGAAGTTTGGTACGAAACGGTTCGTGCCGTGAAGGAGCGCACACCACATGTCACTATTGAAACCCTGATTCCGGATGTTCGTGCTACCTGGTCAGCTTTGGAACGCATGATCAGTGGTGGTCAGGAAGTCGTATCTCATAATATGGAGACGGTTGAAGCCCTGTACCGGAAGGTTCGTCCGCAGGCCAAATACCATCGCAGTCTGGAGCAAATCCAACGCACTAAGGATTTTGGCAAGCGAACCAAATCGGGTATTATGGTCGGCTTGGGTGAAACCGACGAGCAGGTTTACCAAACGATGGATGACCTGCTGGCCCATGGTTGTGATGTGCTGACCATCGGTCAGTATCTGCAACCTACGAAAATGCACCTCGATGTAGCTGAATACGTGCATCCCGATACCTTTGCCAGGTACAAGGAAGTCGGAATGGAGAAAGGGTTCGATTTCGTGGAAAGCGGTCCTCTCGTTCGGTCCTCTTACCATGCAGAACGACACTTGTAATCTGTAGAATCCAACAAAAAAGGGCGCACATTTGTGCGCCCTTTTTTGTTGGAATACAATCCCTTTTATTGGTTGCGTTCGAAGTTCAGGGCCCGTCGCATCTTTGTGTAAATAGCTGTATTCTCGTAAATACCGGCGAATAACTCAGCTCCTGGCCCGTAGGCGAAAACGGGGATCATTGCCGCTGTGTGATAGTCGGTAGAGAAACCGGCCTCAATGCGTCCCATTCGGGAACCGGGGTTAATGGCGTAGCCGCCTGTTTCGTGGTCGGCAGTTACAATGACGAGGGTCTCACCATCTTTCTCAGCGTAATCAAGCACGGCACCGATTACCTGGTTAAAGTCCAGCATTTCGGTGATGATGTAGTCCGAGTCATTGGCATGCCCGCCCCAATCGATTTGTGAACCCTCAATCATCAGGAAATAGCCCTTGTCGGAAGCATCGTGTTCTTCCAGGAACTCAATGGCCATTTCACTGGCGGGTTTCAGGTATTTACGCCCCTGGCGGTAGGGGAGGGGGTCGGCATCGGCCGTCAGGTAGCCAAAGTTTTTGGAGGCATCGACCTTGACTTTGTTTAGATCTTTCTGGAAGTAATCGGACATCACATATCCTTTGTCCTCCAATTCCTGATAAATATTGCGATCGTCCGTTTCCCGGCGGTCGAAGTATTTTTTACCTCCTCCCACGAAGAAGTCAATTTCCGTTTCCAGAAAATCGGCGGCTATATCCTCATACATCTGCCGGGATTTGACGTGGGCAATAAAGGATGCCGGAGTGGCGTGGACGATGGTCGACGTAGCAACCAGCCCCGTAGCTAAGCCTCTGGCTTCCGCTTCCTCCAGGATCGTGCGGACTGCATTGGTATCGGTATCAACTGCAATTGCCCCGTTATAGGTTTTGACGCCGCAGGCAAAGGCCGTAGCACCAGCTGCTGAGTCGGTGATCAGGTTATCGGCAGCATATGATTTGTGTATGCCTACTACTGGGAATCGTTCGAGTTCCAGTTTGTTGTTATTGCTATATAATCCAGCACTGATCTGTGTCAGTCCCATTCCGTCACCAATGAGCAGGATGACGTTTTTGGCTTTCCTGGCGGGGCGAAGATCATTGGAGGGAGAAGGGTTTGGTGTGGGGGTTGCACATCCCGTCATCCAGACCAGCAGGGCGAGCGCCCAAACACATTTTTTCATAATGGTATTCGCTTTTTCAGCTTAAAGACATTGATTTAGGCAGTGTTATTGCCATCGAGTTATGAGGTCCTTACCTGGGACAAGGTATACCGATTGCCAGGTTTGGCCAGGATAACTCCACGGCATTCCAACTCTAACAACAGAGCTGCGACCTTACTGTTGCTTAGCTGACTCTGGTAACAGAGCCAATCGATATTTACCGGACCAGCATCCGCTAACAAAGCTACGATATTTTTCTCTTCTTCCGACAGCTCGGGGAAGAGGGATTGCTGTTGTTGCTGACCATTTTTGGCAGCATCCCACCCCATGATATAACTGATATCTTTTGCACTTTCGAGGAGGGAGGCGCGGTGGGATTTTATCAATTGATTACACCCTCGGGAGCGAGGATCGGAGAGACGACCGGGAACGGCAAAAACATCTTTATGGTAGCCGTTGGCCAGGTTGGCAGTAATGATGGAGCCTCCTCGTTCGCCGGTTTCAATGACGACCAGTGCATCACACATGCCGGCAACGATGCGGTTCCGCATGGGAAAGTATTCTTTTTCGGGATACACAAACCTCGGATACTCACTAATTAGTCCTCCGTTGGATAGCATACGTTCCGCATCTGCCCGGTGGGCCGTGGGGTAGAGGTAACCGTGGCCGTGGGCCAGTACCCCGACGGTGGGAAGTTCCTGCTCCAGGGCTGCCCGGTGGGCACAGATATCAATACCATAGGCCATTCCACTGACGATAGTTGGTTGGTATGGGCGTAATTCCTCCACTAGCTGGTTGCAAATCTGTAGCCCTTCGCGGGTAGGCTTTCGGGTGCCGATGATGGAAAGGATCTTTTGGGCATTCAGGTCCATATCTCCCGATAAAAATAATCCCACCGGCGCATCGAAATAGGAATGCAATCGCCGGGGGTATTCGGGGTCCTGGTAAAAGACCAGACGAATGCCTTCTTCCTGCATTCGATCCCACTCCCTGGCAGCCCGGTCGGGCAACTCAGGGTTCCGGATATGGGCCGCCAATTGCTCGCCGATGCCGGGAATAGCCAGCAATTCTTTTTGACTGGCTTTAAAAACCCCTTCGGCACTCCCACAATAGCTCAATAATGTTTTGGCGGTCTGGGCACCCACCTTTGGTACACATACCAGCGCCAGCCGGCAGATTTCCTCTGTCATATTGGTTCGATCTTTATGTGGTGGGTGTTCTTCCAGGTATTCAGCCTTGCGGGGTTAATACACTTGTTCTGTATTCCGGTTCGATTATCCCGGTGAATTGGGATTTCGAATAGTATTATTGGAATTTGACCGAGTACCCCGCTACCTTTATGGGCAGGCTTCTTAACTTATCATGAGGTTAGGCGATGGCTATTTTGTAAAGTGACCATTATCAATGCCCAACCTCAGGGTACATAGAAATTGGTATTGGGTACATGGATTTAATTAAGTCCTACTACCAAATACCCTATACTAAATACATCGTAAGGTTGCAGCCTTCAGTAATTTACCGAACGGTTGGACCCCAACCTTACGTTAAATTAAGCATTCTATTGTTGCACCGCAATAACCCGGTACCATGAGTGACAAAAAGACATCGGTTCTCCCCAAACTTGAAATGATCATAATCGGCATCTTCCTGCTAAGCTTTATGATCTGGGCCGTTAGTAAGTGTTCCCGCACCCGCCAGGAAATCCTGTCGGAAGATCCGGAAGAACAAACAGATCCCCAACAGGCCGAAGCTGACAGCCTGGCCCGTTTGGCAGCCAGGCAAGATAGCCTGGAGACTGCCCGCCTTCAGTCCCAAACGAAGAATCGGGCCGAACTCACGCCTTTATACGTCACCATCGATGATCTGAACGTGCGCAATGCACCTGCCCTGGACGCTGAAGTAGTGGACCAGTTACCCCTTTTCGAGGAAGTTCTTTTCCTCAATGAATGGACTGATTTTACGACCGAAGTGAACCTCGGAAAGGGGATGGCCAACGAACCCTGGATTAAGGTTCGAACCCCGAAGGGGCACGAAGGCTGGGTCTTCGGAGCAGGGGTACACTACTACAAGCAAAAAAATCCTCTAGCGTATTAAATGATCATTCCTGTTCATCGATCAGGAACAACTGCAATTCTTCAATGATTGTTTTTATCGCTTTTTGGTAGCGTTCGTTAGCCGGATAACCGCTGGCAACGGTCACATCGGCCCAACCGATGTAATCAGTAGGTAGCGGTGGCTTTTCAGGTGCATTGGGGCCCGTAGTTACAAATAAACTGTGGTCGCGAAAGCTCATCCAGGGGGTTTCGTAAGCCCGGTAGCAAATGCCGTCAACCTGAATGGTCGCCCCGCGCCAGCCGGGTGTACACGGGATACCAAAGTAGTTGTTTCCCAGTTGTACCCTGGGGTCATAGCCGGCCCGGCTGTGTAATAAAGCATTGGCCAGGATATAGGATGATGGTATTCCGAATTTTTTCCGCTCCGCAATGGCCACCCTCGCAAAGCGACGTACAAAGGCATCTTGTGCCTGGGGATCAAGCTCGGGAACGGGGTCTGTAAACCCGGTGCTTGCCTGGCCCTTGCCCCTGCTCGGGAATAACCGAAATTGAAACCGCTCCATGATGGTGGCTTTTTCGGTGTCGGCGGTAGCGATGGGTTTTGCTGGGGTTGAGGTATCCGAAGAATCAGGCGCCGGTCGGTTGAGGTTCAGGTGAAAGCGCATATCCTTTTTGGAGGCAACAACCAGTAGCAAAATCACCAGCACCAGGCGCCAGGCATTCTTGCGTAGGAACTGCGTAGTTTGTTGCTGCATAACAAATTGTTTGTTTTATCGCAATATAAAACAAATTGTTTCATCGTGCAACACTTGCGTTCATCAGGGTGGTAAAAAATACCCCCACAACCTGGCAGGTTATGGGGGTATTAGCAGACAATCAGGCCTTTATACTAATCGACCTAATGTGTATTGGCGGGTATTTCCCTGGCTGCCGGCAATTTCTCCAGGGCAGCATCGAGGTCAGCGATCAGGTCATCGGCATCTTCAATGCCAATACTCAGTCGGATCAGAGAATCGGTAAGACCAACTTTCAGGCGTTCCTCCCGCGGGATGCTGGCGTGCGTCATACTGGCCGGGTGCCCGATTAGGGATTCCACTCCGCCCAAGGATTCGGCCAGGGTGAATAAATGCGTGTTCGATAGAACGTGGGTTGCGTAATCCAGGGTGTTTTGGTGCAGGTCGAAAGAGACCATGGCGCCAAAGTGCTTCATTTGCCGGCTGGCCAGTTCGTGTTGTGGGTGGTTTTCCAGGCCAGGGTAATACACTTTATTAACCTTGGGGTGCTGCTGCAGATGCCGAGCTACCTGTGCTGCGTTTTCACAAGCGCGTTCGACACGCAGATGCAGGGTTTTAATACCGCGAAGCAGCAAAAAACAATCCTGAGGACCGGGAACTGCACCCACCGCATTTTGGGTAAACCGGAAGTGAGCCTCGTGGGCAGGGTCTTTAACGATGACGGCCCCGTGCACTACATCGGAGTGACCACCAAGGTACTTGGTAGCGGAGTGCATTACTATATCGGCACCCAGTTCGATGGGGCGTTGCAGGTAGGGAGAGGCGAAGGTGTTGTCAACGCAGGTTAGCACTCCGTGTTTTTGCGCAAGCGCACAAATAGCCTCAATATCTACAACATTGAGCATGGGATTGGTCGGTGTCTCAATCCACAGTAGTTTGGTATGTTCCGAAATATGAGGAACTATATCCTCTGGTTCATTCATACTGATAAACTTCGACTTGATGCCGAAGCGACCGTGGACCTTGGTGAGTTGGCGGTAGGATCCCCCGTACAGATCGTTAACTGAAAGTACTTCATCCCCCGGATTCAGCATGCGGATGATGGCATCCATAGCTGCCAGACCACTTGAAAAACAAATGGCTGCAGCACCACTTTCGAGCGACGCCAGGTTGTTTTCGAGAGCGTGCCGCGTCGGATTCTGGGTACGGGCGTACTCAAACCCTTTGTGTTGGCCGGGTGACTCCTGAGCGTAGGTGGAGGTCTGGTAAATGGGGGTCATTACTGCACCGGTCGCCGGATCGGGCTCAACGCCGGCGTGGATGCATTTAGTTCCGAATTTCATAACGGTCGTATTTGGTGGTGTTCGGGTGGGGGCGATCAACGTCTGCCCCCATTTATTAATCAGGTTCGATCGAGCACACGCTTGACAGCAGCCACGACATCCGACACACCCAATCCATATTTATTGAGGAGGTCGAATGGTTTGCCGCTTTCGCCAAACGTATCATTGACACCTACGAATTCAAGCGGAACGGGTTGCTTGCCGGCGGCAAGTTGAGCAATGCTGCCCCCGAGTCCACCGGCTATCTGGTGCTCTTCGGCCGTTACGCCGCACCCGGTCTTTGCCAGTGAGGCCAGGACGGCTTCTTCGTCCAGCGGCTTGATCGTATGGATGTTGATCAGGTCCACGGTGATGCCTTCCTTAGCCAATTCTTTGGCTGCTTCAACCGATTGCCAAACCATGTGTCCGGTTGCGAAAATGGATACATCGCTTCCTTCCGCTAAGTGTAATGCTTTCCCGATCTCGAAAGTTTGATCTTCGGGCGTGAAATTAGGCCACCCCGGACGACCGAACCGCAAATAGACTGGGCCATCGTGATCGGCGATTGCAATGGTGGCGGCTTTGGTCTGGTTATAATCGCAGGGGTTGATCACCGTGAAACCCGGCAGCATTTTGGTCATTCCGATATCTTCCAGGATCTGGTGGGTGGCCCCGTCTTCACCCAGAGTGAGGCCGGCGTGTGAAGCACAGACCTTTACGTTTTTATGCGAATAGGCTATTGATTGGCGGAGTTGGTCGTACACCCGTCCGGTTGAAAAATTGGCAAAAGTGCCGGTGTAGGGAATTTTGCCACTGGTCGCCAAGCCGGCGGCGATCCCCATCATATTAGCTTCGGAGATACCTACCTGGAAAAAGCGGTCGGGAAATTCATCAATGAAGTCCTGCATTTTCAGGGACCCGACGAGGTCAGCACAAAGGGCAACTACATCAGGGTTTTTGCGGCCTACTTCCAACAGGCCGGCACCGAAACCATCACGAGTGGCTTTCTTTCCGGTGGATACAATATCTTGGAGCATGAGAGTTCTTGCTTTTGATCGTCAATAATTGAAGACAATAAAATGGATTACCGGCGTTCGGGGAAGTCACCGAGGGTTTCTTCCAATTGCGCCAGTGCCTGCTCGGTTTGCTCGGCATTTGGTGCTTTTCCGTGCCATTTGTGGGTGCCCTGCATGAAATCAACACCGTACCCCATTTCGGTTTTCATGAGGATAACTACTGGTTGACCTTTGCCGGTGGCTTCTTTGGCTTTCGCCAAAACAGCAAGCACCTCTTTCATGTCGTTCCCGTTCATGTGCAGAACGGTCCAGCCGAAGGCTTCCCATTTGGCGGGCAAATCACCCAGAGTGATAACCTCATCGTTGGGACCGTCGATCTGTTGGCCATTCCAGTCAACGATGGCGATCAGGTTATCGACTTTATGGTGATTGGCAAACAGTACGGCTTCCCATATCTGTCCTTCCTGTAGTTCGCCGTCACCGCACAGGCAATAAATGGTGCGGTCGTCCTTATTCAGTTTTTTAGCCAAAGCGGCACCGATCGCAATGGATAAGCCCTGCCCCAGCGAACCGGACGCCACGCGGATACCGGGCAAGCCTTCGTGGGTTGCGGGATGTCCCTGCAGGCGCGAATCGATTTGGCGGAAGGTGTTCAGTTCTTCCACGGGGAAGTAGCCGCTACGGGCCAGTACACTGTACCATACCGGTGATATATGCCCGTTGGACAGGAAGAATAGGTCTTCTTCTTTGCCGGTCATATTAAAAGAAGGGTCGTGTTTGAGCACTTCGAAGTATAGAGCGACCAGAAGGTCGGTGCAACCCAGGGAGCCACCCGGGTGTCCGCTGGCGGCGTAATGTGTTTGCCGGACAATGTCACGGCGAACCTGACTGGCAATGCGTTCCAGCTCTTGAATGGAGGCCATATAGATTCGTACTTTATGTGGAATATCGATCCCGTTAGTAATGGCTTCAAAAGTACAAAAAAAGGGCAATCCACAGTGATGGATTGCCCTTTTTAGGGGAGGGGTCGCACTTCGCTGGCGCCCCGAAAAAATATACCTGAATTAGTTCACAGAGTCAGACAGTTCTTTGCCCGGCTTGAACTTAACGACATTCTTAGCTGCAATCTGAATAGTCTCACCGGTCTGTGGGTTACGACCTGTGCGAGCGTTACGCTTGGAGACAGAGAAGGTGCCGAATCCGATCAGCGTTACTTTGTCGCCACTTTTCAATGCGTCGCCAATGTTGTCAAGGACAGCATTCAGAGCATCCGTTGCTTGGGCTTTAGAAATATCAGCACTCTCTGCAATCTTGTTAATCAGATCTCCTTTGTTCATTTCGAAATGTTTGATTAGCAAATGATGCGTCAAATTTAGCCGCTACAATTAGTAATACCAAGTTTTACCTTTAAAAAGAAGCCCAAAATGCCTATTTTTACTAGGGTTCCGGAACACTGAACCTCCTTGGCGCCCAATTGTTCCTAATTTGCGTACGCAAAAACTCAAATCCATGAAATCCCGCCCTTCCCTCATTGTTTTGTTTATCCTCGTAATCGGGCTCGGTTTATCCTCCTTTTCCTGTAGTCGCAAAACGGGCTGCCCCGCCACTCAGGATGTCCATACCGAACGCAACGGTAAAGGCAAGGTGAAGGGGGGAGCAACAACCCATCTGTTTCCAAAGAAGATGCGGAAATCCGGCAGAGAGTGATGAAATCACTTGATTTCCTGACCGGATAGGTAGAGTTGGGTACTGTATATATGGAATCGACCTCTCTATTCAACCCCATTTCTACTGTTTCTTGATATCCTCCCAGGTATCGTACAGGCGGGCCTGATCGGGGCGATCAGGAGGGATCTCCCGCAGGGGTTCGCAGGGTTCAAGTGATTCGTAGAGCTCGCCGGGCAGAGACTGGTACAATTGTGTACCTTTTGTTTTCCAGGAGAGCATTTCGTCACTGACTTCTTTAATGATGCGACCGGGGTTCCCAACAACAAGTGACCGGGGGGGGATTTTGCTTTTAGCCTTGATAAAAGTAAGTGCGCCTATGATGCTGCCCTCGCCGATATGGGCGTCATCCATAACCACGGCGTTCATGCCCACCATTGTGTTAGCTCCGATATGTGCACCGTGGATGATGGCTCCGTGTCCGATATGGGCAGCCTCTTCCAACCGGACCGTAACCCCCGGGAACATATGGATGGTACAATTTTCCTGAACATTACAGCCGTCGGCAATCTCAATACCGCCCCAATCACCGCGGATAGCTGCACCGGGGCCGATATAGACGTTCCTGCCAATAACGACGTTCCCGGTCACGGCCGCTTGCGGGTGTACGTAGGCACTTTCGTGCACCACCGGGACAAAACCCTTAAAGGAATAGATCATAAGGAGAAAGCATTCTAGTTACCAGTCAATATAAGGAAGTAGCAGGTATTCCGGGAATGCCATTGGCGGTAAGAATAATGGCTGCCAATAGAAAAGTTAAGAAGAACGATTCGCTACGATCATATATTGCGTTAAAGAGTAAAAAATTGTATTTTATGAAGCAGTGAACGGTAGCAATTGATTCGTAACCGGCATGTTTGTTTGCTGAAGCGCCCCTCCATCTTCCTCTCGTACAACTACCGTCAGCTGCATTCGTTAACTCGTACCCGCCTTTATTGCTGGTGCATAAAACACGGGAATTTGGCACAACTCAATTGGCAAGTTACAAATCAAAGAGGTCGGCAATTTACGGTGGGGGTCTACCACGGTGCATCAACCGGGCACCTGGTAGTGCATTGTAATTCGAGGGTCATCCTGATCGATTTCAATGTGTGTCAGACCAAGACCTATTCCTTTTTACTCGACGAAGATTTATGTGAATTGCGCATCGACCGGGAGGGAAATGATTTTGCCTACGATCTCGATCTGCCCGAGGCTGATCCCGGACAACAGGAGGTTCCCAGGAACTGGAATAACTACTATGCGCTGGGGTCCCTGATCGCTTTTTTCCTGACGATCTTCCTGCTAACCATTTGGTTGCGCCCCTTTATTCCGGCCTGATCGTTGGAATTCCGTATTTTCGCCCAAAATACGGACGGTGAAGCAACTCCAACAGCACATAGAAAGCCTCATTTTTACGGCGGAGACCGCTATCCCCTTCAAGGATATTTCCAAGGTCCTCGAAGAGCACTTCGGCCTGAAAATACCCAATCCGGAAATCGAAGGTGCCATCCAGGCCCTGCGGGAAAAATACCAGTCAGAGGATTTCTCCTTTGAGTTGGTAGAGATCGCCGATGGGTACCAATTCCTGACCAAGGGAGCCTTCCACGGCCTGATCGGTACCTACCTCCGAAAGAAAGCCCGCAAACGCCTTTCCCGGGCTGCCCTGGAAACCCTTTCCATCATCGCTTACAAACAGCCGGTTACCAAGACGGAAATGGAAAAGATCCGTGGAGTCAGTTGCGATTACAGTATCCAGAAACTATTAGAAAAGGATCTTGTTACCATATTAGGTCGCGACGAAGGGCCGGGCCGGCCACTGCTGTACGGCACCAGTGAAAAGTTCATGGACTATTTTGGGTTGAAAAGCCTGAAAGATCTGCCTCAACCCAAGGATTTCAAAGCACCGGATAACAGCATCGGTGAGCAGGCCCCCATCGAGGAAGACGCGAGTAGTGAGGAAGAATGACAGAAAAAATTGGACATGAGTACCGAGAAACCTTTAGTAAACCGCATCGCCAAAAGTGGTTTAATTACTTTTAAATTGGAAGACCATCTTCCGAAAGAAGAGATCGTTTTCTTTGATCTCAAGGACTATCTGTTTAAAGAATTAATCCTGCGTGAAAAAGACTTTCGGGAAGCACTGAAAGAACACGACTGGAGTGTCTACCAGAATAAGATCTTATTAGTCCATTGTTCCACGGATGCTATCATTCCGGTTTGGGCATACATGTTGGTAGCTTCTTACGCTACACCTTACGCTACCGAAGTTTTTCAGGGGTCTAAAGATGAGTTCCTTATCCGGCATTTCAGCAAAGTGATCGATCGCATTGATCGGGCCGAATACGAAGATGCCCTTTTAGTTATCAAAGGATGTAGTGATAAGCCGGTTCCTCTAACCGCCTACGTCATGATTACCGAGAAGCTTCGACCGGTGGCGCGCAGTATCATGTTTGGGGAACCCTGCTCAACCGTGCCAATCTATAAACGAAGCCGGAAGTGACCTTCCAGAGACTCAAGGGACTCCAGAGATTCCAGGGACTTGAGGAAAAATCTAAACCCCTATAATCTCTTCTGTCCCTTCTTTCTCTCCTGTCCCTCCTGTCTCTTTAGTCACTTCCGTCTTTTAGATCAAAAGGCAAATTAGAAATAGAGCCAACTTCCTGATATTCATAAGTGTAGTAGGCATTACCCCAACTTTTTTAGTACCTTTTCCACACGCAAGCACATTACCGGAACGTTCTACCACTTCAAACCAGGAAAGGATATGAATCGCTTATTAATTGTCTACGCAGTTGTCGCTTCTGCCATGTTGGGGCTGCTGTTACTCCGTTCAAACACCGAATCAAAAGACCCTGCATCCACCCAGGCACCACCTCCGGTCGACGACCGTAATTTACCCCAGATCGTTAAAGGAGTGGATCTCGATAAATCCTACGATTTCGCCGGGGAAGAACTGCCAATCCAGGAGAATTTTGATGTACGTGAGCGGCTGGACCGTGAACTAATGGTCAACTCTTACTGGCATTCCAGTACATCATTGAACATTAAAAAAGCGTACCGGTATTTTCCGGTTATTGAGCCTATCCTGAAGAAACACGGTATCCCCGACGATTTTAAATACCTGGCCGTTGCCGAAAGTAACCTCAGCCACGCCACCTCTCCGGCCGGTGCTAAGGGGCTATGGCAATTTATGCCTACTATGGCTGATTACTACGATCTGGAAGTGAACCGGGAAGTGGATGAGCGTTTCCACGTAGAAAAGATCACCGATGCTGCCTGTAAATACATTCAGCACCTGAAAGACCGCTTTGGTAGCTGGACACTGGCTGCTGCCGCCTACAATATGGGGGAAACCCGAATGGCCCGCGACCTGGAACAACAGCGAGCCGATTCCTACTTCGACCTCAACCTCAATGAGGAAACGTCACGCTATGTATTCCGCATCATTGCCATAAAAGAGATCCTGAAAGATCCGCAAAGATTTGGGTTTTACTTCGATAAATCCGATGGCTACCAACCGCTGAATGACTATAAAACCATAACCGTTACCGAAAGTATCGGCAACCTGGGCGATTTCGCCGAGGAGCACGACACCAGCTATCGTCTGCTGAAAGTATATAACCCCTGGCTGCTGAGCCATACCCTAACCATTAGTAGCGGGAATTCGTATGAGATAAGAGTGCCTAAATAGATCAGAGATCAGAAGTTTGAAATCAGAAGTTGAAGTGTGAATGGTAATAGATTACAGAGTACTTAACCTCAACCTCAACCTCAACCTCAACCTACACCTTTTAAGGTTCTCATTTTCAAAGCTTAATGAAAAAGGTGCTTTGAAGCGGATACCCTTTACGTCCACTTCCTGGCCTCGTGGCGGAAAAAGCGGTGATCCATCACAAAGGTCCCAAATGGAATGAGCGACGCCAGTCCGCTCAGAAACGTATTCTTGAATGACCATTTGAAGCGCAGGGCGCTCAGACCAACTGCGATGAGGTAGGATATGAAAAGTAAACCGTGAGCCATCCCCACCACGTAGTTTGGCCCGTGCATATCGTACCAATACTTCAGGGGCATCGTGATCGCAAAGGACAAATAACTAATCCCTTCCAGAATGGCGACTATTCGCAGGAATTGCAGTAGGCGTTCGTTGTTCATGAATTTCGTGTATCTGGGATTGGGTATCTGGTACTTGGACACATTGAGGTGTTAAGGACTTCAGGTACCAGCTTAAAAGATGTAAATCTCACACCTCACACTTCACACTTCACACTTCACACTTCAAACCTCACACTTCAAACCTCACACTTCAAACCTCTCACACCTGTATCATCATCACCTACTTCCCCGGCCCGAATTGAAGTAATTGCTTTCGAAAAAGGCTTTATATCCATTCAGACTTTTCTTGCGCAGGATCTCGCGGTAGTTGTTCAGGCTTACGGCGAAGACCTGATACTCGGTCCCTTCGGGAATGTATTCACCGGAATTCTGCATCGCTCCCTGGTAGTATTTCATGGATTCCTCCATGTCCTTGAAACGGCGAACAATGAGGATGGGCAAACGATCCTGGGGGGTAGAGCCCAGAAATACGTTCGATATTTGGAGGCGGTCGAGTTTGTGGTACTCACGGTGGTAATCCGAAACGGCTATTTTGGCTTTATTCAGGTTCACTTCCCCATTGAAAACAACGAGGATGTAGTGTACCTGTTTTTCTTCCATGGTGAACTTGGTATTGGTCTGCTCCTCGGCTTCGCCGGGGAGGGCGGCGGTGGCGCCACCGAGAATACGGAGGATTTCCCGGGCCCGACGTTGGGCGTCGGTATCGGCGTATTTGGAAATCACCTCCGACAGTGCCTGTTTATAGGCATCTTCACCTTCCAGTCCGCCGATACACATGGCGGTCAGTAAAGCAAAACGAGGTTGCAGGGGATTATCCACCCCAAAGCGTACTTTGGCCTGATCGGCCATTTGTTTGGCCCTGGCGTGCTCACCACTTTCGAAGGCTTTTAGTGCCTGATCGTAAAAAAGGTTGATCTCTTTTTCTTTGTTGGCAAGATCCTTAGCGTAATCGGGATTACGCAGTACCTGAGCGTAGGTGGAACTGGAGTATTTATCGAGGATCATTTCCTTGTACCGGTCGGAGTTGGCAATATCGCCTTCGTTGCGGTAAGCGAGGTACAGATAATACCAGGAGTCGAGTTGGTAGTTGTTACGTGGGAAACGTTCGTTCATTTCCTCCAGGATCTCGATGGATTTCTGGTTGTTGTCGAGGCGATCGCGGTAGAGTGATCCCAACTGGAACATGGCCTCGAGAATGGCTAATTCGGCCCGGCGTTTATCGGATTCGGTCCGGGGTACATCGGCCAGCAGTTGATCCAATTGTTCATCGGTCAGGGCGGAGGCTGCGGCGGCAACAATTTCTTCTTCTTGTTCTTCGGTGGTGGTGTTCGTTTCCAATCCGCGGGTGTTGGAACGTCTCCAGTTGTCTTGCAGGCTGCGATTACCCCATTTTGCCTGGAAGTCGCGCTTGCCTCTTTTGATGCTGCGATCGTCGTAGGCAAAGAAGGAACTCTCCGCTTTAAGGGCGGGGCCGTTCAGGCTGATATCCTGCCGCTGAGCGATAGGTCGCCCTGCGTTGTTCGTTGGGTTATTCGCGGCGGCAGCAGCCTGACGAGCTGCCTCCTGTTCTTTTTTCAGCAGGTTATAGGCAAATTCCCGCTGTTCATCTACGGATAGATCACCGATTCGGAGCAGGGAATCCTTCGTTTCTATAATCGTTAGGTTGGTGGCGATATCGGTGAGGTTGGTCGCCAGTTTTTCGACCCTTGTGTAGCGAAGGTCGGTCTTAGGCATGGCCGTTAGGGTGCTGTCGAAATAGAGTTTGGCCTGTACAAATTCCTCATCCTCATAGTAAAGGTCCCCGAGAGTAAGGTAAGCCTCTGCCCGCTGGGCCTGATTGCCGGCACCCATTGCCAGGCTTTTCCGTAAGTACTCAATGCCTTCCTGCTTCTGACCATTTTTTAATGCGATCTCCGCCATGGCAAAATAGATCTGGTCGGCGTAATCGATGTTCTTATCGTCCTTTAGCAATTTTTCGAGGTCAGCCAGCGCTTTGGATGGCGCCTGGGATCCGGCCCGATAGCCGCCGATGGTCATATTGAGGCGGGCGTTAAATTCCAGTTCGTAGTCATTGCTGTATTTGATGGCTTCCTCGTAGCTGGCCACTGCCTGCCCGGATTGACCGGCGCGCTCCTGGAGTTGGGCAAGAATAAAGGAGTACCGGGCCTTCTGCTCCCGGTCGTTAGCAAATTGCACGGCATTCTGGAGCGGAGCGATCGCCAGTTGATATTCCTCCTGAGCAAAATAAAGGTAAGCCTGGGTTGTCCAGAGCTCTTCTTTTAAGTCATCAAACATGCGGGGATCTTCCTGGCGCTCGTTGAGCAGGCGGGCAGCTCCATCGTAATTCGCCCGTTCGATCAATACCTTGGCGAGCCATATCTGACCTTCCTGAAAAGCCGGGCGGTGCTTCATGAAATAGTTTTCGGGAAGTTCCACATCTTCATCGGTGATGATGCGGTTGGCCTTGGCTTCTTCCTTCGCTGCCAGATCAACGGCGGGCTCATCTTCTTTCAATTCCTCTTTCAGGCTTTCGTTACGGGCGCTCTTACCTTTTTTGCGACGGCGTACTTCGCGGTTGTATTCTTTGCGGCGTTTTTTGGCTTCTTTTTTGCGCTGACGGGCCAGTTTTTTGGCACTGACTTTTTTCTCGGATTTTTCAGCGGATTGTTCGGCCCGGAGTTCATCTTTTGCTTCCTCCACCGGATCGTAATTATTGATCAGATATCGCAGTGTCTCCTCGGCTGACTCGTAGTCCTGTCCCAGGTACTGCGCCTTGCCTACCAGCAGATAGCAATCATCGGTCCAGTCAGACTGCCGGTGCAGGGCCACCACGCGGGAACACTTTTCAATGGCCTGGTCGAGGTTGGATTTAATTGGCTGGATATTCGTTTCCGGAGAGTAGGGGTAAATATCGAGTAGCTGACTGTACCGGTCCTGCTGCTGATCCTGCAGGGTAAGCATTGATTCGGCCATCAACTCCTTGGCATTGAAATAGCCGTTATATCGTGCCGTGGTGTTGTGATACACCTTTCCCAGGCCCGACAGGTCATCCTTACTCTTTTGAGTTACACAGGAAGAAATCAGACCAACACCCACTAAAATCAGGACCGCTAACGTTTTCCTTTTCAAACCCATATCAATTTATGCAAAAGAATGGTTAAAGCCCCGCAAATATACCGCAACCTGCCGCGGAAGCTCTAACTTTGAAGCACTTATTTAAACTGTTGGAACCTCTTTTTATTATAGATCCAACGGGTATTTTAACCTTTTCACCCACAAAATGCAAGGTGGGTTAGTGGCAGCTTTTGCCACGGGAAAGGTGCAATCGACTATCTTTGCGGCCTTATGAAATGGAACGCGCTGAAAGAACGGCTACAGAATCTCCGGCACATCTACCGCCTGGTCATCATGAACGACGAGACCTTCGAAGAAGTTGGCTCGTATCGCCTGACCATGCTGAACTTTTATATTCTCCTGTCCTCCATCGTGGTCGTAGTAGCCATCATTGTGGTAGCTTTGATCGCTGTCACTCCCCTGAAGAAGTACATTCCCGGCTACGGAACCGGAATCGCCCAGCAGGAAGTGCGGGTGCTTACCCGATCTATCGATTCCCTCGAAGCCCAGGTTCAGGCTTATGACTTGTATTACGAGAATGTCCAGAAAATGTTGGTCAATGATGTAGAAACGGAGGATGATATCCGGATGAGTGGCGAAGCAGAAGGTTCACTCGACTCCATCGAACCCGTTGCACCCTCCGATGTAGATGAGCAACTGCGCAAAGAAGTGGAACTCGATCAGATCGGAGCAATCGTACAAAGCGGCCAGGACCGCAGCTTCCAGAACCGACGTACCAGCCTGGCACAGATCTATTTTGTGCCGCCTCTGAACGGAGAGATCAGTGCTCCCTTTGCTCCCGATAAAGAACATCTCGGGGTAGACGTCCTCGCTCCCAAAAATACCCCCATCAAAGCCGCCCTTGATGGATACGTCTTTATTTCAGACTGGACCCTGGAAACCGGAAATACTATTGGGATACAACACGATAATAACATCATCACCTTCTATAAGCACAACTCTTCTCTGCTGAAAGAGGCCGGCAGCTACGTCAAGGCCGGAGAAGCTATTGCCATCATCGGAAACACCGGTACCCAGTCGGATGGGCCGCACCTTCATTTTGAGATGTGGTACAACGGGAAGCCGATGAATCCGATCGACTATATTAGTTTTTGATGGAGGATCAGGTTGAGATTCAGCTTGTAACCAATGAAGACGCGATGCATGGAGACGCGATGCATCGCGTCTTTACGATTCAAGTCCTCCCGGGTGTCGGACAAAGAGCATTTTTGCCGAAGACCGGGTTTGAGTTCCATTCCTTTTTTTTGCACTTTTGTACTTCATTCGGACTTATCAGGTAGATTCGTCCGATGTCCGCCCTCAACCTAATCAAAACCGTCGAAATAACCATCGTTTTGCCTCCCGCCTACTTTGGTACGGTCAGGAGGCTGTATTTTTTTAACGGAGCATAATCCAAGCATCCATGAGCGAGAAAAAAGACCAATCGCTGCACGCGGCCTTTAATGAGAAAGGTGAAGCCATCAGCCCTCAGTTACCCGAGGATGTAAAGAATTTTCTGATCGATATCGACGGCACTATTTGCGACGACATCCCCAACGAGGAGCCCGAACGCATGCTTACCTGCATGCCCTACCCGGATGCCCTCCGGATCTGCAACAAATGGTACGAGGAAGGGCACGTAATCACCTTCTTCACTTCCCGTACCGAAGAGCATCGGGCGGTTACCGAAGAGTGGCTCAATAAGCACAACTTCAAATACCACGGTATCCTGTTCGGTAAGCCCCGCGGCGGCAACTACCACTGGATCGATAACCACATCGTGAAGGCTACCCGCTTCAAAGGGAAGTTCACGGATCTGGTGGTGGAGAAGCACGAAATTGAAGTCTTTAAAGACTAAAGATGCCAGACGGCTAGATAGAAGATCTAGACAGTCTCTTTCTTCTATCTAGCCTCTTTTAGTCTGGAATCTTCAGGAGATCAAATCACGTAAAGCCGGCTCCAACTCCGGAAACTGGTACACAAAACCGGTATCCTCCGTCTTAGCGCTGCTGACGCGGGTGCTGCACAGTACGGTATCCGCCATTTCGCCTAACCCTATGCGGAGCAAAAAAGCCGGGACCGGGAGCACTATACTTTTTTTGGCGGAAGCCCTGGATAGCACCTGCGCAAGCTTTTTATTGCGGACCGGATTGGGGGCTACCCCGTTGTACATACCACTCATGGTGCCTTGCTCTAAAGCGTGGATGAAAAGATCGCAGAGATCGTCGATATGGATCCAGGAATACCATTGCTGGCCATTTCCAAAATAGCCGGAAACACCAAATTTCAGGGGGATCAACATCTTCTCCAGTGCTCCCCCTTTTGGCGAAAGCACCAGGCCGACGCGGATGCCTACGGTGCGCAGGCCCGTCTGGCGTACCCGGCCAATGGCCTTTTCCCACTCAATACAGCTTTCCGACAAAAAACCGGTGCCGGGATGATCGGTCTCATCCATTACAGTATCGCCGCGATCACCGTAGTAACCGATGGCAGCACTGCTCACAAAAACCTGTGGTTGGTGACCGGTTTTCTCGAAGGTTTCGCGTAGCAAGTCGGTAGATTGTACCCGGCTGTCGATGATGAGCTGTTTGCGTGCTTCGGTCCAGGGGCGGTCGGCGATGCCCGCTCCGGCCAGGTTGATGACGTAGTCGGCTGCGGTCACTGCCTCTTGATCAATGGTTTTTTCGGCCGGGTCCCAGGCGTAGGCCGGGAACCGGGCTTCCGGGGCGGCCGTACGGCTCAGGTGGGTAACGGTATAACCCTTGTCGGACAAACGTTCGCTCAGGCGGGTACCGATGAGGCCCGTGCCGCCACCGATTAGTACAGTTGGCATATCGTTTTGGTGTTTTATACGCTTCCATAATGCTGGCGGAGGCTAAAAAGTTTGCCCCCGATCCCAACTCTTCGACCTAACTATTCTGCCTTTCGGCAAAAAGGCATTGCCATTCTAGGGTCAATCTGTGACAAATACGTTAATTTTAACAATGTAAGAGCACTGAAAACCAAAACATATCCAAAATGACACGTTCAACACTCGTCCTCCTGTGGCTGGGCCTGATGGTCCTGGCTGCGTGTAAAACTGACCCTGGCGCAAATGCCGA
>CAYFGK010000133.1:0-19308 GCA_964342305.1 uncultured Saprospiraceae bacterium | reverse complement strand
TAGTATAATTGCAAAAATATAATTATGAGACCCATTTTATACCTATTTATTCTCCTCCTTTTCGGATGTGAAAAGTCAGATATGGTCGAGCCAATGGAAGATGAGTAATGGGCCGGGACCTGGTATTTCACCAAAATGCGGGTAGATGATTCCTTGATGAACGTTACACCGCCCGAATATAGAACTTTTTGGGATAGTATAATTGTCACCATTCCTGAAGTTGATTCGGGTGCAATAGGTGGCCACACTTTCTTCAACAGGGGGGGATGGCCATTCGAGAAATTTGAAAACAATGAAGTGGCATTCGGTCCTTTTGGTGGAACGAGAAATGGTGAAGATATATTCGGCGTGACGCTCTCGTTGAAAATCAGAAGTATTGTAAGGTATTCACTAAACAATGACGAGTTGATTTTTTCCGATTCGACTTCTGCTCAAATATTCTTTTTGAACAGGGTTGATGAGTGATGGCTATACCGCTTCCAAAAAGGTTTGGGCTTCGCCCAGCCTTTTCACACGAGTATATACCCGACTCGAAGTGGTTTTGCTACGCAGTACTTCGTGCTGGTGTCTCAGGCCACTTCGTTGTTGGTATAAAATGATAAGAAATGAGCAACAATAAATCACCAAGAAGGAAAAGATATAAAAGAAATCAAAGACTTGAATCGGCAAAAAAATGGCTGATAGATTATTCAGGAAAACACATTGTTAAAGGTTATGCAAAATGGTATGGAGTAGATTTACTTTGTGCTATTACTGAACTTCGAATGATTGGTGTTCAAATAAGTGAGGAATATGAAATTCTGGTCAAACAATCCATTGAAGCAAAAAGCAAGGCAAAAAGATTGAAAGAGAAAAAGGCAAAAGAACAACAAGAATCATTTGAAGGGTTTTCAGATGACCGATTTGCATATATAGCGGGCTATACCTCAAATGGATTTCCATTTGGGGTCACACACGAAGAAATGGAGGACTGGGATGAGAGTGAGGATTTGTAATCCGGGGTACAATTAGAACCAGGTTATAAATTGACTTCTTCAATAAATAGCTGTATTGTAAATACAGAAAATAAGATAATGAGAACTGTTTTATACCTATTTATGCTCCTCCTTTTTGGATGTGAAAAGTCAGATATGGTCGAGCCAATAGAGGATGAGTCATGGGCCGGGACCTGGTATTTTACCAAAATGCGGGTAGATGATTCCTTAATGAACGTTACACCGCCCGAGTATAGAACTATTTGGGATAGTATAATTGTCACTATTCCTGAAGCTGATTCGGGTGCAATAGGTGGCCACACGTTCTTTAACGGAGGAGGATGGTCATTCGAAAGATTCGAAAATAATAAGGTGGCATTCGGTCCTTTTGGTGGAACGAGAAATGGTGAAGATATTTTCGGCATGACGCTCTCGTTAAAAATCAGAAGCATCGTGATGTACTCACTAAACAATGAGGAGTTGATTTTTTCCGACTCGACTTCTGCTCAAATATTCTTTTTGAACAGGGTTGAAGAGTGATGGCTAGACCGCTTCCCCGGCAAACAAGGTGGCACCGCGTCGGTTTTAGCGACGTATGAAACGAAAACACATCAAATACGGCACCTACGTATTTACCGGGATATTGATCGTAGGGCTTGCAGCTGCTTACTTTATATCGCCCACTTTTCAGGCGCACGTGCAGGAGGGGTGGCAGTTGATCAAGCAGGGCGACCAGGATGCCGTCACCAGGTTTTTCAAAGATTTCGGGGTATGGGGGCCGATATTTATCCTGCTGTTCATGTTCATTCAGATGATCACCATCGTACTGCCGAGCTGGTTGCTCATGATCGTAGCTGAGCTTGCCTACGGACCGGTATGGGGAACACTCTTATCTATTTTCGGGATCACATTGGTATCCTCCATCGCCTACTGGATCGGGCACGGACTAGGCGAAAGCGTACTTTCCAAGCTGATCGGTAAATCGGCCGAACGAAAGATGAGCCGGTGGATCCGGGAGTACGGCATCGGCGCCGTGGCCTTATTTCGCTTATCGCCCTTTTTGTCGAACGATACCATCAGCTTTGTGGCGGGCATGGTCAATATGCGTTTCTGGCGTTTTCTGGTCGGTACCCTGGCCGGTATTGCGCCGCTGGCCATCGCCCTGGCCGTTTTTAGCGAAAGCCCCGATCAGCTAAAGAGTACCCTGATCTGGATCGGAGTGGGTGGGATTGCGCTGTACGGGGTGTATATCTGGCTGGATCGCCGGGCAAAAAAGGAGGAGGATTTTGAAGAAAAGCAGGCTTTGTAATCCAGTGTACCATTAGAAGCCATCTCAAAAACATTTTGAGATGGCTTCTATACCGACAACGAAGTGGTTTTGCTCCGCAGTACTTCGTGCTGGGACTCCAAACCACTTCGAGTCGAGTATATACTCGCGTGAAAAGATTTGGCAAAGCTCAAACCTTTTCGGAAGCGGTATAATCAAATCATTTTATCAGCACCATTGGGTGCGAAGCGCTTACGCCATCAGCCATTAGGTGTACAAAGTAGACACCGGCGGGCAGTCCCGTGGTTTCACTAAAGACGAAACTATTGGCCCCGCCGGGGAAGCTTTCCGTTTGTTCGTATACCAACTTGCCGGTGGTATTGAGGATACGGATGTTGGTCTCGGTGCGGCGTTTCAGTTCAAAGGTGATCGTAGCCGACTCCGTGAACGGATTGGGGAAGCTATTCAATCGCAACGAATTGGCGTTTCTTCCGGCCACCTCCTGCGTGTTAACCGTAATGGCATCCTTGACAATGATCAACTCCGGATCCTCCAGGGAACCGACCTTACTGTCTCCTTCGTACTGAATGATACCGGAGAGTGGCAGGCCCTCGTAGTAATTTAGAGCGTTCCCGTGCCATACCCGGAATGTCATAGGTTTGCCGGCATCTTCCTCCCGGCCGGTAACGGATATGATCGCCGCGAAGAAAGGCCCCACTGCCTTGATATTGGCTTTACCGCGCAGTTCACCATCGATGAATACATGGATTTGATCCAATGAATCGGTACTGGTGATGTTGAAATCTTCGAAACGCCAGTTGGCGACCACCTTCATATTGGTGGGCAGATCAGGCACATCACCCACTACGGGTGGCGGTGGCAGCACCAGCACTTTGACCCGGAGTACGGGTGTGCGCCCATCCATGCCCACCAGAGCGATGTCGTCCGTATATTCGCCCGGTGCCCGATCGCCATCCACGGTGAGGGTCACGGAGCCACCGGCGGGCGGTACGTTCAGGTTCTCAGTGGGGTCGATGGTGAGCCAGCTTGCGGAGTTGGCGTCGCTGCGTTGCACCTGCAGTCCGCTGACCAGGTTACCGGTGGTATTCAGGATATTGGCTTGCAGGGTGCACATTTCACCCTGGTACAGGCGAAGCGATAGTTCGCGATCGGCCCAGTCGGCTTGCTGTGCTACTACCTTGAACGGCCATTCTATGTCCCGGGCGAAGTTGCCCTGAGCATCCGGTACATTTTTGTATACGGCAACCAGGGTCTTGCCATCATACTCCGTCAGAGATACGGTTGGCTGAATGGTCAACTTACCGTTGCTACAGACCAGCTTGAAGGGAACCGGGGTGTCGTTATTACTACGGTCCAGTAATTTGAAATTATTAGCCAATGCATTTGGCGTGTTGATCAGTCCACAATCCAGGTTGCGACTATAGGTGACGGAAATCTCGTCACCGCGAATCCAGACCCCATCGGCCGGTTGTGGCTGACCAACAGCGTTCAGGGCGCTTCGCTTGATCGATCCCTGAATTTCGTTGGAATAGACCAGCCCACCCGCTGCGCCGCAGTTGGAGACGGCCCGCACTATATACTCCCCATCGGGATAGCGATCGTATTCGCCGGTAATATCCCAATCGTAGCGGAAGTAGGGTTCCTGATCGAGGGGGAAGGACTCGTATTCGGTCCGGATTTCTCCCGCCGGGATCTGGGCGAACCGGGTCCACCGGCTATTCGCTCCCAGGCGACGGTATTCTAGTCTAACGTCACTGAGGTTGGAATTATCGACGTCCAGATCGTAGAGCTGGAAGGTCAGCGTTTCCCGGTCACCGAACACGGCATTGTTGAGGCGGTTGACCACAAAGCCATCCAGGGGAGCACCTAATGACACTGCACTGCAGGGTTGTTGGAAACGCAGGTTGACTTCCACGAAGGTGGAAGGCTCCAGATCGAAACGAGTATCCTCTCCGACACAGAAAGGCTTCAGGGTAATGCGGATCTTCTCAAACTCGTATACGCTGGTGAAGGCTTCCCGCTGGAAGGCAATTTCAATCTCCTGTTCTTCCGATCCGGTGAAGGGGAAGCTCGCGGTGGATCGGCTGCTGATCGCTTTACCTTCCGCTTTGATCCCCAGGTTTTGGGTGTTGTTGGTGGCAAAGATCTCGGCTACCCGGTTAAAGTTCAGGTTGGTATTATTCTTAATGCGCAACCTCAACACGACCACCTCATCGGTGGGGATGTTGTTCTTGGAGATGGACGTGCCCGTCGCTCCGGTCATCGGATCGACCAGGACCATCGAGAAATTATCAATGGGCAGCGGTGCATTATCCCGGGTAGAAAGTGCTTCCTCCGGAGGGCAGCTGCTCTGACCACCCGTCAGCGCAAAGTAGGGCGTGTGGTTAGCCATGGGCGACGGGATGATGGTCACCGAATAATTATCCTCCGGATCATCGTCTTCCAGATGGACAGTAATTTGCGAACTCTCCGATTCTGCGGTAGTCCGATTGACCTGAAAGGTGGCTTCTGCTCCAATGCTGGCGCCTAGTTTGACATCGGTATTCACAACATCCACTTGTACGAGTAAACCAGCACTCACATCGGCATCAAAGTACAAGCCTCCGGCCAGAGAGAAATTGAAGAATCGCGATAATTCAATATCAGTGGAAGCGGTTCGTTGGGCCGTATAGTTGAATGTCCGGCTGACCCCACCCGACAAGCTCACATTGATAATGGAGGTATCCGTGGCGTTTTCGTATAGTCTGCTGAGCTCCCGTTCGGCGGCGGCATACTCTGACGGACTAAAATCCAGGTCGCCGTTATCGAATTGCCCGATGTCGGTCCCCTTCAGGGTCTCCAGTACGGCACTGGTATTCCGGAATTTATTGACCAGATCATTCGTCCAGAAAATATTATCGTTGAGTATGAATTCATCCCCCTCGTACCGGCCGATCTCTCCGCAGAAAGCCCCTTGCCATTGATCAAAGCGCTGCTGATTAGCCGGACTCAGACGATCCCGGTAGGAGTCATCGGCACACAGAATATAGTGCGGCAGGGTTTGTACATCGTGGTACTCCAGGATCTTTTCCCAACCTCTGATTTCGCTACCCACACGCAACAGGGCGTCGGCTTCCCGGTAGGGCGTGCCATCGGGATACCGGTAGGTGAGGTTACCCTCACTGATCAAAACGCTATCCTGGCGTAGCTGGTGGATGAGTGCTTCAATAGCTCCTACGGTGTAATTCCATTCGGTACTGATCCCATCGGCATTGAATCCCTGTTCGGTAAACAGTTGCACGCTATCGCAATCTACTACCCGGATGCCCTGCAGAATACCGAATGACGAAGCCAGGCCTACCCCCACGATCACATCTCCGGTGCGACCCACGAAGGGCGCAATGCCGTCGCTGGAGGTGGAGATCTCATCCGTGGTCTGAATATTGAGGTTCAGGCTGTTGGTACGGGCATTACTACCGCCACCAGTGGTTTGGTTATCCAGGAAAAAGCCCACCCCACCGAACGAAAAGGCAGAGTTTACATACAACCCCGCTGAACCGGAACTACTGGATTTGAATGTCAATTCGGAATCAATGCTGGTCCCTCTGCCAATAGAGGCATAGCTGCGGTCACCGGGAGGGTCGCGAAGTACAAAGAGGGGTAATTGAACCTCTCCGTCTTTTTCGTCCAATCGGATATTTAGTCCTGCACCGGGCAGGGCCGCGGAGCCCTCCACGATCATCGGGATCGCCCGCTCGGCAATGAGGCTGTTGGCACTGGAATAATACTGGACGGTGATCGTCCAAAGGTACGGACTGATCAAATTGGGTCCACCCGCCGTAAATCGATAGGTGGGAAAGAAGCCATTTGAAAGGTCCAGTCGTCGTGGTGAATCGTCGGTGGCAGCGGAATTATAGACGAGCAGGTACCCTTCGTTCACCCGGCAATTGGCGTTGTTGAAGTTTTCGGTGATGTCAAAATTAACCTGGTAGTTCTGCCCCTGCTGTATGATGGCCGCCCGATTGAAGTCATCACATACATACTGGTCAAAAGCATTCGGGTCAAAAGAAATATTAGCCCGTTCGTGATAGGTCAGCTGTACGGACGGAGCATTCACGGTGTTTAGTTTTGCTGCCCGGTGGATGTCGGCCAGGGGCAAGCGTACCGGTCGAACTTTCAGGTAGTCGATTGCCCGCAGGGCTGCCGGAGAGGGCGCATCGGTATCTACCCCCGTCACAACTATCTGGTAATTCAGCGGTGGCAAATTCAGGTTTAGGGTCCCGGTAGTGCTGGTCGTAACTATCGTATCAAAACACAGGTCTTCCGTGAAGATTTGCACCCTAAACCGGTCGTTACTAACGGGATCACCGCAGGCATTTTGCACGGCAACGGGCACGGAATACTGCAGGTTATCCACAAAGTCAATCCGGGTCTGCAGCGGCAAGTTTGTTACGTCGGTAAAGATAACCCCGGCGGGCATTTGACGGATCTGGGCGCTGGGGTTATCCACTTGGTCAACTGCGAATGCATGTTGTGTAGTGTCGCCCTCCAAAATCTGGATATCCGCTATGGCTATACGGATACTACTTAAGTTGGAGGTATACGGATTGACGATAAAGCTATAACTACCGGTGGCATCCGTAAGTGCCGAGTCCCGTTGGGCTTCAGTGCCATTGATGGTTTCAAAGTAGCGGACCAGTTTATTTTCCTGACCACAGGAAACGCCTGCCCGGGCTACTTGTCCGCTGACCACGTAACTGGTTTGATCGAAGATCAGCACACTGCGATCCTCGTTTTTATCGGCGGACAGAACGACCGGATCAATCCCGGAAAAGCGGTGGTCTTTGAATTCCGCAGTCAGGGTGTAAGCGGTACCACCCTCATCGAATTTGAGGCCCCTGAAAAAGAATTCACCAGCGTTATTGGTCGTACGGGTAGCGGAAAAGTAGTTGCCGTCGACAAAAGCCGTAGCGGTAATCACCACGTCCTTAACACCAATATTTGCTGCTGCTTCCACCAGTACCTGTCCGGATATCTCACCGACCGGGCGGGAAAAGCCCTCGTCGGATTTTGGCGTGTAGTAAAATCTACTTTCCGTAAGGTCTCCATTCTGACAGGTTGATTCCACGGTAAGGTAAGGAACCACCGTATATATATAGGATTTTCCGATAATCGCCTGGCTGATATCTGCCGGAGGGTTATCCTGAAACTCCCGCACATCATTACCGGCCTCGCCAATGAATACGTCGTCCCTGAAAATTCGGTAGCGGACATCAGCGCTTTCAGAATTATTGGTTGTCCAGGTAATAGTGGTGGGCGTCGTGCTGCCATTACTGGCCTCGACGCTGGTTAAAATATCCCCCGCATTACCGTAAAAATTGCGGGTTATGAGGAGTTCACCAATACTGCTTCGACTATCAAACCCCAGGCGGTAGGGGAATATAACACCGGGAGCACCGGCTACCGTGTGGGTGAAGGTGGCGGCAATGGCTTTGCCAAATCCTTTCTCAGGACCCGGTGGTGGCGGATTTAATGTGTCGAAGGGAAATAATTTCACCTCGGTAGTTCCTGCCTGAACATTCCGCTCGGTATAGGCGAAGGTGCAACTCTCTTCCAGATCACTGTACGTATAAGAATACGGGAAAGCAGAAATAGTGCTTTGGGCACTTTGTCCATCCCAAAAATTATTACCGTTAAGAACGGAGTTATTGGATGGATATGAAACACCATTATTGCTTTTATTAAAATTCAGGTCCAAACCCATCATAAATGGTACCGGACCTTCGGGGATCGATTGGAGTCCCGCCAGCGTATGCAGTATTTGCCAGCCAACGTGCTGTGGCATGATGCGGTATGACTTCATGGTATAGCTAGCTTCCGTATCCCCGAGAAAGCTTAAACCGAGTCGCAACGTGAAAAGGCGGCCATTGTATAATTCAATAGAATGCCCTTCCCGAAAAGTATTGTTATCCCCGAAATCGTAAACAGGCGGAAATACGTAGGGTGCCTGATCGAGAAAACCGACAACACGCCAATTTCCTGATAATTTACTCACGGTATACATGTTGTAATTGGGTCGGGCATTAGCCGGAAGATTCGGGAAATTAGGTAAGCTGGCTACCATCAGATCCTGGTCAATGGCCACATCGAAGCCCAGTTCCATAAGTGGAAATTCCCCGGTTTTCTCGTGGGTAAGGCGCCATTGATCGTTGATGAATTCATATACGACCACCCGTCCTTTTCGTTGGTCGTGGTTCGGTGCACCAATGACAATACGGTCTTCCCAAATATCTACGGAATGCCCGAATCGTTCCCCGGCCAGATTTCCGGGAATTACCGCCCATTTATACCAGCTTAGTGCCGGCTCACTGAAACGATAAATATGTACCGCTCCGGTTCCGTTTTCGATGGGAGCACCGACTACCAGCCAGGTACCGGTCATTTTTACCGCCCAACCCAACTCATCAAGCTGACCACTGCTAATGGATATTGAGTTCTGTTCGTTACCAGCCGCTGCCCGAATGGAAGCGGTTCCCCGGTATTGCTGTGCTCCCACGAAACGCACGGCTGACAATTGGTAGTCACGGCCCTCGGGGATCGGCGTAGTTACTTTGTGTACATAGGTCCGCCGGTTTTTATCTATTTCAGCAATACGGGTATTTCCGGAGCGCAATTCAAAGTAGTCAATGCTGTTGTCGACCGGATAATCCCAGGCAAATTCAATGATGTCAAATCCATTGGTGTTGGATGCGGTCAGGTTCGTGGGAGGGGGGACGTTTGGATACAGTACCCGCTCGTTGATAACAGTGATGGAGCGGTAAGGTGTATTCAGGTTCGTTTGGGGCGAAACTTTGGTGATTTCCGGTTGCACGCCGTAGTAATACAATTGTTGGGGGACGCCGGCCAGGTCTTTTGACGTAAGGCTGGTATCTCCCGGGGCCAGGAAAACAGTGTCAATGATATGAATATTCGTAAACGCAGTTGTCGTATGCCGGTAGACGTAAAAGCGGGTCGACCGATTCTGTTGGACATTGTCATTGAGGTAGGAGAAGCTGATCTGGACGTTTCCGTCGGATGGTATTGCGCGCACCGCCACCTCGTATGCCGAAGAAATGGCGGGAAACACGATCTCCCCCCGTGCCTGAGGAGATTCATTGACTAAATTATCGGCATTTCGCTTCCTGGCCGTGACGGCATATTGGTACTGCTCACCGGGAATGCCGGAATAGTCGAGAAAATGGCGTGCAGTATCCGCGACCGAACCGATGATCTGACCATTGCGATAAATATGGAATCCCTCCATAGTCTGGGAGGTATCAGCATAGGTCCACTCCACCCGCACGTGGTTTTGGGTCAGAGAGGTGGTTTGGGCATCACTCTGGCGCAGCCTGACATCCATGGTGGGCGCGGAGAGGCTTACGTTGTGTACCGTCGCTACCTCCGGAAAGGTGGTCAGGACACTGGCCTCTTTCGATCGGAAGCCCTGGCCTTGTACCTGGTCGATGGCCAGTACCGTATATTTATACTGTTGCTCCGGCGAGCCCGTAGGGTCGACGTAGCGCAGAATTCCGCCGGTGGGCACAGCACCCACGGGTACTTCGTTGCGCAAGATTTGATAGTAGGCGTGGTTATCGTATTTGTGGCTCCATTCCACTACGATCTGATTGTTACTCCGGTCGGGAATGGCGGTCAGGGCATTCACGGGTTCCAGGGCAGGAACCGTAACGTCTACGCGACGGAAGGGGCTGACAATCCGGTCTTCCTGCGTGTTTTTGTAGGGCCGGACGAGGTAGGAGTAGTTGATGCCCGGTGCTACCAGAGAATCCAGGTATATCTGTTGCGCTCCCCTGGGAATGAAGGCAATCAGGTCGGTACCCCGGCGCAGTTCAAACCCATCGTACGCTCCGGATGAGGTGCTCCAGTGCAGGTTGATCTGCCGGTTAACCGGATCGGGCGTTGCCGCAAAAGCAGTAATGGTTGCCAGTTCTTCTTCTGGTGCCGGCCATTCAATTCCGTCCTCGAAATTGATCACCACTTCTTTCCGGTTTCCAAAGGTGAAGCTTTGGTTGGGGGTATTCAGAAAGGCATTGGGGTGCGAGGTAGTCACGGTAATCTGAGCATTATCCGGGACATCCATTTGATTAATCTCATAGTACCCGGTAGAATCGGTAAATGCCGCAATAGGAGAACTGGCAAGATTCCAGACATTGCTGTTGATGCGAATGGCAGCGCCCGGGATACCTATCCCGGTAGCTTGATTATAGACCCTGCCTTTGATTTTTTGGACGGGTAATTTTTCGCCAACGGCAAATACCGGTTTTGCGGTGTTAATGTCCGATACCAGTTGGTAGTAATTATTAAGAGATCGACGATCATAATCCTGTGGCAGGGTATAATCGACAAAGCTTTCCGCTTCACTGCTTACGCGGGTGATTTCCCTGAATTCATTCCTGAAGCCATCATACCGGAAAATGGCCTTCTCCGATATATCTTCATTTTTCCAGGTTAACTGGACATGGGACCGCAAATCGGTGGACGCTTTAAAATCCTGAGGTGGATCTCCCTGCGGTGGATTTAGCCCCGCAAAATTTTCCCCTGTCTCCACTTTTGAGGGATCCGCTAAGGGTGACAAATAGATCGTGCCGTCGACTTCCCGGTAAGCCCGTAACCGGTAGCCACGCAGGCGATTCAGGAGATCCTGTTCGTTGAGTACGTTAAAGTAAAACCTGCGCTCGAAGCTCAGGGTGTCCAGCACTGCGGAATCATCCAGATACAAGATGAAACCGTCGTAGTTGGTCATGCCGGGAGGGGTGGTCCAGTTGTAATTCAGGGTGGCCCAGGCATTCGGATTGGCAGGGGTGCTGTTGATGTACCGGTGTGCGACCTGGAACACACTAAAGTCAGGCGCTGGTAAGGTGGGGTAGGTCACCGCCGTAGTAGCTACCTTATCCGACTCAAAAACCTCCCCTGCGGGCGATTGCAAAAAGGAACTGACTTCATAGGTATAGATCTCCGCCTGTGCTCCCCGGTAATCGATCCAATTTCGTTCCTGACGTGCCTTATAGATAGTGGCGATGTGTTGGCTTTGTCCATTAGCCGATTTTCGGTAGACCTTATAGCCACTGAAGTTATAGTTATCACCGGCAGCAGGTTGCCAAACTACTAATGCGGCAGGTGTTTCGGGTTGCGGTACCGCTTGCACAAAGCGGGGTACAGGCAAGGCAGGAAAGATGACGGGCACATTGTCATGGTTGTTTGCTACCGACTCGGTAGTGAGATTGTCCACTGTACGAAAGGCGGTAAGGGCATAGTTGAGTGTGCTTCCGGGAGGAGCGTACTTATCCTGGTATCCGGCTGCTGATCCGTCCAATTCGGCGATCAGTACATCGTTTCGGTAGATTCGAAACCCGTCCATGTTTTCGGAGGTCGCCAACCACTGTAGGTTTACCCAACCCATACTTTGGTCATCAGAAACGGCAAAATCGGGCACCGGCGCTACCATGGGAAAGGTGGTGGTCGCTTTTTGCGTGACGGAGGTAAGGCGGGTATTGTTTGGGTCATTAGCCAGATCGCCGCTGATCTGGTAGGCCCGCAGCGTATATTCGTATTGTTTACCCGGGGCGCCCGTCAGGTCGGTAAAGCTCCCCACCAGTTGGTTGTTGGATATGTCCTGATAGATGGTCTGCCCATCCCGGATGATCTCGATGCGGGTGTCCGCTACGTTGGAGCTGACGACCCAGTCGATTTGCACCTTATCTTCCGCGGGTAGGGGCGTTAGCGTGAATGTTTCGACCGCAATCTGCGCAAAACCGGCATTGTAGGTGAAAGCATCAAATAGGAGGACATTCTCCACCCGGGGATTGCGTTTTGATAAAATGACTTCCTGGTTGTCGGGAAAATACTCGTGGCCCGCCAGCTCGGCGGCCGTGATCTCAAAGGTGTCTTTCAGTCCGTACACCAGCTCCGGAAAGTGGAATATACCTTGCTCGTCGGTAGTAGCTTCTGCGGTATAGCTCTCGGGCCCCGTCAGATTTACGGTGATTCCCTTCACCGGAAAACTACCGACCTGGGTTACTACTTTGCCCTGAATGTAGCCGTTGGCTTGCACGCCTCCCTGGTCGTAGGCGGATGCGATGGCTTCCCCGTTTCTAAAGAAGCGCAGTTCGTAGTCGGAGATAACGCCATAGGTGGGATCGGTATCGACGAATTGGGTCGTACCATCCGTACTCAGCCGCGTGAGGGTCTCACCATTTCGCAGAACTTCGTACTGTTCGGCATAGGCCGAAACCGCATTCCAGGTGAGTAATACGGTTTCCGGTCGGCCATCACTGGCGTCGGTGGCGGCCAAACCGATGGGAATGGTGCTGCCTCTGCCTGCGTCGGTAGGTAGCTCGCCGGAGACTTCGGGCACAACACCAACCAGAGTATAGTCGTAAGCCACCCCATTCTCGATGCTGTTCGCCTGGTTGTAGCGAAAGGCATCGGCGTACTGATAGGTCTGTCCTTTATTCAGTGGTCCGACATCCAGCGCCAGGGTAGTGGTGGCATTTTGCAGATCGGTTCGCCGCAAATCGTAGCGGGTAACCCAATCAGAGTTGTGGGTCCAACCGATGTCGACTCGCTCGAGTTGATCGTTCGAGACGGTTATTCCGGTGGGCGGCTGGTAGGGGAGGGTGCTACCCTGGACGGAAATGGGCATGCAGGCCGCATCGTTGCTGTTGCCATTTCCACCGCTCAACTCCAATTCGAGGGTGTAGGTTCGGGTCTGGTCGGGACCGATCCGGTCCCGGAACGTTCCCCGGATGGATTGGTTGTTGTCGTAGAATGGATTGAGGTTATTGTACCGGATCTCTTCGATAATGGTACCGTTCGCCTTGATCTGGATCAAAGCTGCCCGGTAGGTCAGTCCCTGGTCCAGTAGACACGGATCGACGGGAATTTCCCAGGATAAATCCACGTGGGCATCGGATGCATTTTGGGTGGCGGTGAAGGTTTGGGCCTGAGACTGCAGGGAGGCACATGCCAGGATAATTAAGCTCCATAACAATGACTGAATACAGGATTTCATAGCTACCGAATTAAAAAGGTTAGAATTCAGTAGTCAATGTAGTTGAGCCGGCGGTGAAGGTGGTGGATACTTTCCGAGCGGTCGTGTTTTCTTTCTGAGTGGTCAGAAATCCGGCCTAAGTTGTAATCCCTGGTTCGCAGTGGACCGGTAAGTTGTATTTAATTTGGATATTTATTGTCCGTTTTTCAAAACAGACTTCGCTTGGCGAGGCTGTTTTGATGTCAATTTTTTTCACCAACCGACTGATTCATGAAACTGTATTACTGGATTATGCTACTAGCCATTGGCCTGCTTCCCAACATCCTATCCGCCCAGGAGGAGGAAGCCGCTGGCGATGAAGACAAAACTGAACAAACAGAAAAAAAGAAGAAGAGCCCCTTCAAAGATTACGATGAGGTGATCACTGCGGAGGCTACCTCCGATGAGGGGCTGTTCACCGTGCACCTCCTGGACGATAAACTCTTTTACGAGATCCCCTTCGACAAACTGGGCAAAGAAATGCTGCTGGTCAGCCGGATTGTCCAATTGCCGAGTGGTTTTGGGGGAGGCTATACCAATGCCGGTTCCAAGACCGGGGAGAAGGTCATCCGCTGGGACCGCAAGGGCAAAAAGGTCTTCGTGAAGGTCGTCTCCTACAACGCCGTGGCCGACGAAGAACTGCCCATCTACCAATCGGTGAAGTACAACAATCTGGAACCGATGATCGCCGCCTTCGATATTCAGACCTTCAATGAGGATTCCACCGCCCTGGTCATTGAGGTGACGGATATGTTCACCAAAGATGTGAAGGCCATCTCGGGCCTGAGTAGCGGTAACCGCTCCGCCTATAAAGTGAGCCGACTGGAATCGAGCCTGAGCATGATCGATACGGCCCGGTCCTATCCGATCAACGTGGAGGTGGGGCATACGCTGACCTACCTGGCTTCCGACCCGCCCGCGAATTCACCGACGGGCAACCTGACCCTGGTGATGAATCAATCCATGATCATGCTGCCGGAGGACCCGATGACACCCCGCCTCTACGACGAGCGGGTAGGCTGGTTCACGGTAAGCCAGTACAACTACAGCTCCGAAGAATTAAAGTCGGACCAGGAGACCTTCATCCGTCGCTGGCGACTGGAACCCAAAGACCCCGCCGCCTACGCCCGCGGTGAACTGGTGGAGCCCGTCAAGCCCATCGTGTACTACCTGGATCCGGCCACACCGGAGAAATGGCGCCCCTACTTCCGCCAGGGAATCGAAGACTGGAATACGGCCTTTGAACGAGCTGGCTTCAAAAACGCCATCAACGCCAAAGATCCGCCCACGCCCTCGGAAGATCCCGACTTCAGTCCCGAGGATGCCCGCTACTCGGTCGTTCGCTACGTAGCGAGTACCACCCGCAACGCGACCGGCCCCAGCGTATCCGACCCGCGTACCGGGGAGATCCTGGAAAGCGACATCATCTGGTACCACAATCACCTGCGTTCGTACCGCAACCGACTGATGGTGGAGACCGGTGCTGCCAACCCGGCCGCCCGTACCCTGAACACGCCCGAAGCCCTGATCGGGGAGACCATGCGACGCGTGATCTCGCACGAGGTCGGCCACGCCCTCGGCCTCCCGCACAATATGAAGGCGTCGGCCGCCTATCCGGTCGACTCCCTGCGCTCGGGTGATTTTACCCAGGAATACGGTATTGCCACCACCATCATGGACTACGCCCGTTTCAACTACGTGGCCCAGCCCGGTGATGAGAATATCCGCTTCATCCGTCAACTGGGCCCCTACGATATGTATTCGATCAATTGGGGGTACCGCTACCTGCCCAACGTCGACGACCCCTCCGACGAAAAGGCAACGCTGAACGAATGGATCGATGAGCACGAGGGTGATCCTATGTATATGTTTGGCACCGGTCGCGGTGGCATCGATCCGACCTCCCAGACCGAAGGTATTGGCGACGACAACATCAAAGCCAGTGAGCTCGGCATCGCCAACCTGCAACGGGTGGTCCCCAACCTCATCGACTGGACCACCAAAGACGGGGAGGACTACGAAGACCTGGAAGAGATCTACGGCGAACTCCTCACCGCCTGGCGCCGCTACATCGGCCACGTGGTTACCAACGTGGGAGGTGTCTACGAAACCCTCAAGACCGCCGATCAGGACGGCCCGGTTTACGAGCCGGTCCCCGCCGATATTCAGAAGAATGCCGTGAAATTCCTGCACAGCTACGCCTTCACTACCCCCGACTGGCTGATGGATACCGACATCCTGAGCCGCATCTCCAACGGTGGTGACCAGGATCGCATCCGCGGCTATCAGGTCAGCTTCCTGAACAGTCTGCTCGATATGGGCCGTCTGCAGCGCCTCATCGAAGCGGAGGTCTTCCACGGTTCCGAAGCTTATACCCTGATGCAACTCAGTGAGGATGTCCGCAAGGCCGTCTGGACCGAGGTCTACAACCAGCAACCCACGGATGCCAACCGGCGCAACCTGCAACGGGCCTACCTGGAGCGCATGGAGTACCTGCTGACCGAGGAGCAGTCGCCCATTCCGGCCCAGTTCCGCGCCTTCGTCGCCCGCACCAACGTTGACGTGAGCCAGTCGGACATCCGGGCGGTGGTGAAAGCGGAGCTCCGCACCCTCCGCCAGGACCTGGAGAAGGCTGCCAAAAAGATGGATAGCGAAATGGACCGTATTCACCTGATGGATTGTATGGACCGGATTGATGGGATTATGGAGTAGGGGTTTCCGTACGCTCAAATGGAGGGCGTGGATCGACGATAAACGAAAGGGTAAAACTGGCGCTAGCCAGTTTTACCCTTTGGGGTTTTAAACTAAATGGGTGGACTAAAGGCCTGTCTTCGCCCGTACTACGAGAACAGGCCAGACTCTATCCTTGACCGGAATGTTCCTTCATACACCTACTAGGACTGTATTATGACTTCGATCTGATCTATACGTTCACGTTTTGCCATTGGTCATTTTAAGACCAAAGTTGCTTATTTACCGGATGAATCGGCATGGGTTCAGAGGGGTCAAACACTCCGGAACGTTATTTACATTCGGGGGGCAGATACTCCGGAATAGGGGGGGCAAACAAAATCGGAACAGGGGGGGCAGATGGGCCGGAATATGCAATTATGGAGTAGGTGTTTTCTGCACGCTCAAATGGAGGGTGAGGATTAGCGATAAACTTAAGGGGAAAACTGGCGGAGGCCAGTTTTCCCCTTTTATTTCTCCCAAAAGTTGATTTCCTTTTTTAAATGGAACTTTTTTAAATTTGAATAGGTTTATTTTAATATTAAATAAATAATTATCATTTATGAGTGAACTATTGAAACAAATAGCCGACAACTACATTGATGCCCGATTTGACAACTCCAGTTTACTTGGTATTCTTAATAGGTTAGATGATGTTCAGTTACAAGTTGTAAAGGGACATATAATGGAGGTAGAAGAAAAATATGGTGAGTGTAACCTGCAAAGGGTCATTAAAAAATCAACGAATCTGAGTGTAAGAACCGATCATCCAGAGGATGGAGGAGTCACTTATGACCAAAGTATTTATCAGCGCTATTGAGTGAAAATAAGAATTATGGTGGCTCACTTCCTAAATAAATTTAAACAGTTTGGGAAATGATAAATTATTAGTAGTGTTTAAGTGAAATCAAATTGCAAATCAGGTTTAAATGATAGTAGCAAAGGAAAATGATGAATGAATTTTTCTAATTGGCAGATAAATCTTTCTGTAAATTACCCTATGCGAAAAGTCCAATTGTTGTCTTGAAAAAATTCGATTAGATTCATTTCGATGATCTCATAGTGTCGACAAGCCGCAGGCAGTTTAACTGACGAAGCCCTATTTTCTCCACAGACTAGAACACAGCTACTGCTATTTCCAAAGAGTCCGCTTTCTTCCATGTACTCTATTAGCATCGCTATTAACCAAGGATCAGCCTGTTCCTTTTCGCTTTTCGCATCAATAAGTTTTGGGAATTTTTTCACTATATCTGGAAGGAGTTCAAGTTGTTTTTGGGTTACCTCTTTGAAGTATTTTTGTTTCGTAGTGATCCATTTTGCAAGCTCATCCTTGTTTTTTTTACTATGACATATCTCATCAAAAACTGTAATATGGGAAATTATCTTTCCTTGGGAAAAAAGTTTATCAAGCTCATCCCACAAATCAGGAGAGATACTTCTAGGATAGTATCTGTGCATCCATATAAAGATATTTGTATCTATACAGTATATTCGATCAGACTTCACTTAATAATGCGTTCATCTTCAAACCAAGCAACTCAGAGGCTGTAGAGTAGGTAACTCTATTACTGTTTACCCCTTCCAATACCATGTTATAAAATGTCTCACCTCTTTGGGCTTTACTAATAACTGGTTTCGGAATTCCAAAGCCTTTTTTGTTCTTTGTTTTTAACGTCTTATAACTCTTTTTAATATCATCTAATAGGGAGAAAAATTTAACAGGTTCAACCAGTTGCTCTTCATATAACCTTCTCAAGTAGACCTCACGACTTATCTTTAATTTATTAGAATATTTTTTTATCTCATCCAGATCATCAGTGGGAACAAGTGTATTCTTTGGTATAAGAAACCTTCCTGCAAAAGAATTGCAATTGAACTCCAGTTCTTGGGATTTATCCACGAATTCAGGAGTGCAAATTCCAGATTGATGTTTTAGGATGTGTGCCAGCTCATGAAAAAGGGTGAAAATTCTACCCGTATAAGAATGATTGCTATTTACTATGATTGCATAGGGAAAATAATCAGAGTAACAAAAGCCTTGCACCTCCTCAAAAGGCATAGAAAATTGGAATACTAATATTCCTAGTTTTTCCTCAATTCCATTCCTCCAATTTCGGTAAGCATCAGAAGTTGATTTAAATGCAAGTTGTTTCTCCAGGTCAATGTCTAAAGTATCTCTAAGAAGTTTGAATAGTTTATCATCAGTCTCGTTTTTAATCTGACTTTGCCATTCATATTGATCTTTCCAGTACTTTTGCCCTTTTTCTTGAACTGCGAACTCACGAAACTTGTCTACTCTTCGCATGACTAATAAAACCTCCTTCGATAACCTCGCTCTTAAAGGGTCAAAGTTTCTGAAATCTTTGGGCTTTATTAATTTATCAGGAACTTCTGGAAGAAAAAAGGTAGCTATCTGTCGTTTGTAATAATTAGCTAGTTTTTTGAACTTGCCAAACGGCAAACCCTTTCCACTCTTTTCCCACAGAGAATAATTCTCAGCAGTTACATCTAACTTTTGGGAAATCTCATCTATGGTGTACCCAGCTTCTTCTCTTGCCCACTTTAGAATCTCAGGATTGATGTTGATTTTGAGCCTTGCCATGCCAGCAAAGTTAATGGTGTTTGGATACCACGTTATGGTGTTTCCTTTATTTTTACAATGTACTTCAAAAACACTTTAAACACAAAAATAAAACCGTCATTCGACTTTTAGGTTCTTTAATTGTGTTATCGGTTGGTGATTACACATTGCACCCAAGAGGCATTTCAGAATGTTCTACTGAAACAAATCTTTAAGATAATTTTGAGTCTAGGGGCTATGCATGAAGAACTAGAGATGATAGAAGTATAAATACTTTTATAGGTTTGGGTTAAGGCGATTATTGACTTTGGCTCAAATTTGAAAATAAATCACTAAACTTTTGCCTAGAATCTCGGTCGGTTTTTAATTCCAAAATAAATTTTTCAAAATCCTGAACTATATCGTCAAGCAAAATTTTAGGGTTGATCTTTATGTCTCTCCCTTCAAACTCAATGCTTTTTTGAAATTCATAACTAATTATTGTGTCACCATAAACCATACCGCTATGGAAAAGACCACATCTAGCTTGTTTGTAAAGTCTTCTTAATTGACCATTAGAAAAGGTGTTTCGATAAGTTCTGTTTATAGCTCTAATAAAGAATTGTTTGCTTTCTCCTGGTGGTTTGCCCCCCTATTAATCGGACTTTCGAACAGTTCGGTTTGAATAATA
>CAYFGK010000132.1:0-19481 GCA_964342305.1 uncultured Saprospiraceae bacterium | reverse complement strand
GCCGTCAGCCGTCAGCCGTCAGCCGTCAGCCGTCAGCCGTCAGCCGTCAGCCGTCTTCTCAAGTAGCTGCCGCTCCGCCTCCATGACTTTCCCGAAATCGAATTGGCGCAGGATGCGGTCCATCTTCATGCGGATCTCCCGGGTGCATAGGTTGCCGATACTGCCTTCGTGGGTATGATCTACCTCTTTGGGTGGGTTAAATTGGCCCGATTCGATCTGCTCGCCGATTAGGCGGTAAGCGTCGCGGAAAGGCGTACCGTTGAGCACCTCCTTATTCACGGCTTCTACACTGAACAGGTATTGATACTTTTCGTCGTCCAGAATGTTGGGGGTTACCTCAATATGTTGCAGCGCAAAGGTCATCATCTCCAGGCATTGCTGGGTCTGGTCAAAGGCCGGGAAAAGGTATTCCTTCAATAATTGGAAATCGCGATGGTAGCCGCTGGGCAGGTTAGTAGTGAGCGTACCGATCTGGGCGGGCAGAGCCAGCAATTGATTGGCCTTCGCGCGGATCAATTCGAATACATCGGGGTTTTTCTTATGGGGCATGATACTACTGCCGGTCGTCAATTCATCGGGGAAGCGGATGAACCCGAAGTTCTGATTCAGATACAACACCATATCGGTGGCCAGTTTATTCAGCGTCTGGGCCAGTCCGGCCAACGCAAAGCCGATAAACAACTCCGTCTTACCCCGCCCCATCTGTGCGTGCACCACATTGTAATTCAGATCGGCAAAACCGAGCAGACGGGTAGTCATTTTACGGTCCAGCGGAAAAGACGATCCGTATCCGGCCGCCGATCCCAGCGGATTTTGATTGATGATCTGGTAGGTGCTCAGCATTTGCGTCAGATCATCGGTCAGGTTTTCGGCGTAAGCCCCGAACCATAAGCCAAACGAGGAGGGCATGGCCACCTGCAAGTGGGTATACCCCGGCAGCAAAACGTCCTTGTGTTCTTCGGAAAGCGTTTGTAGTTGCGCAAATAATGCTTCCATGCCGGAGACCACCTCCCGGAGCTGATGCCGGAAAAACAGCCGCAGGTCCACCAGTACCTGATCGTTGCGCGACCGACCGCTGTGGATCTTCTTACCCAGGTCCCCCAGCTCTTTGGTGAGCATGAATTCGACCTGCGAGTGTACGTCTTCCATCCCCGGCTCAATAGTGAAACCGCCATCGGTTGTGTTCTGGTACAGCCTTTGCAGGGCGGCCCGTAATTGGCGTTCCTCCTCTTTTTCCAACAACCCAACGCTGGCGAGCATACGGATATGGGCCAGGGATCCCAAAATATCAAAGGGCGCCAGTTCCAGATCCAGTTCCCGGTCGCGCCCTACGGTGAAGGCATCAATGCGCTCGTTTACGTTCGTACTCTTTTGCCAAAGCTTCATAGTCGTTGTTTTTTAGGTGTCTGTCTTTTCCCAGGCGTTGGTGCGGGAAAGCAGCGCTACGTAGGTTTTGATCCCCTCGCGAATTTCTGACAGATCAATGTATTCATCGGCCGTATGCGACCGGGCTGAATCGCCGGGACCCATCTTCAGGCTTGGAATAGGTATCAATGCCTGATCCGACAGGGTGGGGGAACCGTAGGTCGTCAGCCCCAAAGCCTTACCGGCCCGCACCAGCGGATGATCCACATCTATCCGACTCGAATTGAGGCGGTAAGAACGCGGGGTCAGGGTGCTGCCCACAATCCCCTGCAATAGTTGGTGTACTTCCTGGTTGCTGTACAGCTCGTTGGTACGCACATCCACCACAAAGGTACAGGTGTCGGGCACTACATTATGCTGGTGGCCGGCCTGAACCTGGGTTACCGTCGCCTTGGTGGGACCAAGCAACGGACTCACCCGGTCAAAATCGTAGTTGCGAATCGCCTGAATATCGTCCATGGCCAGATATAGCGCGTTGATGCCTTCTTCCCGGGCGGCGTGCCCGGCTTTGCCCGTGGCTTTTCCGTCGATCACCATCAACCCCTTTTCGGCCACCGCCAGTTGCATGCCGGTAGGTTCACCGACAATGGCTACCTCGGGATCGGGCAATTCTGCAAATACCGATGCAATCCCGTTCGGGCCACTGATCTCTTCCTCCGCCGTGCCGGCCCACACCAGGTTAAAGGGACGGTCACCTCGTTGGTCAAGTTGTAAAAAAGCAGCCAGCAGGCTGACCAGGGAGGCACCCGCATCATTGCTGCCCAGCCCGTACAGGCGTTCACCCTCCAGCGTGGCCCGGTACGGATCGCGCTGCCAGCCATCAACCGGCTTAACGGTATCGTGATGGGAATTTAACAACAGGGTTGGCTTCCGGGCATCCCAGTGGTCCGATTTGGCCCATACGTTGTGCCCCGTCCGTTTTGGATCTTTTTTATGCTTTCGCAAAAAAGCAAACAACAGGTCTGCCGTTTGTTCCTCCTGCCGGGAGAGTGAGGGCGTTTCGATCAGTTTTTGCAGTAGCTCAATAGCTTCCCCGGTAACTTGGTCCAGATTCATAAGTGCAGGGTTGTGCCGGCAAAAGAACCAATGTCTTCGTGGGAGCTTACCTCCACATTTTTCACGCCCGCCCGCAGAGCAGCAAAGGCATTTTCGAGCTTGGGCAGCATACCGCTATGGATAATGCCCTGCTCCCGGTAGCTCTGGTATTCCTCCCAGCTGATGGTCGGGATCAGGGAGTCATCCCGCTCCGCATCGCGCAAAACCCCCGGCCGTTCGAAGCAGAATTGCAGGTGCACCGTATATTTTTTGGCGAAAGCTGCCGCCAGGGTAGCGGCAATGGTATCGGCATTGGTGTTGAGTAATTGCCCTTGCTTGTCGTGGGTGATGGCACAAAAGACCGGCGTAAATCCGGCCACGAGGAGTCGGTCGATACCCTCGGCATCCACCGCGTCGATATCACCTACGTAGCCGTAGTCAATGGCCGTTCCCGTTCGCTTGTGCGCCTGGATGCTGTTGGCATCGGCCCCGCTCATACCCAGAGCATTGCAGGAGCGCGCTTGCAGTTCTGCGACCAGGCGTTTGTTGTACAGGCCGGCGTAGACCATGGTGACGACCTCCAGCGTATCGGCATCGGTAATGCGCCGCCCTTCGTGCATTTGGGCCGGTATACCGAGGGCTTTGCCGATCTGACTGGCGCGTTTGCCGCCACCGTGAATGAGGAGCTTAGGCCCCTCGCGCCGGGCGAATTGATCCAGTACATCAGCTAATACTTCGGCTTGCGCCAAAACATGACCACCGATCTTGAGTACGAAAAGCGTATCGGGCATTTTATTGGTTTAACAGGTGTTCCAAAACGGCCTGAGCGGCCCACTGGCGGTTGTTGGCCTGGTGAATGACCAGCGACTGCGGGCCATCGATTACCTTATCGGCTACCACCACATTACGACGCACCGGGAGGCAGTGCATGAAAAAAGCCCGATTGGTAAGTTCCATTTTCTCCGGGGTGATCATCCAGGAATCATCTTGTGAGTGCACCTTCCCGTAATCCTGGTACGACGACCAGTTCTTTACGTAAACGAAGTCGGCATCGGCCAGAGCCTTTTTTTGATCGTGTTCCACCGGCACATCCCCGATGAATTCGGGAGCCAGTTCGTACCCTTTGGGGTGGGTTACGGTAAGGTCAGCATCCGTGGCACGCATCCATTCGACAAAGGAGTTGGCGACGGCCTGCGGCAGGGCTTTCGGGTGCGGCGCCCAGCTCAGTACCACCTTGGGGCTGCTGGTCTTTTTGAATTCCTCAATAGTCAACACATCCGTCAGCGATTGGAGCGGATGACGTATGGCCGATTCAAGACTGATTACCGGCACCTGAGCGTAGCGAATAAAGCTATTGAGGATATGATCCTGATAATCCTTATCGCGATCAGTCAGGGTAGGGAAGGTGCGGATACCGATCACATCACCGTACTGAGATATAACCGCTGCCGCTTCGCGTATGTGCTCGGCCCGATCACTGTTCATGATCACCTGATCTTCAAATTCCAGCTTCCAGCCCTGATTAGCGTTCATGGTGATCACCGACATCCCCAGGCGGGTGCCCGCCGTTTCGGTACTGAGGCGGGTGCGCAGGCTGGGGTTGAAAAAGACGAGGATCAAGGTTTTATGCTGGCCGAGGTGTTCGGCCGCCGTCGGGTTGCCTTTAAACATCCGGGCCCGTTTTACCAGGGCATCGATATCCGAAACGTCGGCAACTTGCGTAAAATGGTTCATAATGCGGGTTGCGTATTGGTAGTGCTCCGCAGATGCGCAGCGAAAGTCTGTAAAAAATGATTTACCTGTTCCTCGGTAATATTCAGTGCGGGCAACAGGCGAATGGTCTCAGGGGTTGCCGCCGATCCGGTAAAGATATGATGATCCAGCAGCAGGGACTTCCGGAAATCAGCCGCCGGCCGGTCCAGATCAATACCGATCATGAGGCCACTACCACGGACATCTACCAAACCGGGTAGCCCTTGAAGTCCTTGCAGTAATTGGTCACCCATAGCGGCGGCGTGGTCCATCAGGTTTTCTTCCCTGATAACGTCGAGTACTGCAATACCGGCGGCACAGGCCAGGTGGTTACCCCCGAAGGTGGTGCCCAGCAAGCCATACTTAGCTTCAAACGACGGGCGCAACAGAATGCCGCCAATGGGAAAACCATTACCCATGCCCTTAGCCATGGAAATGATATCCGGTTCGATACCTGGAATATGCTGAAAAGCGAAAAACTTTCCGGAACGGCCGTAACCACTCTGGATCTCGTCCAGGATGAGTACGGTATTGTGTTTGCGGCATGCCGACTGTATGGCGAGCAGGCCTTCGGCATGCGGTACGTGAACACCTCCGATGCCCTGAATACCCTCCACAATAACCGCACATACATCACCAGCCGACAGGCTGTCCAGAACAGCGTCCAGCCGGTCCCAGCTATGGAACTCTACGGGATAGGTTCGATTGATGGGCGCCTTAATACGATCGTTATCAGTAACATTTACAGCAGCCGATGTACGTCCGTGAAAACCACCCTCGAAGGCGATGATCTTGGTGCGATCGTTATGAAATGACGCCATCTTGAGGGCGTTCTCATTAGCTTCCGCCCCGGAATTGCACAGGAACAACTGATAGTCGGGTAGCCCGGAAAGCTGACCGAGTTTTTCGGCAAGTTCGCCCTGCAGGCTGTTCTGCACCGAATTGGAGTAAAACCCCAATTTCCCGACTTGCTCCTGCAGCATTTGAACGTAGTGCGGATGGCTGTGACCGATGGAGATCACCGCGTGGCCACCGTAAAAGTCCAGATAAGACTGGCCGTCGGCGGTATATACGTACGACCCTTCACCGCGCACCGGCTCGATGGGGTACAAGGGATAAACATCAAATAATGGCATAATCGTGATTTAAAATCCAACGGATTTGAGGTTCAGACCGGCAGTTTCTTCCAGGCCAAACAGGAGGTTCATATTTTGTATTGCCTGCCCCGAAGCCCCCTTCACCAGGTTGTCGATCATCGACAGGATCAGCAACTTATCCTCGTGTTTTTCAACCTGCAAAATGCACTTATTGGTGTTGACGACCATTTTCAGGTGAACGGGGTCATTGCTGACCACCACGAAGGGGTGCGTTTCGTAGTAATCCTCATACAGGCGTTTCATTTCTGCTTCCGAAGCATCCACCGTAGTGTACAGACTGGCAAAAATACCTCGCGTAAAATTACCGCGCACCGGGATAAAGTGGAGGGGCTGTTCGAAGTCATCCTGCAGTTGTCGCAGGCTTCTTCTGATCTCGTCAAGGTGCTGGTGGCGGAAGGCTTTATAGACCGACACATTATTATTTCGCCAACTGAAGTGAGTCGTCGCTCCGGGCTTTTGCCCTGCTCCCGTCGATCCCGTGATGGCATTGATGTGTACTTCGTCTTGGAGTGCCCGGTCTGCTGCCAGTGGCAATAAAGCCAGTTGGATAGCCGTAGCGAAACAGCCCGGATTGGCAATACGGTTGCGCTGACGAATATCCGTGCGGTTCAGCTCGGGCAATCCGTACACGTAGTCCGAACGAAGGCGGAAATCCCGGCTAAGGTCGATCACGGCCACCTGATCCGGAACCGGGTTTTCTTCCAGAAACCCGATCGACTGCTCGTGCCCCATGCACAGAAAGATAACATCCAGGTCGTAGTGAAAACTACCGCTGAAGGTCAGGAAGCATTCACCCAGCAAATCCTGGTGTACACTACTTACCGTCTTTCCCTGTTGGCTGTTGCTAAAAACGTATTTTATCTCCACGTCGGGGTGGAACTGCAATATGCGAATCAACTCGCCTGCGGTGTAACCTCCTCCGCCGATTATTCCTGCTTGGATCATAGGCCCTTATTTCGATTCGCTGGTCTCCCGGACCAGCTTGTGAATTTTACTTTGATTAGCGAGGATCTTGGTGAATCCTTTTACGTCGTCACCGCTCCAGCCCTTATTCATTTCGCCGTAGTCGCCAAAGGCACTATTCATCAGATCGTACTCCGATTCGATTCCCTGCAGCTCAAAACGATAGGGGAGCAGGCGTGCGTGGACGGTCCCGGAAACGGTATCCTGGGTATCTTTCAGGAAGGTCTCGATGTTGCGCATAACGGGATCGAGGAATTGCCCTTCGTGCAACAGCATACCGTACCAGTTGGCGAGTTGCTCTTTCCAGTACTGTTGCCATTTGGTAAGGGTGTGTTTCTCGAGCAGGTGGTGGCCCTTGATGATGATCAGGGCGGCGGCGGCTTCAAAACCTACGCGACCTTTAATACCAATGATCGTGTCACCAACATGGATGTCGCGACCGATGGCGTACCGGCTCGCCAGGTCTTCCAGTGCTTGAATGGCCTTGATTGGATGTTGGAAGGTCTCCCCGTTGATACCTGTGAGCTCCCCTTTCTCGAAGTGCAGCTTAACATTTTGGGGCTCTTTTTCCGTAAAGGGACTCGGGTAAGCGTGGTCGGGCAGCGCCTGGTGGGAAGTGAGGGTTTCGGCTCCACCGACACTGGTTCCCCAAATACCCTTATTGATGGAGTAGCGGGCCTTCTTCCATTCGTAATCGTGACCTTGCTTGGCCAGGTAATCGATCTCTTCCTGGCGGGAAAGCTGCAGGTCGCGGATCGGGGTGATGATCTCCAGTTCGGGTCCCATAATGCCGAAGGCGAGGTCGAAGCGCACCTGATCATTACCGGCGCCGGTACTGCCGTGCGCTACCGCATCGGCCTGAATGCTTTGTGCATAGCGGGCTACTTCCATAGCCTGGAACATCCGCTCAGCACTTACCGAAAGAGGATAGGTGTTATTGCGCAGAACGTTGCCGAAGATAAGGTAGCGGATGCACTGCTCGTAGTAGTCGGGCAGGGCATCGATGGCTTTAAAAGAAGAGGCTCCGAGCTTAAAGGCCTTTTCTTCCATGGCGGCCAGTTCTTTCTCATCGAAGCCTCCGGTATTTACGGTTAAGGCATGTACTTCCATGCCTTTTTCCTGCGTCAGATATTTAATGCAAAAAGAGGTATCCAGGCCTCCGCTGTAGGCCAGTACTACTTTTTTAGGGTTGCTCATGTTGCGTGACAATTAAGTTGGTTAAATCGTGTTTCATGGATTCTTCTTTGGAAGGAGCCAGCATGGCTGTGCAGAGGCACATTTGCCGGTTGTTGCGTTCGAGGATGTCGTAGTTGGGGCAACTGCGGCAACCCTGCCAGAACGCTTCGTCTTGGGTCAGTTCAGAGAAGGTCACGGGGTGATATCCCAGAGCAGAGTTGATCTTCATAACGGCCAGGCTGGTAGTAATACCGAATACCCTGGCGTTGGGATATTTATCGCGGGAGAGTTTAAATACGGCTTGTTTCAGACGACGGGCCAGGCCCAGGCGCCGGTATTCCGGTACAATGATCAGCCCGGAATTGGCCACGTAGCGGTGGTGGCTCCAGGTCTCGATGTAGCAAAAACCGGCGAGTTGATCACCATCCAGGGCGATGATCGCGTGACCGGATTCGATCTTGGAGCGCACGTATTCAGGTTTGCGCTCCGCAATTCCCGTACCGCGGGCCTTGGCCGACTCACTGTAATTGCGACAGATGTCCTCGGCGTAGGAGGCGTGCTCTGGTTGGCAAATGATAATAGAAATACTCATGGTTACTTACGTCAAAACAAATGGGTGGAAAATATAAAACCACAACTTCGGGGAAAACCCCTTGGTATATATACCAAAAAGTGCATTCCCAGTGGGATGCATCGGAACAAAAATCCGACTATTGGATGATATGTGAATATACCGCCCCTAAGGGCGACGCGGGAAGCGACGACGACGGAAAGAGATGGGACTGGAATATGTATTCGTGTCGTTCATGTGGGACAAAAGTAGGCGCCTTCGCTATTAAATGCAATAGCCCCGTGATAAATAATCGTTAAACGACGGCAGAATGGCGGTTTTTTACGACATCCAGCCCATAGATACCTATCAACTGAGGTTAGTTTTCGGGGGCGCCGAGTTCGATCCAACGGGAAATCAGCTCTATCTCTGCCTTCTTCAGTTGCGCGGGGGAGGTAGCAGGTGGCATCGGCCGGCGTGGGTGTTGGATCCGTTTAATTATTCGATTGGCTTTTTTCTCTACCGCCTCGTAATTGTCGAAGTTTGGTTTTTGCGGGCCGCCATGGCAAGTCTCTAGATTACATTTCTGCTGAATGATCGGAAAAATTTCCTTCGAGAAAGAGGGTACATTGACAAGGTGCTCAGCCGGAAGGGCAGTAGCGGTCCTGGCTACGGTAGGGTTTGGGGGAGTGTACAGGAACAGCATAGCCGACAAAAAAAGTATAAAGCGAAGCATTGGATGCGAATAATTTGAATTAGACAGGTTGAGGTTGAGAATCAGGTTAAGGTTCAGAATCGGCCTTCCCTACTTGCGGAAGCTATATGTAGGCAATGTCAGGAACCGTGGTTCAAAAAGCCTTCCCTGTAGAACCTTTTTTACCAAAGGTGGTATCATCTTTTTTGGGTGGAGTCAGCACCTTGGGGCCTTCTGACCTCAAAATTCTGACCCTGACTTCCGCTCTCCGATTTCCCCGACTGCCGAAACCCAGCGGGCGAAGGTGTGCCGACTTCAGGTTAAACCTGGTGAATCCCCTTAATATAACGTATGGACCCCGTTCTGGATCGTATTACCAGGCTATGGGTGGTAACGCCCCGTTCGCGATCAAATTGTACGCCCTCCAGGAAAGCCCCACCCGTAATGCCCGTTGCCGCAAAAAAGGTATTGTCTGATTTGATAAGGTCCTGAAGCGTCAGCACCTTTTCCAGATCGGTATCTGCTTTGTTCAGTGCTTCTTTTTCGTAATCCTTTTGTGGATCCAGTTGACCCTGAAATCCAGCTCCCAAGGACTGGATGGCCGCTGCTGACAGTATACCTTCCGGAGTGCCACCGGTGCCCATCATTACGTCGACCCCGGTACCGGGGATAGCGGCGAGAAGGGAGCCCATCACGTCTCCGTCGGAGTGCAGGGTGATCCGGGCGCCGATGCGGCGAATCTCCTCCAGTAACGGTTGGTGTCGGGGTTTATCCAGTACGAAGACGGTAAGGTCTTCCATACGCCGGTCCAGGGCTTCGGCAATGCGTTTCAGGTTGAGGGTTGCCGGCAGACGAATATCGACGGCTTCCCGGGCAGCAGCGGGCACCACGATCTTTTTCATATACAGGGCCGGCCCCGGGTCCCACATGGCTCCGCGTTCCGACACGGCGATCACCGCCAGTGCGTGGTCGCGTCCGTTAGCCAGCAGGTTGGTTCCTTCGACCGGATCCACGGCGACGTCCACTTCGGGACCATCTCCGCGACCCACGATCTCACCGGTATACAACATGGGTGCTTCGTCTTTGGCTCCCTCACCAATGACAACGGTACCCCGCATGGGAACAGTTGCCAGGAATTGTCGCATGGCATCAACCGCTGCCCCATCACCGGAAAACTTGTCGGACCGCCCCATCCAACGGGCGGCTGATATGGCGGCCGCTTCGGTAACGCGTACCAGGTCAAGGGCCAGATTGTGATCGGGGGTGAGTTGCTCCATGGTATCCTTCTTTTGCGGTCAAAGGTACATTTTCCCGAACGCTCCCCGGGCAGGAGAAAAGGGAATGACCATCTGATGCACATGAAAATCAGCAGAAATCGCTGATTTTGGTCATCAAACAGTCAAGGTTTTTTGTTTTTTATTTGGACTTAATCTAAGTAAGCTATATTTGCGTAGGTTAATTGGTCAAGTATTCCCAGACACAAAAGCACGAACATGATCAATCAGGAGAATTCCCGGAAGGAGCTGACAACGCGTTTCCCACACGAAGAGATGCCAGGACGCGCCGTCGACGTATGTAACATGGGCAAGAAATGCTGTAAAAAGTATAAAAAGCCGGGAAAGAAAAGGTGTAAAAGCTGTCCGAAGAGATAAAAAGCGAGAGGTTAGGGCCCTGAGTATCTTCCCTTTTTGCAAGTGTCTATGCCCAGCCTCACGTTAAAAAAGAATGGCGCTTACCGATTCGGGTTCTTAATCAATTCCCCCTTACTACAAACCTGTTTTAGGTGTGTAACCGAATCAGATCAGCGCCATCTAACATTAATGTAAAGCTTGCATCTTTCGTATAATCGGTGCAAAACTTAAATCTCGTAACGATTGCCAGTAACAGCCACTAAATAAGGGCATTTCGGGCTTCCAGACACCAGACAAAAGTGACATCCTACCCAAGAAAAGAGACAAAATCACAGATAGTCGCTGGGTCGGCGCCCGAATCGGTCGGTAAACAGCTTACTGAAATAGTCCGGTGTTTCAAATCCGACCTCGTAGGACGCTTCCGAGACCGTAGCGACTTTTCCTCTTTCTAATAAGTGCCGGGCACTCTGTAACCTGATTTCCCGCAGATATCTTTTTGGCGAAAGCCCGGTCAGCTGCTTAATCCTTCTGGTTAGCTGGCGCTCACTTAAATTCATTGCTTCAGCCAGGTCGGTATTGGCAAATCTGGCATTACTGACCTCCTTCTGTAGCAGCTCTTCTACTTCTTTTAACCAGGCACGGTCAGCAGGTTTGAGGACTACGCCATCCGGCCGGGGAGCATCATCATCACCAGCAGCTACTGTGGCCGTTTTCCTTTTTTGACTGAATTGGAGCAAATTGTGGATACGAATCTGAAGTTCCACGGGAGAAAAGGGCTTGGTCAGATAATCGTCGACTCCCATTGTCAGCGCTTGTAAGCGATCCTGCTGATCGGAGCGTGCCGTCAGCATGACGGTGGGCACCGCCGCCAGATACTCGTCTTGTTTGAGATGATGCAATAGGGTGAAGCCATCCATGCCCGGCATCATGAGGTCCGAAACGATCAGGTCGGGACGAATACCCTCTTCCCGGATCAGCTCCAATGCACGGGTGCCATCGGTGGCTGTTATGACCTCGTAGGTGGGCTCCAGCAATTCCCGGATGTAGTTTTGCATATCGGTGTTATCCTCCACCAGTAGTATCTGACCCGACTGCACGGTTAGTCCATTACTCGCGCCGGGGTGTGCCTTGGCTCCCTGTCCGTTCCCATTTCCATTGGCAGGTAGTTCTATCACCGGTCGAACACTTTCCGCTGGTGAGGTTTCCAGGAGGGGAAGAGTTACGCGAAAGGTGGTACCTCGCCCCAGTGTGCTATCCACTGAAATAGAGCCTTCCATCAATTCCACTAATTCTTTGGTGAGGGCCAGTCCGATGCCGCTTCCACCTTCCAGAGGCAGATCGTGGCGTCGGGTCTGGAAATAGCGGTCGAACACCATCGGTAATTCCTCAGAGGGAATGCCACGGCCGGTGTCCGAAACGGTAACCAGCAATTTTCCACCTTGAGGTGCTGCCTGCATCTTAACTTTTCCCGCATAGGGTGTGAATTTAATAGCGTTGGATAACAGGTTGTTAAGTACTTTCTCGGTTTTTGATACATCCAATTCCACCCACTGGGGTAGTGTGGTATCCAGGTCGAGCTCAAAGGTCTGACCTTTTACCTGGGCGGCTGATTCAAAATGCAGAAAGGTTCGTTTTAGGAGGCGGGGTAACTCCGTAGGCGTTGGATCGGGCTTGATCTGCTGATCTTCCAGGCGGGCCAGGTCGAGTATCTCCTTCACCATTTCGTTCAGGCGGTGGCTGTTGCGACTGATCTTGGATAACCAGAGATATTGTTTTTCGGGGAGTTGGGTCCCGTATTGATGGAGGTAGTGATCCATGGGGCCGCTTACGAGTGTAAGCGGTGTTCGTAGCTCGTGTGCTATGTTGGTAAGGAAGCGCGATTTTTGCTCATTGAGTGCCTGCCATTGCTCCGATTCTTTCCTGAGTCGCTGCTGTTGCAGACTGCGTTCGCGATTCCATAAAAAGAAGCCTCCAATCAACAGGATCAGCAGTATCAGGCTTCCGCCAAAAATCAAACGCCGCTGCTGCCGCGCCAGCTGATTTTTCTGTTCCAGTATTTCAATCTGGTCGGTTTGCTGAGCCAGGAGCCGCTCTTTCTTTTCGGCTTGGTAGGATTGCTCCAGCAGGGCGATCTGACCGGCAGTTTCCGCTTTATTAAGACTGTCCTGTAATTCTACATAGCGCTCGTATTCATTTAAGGCATCGGCATATGCTCCCTGGGCTTTTAAGATTTGCACCATCGACTCCCGGGCCACCAAAGTTTTGTCAGCATCGCCAATTGCCCGGGCAATTTCTAAGCCCCGCCGGGTAAATACCAGAGCTTTGTCGAACTGTCCCCGGTCAAAACGGATCTTTCCCCGGTAGATGTTTGTTTCAGCTTTCGGACCACGAATATTTAATTCATCCGCCAAATTAGCGGCATAGGCGAGAATCGAGTCTCCTCTGCTCAAATGCCCCTGCAAATAAAAAACGACTCCCCGGTTCGCTTGGATTACGGCATTCGCGTAGGGATAATTGAGCTTATTGGCCCATCCGAGGGCCTCATTGAATGCGGCCAGTGCCCGATCGTAATCCTTCAGGGCTTTGGCAACCAGGCCATAATCATTCAGTAGCCCCAAAAGCGTCCAGCCGTCGCCGTATTCACGGGCAAGGGTAAGGCTTTTCCGGTAAATACTGTCGGCTAAACCAAACTGATCTTGCTTTTTATAGGAAAGGGCAATTTGTTGGTAGGCACGGGCAATATCCACGGTGTCCTGATCGGTTTCGGCCATCCGCAGCGATCGCAAGGAGAGTTCGAGGGAATTGGTGAAGCCGTTCTGACTGAACCGTATGGTAGCCAGGTAAATCAAACGGTCCCTGATCCGTTTCCTGTCGCCCTTAGCCTCTTCCATATCCAGGGAGGCAGTCGTGTAAACAAAGGCGGAATCCTTTTTACCCTGGAGGAAAAGGGCATGACCTATTTCCATGTATGAGTCACTGATAAGAGAAGAATCACCGCGAGCGGTACTCCAATCCATCAGGTTTCGATAGGTATCAATCGATGCCTGGTAAGCTCCATCCTTTTGAAGTAATCTGCCTTTGAGCCAGAGTGCTTCCCCGAAAAAGCTGTCCTGCCGGGCATCAGGTAGTGTAAGGAGGGTGTCCAGCGTTCGAAAGGCTGCCGGTCGGTCGCCACGGTCATCCAGGTCTTTTGCTAATTCGAAACGTTGTTCCAAATCAGCCCGTTGTGAAAGCGTGACTGGAATGGTGGCAAATAGGAATAGGACCAGCAGCAGCTGTGTTTTCTTGTTCGCGGGCATAATTATTGCGTACTAAGGAGGTACAGTAAACTAGTTGCAATTATACTGAGGCAGGGGGGGTGAAAATGTACTCCAAATTATTGAAAAAGGTTTCGGAACGCAAGGGGAGTGGATACAGAATGTCTTATTTTGTCTAAGTGTTGAGAGATGTAGCAGTGATCTATGATGAATAAACCTGTGACATATGCTAAGTGGCTCGCACTGAGCCTGCTACTTCCTGCCTTTTTCAGTGTCTCAGGTCAGGGTCAACTTCATATCAATACCCGCCATCTAACGGTTGAAGACGGTCTTGTCGGCCGCAGGGTCAATACCATGATCCAGGATAACCGAGGTTTTATTTGGCTCGGAACCAATGAAGGTCTTAACCGCTTCGATGGCCATCGATTCCAGTTTTTCTCTCAGGAAGAATTCAACTTTTCTGGTTACGGTATACGCAATTTGGTCCTGGGACCTCAGGGAATGATCTGGATCTACTATAATAACTATAACAACCTTTCGCTACCCGCTCAGTTTTTTGATCCCAATACCTACGAAGTCGGATCATTGGATAGCTTGCTCAAGAATAGATATGACCTTTCCTCAACGGAGGAACGCTTGATGTACCGGTCTCATAATGAGCAAACTATTGTATTACGCAATAATCAAAAACAGTATTTATTCTCCAGGAATGATTCTTTGGGCCTTCAGCAGGTCGAGCATAAAATCCTGGCTCAGGGTTATGCTAAGAATACCTATTGGATCAGGCGGTCGGATAGTTTGATCGAATACCGGGGAAAAGAGATTGTGCGCATTGTCCGGACACCGTCTCCCCATATCCAGTATGTTGTACCTTTTTCAGACGACTTTTTGGTAGCGAGGATGCAGGATCCGGCCATCGGTCAGTGGCGCACCTATCAATATAAACCTGCTTCGGGGTGGACCCACTTGAACGAAGGAGGATCAGGACCCAGCTATGCCTACGGTGACATCATTTGGATACATGGCCATTTATATCAGTACCAATCCGACGGTCTTGTCGAGATCCCCTTACCCGCCGCTATGAACTTTAATCCCCGTTCGATCCTGGTGGACCGTGCGGGAGGTATTTGGTTGGGGACCTTCAACGGGGTCTATCTGTTTAAGATCCAGAACAAGTCGTTTACCACCTTCCTGAAGGATATGGGGCAGGGAGATGCCGGGTGGTTCGATGCCCGTGGATTATGGGCAGATCAAAACCAGTTGATTGCACTTTCCGCACCGGGATCGTACCGGGTTGATTTGCATTCCGGTAAAGCAACCCCTACTGGTCCGGCGTGGAAAAAATGGTCTAATGACCGGTTTCGGAGTCTTACTCAGGGTCAGGATGGGCAGATATGGATAGCAGGCCAGGATACGGCTATTTATCAGCTGGACAGGGAGTCGATGGAGTTGGTTCAGGCATTGCCATTGGGTACCCGGTTTTTTGTCTGGGCAACCTTGCAGGGTAGCGATAGTACCTGGTGGGCTGGCGGAATATGGAATAAATTGGGAAAAAAAGAGCCCGGTGATTCCACGTTTGTCCCGATGAACATTCGTCCGGCAGATAAACCAAATGCTCTGGAGGGGCAAATCACTCATCTCCGTGAGCCACCCGGTAAAGCCGGTTGGGTATGGGCAGCTTCGAACCATGGGTGGTTACTTTTTCACCGCGATTCAGGACTGGTTCACCGGTACCACGAAGAATCGCCAGAGGATTTTCGTATTCCGGCCCGTGACATTCGGTACACCATGGCCATTAATACCCATGAATATTGGGTGGGAACGGCAAACCGGGGATTACTGCACATATGGCTTGATGAAGACTGGCAGGTGAAGGACTATCAACAATTGACCCTTCGCGATGGGTTGCCATCAAATACTGTTTACGCGGTATTTGCGGATGCCCGGGGATACCTCTGGATGAGTACCGATAATGGGTTGTCAGTAATGGATCCCGATCGACTCGCCTTTCAGAATTTCACCGAAATGGATGGGTTGCCGCACTACGAATTCAACCGTTCCTCTTTCTTTAAACGCGACGACGGACAGCTGTTTTTCGGTACCCTTAATGGATTGGTTTCTTTTCATCCGGATTCCATCCGGCCATTGCGACCCTACGATGTGCCCTTGCAACTATCGGAGATAATCATCAACTCACAAAGGAACAACCGGGCAAAGAATCGCACGAGGTCGTTTTTAGAGAATGGAGTTTTGCGGATTGAACCATCCGACGAAACCGTTTCCTTTCAGGTTTTTCTGGAGGATTTTTTCGATGCACCCCGCCATCAGTTTTTATACAAATTAGAAGGGTATCACGATTCGTACTTAGTTGAGGATGATCCCGTTATTCGCCTTGGCCGACTGCCTTTCGGCAAAAAGGACTTATTGATCCAGGCCAGGGGAATGGATGGACGTATGTCAACCTCCATTTTGCGGATTCCCATTCAGGTAATCCGTCCGATATACCTGAGGTGGTGGTTTTATGTATTGGTTTCGGGCTTGATTGGGTTATTCTTTAGGGCATATTTACGTTGGAGGACGATGTCTTTGCGTACCCGCAAGCTGGAGTTGGAGAAGGAAGTTACTCTCAGAACACAGCAACTGCAGGCCCAAAAGGATCGACTGGCCCTCGATAAGCAAACGATTGCTGACCAGGCCGAAGAACTGCGTAGCCTGGATAAAATGAAAAGTCGCTTTTTTGCGAATATCAGTCATGAGCTTCGAACTCCGCTGACCATGATCCTTGGACCGGCCCGCCGCCTGCAACGGGAGGATCTTGACCATCATAGAAGTAGCAGCCTGGGTCAGCTTATTTACGATCAGGCCCGGCACTTGCTGCGACGGATCAATGAAATTCTTGACCTCACTAAGTTGGAGAGCAATCAGATGCAGGTCCAGCAAGTTCCACTGCGGTTTTACCCGTTCGCCCACCGGCTGGTCTCCGCATTCGAATCTCTGGCCCAGCAAAAGCAACAACAACTACTTTTTGAATATCAACTTGATCGGTCGCTTCAGATTATGTTGGATGCCGATAAGGTCGAACACGTCTTTAATAATTTATTGGCGAATGCCATCAAATACACCCCCGAAGGTGGAGTCATTCAAGTGGCTTGGCGCAAAGGAAGTTCAGAAGAACAAGCCGTGGTTTTGCAGGTTTCCGATAATGGTCCGGGTATTTCACCCGAGAATATGCCGCATATATTTAACCGTTTTTACCAGGCTCCCGATACCATTAACCATTCCGGAGGTTCCGGTATCGGACTGGCCCTGGTTCGCGAACTGGCAGATATGCTGGGTGCAGAAATTGAAGTGGACAGTACCGTTGGCAAAGGTAGCACCTTTACATTTCGGTTGCCGTACCAGGAATTTCTGGGCGTTATTTCCGGCTCAGAAAAGGGTAGAATGCGGGAAGGTCATCAAACTATTGCAACGGTCCCTGCATCCAAACAGAAGGGAAGACCACTGATATTGCTCGTAGAAGATAATGCTACTTTGCGCAAATATGTAAGAGACTTGCTAGAGGCCTCCTACGAAGTAACCGATGTGGCAAATGGGCATGAGGCTATAGTATTTCTTTCGAGCACACCGAAACCGGTAGATCTCATCGTATCGGATATCATGATGCCGATCCTGGATGGCTACGCCTTGCTGGACCGATTAAAATCGGAACCCAAATGGTTGTCGATACCCGTGATCATGCTAACGGCCCGCAGCGAAGTGAAAGATAAATTACGCGCGTTGCGAATTGGTGTCGACGATTACCTGTTAAAGCCTTTTGTAGAAGAGGAACTGCTGGCCCGCATTCATAATTTACTTCATTTCTCGGTTGCCCGCCAAAAAAACAAGATTGTCTCCGAACCGAATGAAAGCCTTGTCGCAGATACCACATCTCTGTCATCCGCTGATCTGGTTTGGCTCCAGGAAGTCGAATCATGCCTGCTGCCTCATTTGGGAGACCAGGGGTACAATATCGACCGACTGGCCGGCGACCTGCATCTAAGTCGTCGGCAATTCCAGCGTCGTATCCACGATGTGACCGGGCTGTCCCCTAACAAATACGTACGGGAGGTCAAATTACAAAAAGCCCGTTCCCTGTTGGAAGAGGGAGTCATTCGCACGGTGGCTGAAGCGGCATACGCCGTTGGTTTCGGAACACCCAAGTATTTTTCTGCCCTATTCCGCGAGCGCTTTGGTAAACGCGCTTCGGAATTCCTATCCTGATTTTGGTCCAATTTGACTGATCTGTTCCCTAATATGTCCCATTTGTTCCCTCCGTTTGCTGGTACTTTTGAGGCGTAACAGTTCCACCCGTTCTGGAAAATTCGTAAACCTATCCACACATTCCACCATGGAAACACCTATGAAACCTACCCCTGAAAAATGGCAGCAATGGGTTATTGCTCTGCTGTGTATTTCCGCTTTCCCATTGATCTATATGATCGGTTGCTTTTGCAAAAATTTATGACACCGCCTCGCAAAGGGGATACAAATTGGACATTTCGAAATGAAGCATTTTTTGTACGTAGCTCTTTTTTTGGGCGTAAGCCTGCCGTGTATGCAGGCACAGGTAAGTATCAATACCGACGACAGTGAACCCGATTCATCCGCAATGCTGGACGTGAAGAGTACCGATAAAGGGATACTGATCCCACGCCTAACCTCTGAGCAGCGCACCAATATTTCACATCCGGCCGATGGATTATTGGTATACGATTCCGAAACCCGTTCCTTCTGGTATTTTGAAGACAGTACCTGGCAGGAGATCCGCAGCACCGTCAATGATCCCGAACCCTCCCAGGCCGATAGCCTGTGGGTGAAAACAGCAAACTTCAGCGCTTACCTGGCTGACAACGATAACCTGGTAACGGGGAATCAATCTCTGGCCTTTGGTCTGAGGGATACCGTTATGGCTGATCAGGCAATTGCACTCGGCCGGGATAACCGGGCTTCTGGCCGTCAGTCCGCTGCTATTGGGGAAGGTAATACGGCCGATGATGAATCGGCCATGGCCTTCGGTGAAGATAATGCAGCCCTTGCCGAAGCATCTGTTGCTATGGGGGATGGTAATGGAGCTTTAGGTGAAGCTGCCCTGGCGCTGGGGTACGAGAACGGAGTATTTGGAGCAACGGCCATCGGCATGGGACATCGCAATTTAGTCTTTGGAGACACCTCCTGGGCTATTGGTAATTACAATGTGGTGGATGAACCCTATAGTTTTGCTCTGGGCAGTGAAAACCTGGCATCCGATACGGCAGCCTTCGTTATGGGATGCTTTAATGAGGCTACTGGGTACGGTTCTTTTGCCATTGGTAACGGGACTATCGCCAGTGCGTTTGGTGCCATGGCATTTGGTTTCGAAACAGAAGCACAGGGGGCAAACAGTCAGGCATTTGGGAGTTTTACGACGGCTTATTCCGGCTTTGAAACGGTCTTTGGATACTTCAATACGTCGTATAGCCCCGGAACTACTGAAGGTTTTAACCTGAATGATCGTCTGTTTGTAGTGGGGAACGGCCTGGGACCAACAGCACAATTACGATCTGATGCCTTAATCATTTATAAAGACGGTCGTACCCGGATCAATGGTCCCTTAACGCTCGGGTTTTCAGGTGATAATCTGGCCAGTTACACATTGCCGAACGTCCGGGGAACGGACGGTCAGATCCTACAAATCAATAATTCAGGTATTGTTAGCTGGTCCGATCAGGTCATTAATACAGATAATCAGACCATTGATCAATTAGACCTCCAGGAAAATACTCTTCGCCTGTCTTTGGAGGGGGATAATGAGCCGCTGCAAAC
>CAYFGK010000131.1:11170-19591 GCA_964342305.1 uncultured Saprospiraceae bacterium | reverse complement strand
CGAAAGCCAAAAACGGGGAACAAGCCAGTCGGATCGGTAACCAAACTGGCGGACGGGTATTCCTCTTTCTGCATACCGATGATCTGGACCGCGATCACCAGCGATTGCTACTGCGGGGGATCACCATCGTCCGCGAACCCAAAGTGGAGGAATACGGTAAAGTATTGGTTTTTCGGGATGCCTACGGCAATCTGTGGGACCTGATCGAACCGCCGGCAGGCGAATAATCCGGTCAACGAAAACGTTATTTACTGCATCAAACTGTAAAAGTGCATTATGCTCACCTTTTTGCTCTATTTCCTGGTAGGGGTGTCTGTCCCGCAAGCTATGGTTGAAGACTCTTCGTGTGAGGAAGCCAATCACATCTGGCAGCGCCTGCTCAACGAACAACCTACGCACATTCAAACGCACTATACTGAGCAGGCAATTACCCTTACGGGAAAAGGTCGGCAAATCTCCACTGCCGAAGAACGCCTGCAGTACCTGGCACCCCTGCTCAGTCCGCAGCAAACCGTCCAATCAATCGAACCTGTTTTCTGCGAACTGGCAAATCCCAATACGGATATTCGATACGACCTGAGTCGGATCAAACCCGCAGTAGGACCCGATTATATTCAATTGGTGATCTGGCGAGAAGCCAACGGCCAATACCTCCGGGAACTGGATTTTCTGGCTCCCCTGGCCCCCGGTCGTACCGACCTGACTGCTCTTGATCGGGCCCGTGACAAGTGGATCGAATTGTGCAATGAACATGATGCTACGATTCTGGTGGAGCAACTGTACGAGCCGGAGGCACTTTACTACAATCACCGACCCATGATCGTGGGACGGGAGCAGATCACGAAGACCTATAGCTACATGAATAACGAGGATTATTCGCTCCACCTCAGTCCTCTGGTTGTCCAGCCGGTCCGCAAGGATCTGGTCCTGGAGATCGGGCAGTGCTCCGGCAGCTATGGCGGTAAATATATACTCATCTGGCGTCGCAATGCCGAAGGCCAGTGGCAGATATGGATGGATTCGAACGTTTGAGGTTCACGGCACACGGTTGACGCACCACGGTTCACGGCTTACGGTTCACGGCTTACGGTTCACGGCTTACGGTGCACGGCATACGGTTCACGCTTCACGCACCCTTGGCAGGATAATTATCAGGCCACAGCTTCAGCTGTGGTAAATAATGCGGTATCCCCCAACTAGCATACCACTTCAGTGGTGCACGGTTCACTGCTCAGAGTTTTCAACTTAACCCAGAACGCCCACCGTAGCGGAGTTGAGCAGGCATTTTGAAATCGCAAATACCTTACCTCCTCCGTGAAACTCCGTGTTACTCTATGGTTTTAGGAAACCCGATACGCCATGTAGACTGGAGACTGCCTACTGCCCACTGAGAACTGAGGACTCCCCACTGAAGACTAGCAAGTTTCCTTTTGGCGAAAGCCTCAAAAGCAAACTCATATTGAGCATTCATCATTGATCATTCAACCTTCTCCTTACTTGGAGTGCTATTCTTGAGATTTATCGATAAATCCACGTCAATTATTACGAGGATCGGGGGGTGGGTTATGCTGGAATCTATGTATCTTTTTAGCAAGAGCCAATCGTATTTTCTACATGTCCGATTTTGAGCAAAGGCTGACGGGAGGCCATCCCAATTCCCTGGGGAACACCGTAGTAATTGTGGAAGAAGTGCTGGAAGATCCCGGTCAATTCAAGGATCTGTTTGCGTGTTACTTTAGTGACGATGAAGTGATCCGACTGCGGGTATCTAATGCCATGAAGCGTATTTGCAAGGAGCGGCCCGACCTGTTGATACCCTATTTGGATCGGTTTTTAACAGAAGTTGCCCGAATTGAACAGGCTTCCACGCAATGGACGCTGGCTACCTTGTTTGATTGGTTGTGGAAAGACATGTCGGTGGAACAGCAGCAAAAAGCCCTGGAGATCGGCAAGCGGAACTTGGAATCCTGGTCGGATTGGATTGTCCTGAATACCACTATGGACTTTCTGGGAAAGCGGGCAACAGCAGATCAGGATATGCGGCAATGGTTTGGTGTCCAGCTTCAGCGATTGGTAACCGATGACCGGAAATCAGTAGCAAAAAAAGCGGGTCGCTGGCGCAATCAGCTCGAAAAAGGGAGGCGACCAATATGAATACCATTATCATCCAGGGAAGTGCCCGCAGTGACGGAGATACTAACCGCAAGGTCAGGACCATCATGGACATGACCGGGTGGGATCGGGTGGATCTGAATGAGTACCAGATATCCGCCTACGACTATGAGCACCGCAACCGGGATGATGATTTCCTGCCCCTGATGAGGCGGCTGACTGAAAATTACGAGGTGTTCGTTTTTGCCACCCCCGTATATTGGTACGCAATGTCAGGCACCTTAAAAACATTTTTCGACCGGTTTACTGATCTGCTGACTATCGAAAAAGATCTTGGACGGACCCTCCGGGGTAAGGGCATGGCAGTGCTGAGCTGTTCGAACGGGGGGAATCTGGGGGATGATTTTTGGATCCCCTTCCGGGAAATAGCCGATTACCTGGGGATGCACTACCTTTCCCATGTACATACCTACCAAAAAACCGAAGAACCGGAAAAACTCAAAGCATTCGTAGCCCGAATCCAATAGAACCCAATCATTCCGAAACACCCAAAACGAATAACACACCTATGAAAGAAATCCTTGAAAAACAGGGCCTCGAAAAAATACGCCAAGACCTGCAATGGGTCATGCAGTGCTTCCGGGAAGTACTGGAGGAACTGGGAGAGGAGGAACTGACCCAGGTGCTACCCTGGATAAACGATACTCCCCGTTTCCTCGAAAATGTGTCGGAGGAGAAGGCCATTCAGGCACTCAGCGTGTCCTTCCAGCTATTGAATATGGTGGAAGAAAATGCCGCTGCCCAGTACCGTCGCAAATTAGAAACCGAAGTAGGCCCGGACCAGATCCGGGGTTCCTGGGCGGAAACCCTACGGGCCTGGAAAGATGCTGGCATCACTGAGGAAGAGGCCGTAAGGTCGCTACAGCGGATGCGGGTTCAGCCAACGTTGACTGCCCACCCAACGGAGGCTAAACGAGTCACGGTGCTGGGGCTTCACCGGGAATTATACCTGCTGCTCGTCAAGCGGGAAAATCAGGTTTGGTCGCGATCCGAACGTCAGGGTATCCGTGCCGAAACCAAGGCTCTGCTTGAGCGCTGGTGGCGTACGGGCGAGATCTACCTGAAGAAGCCCGACCTGGCTTCCGAACGAAATAATGTTCTGCACTACTTTACGGAGGTGTTTCCGCGAGCGCTGAATCTGGTGGACCGGCGATTACGGGATGCCTGGGAATGGGTCGGATATGACCCCGCTTATCTGGATGATCCCGATGCCTACCCATTATTATGCTTTGGCAGCTGGGTCGGGGGCGATCGCGACGGCCACCCGTTTGTAACCCCCGAAATCACCCGCGAGACCCTGTACCTCCACCGGGAAGCGGCGATGCACCTGCTCAAACAACAATTGCAGCGCTTTGCTTCCCAAATAAGTTTCTCCGATTACCGTAACCCGGAGGATCCCGAGATGCTGCAACGAATAGTTACTTACGCTAGTGCCATGGGAGAGGATGGTGAAGAATCGATAAGACGGAACCCTCAGGAGCCGTGGCGCCAATTCACGAATTTAATGTTGCTGCGCCTGGATCGCGCCGATCAGGGTGCGCACCTTGGTTATGAGGACGCCGGTGAGATCACCGAGGATCTGGAGATTCTCAGGGAGTCCCTGCAACGGGTAGGTGCGCACCGTGTATGTTGGGAATACCTGTTTCCGATCGAGCGCATGGTGCGCAGCTTTGGTTTGCACCTGGCACGACTGGATGTTCGTCAGAACAGCGCGTATCACGAAAAGGCGATCACCCAGATGTTGATCGCTTCGGGGGCCTTCGGCTCCGATTACAGTAAGTGGTCGGAGGAAGAGCGCCTGGCTTTTCTGAATGAAGAATTAGAGCGAAACCGCCCCTTTGTGGTGCCCGGCAAAGACTGTGGTCCCGAAGCCGATGCTTTACTGGGGTATTACCGGGAGTTAGCCCGTTTTATTAAAAAGCACGGAACAGCGGGCATTGGCTCTATGATCGTCAGTATGACCCGTAGTCTTAGCGACTTACTGCTGGTGTATTTATTTCTGCGGGAGGTGGGATTGCTCAAAACCGATCTGCCGGTGGTACCTCTTTTTGAAACTGTGGATGATCTGGAGCGGGGTCCGGACATACTGGATGCCTTTCTCAGCCATCCGGTAACAGTAGCCCGCCGTCAGGGGATGGATCACCCCGTGCAGGAAGTCATGTTGGGATACAGCGACAGTAATAAAGACGGTGGGATCCTGGCTAGTCGGTGGAATATATTTAAAGCCGAACAACGCCTGTCGGAAGTCGCACGTAACCACGGGGTATATCTTTGCTTTTTCCACGGTATCGGCGGTACGATCAGCCGCGGTGGCGGTAAAGTACATCGCTTCCTGGATAGTAAGCCAACCGGATCGGTGACCGGACATATGAAGCTGACCGTACAGGGGGAGACCATTGCTCAGCAATACGCCAACCTGTTAAATGCTACCTACAACCTGGAAATGCTGGTAGCCGGAGTGGCCCGGCAAACGATGCGACCAAGGCTGGAAGAAGCCCGGCCTCCATCCCATCCGCAGGCCTTGATCCAGCAATTGGCAGATGATTCCCTGGCCAAATACCGCACCTTAATTGACCATCCTGATTTCATTCCCTTTTACAGCCAGGCTACGCCCATTGATGTACTGGAACAAAGTAAGATCGGCTCGCGTCCGGCGCGTCGTACGGGCCAACGGACCCTTAATGACCTTCGCGCGATCCCCTGGGTGTTCAGCTGGAGTCAGGCCCGTTTCCACCTGACCGGGTGGTTCGGGATAGGCAGCGCACTGGATGCTTTTTTGCGAAAGCATACCGATGAAAAAGAGCGATTGCAGGAAGCGGCAAAATCCTGGGCCTTTTGGAAATACCTGCTGATTCAGGTGGAAACGAATTTGTTACTGGCCGACCCTGACGTGATGGCCGCTTACGCCGGGTTGGTTGATGACGAGCAGCTTCGCACGGAAATGCTCAATCTGATCCGGGAGGACCGGGAGCTGGCATTAAACAGTATATCGACTTTACTGGGAGGGCCTACCCACGACCGACGGGTTGCACAATTGGAAAACATTCGTCTGCGCGGAGACGTGCTGAAACATCTGAATGCTCAGCAACGCAAATACCTTGTCGACTGGCGGGCGGCCACTCAAGAGGGGCAGGCCACCGAGGCTGATACTATCCTGAAACGCCTGCTCTTACTGGTCAATGCCATCTCGGGAGGCCTGAAGAACACTGGTTAAATTTTGTCGACTACCAATTTGTAGTTGGGGTCTTCAAGCACATTCACATCGATGATCTTATCGGCGTTTTTCAGGAGTTTGCGGCAGTCGGGACTCAGGTGCTGCAGGTGTACCCGTTTGCCGGCCTTCTGGTAGCGTTCGGTGATCTTGTTCAGTGCCTCGATGGCCGACATATCGACTACCCGGCTTTCCCGAAAATCGATGATGACCTCTTCCGGGTCATTCTGTACATCGAATTTTTCGTTGAAAACGGTTACCGATCCGAAAAACAGGGGGCCGTAGATTTCGTAGTGCTTGACCCCATTCTCGTCGATGCGTTTGCGGGCGCGAATGCGTTTGGCGTTATCCCAGGCGAAAACCAGGGCGGCGATGATCACCCCGATCAGGACCGCCAGGGCCAGATTGTGTAGTACAGCAGTAATGCCCGTTACAACCACCATCACAAAAATATCGGAGGGAGGCATTTTGTTGATTGTCCTGAGGCTGGCCCATTCGAAGGTGCCGATGGCCACCATGATCATCAGGCCGGTCAGTGCCGCCATGGGCAACTGTTCGACCAAATTGGCCCCAAACATGATAAATACCAACAGCATCACTGCCGCCACAATACCCGACAGGCGGGCGCGCGCACCGGCGGAAATATTGATCAGGCTCTGACCGATCATGGCACAGCCACCCATACCGGAAAAGACACCCGATAGCATATTAGCCATACCCTGGGCAACGGCTTCTTTATTGCCGCGGCCGCGGGTTTGGGTGATCTCGTCGATGATGTTGAGGGTCAGCAGGCTTTCTATGAGCCCGACTCCGGCCACAATACCCGCAAAGGGCGTAATGATGCGCAGGGTTTCCAACGTAAAGGGTACTACTGGCAGGTGAAAAGGCGGAAATCCACCCTGGATGGAGGCCAGGTCACCAACCGTGCGCACATCCCACTGCATAGCCGTCACTACCCCGAAGACAACCAAGATGGCGACCAGCGATGAGGGCACTACCCGGGTAAGCTTGGGTAACCCCCAGATAATGACCATGGTGAGAACTACCAGCCCCAGCATGAGGAACAAAGGGGTGCCCTGTAACCATTGGCCCGAAGCGGTCTTGAACTGATCCAGCTGCGACATGAAAATGATGATGGCCAGGCCATTGACAAAGCCGAAGATCACCGGATGCGGGACCAGCCGCATGAGCTTACCCAAGCGCAGCAAACCCGCCACGACCTGGAACAGTCCCGCCAGCACTACGGCGGCAAAGACGTACTCCACACCGTAGTTGAGTGCCAGCGGAGCCAGCACTACCGCAACGGCTCCGGTGGCCCCGGAAATCATACCCGGGCGTCCGCCAAGGATGGAGGTGATTAAGCCCATCATAAAGGCAGCATATAAACCAGTGAGTGGAGATAGCCCGGCGATCAGGGCAAAGGCAACGGCCTCGGGAATGAGGGCCATGGCTACGGTCAGGCCCGACAGGACCTCGGTACGGTAGTCTACCTTTTGCGACAGGTCGAATAGGTTGAAGTATTTTTTCATGGGGCCAATGCGTTGTATTGGATGTTGGATCAGGAATGGACTGCTTCGGAAATAGGGTATTCCCCGCTCGAGCAGTATAAAAGGCGGCAAAGGTAGGCGGATTCAGGACATATCCAAACAGGTGTGTCTGAAATAATAATTTGTTAACCTGGTTTTTAAGGTCTTGGTATAGTTGTTTTTTGTGGTTGAGGCGAGGTGATTCAGATTATTGTTTTGTTTATCCGGGTTGTGCTGGTGATCATAGGGAAAAGGGGCTGACTGGCCAAATTTCCGGGTGAACCCACAGAAGCTGTTTGATTTTGGTTTTTGAAATTTGTTAGCGGTATATCCGCAAAAGACGCCTGACAAAATCGAAGGGGTACATTCAAAAAGCTTCGAATCGTTTGATATTTATCAGGGCTTCTTGCACAGAAAGGATGCAGTAGGTTGAAACATCAGATTGCGGAAGGTGTTGTAGGAATACATCGACCAACAAAACCTGCATACTAATATGAAAACCCTCACATTTACCAACGGTGATACACTACCGGCTATCGGGCTGGGTACATGGAAATCCGCTCCAGGAGAAGTCTACGATGCCGTTTTGCACGCCATTAAATCCGGTTATCGCCACATTGATTGCGCGGCAATCTACATGAATGAAAAAGAAGTCGGTAAGGCCCTGCGCAAAGCTTTGGAAGATAGCCTGGTAAAGCGGGAAGATCTGTGGGTTACCTCTAAGTTGTGGAATAATGCACACAAACGCGCTGATATTAAGCCCGCCATTCGTAAGACCCTTTCGGATCTGCAACTGGATTACCTGGATCTCTATCTGGTCCATTGGCCGGTTGCCATGAAGCCCGATGTGGTCTTCCCCGACGGACCGGACGATTTTCTGCCCCTCGACGAAGTTCCGCTGTCCGAAACCTGGTCCGGTATGGAAGATATTCACGCGGAGGGCCTCGCTCGTCACATCGGTGTATCAAATTTCAATATTGATAAACTCGACGAAGTGATGGCCAAAGCCCGGGTACAGCCGGAAATGAACCAGGTGGAAATGCATCCCTACCTGCCCCAGCAAAAACTGGTGGATTATTGCCATCGGCACGATATTCACCTGACGGCCTACTCACCGCTCGGATCCGGCGACCGCGCCAGCCGGATGAAGCGCGAAAACGAGCCGGTACTGTTTGACGACCAGACCATCAAAGACATTGCGGAGCAACACGATTGTTCCCCCGCTCAGGTGCTCATCAGTTGGGCGGTGCACCGCGGTACGGCCGTTATCCCAAAATCCACCAATCCCGGTCGTATCGAACAAAACCTCGCTTCGGCCGACATTCAACTCACTGAGGGTGATATGGAAGCCATCAAACAGATCGGTCAGGATTTTCGCTACATCGACGGTAGCCTTTGGGCTATGGAAGGATCGCCCTACGAACTGTCGGATCTGTGGACAGAGTGAGTGGAAATTTGAGGTCAGAATTCAGAAGTAGGAGGTTGCTCAGTGGGCAGTTCTCAGTAGGCAGT
>CAYFGK010000131.1:0-11070 GCA_964342305.1 uncultured Saprospiraceae bacterium | reverse complement strand
AAGAGCAAAGACACAGTAGCCACAAGCAAAACCGATGCAGCCCGGCTCTGGCGAGTCCCTTCGATCCCTAGAGTCGCTCCCTGTATCTACGCTCGATGCACGACGCTCTCTGCCCGCCGAAGCCTTCCCTGACCCCCGAAACGAAGTGCAGGGGGTGGCGAAGGTGGGCCGCTCCATGCAAAAAAGAGCAGATACTAAGCAGTCATAGACCACCGATCAGCCCTGCTCTGGCGACTCCCTCCGGTCTCTTCGATCGCTCCAGTCTCTCCCGGTCTCTGAAGTATTGGCAGAAAAAAAATACGTAGCTTTACTGCGAACCCACGTAATACACTACAATTGTCCATTCGCCAGCCAATAGCCGCCTTTTCTGTGCAGCGGGATTATCTGAGACCCCTCTTAAGCGTCATCCAGAGTTTCCTGCGGATCAATCGCATACGTTTGATCCGGATAGCCGTATTAAGTGTGATTAGTTCCCTGTGTACGGCCGGTGGATTCCTCTTGCTCATACCGTTGACCCGGTATGTGACCAATTCCCTGGATAATTTATCAATTAAAGGTCTGGAGGTGGCGATAACTCCGGTATCGATATCCGTACTGATGGGGTTGATCGTAGGGTTTGTATTTGCCGGGATACAGATCAATTATGTGTTCCACATGCGGACGCTGGATGTGATGCGGGCTACCATCGTGGAGGCGGCAGCCCGTGGGGTGGAAGCATTGCAGACCAAGTTTTCTGATCGTTTTGCCTTGCGTCCGGTTCGTCGGATCACCACTAATATGGCCTTCTCCTGCGGGAACGTGATGCGCCAGTTCTCCTCCGCGTTTAGTGACCTGGTGACCATTCCCGTTTACCTGGGTATTCTGCTTTGGTTGAATCCACTATTGACGCTGTTGCTGTTGCTGCTATTACTGATCAGCGGAGGGTTTATTATGTTGACCATGAATAAAGTGACCAAGGCGGTAAAAGACCGGAAGCTCATCGCCACGGGTCGCAAGCAGGAACAAAAGGATTTCCTGGCTTCCCTGGAACAAGCACCGGTGGGTGAAGCCGATTTGCGCAAGCGCATCTACGAGCTGTATGATACCGGTTTTATGGGCGAAGCCATGCGTAATAAACTGGGCATTCGCCGCGAGAAAAGACGGGCCCCCCTTTTTGCTGAGTATCTTTTCCCCATTTCCTTAATTATTATTCCTGGCATTGTTTTTGCTACCGGAGATATACGGACTGAGGCGCCCCGGTTGGTACCGTACCTTTTTTTGCTACGGAATTTTCTCGGCCTGTTTAAAGGGGTGATGTCTAACCTGGTGACTATGGGGAAGTTTTACCCCGGCATCGAGTGTTATAATCAACTGCTGACAAGTAACGTCTTTCCCGATTGTCTGGCTCATGGCCAAAATGATGACGGAGAAGAGGATGACGAAGACGAAGATTAAGTACGTTTAATATCTGCCTATGCTGGTGAGTCACAGGTATAAATTCATTTTTTTAAAAACGCGCAAGACGGCTAGTACGTCGGCAGAGTTCTATTTCCAATCTTTCTGTGTGGGTCCGGATGAAAGCATTCCCCCAGGGGACACCTTGCCCTATGAATCGATGTACGGGATCATCGGTAAACGCGGAAACAGATTCACGGAAGAGCGAAATTTGGGGATTCAAACATCTTTCCCCTTTATCCGGGCACCGCAGCAAAAAAAGCTGGCCAAATGGCATAATCACATGTCGGCAAGAAAGGTTCGCCGCCAATTGGATTCGGATGCCTGGCAGGGGTACTTTAAGTTCGCGACTATCCGAAATCCCTTTACCAAAGTCATTTCTTCCTACTTTTTTAAAAAAAGTAGAGCCCAGATACCGTTCGGAACTCCGGAAGAGGAGCGACTCGCTTTTCGGGAATGGATCCTGGCCGATAAGTTTCCGGTGGATCGGCGGATATACTGTATTGGTGAGGATTATATTCTGGATGATGTGATCCGGTACGAAGATCTGGAGCAGGAGATGGCACGCATTTGCGGGAAGCTGCAAATACCCTGGGACAAAACAAAATTAGCCAACCATAAAGGGGGAATCAGGCCTGAATGGGCAATTCCTTCTTATCTGTTCGATTCTGAGACCCGGGAGATTATTGAGCGCGCATACGCCTTTGAAATGAACAAATTCAGCTACCGTTTTCCGGGGTAGCACGAAGCACATACTACATGCTCTATTTTAGTTACGGCATACGAAAATCGGGTAGCACCCTGGCCTTTGAACTCACCAAAGGCTTGCTGGAGGCGTTGGGTCACCCCCAAGAGCGACTTGATATACCGTGTTTTGCCGACCGCAAGGTGCACTTTCTGAATCAGAAACAAACCGAGACCTTCGACGAAAAAATGGCCGCCCAAATACAGGATGCCCTGGAGCCAGGTCGCATTCTGGTCATCAAGACGCATGGACCACCCTCGCCATACTTGATGAAGATGTTGCGGGACGGAAGCATATTAGGACAAGCCAATATTCGTGATCCTCGTGATAATACCCTGTCTCTGGTCGATGCCGGTAAACGCGCCCGCAAACGCGGGCGTGGAGCATTTATGAACATTGATTCGGTAGAGTCAGCCATGGCTAAAGTCAAAGATCAAATGAGCATTTACCAATCGTGGGTATCCCAACCGGGCATTCTGGCCTGCACCTACGATGAAGTGGCTTTTGACAGTGAAGCTTTTCTGGAAGGGGTAGGTACCCAATTGGGGTACGACCGGTCGGATCTGCCGGATTTGATCAGGCTGGCGAATCGCGTGAAAAAAAGCGCATTTACACAATTTAATAAAGGTGTACCTAAGCGGCATCGTAGTGACTTAAATGTGCAGCAGACCCTCTATCTGACTCATTTTTTTCGTAAGGAATTAACAGCCTTTCTGAACGGGCATTTGGACTCGTTGGACCAGGCTATTTTACAGGCGCTTGAAAAAGAGGACTTAAATCCGGGTGAAACTCTTCTTTTTGATAACCTCAACGAACGGATTCCTGCCTTACCAGCTCCCGAAACGACAAAACCTGCGGCCTCAGAGCACCTGCCGCATCGGGGTTTTTTCCGCAGAATTTGGGAAGGATTCAGGGCCGTCTTGCAGGGAGGACAGCGTAGGTTTCGTACCGCTCTGTGGCATGTATTTTCCTTTGCCTGGTTAATTCGTTTCTTTCCAAAAACCAAGAAGACCTTCGTCGTGCTGGGATGTCCACGCGGAGGTACCAGTCTGATCGCAGGCTCCCTGCAGCGTGCGGGGGTATACATGGGTGAAGTGAAAACCAATCAGTACGAAGACCCGGATTTCAAGATCCGACCAAGCAACAAACACCAGGCTCTTCAGCGGCTGGGACCGGTCATTCGGCAGCGAAATCGAACTTATGCGTATTGGGGCTGGAAGGTGCCGAATAATATTTACTACATTGAAAAAATTAAACATTTACTAATACGACCGGTGTACATCTTTGTATACCGGGATCCCGAAGCTATTGCGCGATCCTCGGCTCGCCACGATGGAAAAGACTGGGCTGCTCACTCGGAGCGATTGTTGGAGGTGGCCCATAACCATACTAAAATGGTCAGGCAATTTCAGGCCAAGATCGTCGGGGAAGCATATGAATTCCGGGTGGAAGATATTCATACCGATCCGGAGGCTTTTGCCGACCGGATCACGCAGATCGTTCAGCCAATTGATTCAGATCGCCGCACGATTATCCAGTTTATTAATCCCAAAGGCGGATACGTTTAGTAACAGTAACACCACCATCATGAAGGTATGCCTGGACGGATTTGCGCTGTCCCTCAAAAAAGGTACCGGTTTGAGTACGTATTCCCGGGAGCTGGCTAAAACCCTGGCTTCGGGAGGGATCGATGTAAGCGTACTGTACGGAATGGATAGACTGGGCCGCCGGGCTGACCTGAAGTGGTCGCGTTTTATCCAACGCCTGATGGTTCACGGTGAAGCGGACTCAAAAGAGGTACTTCGCTACGGAAAGGATGCTGTTCGCTACAGCATCCCCTACCTGCTGAATATTCCCTTCCGGCCCCGCCAGCTCCACCCTCTGGATTGGGTGGAAGGGCGAGGGTTAGACATGCATTTGCCGCAAGGCAGTGAGATCTATAACCTGTCCTCTCTGTATCGGGTATCGCAAAGTTATGCCTTCTTTTTGCCCAGATCGCTATCGGTTGCCATGCCCAGAAAGTCAGGCATTGATCTCTTTCACAGCACGAGTCCGCTTCCCGTGCGTATGAAAGGTATGCCCAATGTGCTGACCCTTCACGACCTGATCCCTTTGATACTGCCGCACAGTACGAACGTAATGCTGCGGCATTACCGCAATATTATCACTTCCTCCCTGAGACAAGCCGACCAGATATTGGTCATCTCCGAACACAGTAAACGCGATCTGCAACGTGTTTTTGGTATTGAGGACGACAAGATACAAGTGACCTATCAATCGGTTCAGGTGCCCACGGCCATACGCGATATGTCGCCCGGTGAACTCCGGAGTGTTTTAAGCAAGAATTTCAACCTTAAGCCACAGGGGTATTTCCTGTTTTTCGGTGCCATCGAGCCCAAGAAAAATGTGATGCGCATTCTCGAGGCTGCCGGCATGGCCAATACCGATTTGCCGCTCATTATCGCCGGTCGTGATGGCTGGCTGTACAAAAAAGAGAAAAGGCGTATAAAACAAGTGAAGCAAGATGGCAGTCAGTCGGTCAGAAGATATATGTACCTGCCGCGCCAGCAACTGATGTATTTGTTACGGGGAGCAAAGGCGCTGATCTTTCCGTCACTTTACGAAGGATTTGGATTGCCGGTACTGGAAGCCATGTCAATGGGGGTACCGGTAATCACCTCTGATTGCACATCCCTGCCCGAGGTGGGAGGTGATGCACCTCTCTACGTCGACCCCTACGATGTATCTTCCATTGCCGGTGCAATGGAACGCCTGGCCGGTGATGATACATTATGCTGCGAGGCTGCCCGAAAGGGCCTTGAGCAAGCTAGTACCTTTTCCACAGAACGTCATCTGGCCCTCCTGCAACAAGGGTATCAGAAAGCGATGGATGCATACTATGGGCATGGAGCTGCATACGCGAAGCAGTTGCACTTTAAATGAGTATTTGTGGAAATGGGGAAAGGGAATGTTGAATGCTCAATGCTCAATGTGAGTTTGGTTTATTGGCTTTCGCCAAAAGGAGGGTTGGCAGTCTTCAGTAGGCAGTCGGCAGTCTCTGGTTCTCAGTTGGCAGTGTGCAGTGCTCAATGCTCAGTGCTCAATGTGAGTTTGGTTTATTGGCTTTCGCCAAAAGGAGGATGCTCAGTTGGCAGTTTAAGCCCATCCGCTTCAGCGGTGGGAGTAAATTCAGTAACCGTCCACTTTCGAAGTCAGTCTCCAAGTAGGCAGTCGGCAGTTCTCAGTCTTTAGTTGGCAGTTGGTAGGTTATTTCGGCCTTCCGACCACCGCTTTCCGATTTCAAAACGCCTTTTTCACGCGGAGACCGCAGCCCGTACGGGCGGTGGTTCGCAGAGTTTCATGGCGACCGGTTCTTGCGTTGGCCCCCTACGCCCGATGCTCGATGCTCTATGCACTACGCAATCTAGAGCAGAGAACCAGTAGTCAGGTGAAATAGAAGCAGCCCGGACCAGACGAGACCCTCCGGTCACTTCGGTCTCTCCGTTCCCTCCATTCCCCAGATCGGCTTAATACCAAATACTTACTACCATAATCTCCAATCGCGTGTCTCTAAATCTGTTGGAAACCCTACATTAGTCCAAAACAAAGTCTATGACCAACATCTTACGCTCCGGTATGACCATGTTGCTACTGTTTCTGCTGACACTTGGGATAGCCCAGGAACAGCTCGAACGGCTTAGCCAGATCGATGTGCTCCACTATTCCTTTGACCTTACTCTTTCCGATCAGACGGATGTCATTGACGGCCGGGCGCTGGTACGCCTGCGATTGTTGCAACCCATGAACGAAGTGACCTTGGATTTACAAGCTAAGGAGAAAAATGCCGGTATGGAGGTGCAGTCGGTGGTATGGGATAGGCAGGAACTTAAATATAGTCACGAGAACCAATCCCTGCGTATCCTTTTGCCGGAAGGCATTACAGCCGGAACACACCTGGACTTAATGATTACGTACCAGGGAGTACCGCAAGACGGGCTGATCATTGGGGAAAATCGATTTGGCGATCCTACTTTTTTTGGCGATAACTGGCCCAACCGGGCCCGGCACTGGTTGCCCACCGTCGATCACCCTTCGGATAAAGCCACGGTGGAATGGATCGTCACCGCTCCCGGAGGGTACCAGGTGGTCGCAAACGGGCGACAAACGGAGGAAAGCAATCTGGCCGACGGAATGCGGCTCACCCGCTTCGCAACGGAGGTACCTTTACCGACCAAAGTGATGGTGATCGGGGTGGCCCCCTTCGCGGTACAATATTCCGGCGACGCCAACGGGATCCCGGTGACGAGCTGGGTATTTCCGGATAATCGGGAGGAAGGCTTTTACGACTACCAGCCGGCCGTTTCCATCCTGGAGTGGTTTATCGAGGAAGTAGGTCCCTATCCCTACCTGAAGCTGGCCAATGTGCAATCCAAGACCCGCTACGGAGGGATGGAGAACGCCGGTAACATTTTTTATTTTGAGAATAGCGTGACCGGCAAGCGGGAGCGCAATTCGCTGATCGCTCACGAGATCGCCCACCAGTGGTTTGGGAATTCTGCTACCGAAGGTAGCTGGTATCACGTCTGGCTGAGTGAGGGCTTTGCCACCTATTTCACCAATTTATGGGTGGAAGCTACGCAGGGGCGTGCGGCACTCGACGAACGTTTGCAGGATGACCGTTTAACTGTCCTGCGGTACGGGCAGCGCCGCAGTGCACCCGTTATCGATCCATCCGTTCGTGATTTTAATCAACTTCTCAACCCCAATTCGTACCAGAAAGGTGGGTGGGTCTTACACATGCTGCGGCGTAAGATCGGTGACCAGGCGTTCTGGAAGGGGATACGCACCTACTATCGGCGCTACCAACTCAAGAATGCACTAACCGATGACCTGCGGGTCGTCATGGAAGAGGTATCGGGGCAGGATCTAAGGCCGTTCTTCGATCAGTGGTTGCGTCAACCTGGATTCCCGGATCTGGAAGTGAAGTGGAGCGCACCCGGGGGCGGAGGCACTGCGGAGGTAACCATTACTCAGAAACAGGAGCAACTCTTTACCTTTCCGCTAACCATACAAGTCGCCGATGCCGAACTAGGGGAACTGGGCATAAAAACGGTAGAGGTTAACGGGCGCGAACTGTCTGTTCAAATACCCTTTCGGGGAAAATCCGAAACATTGGTGCTGGACCCCGATACCAATCTCTTATTCACGGCTAATATCGTTCGGGAGCGTTAGGGTTTTGCTAAAATTTTTGGTGTCCCATCTTTTTCCCCGGCGTTTGCGTTATATGGAAAAGGATAACTGCTTATGAAATTCTTGTTTGTCTTTTCCGGATTATTGCTGGCAGCACCTCTGCAGGTAGAGGAAATGCATCCAATCCATCTAAGTGTTACGGAGATCTATCGCACCGATGCCGGTGACCTTGAGATGTCTATTACCTTTTTTATGGACGATTTCGGGAATGCCGTTCATTACGAAAAGTATCAGGAAAAAATATCCAACGGCGAGCTTTCCGTTGATGATCTGATCATGGATTATCTACAGGAAAAAACGGAGATCGAACTCAACGGTAAAGCGGTTACCTACACGCTGGACCGTAAGGAGAGTAATTTCCCCTCCCTGACCTGCTACCTGAAGGTAACCCCCCAGGAAAAAGACCTGAAATCCCTGACGGTCGAAAACACAATGATGCTGGAGTTATTTGATGATCAGCGAAATATGGTTAATGTGCGTCTGCCGGAGCAGGAAGGCTCGATGATGCTCAATAAGAAAAAAACCAGGGCAACGGCCAACTTTTAACCGGCCTCGTTAGCCGACAGGATCAAATCGAGATGGATGGTGATCTCATCATCTACCTTAACCAGGCCCAACAGAGCGGTGGGGGGATCTATGCCAAATTCCGTCATTCGTATTGGAAGCTCACTCTGAAAACGATATTTATCATCCCCTGTTTGCTTGCCCCGGATCTCCAGGTGAACTCTCCTGGTATGCCCGGCGACAGTCAGGTCGGCGCTGGCGAGCATGGTTACCCACTCAGAACAAAATTCGGGGCTGTAGCCGGGCTGGTACCTTACCGCTTCCAGCCTGATGTCAATGGTTGGGTATTGGTCAGCTTCCAGCGTTTCGTACATATCTTTATTCATCCCTTTATGACCGCAATCGAGGGCCCGGGTTTTTAATTCGAGTACTGCTCCCTGAAACCGGGCTAATTGATCGCCCGGCTGTACCTGCAGATCGATCTGCATAGGGCGTAAGGGCTGCTCGCATTTGCAGGCGAATTTATTCACGTTGCTGCTGCCGGAGATAGAGAGGCTGCTGGTACTGTGGAATTCAATATGCTGAGTGGTGACCGGGTAGTCAGCGGACCATGGAAGCAGCATCACGAGGTAAAGGATAGGCCAGTTCATTATTTTGGTTTTTGCGGTAGAAAAGACAGAACCCCGGCCCCGCCGCATTGGCAGAGTCGGGGTTCCTTAATCAAACAATGGTTATTGCATTACTTCCAATTTAGAAGCCAACGACTGCCTCCAGAACGAATCCGTTGAAGTTACCATCGAACCGGAGGTCACCAGTCGGGAAGTCCATGTAGTCCTGGTTCATATACTCACCTTTCAGCAAGATGTTCTTTGTCAGGAACCAGCCGGCACCCAGTTGGTAACGGTTGATAGAGATTTCCTCGCCGCTGGGATCGTCGGCACTTACAGTGTTATAGCGTGCTCCGAGGTATACATTTTCGCTTTCGCCAAAACGGTACAGAGCTTCGGCAGCAAATTGATTCATGTTGCGGGTATCCGGCTCAAACCAGTTACGGCCGCTGGAGGTTTCGTAGGTACCGAACAATTCCAGGCCCTGGTACTTCACGAATACGTTACCCATGAAAGAAGTCACCTTGTCGGTAAATCCGGGGTTATAGCGTCCGCTCGGGAATACACCGCGGTCACCGGCACCAGATCCGGGGGCAGCCATTACCAGGTAGTAGCGTGAGCCACCGCGGTCACCATCGTAAAGGTGGTTTACTGCGGAGCTGGCAGTGGTGTAAACAGAGGTGCTAAGGCGGAAACGCAGATCATCATTAATTTGGCTATCGTAGGCCAATTTACCGATAATGGAAGGTGCACGCTTAGCACTGTCGTCCACGTCACTGGTATTAGCTTCCGAAACGTTACCATTGATCTCACCACCAGTGATACCCAACATAGCTGTGAAAGGCGCTTTCAGGTAGTAGAACTCGGCACCGATCTCGGTGTTGAAGGCATCTACGATGTAGTTACCAACAAATGGGTTGTAAATAGCATTACCGTTGTCGGTACGGCGGAAGTGTGCGTCACCGTAATTCACTTCCATGTGGCCGACCTTGATCCGAACATTTTCCATGATATTGTCAACCCAGTCACTGTTCAGGAACGGCATGGCATCCAACTGGATGTAACCGCCTTTTACCCAGGCTTCAGGGTGGTGACGAGACGACAAGTAAGTGATCAGGTTCAGTCGTACTCCGTCAGCCAGTTGAACGTCGATGTTCAGGTTGGCAGTAGCCAGGTTGAAGCCGGGCTCCAGTGCGTACAGTGCATTGTCAAAGGCTCCGTCACCATCGAGGTCAACCAGCGTATTGCTGTGCTCAAGGCCCTGGAATTGTTGGGTGAAAGCGCCACCCAGGCGTACCTTCAGTCCATCAAAATCAAAGTTAAAATCCTCCGATTTAGGAGCTTCAAAGATGCCGGTACCATTTTGGTCATACGTACGCATGAAAGAGATGTCCGGCTGTTGGGCGAATACCCAGGTGGCAGATGCCAACATCAGGGCCGCCAGAACGAGGAAACGATGTTGAAATTTCATAAGGTTGCTTTTTGTTCGTTTGCGAATAGTGAGTGCGTTTAGCCTTACCGGCTATTATCGGACGTGTTAGTCTGAAGTGTTAGTGAAAAATCAATAGTGATGTCATCACCGGTTTTGAGCGTACCCAGCATTGCCGTGGGTGGATCAATACCGAAATCAGTCATTTTCAGGGCTTTACTGCCGGTAAACTGGATGGCGCCGTTTTTCTTTACACCGGTTACATCCATGTTAATGGTATTAGCTTTTCCGGCAATCGTCAGTGTTCCGGTAGCCCGCAGGGTTACTTTTTGGTCGTTCTGTTGGGCAATCTCAGCCTTGGTCAGCGTGTATGTGATATACTTGTGATCATCGGCTGCGAGTGCTTTGTGCGTTTTGCCATCCATAATGCGTCCCTTCTCGCTGATGATCCCCTCGGATTTGATGCGAACGGTCAGCGCTTTTATGGCATTCAATGTCTGGTCAGTTGCATCCAATTGGGCCGTACCGGTAACTTCGGTAGCCGTAGATGTCCAATCGTGCAAAGTGGATGTGCCGTTAATTTTGATGGAGCATTCGGAAACACCGAACGTATTCTGGGCGGTCAGACCAACAGCTCCCATCAGGAGCACTAAAGTGAGTAGGTTGGAATAAATGGTCTTCATAGTATTTGGTTGCTTTGTTCTAGGACAAATATGGGGGGAGTAAGGGCAGGTATTACATGAGATATCTCAATGTAACCCAGTGATCTTTGTCACACGGAGATGAAGTATGAAGTAGGAAGTAGGAAGTATGAAGTAGGAGGTATGAAGTAGGAGGTAGGAGGTATGAAGTATGAAGTATGAAGTAGGCTGTCCTAACCAAAGGTCTGGCGGCTAGGAAAAGAGGGACTAGGTCGAAAGACGGTTCACGGCTAACGATATACGGCTTACGGTTTCCTTATTGTGATGTAAAACTGCACTGGAATTGCTCCAGAAAGCAGACAAGTTTTCTGCCCTTCCATTTGACCTGTTGCATGGAAAAGGAAAACTCAGCCGTCAGCCGTTCCTGCCCGCCGAAGTCCGGAACGGACGGAGGGAGGG
>CAYFGK010000130.1:19135-19928 GCA_964342305.1 uncultured Saprospiraceae bacterium | reverse complement strand
CGGGAGGTGGGGACACTCCGCTCTTTATCAATCAATTAGACCCCAACCTCACGTTATTATTTGGCTTTCACCAAAAAACACAAAACTACATTGAGCATTGAGCATTGAGCACCGAGCATTGAGCACTGTTCACTCCTTCAACATCTCACCTTGCTGCAACATACCATACACCGCAATCCCGGTAGCCACACTCACATTCATGGAGGAATTAAGGCCCAGCATCGGAATATGTATGCTTGCCTGACAGTTTTGCAATCCCTCCTTACTGATTCCTCGTTGCTCATTTCCAATCACCAGACCCATCGGCCAGGAAGGACTGATGGTATGATAAGGCTGCGATTGATCGGTCCATTCCAGGGCTAGGAGATTTATGTCCGCAGGTGATTCCGTTTTCCAACTATTCCAGTCTGGTACAAACCAATGTGCCACCAGTGACATGGTAGCTCGGGCTACCCGACCGGCCTTACCCTCGAGGAGTCGCTTGTCCATCCCCACCAGATATATGCCCGCCAGTCGGCCTGCATCCGCCAGCCGGAAGAGGCTGCCCACATTTCGCGGATCGCTGAGCCCATCGAGCACCAGGTATAGTGGGTTCCGGTCATCCTTTAGTTGCCGGCGTCTTTCCTCCGCGTCCGGACGCGCCTGTCGGAAGGAGAGTGGGTATTCGTTTTGCGTGTCCATGGTACGCAAGGTAGGGATTTTACCGGGGGATCGTACCTGCGGCACGATGTAGTGAGTTTGCCAGGCACTAAAGTCCGTACGGAGGGAGGGGCAGGGTCACCACTAAAGTGGT
>CAYFGK010000130.1:0-19035 GCA_964342305.1 uncultured Saprospiraceae bacterium | reverse complement strand
TATTGGGATTGGTTGATTTCGCTTTCCACCCACCACTAAAGTGGATGGGCTTATGATTTCCATGGCCGCCATAGCCTTGGCGAAGGCGGGCCGATTTCCTGCATAAAAATGGGTCACCACTAAAGTGGTTATTGGGATTGGTTGATTTCGCTTTCCACCCACCACTAAAGTGGATGGGCTTATGCTTTCTATGCCCGCCATAGCCTTGGCGAAGGCGGGCCGACCTCTGCTTTCAACCCATCACTAAAGTGGATGGGCTTATGATTTCCGATTTCTAACCTCAAACCCCAAACCTCAAACCTCAAACCTGATCTACCGATTCCTAATCCACCTTATCCTCCTATACCCGTATGATGGTTCCAACCTAAAGCGCGGTCGCTGGTTATTACGCAGACTTCTATTTTAGCGTATTCGCAAGGTAGGCAACTGAAAACCAGGCCGGTGTACCACAGGTGATAAACTCCCTGAATTTGCGGGTTGGCATGTACTTTTTGTGCCTCTCCCTTCGTTACAAAAATCACCTTACGGCTATTAAGAAACACTTTTATGACGCCCGTTATCATCCGATCTCTCCTGCTGGGGATGCTTTGTACCTGTCTGTACTCACAGATGGCTAGCGGGCAATCACTCTTTCCGGTAAAGAAAGGACAACGGTGGGGACTTATTGATGCCCGCGGACATATGCAAGTCTCACCGAAATACGACGCTATTGGTGATTTCGAACGCTACGGCTACGCCACTATGCAACAGCAGGGGCGGGTTGGTTTACTTAATCGACGCGGTGAGGAGATCATACCAGCCCGGTACCAGGACCTGCGGGTTATCGACAGCCTCTTGGTGGCCGTACTGGAGCAGGAAGAATGGAAGGTACGCAACCTCACGGGAAAGGTTATTCTTCAGCCTGGCTACGACCATGTTGAGGTTTGGCGAGGCCCTTATCTGGGGTATTCCCGCCAACAGAAATGGGGCGTAATCACCAAGGATGGTAAGGAGGTCCTTCCTCCCCGCTATGACCAGATCATTTTTGCTGCTCCTGATAGTTGCTTCTACTTGTACGAGGGCGAGCAAATGGGCATTGCCAGCCTGAACGGCTCGGTACTATTGCCTCCCGGCCCGGACCGTATCAAACGCCTGGCGGGACGAGGGTATCTGATCAAACAAAAAAATCGCTGGGGACTTCTCGATTCCAACGGACGTACTATCCTCCCCGCCGAATACCTGACCTACGATGAAGTGTCTCCCTATTATTTGAAGATGTACCGCCTGAATCAGGTATCCGTCTATTCGTGGCTTTGCGGGCAGGTGATCGCCTCCGATCGCTTTCAGGACATCATCCCATTGAGTCCTCGTTTTCTGATTACACGGGAAAACGACCAGGTCGGCCTCATCGACTGGTGCGGCCAGCGGGTATTAACCAGTCAATACGAAGAAATCCAGGGTTTTACGGAGACTTTCTTTCGGGTACGCAAAAAATCCGGGGAATGGCAGATCGTGGGCCGGGATGATACGGTGCTCACTCCGGAAACCTACCAGTACATTGCTCCCCCCAAAGGACCGGCAGCCCTGGTTCGCCAACCGGAAGGGTACGGCCTGGTTAATGTTCACGGTGAGGAGATCGTTCCGGCTGTATACCGCGAACTGGTTTGGGATGGCCAAAAAGTAAGGGCCTTTCGGCAAAAGCCAACGGAAGAGGGTGCGTCTGGAGAAGTCATTTACGTGGATGCTCAGGGGCAACCGCTCGGCGAACAGCGCCTGCAGCAGCATTTTACGGTTAAAGTGGCTGGCAATGAAACGAATCCGGTAGGTGGAACGACAGGTATCCGGCCAGGTAGTCAGTGGCTGGCCGGTGAGTTCGAATGGTTTTACCAATCGGGTGAAGACCGGTGGGGATTACGGCATGTTACCACGGGGCAGGTGCAATTATCTCCGGCCTTCAAACAGGTTAAACCCATTCCCGGTACAACCCTTACTCTGGTTAGTCTGCCGGGAAAAACCCCAATGGAGTTTGAACGTACCTCTTTTCGATTTGATCAGGTTTTTGGTCTGGTAAATCACGAATTGGGTGCCTTGGTCACTGATTTACAGTTCCTGGACATTCGCTTTGGGGATTTTACCGAAGGTAATCCTCTTGCCCGCTGTCTGTTTACCGATGGCACCTACGGACTTATCAACCGTTCGGGACGGGTGGTAAGCCGTGGTTACACGTTTATTGGTCCGTTCAGGGACGGGCGGGCAAGGGCCAGCCAGAACGGGACACTCACTGCCAGTATGGAAGCCCCGGATGGCCTGGCGGGGTTGCGCTCCTTCCTGGATGAGGTGCTGGCTCCGAGCGTCATGACCGATTATACCCAGTACGACCGCATCTTCCAGCGCACCGCAGAGGTAGTCTGTGCCGATTGCTCCTGGGGATACCTCAATGAGCAAGGCGATTGGGCTATCAAACCCACCTTCAGCTACGTGCAGGATATGGTCAATGAGGTGGGCATAGTACGGAAGGATACTAAATGGGGAGCTGTCCACGCTAACGGACGGACACTCATTCCCTGCGAATACGACCAGCTTCATTTTCTGGAAAATACCGATAATCAGATCCTCCGTGTCTACGTGGAGAAACCCAAATATGGCCTGATCGATACCTTTGGCCAACTGGCCATCCGTGCCACTTACGATAATATTGGCTCCCTGAGTGAGAGTCGACTGGCCGTCATGCACAACGACCTTTGGGGTTATACCAACCTGGAAGGTCAGGAGATCATTTCGTGCCGTTTCGATGAGGTACAACCTTTTTCCGAAGGCCTGGCTGCGGTTCGTCTCGACGATCACTGGGGATTTGTGGACCGCATGGGACAAGTGGTCATTGATTTTCAGTACGAAGCTGTTGGCGAGTATACGGATGGCCTGACCTGGGTGAAAACCACCAGCGGGGTAGGCTTTATTGATTCCCTGGGGCAGGAGCACATTGCAACGATATACGAAGAGGCCGGTGATTTTTTCCGGGGAGTGGCCAGGGTACGTATTGATGGTAAATGGGGATTGATCGACCGTAATGGTCAATACTTGGTATCCCCAAAATTCAATGCTATTCAGCCTTTCCACCCCCAAGCTGGTGTAGCTATCGTTCGGTACGGGAAATTGGGTGAAAAGTACGGCTTGATCCGGCTCGATGGCACTTTGCTGACCCGCACCGCTTATCGGCTGATCGAACCCTTTGCGGAGGGATTAGCCGTCGTGAAAGACAAGGACAAATACGGATATATTGACCTGGCCGGAAATCTGGTGATCCCCGCCCGGTACAGTCAGGCAGAGCCCTTCGCCGAAGGTCGTGCGGCGGTGTACCTCAATGGCGATTGTGGGTATATCGATCGCAATGGCGACAAGCGTTCCGAATTCACCTTTTCGCGTTGCAATCCTTTTGAGGATGGTCGGGCGGTGGTCTATCGTGGCCTGAAGCGGGCGGGCTTATTGGATCCTAATGGCGAATTGGTCCTTACCCCGAGCGTTGATCGTATGCTGACTTTCAGTGAGGGTCGCGGATTAGTGCGTGACGGCCAGTATCGTTTTTATTTTATTACTGAGCAGGCTGATATCCACCACGGGTTTTACGAGAAGGCCAGTGAGTTTTCCCACGGTGTGGCAGTCGTTCGACTTAATAATAAGTGGGGCGTCATCAACCGAAAAGGGATCGCCCTGATCCCACCGAAATACAGTCAGATAAGCTCCTTCGACGACGGGTATGCCCGCGTGCGGGTAGAGGGCTTTAGCGGCCTGACCACTGCCCGCGGTGAGCGGATTGTATCTCCTGATTTTGAGTTTATTTCGTACGCCGGGGAAGGGGTCTTCCGCGTTGAACAAGGTGACAAAGTAGGTTACTTCGATGAAGAAGGCACCTGGATCTGGGATTTGGAGGATTAACTTGCTTTAGAGTTCAGAGTCTAGAATCTAGATTCTAGACTCTGAACTCTAGATTACTCCCATTGCTCCAGTGCCCGGTACACCAGATCGACGGGTAACCCCATCACATTCGCGTAGGTTCCTTTAATCCCCGTTATCTTGCACAGGCCGATCCATTCCTGAATGGCGTAGGAGCCAGCTTTGTCGTAAGGCTCGTATTTAGTGACGTAGTATTCGATCTCCTGATCGCTGAGTTCGGCGAATTGGACTTGGGTGATACCGGAAAGCACCTCCTCGCGTTGGTGGTCCAGCAGGCACACCCCGGTGATGACGGTGTGTTCCTGGCCGCTCAGTGCGCGCAGCATATCGTGCGCTTCGCGGGCATTGGCGGGTTTTTCAAAAATACGGTCTTCCAGCAGTACTACGCTATCGGCTGCGAGTATGATGTCTCCCTGGTCGAGCAACGACTTAGCTGCTTGTGCCTTTTTCTGTGCCAGGTAAGCGGCCACCTTTTCCAGGGGCAGATCAAGGGGCCAGACTTCTTCTACATTCTGAGGGCGTACTTCGAAATTAAAGCCGGCCTGTTCCAGCAGGTGAGAACGGCGCGGGGAGGCAGAAGCGAGAATGATCTTTCGTTCGAGTGGGTGCATAAAGTTATAGATTTGCGAATAGTAAGAGCAGGACACCGTTTAACATGACCACCTTAAGCACTGTACTGATACGGTGATACTGTGTTTTCTTTTTGGCGAAAGCCAGGTCAAAAAAGGTCCAAATCAGTGGTAACACCAAGCCAATACCCACAAACCAAACCAGCCAGTCGGGGAAATACGTGTATATAAACTGACTTTGCCACAACAGGAATACAAGCAGCAATCCGCCACTGATGCCCGCCAGTATTTTTGCCGAAGTAATACCCCACATTATCGGAGCGGTACGGCTACCTACCTCCCGGTCTCCTTCCTGGTCCTCTAAATCTTTTACCAGTTCCCGGTAGAGGGTCGATAAAAAGGCGAACACTATATACCAGACCAGCAGAAACTGCACGGGCCGGGCTATATCCGGAGCTTGTCGGGAGAGCTGCGCCAGTGCATCCTCTTCTGCTAGCCAAATGGCCCCGGCCACTCCGGCGCAGAAAAGGGCGATAAGCAGGTTGCCTGCCAGTGGGCGGTGCTTCAGTACCGACGAATATAGGTAGAGGAGAATGAAGGCGAGGGGGTATAGGCCGATGAGGTGCAGTCGCTCGCAAACCAGGCCCAAATAGGTAGTCATCATAAATCCGGTCAGGCCCAGAGTGAGGTAGAACCAGGAGGCTGTCTGGCGGGAAATGCGCTGGTCGATCAGGATTCGGCCGGGTTTATTGATGCGGTCGGCCGGCAGATCCATAATGTCGTTGATAATGTAGCCGGAGGCAGTCAGGGTAATAGTGACGGCGATGTAGCAGATGCATTCGAGTTCTGACAACTGGGGTGTAATCTGCTGACTGACCAGTGCGGGAACCACTACCCGGTCATAGAGCAGCCATTGGGTGAGGGCCACAATGCAAAGGTTGGGAAATCGGATCAAGCGCAGCAGGGCCATGAACGATGGATTTTAATCGGATGTCCACTTGTCGTGCAGTCGCAACACCTTCTCGATCACGTCGCGGGCACAGCCCTCACCGCCGCCAAAAGGCGACACGTATGCCGCGAGCTGAAATAGCTCCGGAGCCGCATTTTTCGGACAGGCGGGGAGGCCCACCTTACGCATCACCGGATAGTCGGGCAGGTCGTCACCCATGTATAGAATCCCCTGAGGATCGAGATCGTAGGCGTGGATATATTCTTCGAAGACTTCCAGTTTATTGCTGATGCCGGTATAAATATCGGTAATGCCCAGGTTCTCAAGACGGATACGCACACCCTCCGATTTGCCTCCAGTGATGATGGCAACCCGATAGCCCCGCTGTACCGCAAGTTTAAGAGCATAACCGTCGCGAATGCTCATTTTGCGAAGCAGTTTGCCATCTTCCAGTACCAATACCGAGGAGTCGGTCAGTACACCGTCAACATCAAACATGAAGGTGTGAATGTCTCTAAAGGATTCAAGGTAATTCATAGATGCCAAAGATAGTAAAACAGGTTATAGGTTTGGGGTTAGAGGCTAGGTAAGAGGTGGATCGCGCCAAGAACAGGTACATAGAAATGAAGTACGTTAATTGGATATCTCCTAGGAATAAGCACCGATCAAGTTATAGGTTTACCACCTGCGCCAAGGCTTCGGCGGTCAGAGAAGGTTTGAGGTGGTTGTTTGGATTGGTTGTTTTCGGTTTCAACCCACCACTAACGCGTATGGGATTATGGCTCCCGCTTTCCGATCTCCGACCTCCGCTTTATTACCATCAGTCGCTATCGCTCGTGTCCGATTTCCGCTTTCCGATTTTGCCGGACGTCGGTACAATTCCCGAGCTCCTCTATTAGAATGGATTGAAATGGGAACGTTTTATACCTTGCGACATTATGTATCCTAAAAAAATTACCATGAAAATGCAACGCACCTGGCTGGCCGGACTGGCCCTTCTGATCGGAACTTTTGTTTGGTTTGGCTATGCACAACCTTTTTCACCGGCTAAGGCCGAAAAGGAAGCAGTGAAGGCAGCTGTTCTGGATTACGTAGAGGGCCTCTATGAGGTAGCACCCGATCGCATCGAGCGTTCCGTTCACAAAGATTTGAAGAAAGTAGGCTTTTGGTATAATCCTAACCAGGAGGCCTTTGGAGACCTCAGTCCTATGACCTATGATCAACTGCACACGTTGGCTAGTCGTTGGAATGCGAATGGTCAGCAGGCTACTGATGATTCACCCAAAAAGATTGAGATCTACGACGTACTGGGGCGTACCGCCAATGCCAAGCTCACCGCCGAATGGGGAACGGATTACATGCAACTCGCCAAGATCGACGGCAAGTGGATGATCATGCACGTACTCTGGCAATCACCGGACCCGTCGTAGAGGATCGACGGGGATTTAGGGGATGAGGAGAAAGGGAGAGTTGGGGAATGGGGGAGTTGGGGATAGGGGGATCGTCCGTGCGCCAAGTGATCGGGTAGAGACGCCGATTTATCGCGTCTCCTTTTTGATTAGGAGATCGGGAGATGTGGCGATCAGGGGATGGATTTGCCCGCTATAAATGGTTTTTGACTCATTTCCAGGGCCTTGCCCGTGGGTGGAAGGGGGAATTGGGGAAAGGGAGAGTTGGGGAATGGGGGTTTCTACCGAAGTACCTGCTCCTCGGTAGTTAAGAAGTTCGTCGCGTCTCGTTTTTTCGATTAGGGGATCAGGCAATCAGGAGGCTCCCTGTACGTGACCTGCCTGCAAAGCTTTAAACGTCCTATCAAAACGACTCCCTTCTCCCGCTGGGAGGGGCCGGGGATGAGGGTGAGAGGAGAAGGTTAAAAAGGTAAAGGGTGTAAAGGGTAATCCCTGATCTTTTACACCCTCTTTACCTTTTTATTTCAAGTTCGACAACGTTTCCTTCATGCGGGCGACGGCTTCGCGGAGTTCTGCTTCGGAAGCGGCGTAGGAAATCCGGAAACAATTATCGGCACCGAAGGCTGCACCGGTGACAACCGCTACGTGAGCGTGCTGTAAAAGGTATTCGCAAAAATCATCGGCGTTGGTTATTGTGGTCTGCCCGTCGGTACGACCAAAATAGGCGCTGATGTCGGGGAAAATATAGAAGGCGCCCTGTGGGCGGTTGACCTTCATATCCGGGATTTCCTGGAGCAGGTCAATGACCATATCGCGACGCTGTAGAAAAGCCTCCTTCATTTGGTGAGTAGGCGTCATATCGGAAAGCAGAGCGTGCGCACCGGCCATTTGCCCGAAAGCAGTGGCACCAGAAGTTACTTGTCCCTGGATCTTACCACAAGCCTTGGCCAGCCAGGTGGGGGCTCCCATGTATCCCAGGCGCCAGCCGGTCATGGCAAATCCCTTGGAAAAGCCGTTCACCGTTGCCACGCGATCTTTGAGTGCCGGGTTGGCACCGATGGAGGCGTGCTGATCGGTGAAGTTGATGTATTCATAGATCTCGTCGGAGATCACGATAATATCCTCGTGCGGGGCGATGACGCGGGCAATAGCATCGAGCTCATCTTTGGTATATACGGATCCGGTTGGATTACAGGGGGAGGAGAATAGAACCGCCTTGGTCCGGTCGGTGATGGCTTCGTTGACCTGTTGTGCGGATACCTTGTAATCCTCTTCGATCGATGCTCCTACGATAACGGGTACGCCGCCGGCAAGTTTGATGATCTCGGAGTACGAAACCCAGTAAGGAGCCAGGACGATCACCTCGTCACCCTCATTGAGGAGGGCCATGGATAGGTTGAAGATTGACTGCTTAGCTCCGTTGGAAACGACAATATCATTGATGCCGTAGGAGAGGCCGTTGTCGCGTTCAAATTTGGTGACAATAGCCTGGCGAAGTTCGGCCAACCCGGGTACCGGGGTGTATTTAGTATACCCATCGTCCAGCGCTTTTTTGGCGGCTTCTTTGATATGATCGGGAGTGTCAAAATCAGGTTCTCCGAGACTCAGGCTGATCACATTATGACCTTCGGCGGTGAGTTCGCGGGCCATAGACGCCATTTTAATGGTGGCGGATTCTTCCATTTGTTCAATGCGCTCAGAGGGCATTGCCGTTTTAGTCATGGACATAATCGACAGTTTTTCAGTTGTTCTGTGGGGTCCAAAGCTATGTTTTTTTTAGCTAAGATGCCCCGGAAAAACACCTATGGCCGGGTTGGTTTTTAAATAATATCCGTTGCCAAGGACCTTTTGCAATCGTGGGTATTTTTTGCCTTACCAAAAATGGAAACCCGATCGTTTTGGGTATATTGTCGATCCGGGTGTTTCCGCCCTTCCGCTACAATCCAGACAAATATTACGCTGTCCATGAAAGAGAAACTCGATAAACTCAACCAACGAATTGAAGAGGCTCACCTCGGAGGTGGGCAAAAACGAATTGATAGTCAACATAATAAAGGTAAGCTTACCGCTCGCGAACGCATTCATTTTTTATTGGATAAAGGCTCGTTCGAAGAAATCGGCATGATGGTTACCCATCGGGCCGTCGATTTTGATATGGATAAGCAACGGTTCCTGGGCGATGGTGTCGTTACCGGTTACGGAAAAATCGACGGACGACTGGTGTACATTTTCGCTCAGGATTTCACCGTATTCGGTGGCTCCTTGTCCGAAACCCACGCCGAAAAAATCTGCAAGATCATGGACCTTGCCATGCAGAATGGCGCTCCGGTCATTGGTCTGAACGATTCCGGTGGTGCCCGAATCCAGGAAGGGGTAAGCTCCCTGGGCGGTTATGCCGATATCTTTTACCGCAATGTTATGGCTTCGGGAGTAGTGCCTCAGATCTCCGCTATAATGGGGCCGTGCGCGGGTGGTGCTGTGTACTCACCGGCGATGACCGATTTCACTGTTATGGTGGAAGGAACGTCTTATATGTTCGTCACCGGCCCCAACGTAGTGAAAACGGTCACTAACGAAGAAGTTACCGCTGAAGAACTGGGAGGTGCTTCTGCCCACTCCACTAAATCGGGCGTTACGCACCTGACCGCTATCAATGATGTGGATTGCATTGCCAAATTGCGGGCATTGCTTGACTACCTGCCTCAGAATTGCGAAGAAAAACCCGCGTCCCGCGAATACGAACTGGGTGATGAGTTGCGCCCGGCCTTGCGTGATATTGTCCCCGATAATCCCAACCATCCTTACGACATGCGCACCGTCATTGATGGCCTGGCTGACGAGGATTCCTTCTTCGAGATCCATCCTGATTTCGCCGATAATATTGTAGTCGGTTTTGCCCGCATGGCGGGACGCAGCATTGGTATCGTGGGTAATCAGCCTATGTCCCTGGCGGGAGTGCTCGATGTAGATAGTTCCAAGAAAGCCGCCCGCTTCGTGCGTTTTTGCGACAGCTTCAATATTCCGTTGCTGGTTCTGGTCGATGTACCTGGTTTTTTGCCGGGAACGGATCAGGAATGGAATGGCATCATTACCAACGGTGCCAAGCTATTGTATGCCTTCAGTGAGGCAACCGTGCCGCGCATCACACTTATTACCCGCAAAGCTTACGGTGGTGCTTACGACGTAATGAACTCCAAACATATCAAGGCCGACCTCAACTTCGCCTGGCCTTCGGCCGAGATCGCAGTAATGGGAGCCAAAGGTGCTTCGGAGATCATCTTCCGTAAACAGATCGCCGCAGCCGATGACCCCCAAGCTGAATTGGCCGCTCGCGAACAGGAATACCAGGAGGCCTTCGCACACCCGTACCGGGCTGCACGTCGCGGCTTTATCGACGAGGTGATCGATCCGGAGGTATCGCGTCGTAAACTGATCCGTGGGTTTGCCTCTTTAGAGAATAAAGTGGCGAAAATCCCGAAAAAGAAGCACGGAAATATACCGTTGTAGGAAGGTCCACGGTTCACGGTCCACAGTCCACGGTGTGGTAGTCACGTTTGTTAAGGCCACAGCTTCAGCTGTGGTTTAAATCGTTCATTTACACTAAACCCAACCACTGTAGTGGTTTGCCTTACTCCCATCGCGTAACTCAACCTATTCCACCAGACGAAACGCATACGGGCGTATGCCCAGTGAAGGCGGGAATCTCAACCTCAACCCTCAGCCTCAACCTCAACCTTTTTCGATTCATAGCATTTAGATTATCGATGCCCGTTACAAAATGTGACTTCCGTCAAAGGTGATCGTCTTAATAAAGGATCACAGCGAAACACTCATCGCTCCATCGTGATCACGTATCATTCACTTTAAATTCAAAACCCATGAAAACCACGTTTTCACTGCTGATAGTCTTTCTGGCTTTTTTGATCGCACCGGCACACGCACAAACGGTCGATGAGGGTACCGCCACCATGAGCCAGGGCAACGAAAATGCCTTTACCCTGTCAACCCAGGGGCTGGAAACCAAGGATCTGGAAGACGTTCTGAAGGATTTCCTGAAAGATTACAAAGGCCGCAAAAATCCTAAATACGACCGCCGTAGCGCCGAATATTTTGTAGATGATGCTGAGATCGAAGGTGCCAGTGCTAACACCATCGACATTTATGCCCGCGTTAACCAAACCGGAAATATGTCGCAGGAGATCCTCGTTTGGTTTGATCTCGGCGGTGCTTACCTGTCTTCTGCCGATCACCGCGACGCCGCTGAATATCTGCGGACCGAGTGGTTCCCGGAACTGGACAATCGTATCTACACCCGGATGGTGGAAATAGAACTGGATACTGAAGAAGACAAACTCAAAGACTTTAATAAAGAGCACGATGATCTGATGAAGGACCAGAAAAAGCTGGAGAATGATATTGCTGATTACCAGGACAAGATTAAGCAAGCTGAAAAAGATCTGGAACAAAATGCTCGTCAGCAAGAAGAAATTCTGAAAGTCATCGCCGAACAGCAGGCTGCTGTGGAAGCCGTCAAGAAAAAGCTCAAAAAGAAGAACTAGACAAAGCTGGTACGGGCTTTTGCCATGACATCCGATGATAGAAATGGCTTTGCCCCTCCGGACTCCTTGGGGCAGGCAAAGTTTATTTTTGAAATGGCTTATGGAAGAAGGTTATTCTGATCGCTGATGCAGCGGCAGGCTTTCGCCAAAAAGCGCAGCGGGCCCTTGTGGGTTCGGTGCGCTTTTTTGTCGGGGAGCAACGTATCTTGCTGTAGGGCACGGATTTAGAAGCCCTTTACAAACGAAATGATGCGGGAGAATCGTTGTAGGTGAAAAAAAGCCATGGTATCCCCCCGCAGCCTCTTTCCAATTATTCTGCTCCTGTTGTTTTCTTTATCCATTCAAGCCCAGGATCCCGACCTTCGCTCGCGAAATAGTAATGCCGAACTGGCTGATCTGGCGGTCGCCGATTACGCGCTGATCGATCAGCTTATGCTGCGTGTTCCCGGGGTGGCAGCCGATGCTAATGCCAATTTGCAGGAACAATCGGTAAAAGCCTATATGATGCCCGTGCGGCGTTCGGAAAAACCAACAATGATCGCCAGTTACATGCTGGCCAGTTGCCTGGAATACTACACTAATCTCGAGAAAAACTATAAGGTTAATCTCAGTCCCGATTACATTGCACTCAATTTACAAGCGCAGGGGCGGGACCTCTCCCTCATCGATGCTTTCCAGTTTCTCGCTCAGGAGGGAACGGTGAGTGCCGCGATTATGCCCTACGGAGCGGGCACCATCACCAATGCCGTTTACGCCACGCCCAAATTCCGGATCCTGCATTACCTCCACGTCATCCGCCCGGTCACGAAAGACAGGCAAAAGGTATTCGAAATGCGCAAAGCCCTGTTGCGCGGTAATCCAATACTTGTTGAGGTAGAAGCCGACGCCTCCCTGGCGAAGGCCGAGGGGGTTTCACAGTGGCGTTCCCGCGGACAGGACATCCAAAAACATCAATTGATCGTGGTGGGATTCGACGAGAACCGCGAGGCCTTCGAAGTGATGAGTGCCTGGGGCAGCCGTTGGGGGCGTGGCGGATACCTCTGGATTTCTTATGATGATCTCGCCGCCAGAACTCAAAATGGGTACGTGCTGGTTCCTCAATAGATCAGTTTTGGGAGATTTGCGCCTTCTCTCTGGCAGCCAAAAAATGAAGCGGGAAGATCTTCCTTACTTGACCTCCGCGGGAATTACCCCGGATCTTTCCATATCCGGATCAACGGCCCTTTTGGGTAAAGAAATCCACACCGTTGCTCCATCCCATTCATTAGAAGTGGCCCGGGCATCGCCATCATATTCGCGGGCAATAGCCCGCACCATCGCTAATCCCAGCCCGTGCCCCCCCTTGCGTTTGGAGTAGGAAGGACTAAAGATAGCCTCCCGTTCGCTTTCGGGGATACCGGGACCATTGTCGAGAATACCGAACTCAATGTTCTTTGCTGATTCTTTCCGTTGAATGGCCAATTGTGGATACGGGCTATCGGCAATATAGGTGAGGGCGTTGCTGATAAGGTTCTGCAGGATTTGAGTAAGATCAGCTTCATCCATGGGTAATTGACCAAGATCATCAATATAGACCCGGGCGTCGAGATCGCGGATGGTAAGGCGGTGTTGGGCCAAAATATTCGATAACACCCGGTCTCCGTCACTGGTCTGCCTGGCAAGCTCTTCCTGCGATGCACGAGCACTAGCCAGGAGGTTGGCACAATAATCACGCATTTGTCCAATCGCTAATTGTGTTTGCTCGAAGAACTCTACCATCAGATTGTGATTGCCCTTTTCGGGCTCATAGATCTCACCCAGGGCCTCAATGGAACCGAGTCCCCCGTGAATGTCGTGGGAAACACCATGTGAAAAGCGATTCAGACGTTCATTTATCCTGGCCAGCTTTATTTGTTCAGATTCCAGCTTTTGGTTAATGTGCTCTAACTGGTTCGTAGCACGTTTCTTGAGCCGGAAATTCCGGTAATACGTAAAAGCCAGGGTGGAAGTCAGTAAAAAGCCAAGAAGCAGAATTAGAAAAAGCTGGCGCTGCTGGTGCCGTTCGGCCAGCAACAGGTTTTTTTCCTGTTCAAATTGGGATTGCAAGAATGTTTTGATCAGATCGGCCTGGCCGGAATGCTCCTCGATGTAGTTTTGTCGGTCAATGGCCAGATTTAAGAAAAATAGAGCACTGTCCGTTTCACCGATGTTTTCGTAGTACTTAGCCAATATTGAGGCTGCCTGTTGCATGCGATGGGGGTCGGTGGAGGCTAAACGGCGGGCCCGCATTGCGTATGTTTTGGCCTCTTCGATCTTACCAACTGCCCAGTAGGTTTCTGCCAGGTCTGCGTAGGTTCCGACGATGTCGCTGGAATATTCATCGTTGAACACGGAAAGTGCTTCAATTTGCTCCAGAGCACTGAGTTGTTTTCCCGGGCGATCGAGTTCGGCGTTTTTATTGGCGTAGGTATACAATACCCGGATCATTGCACTGGTATCTTTGCTTTCCAGGCTTGCCAGAAAAGCCCGTTCAAAAAGCTGGTCAGCTTCATGGGGAACCGAGGAAGCTTCCAGTAACAGGTCAAGCGAGTAATAGGGCTCGGTGAATCCCTCATAGAAGCTGGCAGCTTCCCGGAGTTGCCTTTTTTGGAGTTCTTTGTCTCCCGATTCCCCATTCAGGCGCGCCAGCATCTCCAGTGCAGAGGCAGATCGAAAGGTATCCCTCCGTTCCGTACTCAATCGGTGGGCCAGCTGAAAATTGCGGAAGGCACGGACCCAATAGTTGAGCTGATAGGCCACCGAACCCAAGTGGTCGTGAATTCGATATTCCAGTACATAGGGAAGGTATTCGGTGTTATCGTCACCCGGAAAGGAAACAACTTCCGTTACTAAACTCAGGAGTCTTTCCTCTGACGCCGCAAAATGTTGATCACCGAGGCTGTCGTTTTCGGTTAGTTGCATGAGGTGGCTCTCCTCAAGAAATAGCAGATGATCGACCAGGTCTTCAAACTGACTTCTGGTGAGTTCGGCTTTGGCCAAAACTGAAGTTAACTCCCGGTAAAGTTCGTTGGGTTCAAAGGGGTGATTTGATAAAGCAAGTCGAAAAGACTCGATACCAATCAATAAAGCTTTAACGCGAAAGCGAAATAAGGCTGGTTTTTGGAGGTCACGGGTCACATCCAGGAGAGTAAGGTAGGCCTCGTAGAACAGTTGGCGCTGGTACAAACGCAGTCCTGCCTTGAAGGTGCAGACGACGGGAGGCATTTCGGATTCAGTATACTGCCCGCAAGGTTGGTGAAAATGGTTTTCGATGACCTCCCACTGATCGGCATCGAACCAGGTGATCAGGGAATCGAGCCGGGCCGACAGGTGTATTTTGGGGGAGGCCAATGCAGGACCGGCACCATGGTGGTACGACGCGGCATCCTCCTGTCCGAACAGGAACAGTGGGCAGACCAGCAAACAGGCAAGCCAGCAGAGTGATTTATTCGAGTGTTTAAAGCGCATGGAGTATTGTGCTCCGTCGTAGGGGAATCAGCAGGTGATTGTAGTTCAGTATACTGAAAATAGCTAAAATGGTTGCACTACTCCTTTTATTGGTCTCCCTTCTCCAGGAATAGAGAAGCATAGATATAGTGACTCTGCCCGATTAGGCGCGACCCGGATCTCCCCACCGTAATCCTGGGCAATGGACCTGGCAATGGCTAAACTCAATTCGTTGGATTGCGATCCACTGACCAAGGAAGGGGGCTGAAAAACAGGTATTTCTCCGACCGGGACGCTAAGACCTTTCGCGTGGATCAATAGATTGGAATAACCCGCTCCATCGTGTCTTCTGATAATTATTTCTTTTGCGTCGGACCCAGCAGTTTGCCGGGTGGCGTATTCGATCAGATGGTGTAACAGCAAAGCCAGGTCAATATCAGTCATCGGAATTATGCCCAGTGGATTCGTTACTACCCGGATATGGTGCTGGTTGAGGAATTCCCGGTTTTGCTGGAGTACCATGGATAATAACCGATCACCAGGAGCCTCCGCTATGGTTTTCGTAGAGCTGAAGGTTCCGGTGCTTCGGAGCAAACGACTACAATACGACCGCGTTTGAGTTACGGCTGCCATCATCTCTTCGAAGTAAAAGGACAGCGAGTTCGGATTATTATTCTTTGGGGCGTATTTTTTGCCTAGAGTGGCAATGTGGTTCAATCCGACCTGTATATTCTCCGAAACTCCTTTGGTGAAGTATTGCAGTTGCCCATTGGTGCGGGCCAGGCGAACTTGTTCCCGTGTAAGCCGGGTGTATATTTCTTGTAGCCGGAGCGCGGAATATTTTTTTAACCGATAATGACGGTAGTTGATAATGGCGAGAATTGTAGTAAAGAAAATGCCAATTACCAGCCACAGTGTTTTTCGTTTTTGTGTTCGTTTTTTTCTCAATAGTCTTTCGCGTTCTTTTTGGAATTGGGCCTGCAAATAAGCCCGCTCCATATCGGCCGTATTGCCATGGTCGTCCAGATAGTTCTTTTTGGCTTCCGCCAGTTGTAAATAATACAGTGCGCTGTCGGGTTGGTTCATAGTTTGGTATCCCCTGCCCAGGATCAATGCCGCGCTGTACGCCAGTTCGGGCACAAAGGCAGCCATTTCAAGGGTTAAATAAGCATAATGCATAGCCAGGCGGGTACTATCCTTACCGGCGTAGATTTCGGCTAGTTCACCGTAGGTATTAAATACATCGCCTTCAGCCAGATAGGATAAGGGACCTTTAGCCAGATCAACAATCTGCAACAGGGCCGCTAGTCGCTGATCAGGTCGGTTCAGGTCGTAGTTTTTAGTTGCATTGGTGTACAAAACACGAATCATGCCGGTAGTATCTCCGGTTGACTGGGCAGCTGCGAAGGCCTCTTTGAAATAGCGATCCACCTCAGCAGTGTCGCGGGCCGATTCCTGTAATAGGTCCAGCGTATAAAATGGCTCAAATTCGGTGCGGTAATAGCTGGCAGCCTGCTTCAATTGCTGTGAATGTAGTTCCTCGTTCCCTATCGCGTAGTTTAACCGGGCCAAGGCTTCCAGACTCATGGCCAGACTGAAGGTATCGGCGTTTGCCGTACTTATGCGATTCATATGGAGTGAATACCGGTAGGCGCGAACCAGGTTCGCCAGTTCGTCAGCCCAGCGGGATAATTCATCGTAGGCAGTAATTTCAAATAAATAGGGGCGTGTAAGTTTGCTGTCGGTGAGTGGTTGTTTCCGAATAGTCCGATGCAGTTGTAAAATTCGTTCTTCCGCTTCCGCAAAATGCTCGTCGAGCAGATAGCCCCGGTCAGAAAGGATGTAGAGCCAGCTTCGCTCTGCATCGAGGAGAGGATAGAGGGCATCGAGGAAATCATCAATCGTGAGATCAGGTTGATTTAGGGCTTGCCCTGTTGCCAGGTACATCGAATCAGAGGGAAAAGAAGGTCCGTTTTCAGTGGGCAGAGCATCATCCGATACTTTGGTATGGGACAAAGATGCCTGGCCAGGCAACGACAGACTGGAAAGTATTAAAAAGAATAGGAAAATGGTAAAGCCAATTGTACGCATAGGCCATCTGTTCACTGCACGGCAGACCTAATCATTTTTATACTGACTGTTGGCAAGGGGGTTGCAATGCCCGTAGAGGATTTCTTCCTTACGGGGGATAATACCTATATTCTCCCCAACCAATAATACCAAAAATTATGCAGGCACTACTCTATGAGAAAGAAGGCGAACCTCTGGTGTACAAACAGACTGCTGATCCGGAAGCCGGGGAAGGGGAGGTGATCGTCGACCTGAAGGCTGCCGCCCTGAATCACCGTGATGTGTATATCACTCAGGGGCTTTATCCCGGAATCACTACACCCATCATATTGGGGTCGGATGGTGCCGGTTTACTGGATGGTCAGGAGGTGATAATAAACCCCGCAATGGATTGGGGCCCCGATCCGCGAGCCCAGGCCAAAGATTTTCACATTCTGGGGCTGCCCAAAAATGGCACCATGGCCCAAAAGGTGGCTGTGCCACAGGAAAATGTACTGCGAAAGCCAGCACACCTGTCGTGGGAACAAGCAGCAGCCCTGCCCCTCGGCGGGCTAACGGCGTACCGGGCACTTTTCACGCAGGGGCAGTGTACCAATGGCCAACGTGTCCTGATCTCAGGTATTGGCGGGGGAGTAGCTTTGTTCGCCTTCCAATTTGCCCTGGCCGCCGGTGCCGACGTCTATGTTACGTCCGGATCACCCGTCAAGCTGGAGCGGGCCACCGAAATGGGGGCCAAAGGCGGAGCCAACTATAAGAACGACCAATGGCATAAAGATTTACTAAAGCAAGGAGGTGGGTTCGATGTGATCATTGACAGTGCCGGCGGCCCCGGCTTCATAAACCTGGTTAAGACGGTTAATCCCGGCGGACGCATTGTTATGTACGGAGGAACCCGCGGGAAAATAGACGGTCTGAGTCCGCAAATTCTTTTCTGGAAGCAGGCTTCCATCATCGGTTCGACCATGGGTACGGCCGGGGAGTTTGCCGATATGGTCTCCTTCGTCGACAAACACAAGATCGAACCGGTGGTCGATCAGATCTACGATTTGCAAGATGGCCAACAAGCCTTTGACCGTATGGCCGCCGGAGCGCAATTTGGAAAACTCGTCTTACGCATCAATTAATGACACGAATAGGCTTATTGTCCGATACCCACAGTTGGCTGGATCCCGATGTCTTTTCTTATTTTGATTCTTGTGACGAGGTGTGGCACGCCGGAGATCTGGGGTCGATGGAGGTGCTGGAAAAGCTAGAGGCTTTTCGACCTACCCGTGCGGTGTACGGGAATATCGATAATGCCCAAATCCGGGCAGCAGCACCAGAAAACCAGATATTTTCGCTGGATGGGCTGTCGGTGGTCATGACGCACATTGGTGGGTACCCCGGACGGTATAATGCCCGGGTGAAGGAACTATTGGATAGTCACCGCCCGGATCTCTACATTTGCGGGCACTCCCACATTCTGAAAGTGATTCCCGACAAAAAGCGGCACTTATTGCACATCAACCCGGGTGCTTGCGGGAATCACGGCTTTCACAAAATGCGCACCATTGTACGCTTTGCCATTCAGGCAGGAAAGATAACGGACCTGGAAGTAGTGGAGTTAGGAAAGCGCGGGCAGCTTTGATTTTGCCATAAGTTTAGAAAGCCTGATATAATCAAATAGTACCTTTCAGGTTTTTGCTGTCCGACATTTCGGAGCCAAAAGATCAGACATCCTCTGATTAATAACGTGATCTTTACAATTTCAGGTAAGCCCTATTTAGCTACGTTCAGAATTTTTACTGCTCCACGTATTACGAAGGTGAACACAATTGTACCGACAGCTAAATCGGGCCATTTACTATCAAGAAAATAAACCAGGATACCAGCGAGGATCACTCCGCCATTCACTATAATGTCATTGGAAGTGAAAATAGCGCTGGCTTGCATGTGGGCCTCATCGCTTTTGGCTTTATTGATCAGCCAGAGCGAAATCAGGTTGCCGATAAGGGCCAGTACTGATATAATGATCATCCATTGAAACAGCGGTGTTTCGCTTTCGCTGAAAAACCTGCGCAATACTTCTGAGAAGCCTAAGAGCG
>CAYFGK010000129.1:469-20189 GCA_964342305.1 uncultured Saprospiraceae bacterium | reverse complement strand
CCTCATCTCCGCATCCCCTAATCTTTTCCGATAGAGGACAAGTCATATTGACCAACGAAGCCCATTCTCCCATTCACCAATTCCCCCTTTCACCAAATCCCGCCCACCGAACCAATCAAGCGGTAATACTTTCCAGTAGGTATGAACATTAGCCTTATTATTGGATTATTCTTTGTCTTTGCCCTGATCATTGCCTTTGCCGGATACAAATTGGTACAAGTCGCAGAGCGGCTTTCTAATATTACGGGTATTGGCGAAGCTCTGTTCGGAGGAATACTATTGGGAGCCATCACCTCACTGGCCGGAATCATCACCTCGGTAACGGCAGCGTGGCAGGCGCACCCCGAGCTGGCCATGAGTAATGCCATTGGGGGCATTGCTGCCCAGACCCTCTTTCTGGCCGTGGCAGATATCTTTTACCGAAAGGCTAACCTGGAGCACTCTTCAGCCTCTTTTACCAACCTGTTGATGGGGTTGCTGCTGGTGTTTATGTTATCCTTCATTCTGCTGGTCATTTTCGGACCCGACCTTTCCATCTGGCAGATCCATCCGGCCTCGGTCCTCTTATTGGTGATCTATGTGATTGGTAACCGGGTGATCAAACAGGCCAAGAAGGCGCCAATGTGGTTCCCGAAAGATACCCGGGAGACGGTCAAGGATTTTCCCGAAACAGACCAAGGCAACCGTGATCAGTTACCCTCCCTTTGGCTTCGATTCACGGTTTTGGCGGGGGTTGTCGGGTTTTCGGGGTACATGATCGCCACGTACGGATTGCGTCTTACCGAAGCGACCGGTCTCAGTGAAGGTTTGGTGGGGAGTCTGTTTACCGCGGTGATCACCTCTTTCCCCGAACTGATCGTCACCATTGCCGCCGTACGACAGGGTGCCCTGACCATGGCAGTAGCGAATATTATCGGTGGAAACTCTTTTGATGTGCTTTTCGTCTCCTTTTCGGATTTCGCCTACCGGGAAGGCTCCATATTCCACGCTATCGGCGACGAACAGATTTTTGTACTCATCCTTACCCTACTGCTGACCACAGTGTTGATCAGCGGATTATTGATCCGTCAGAAAGAAGGAATTGTCAAGATCGGCTGGGAGAGTGCCCTGATCATCCTGATCTTCCTGGGTGGATACACGCTATTGTACATCTAGAGACGATTTTCGCCAAAAAATCGCAAAGTAATACCCATTTGACCGAACATGCCCCCGTGAGGCACCCGTTATAGGGATGAAAAACCAAAACATTTAATAATCAACCAGTTAGATAAATACTGGCGAAAACCACTCCAAATGAGAACTCTGTTTTTAACCCTGCTGAGCGTTGCTATGCTCAGTTTCACTGCCTGCAACGTCGAACAAACTGAAGAAGGCGAAATGCCGGAAGTAGACGTGGATGTCGAAGACGGTAATATGCCCGAATACGACGTGGACTGGGCCGACGTAAATGTGAATACCACCACGCGTACTGTAGAAATTCCCAAAGTTGTTGTAGTAACAGAAGAGGAACAAGTTGAGGTACCCGTGATCAACGTAAATATGCCCAACGAAAAAGGTGAAGAACGCACCATCATGGTAGAAGCTGAAGTGCGCAATACTTCTCACGAATTAAATATCGAAGAAGTATATGCAACCCAGAATAAGCTGATTGTCATCTCCAAACTGGAAAATACCGGTCAGGATATTGATAACCAAACCATGCGCGTATCGGACCAAATTGTACTCAATGCGCCTGACCTGAATGTGAAACACTACATTATCGGTGAAAAACCACAAGGTGACTTCAATAACCAATACACCTACATTTCCAGTCGTAATGATATCAGCAAAGAACTGGACAAAGCGAAGAAGTTGCTATAAAATTGTATAACCTCAATCAATAGATACATATGGCAACCGGAACCGTAAATAAGGTTGTACTCATTGTCCTGACCATCATCTTCCCTCCACTGGGAGTGGCACTTGACGTTGGTCTGTCTTCTCCATTTTGGATTAGTTTGGTGTTAACCTTACTGCTCTATCTGCCCGGGTTGATCTACGGACTATGGGTCATTCTCTGATAGGGTGTATTTATCACCCGCTCAGGCAACAAGTACAAAAGGTTACCTCCGCAATATCGGAGGTAACCTTTTTTCTGTCCCATCCTTTTTGGCGAAAGCCTGGAAATCAGTAAAACCCCACTGCTTAAGCAACTATATGGATAAAAAACCAGTATATAGTTGTTATTTGTTGTACTGAACAACGTGCTCTCTTGCCTTTTGGTAAAAGTAGCAAGACCTCATTTGCAATACGGACTACATGCACAAGACTGGCAGTTGCAGGCTTTTTCTCGCAATGGTGGTGGGATTGCTCACTTCATTAACTGCCATTTCGCAGTCATTCAGCTCCCGCTTGTACCCCGCCTTTTTAGAGGAACAGACCTGGCCGGTAACCGATGTCGTACAAACGCCGTCCGGACAAGTATGGGTAGCTACGGAATCAGGACTTTCCGAATTTCGCGGACGCACCTTCGCCCCTATCGACCTGGGCACGGCCGGTGGTGCAGTCTACGATCTTGAACCCGCCAGTGATTCCTCCATCTGGATTCTGCACGAACAGGGAATATTTCATCTTTCCCAAACTGACATCCATCGGCCACCCGTTATTAATCAGGTTATTGCGGGCCGTTTTCACCCAAAGGACCAGCTTTTCCACGACCAACAGCAGCGCCTTTGGGTTACCACCGCCCGGGAAACCCTCTTACTGCCAACTCCCAGCAGTCAACAATTGCTCAGAGCACACCCCGAAGCCCTGAGGGTACTCGATGGTCCCGAACTCATGACCTGGGGCATTTCCAGGTCGGGAACCGTCTTTGCCTCGAATCCCGGTCAGGATTCCTTTCGAGAGATCACTCAAATTGACCAATCAGTCAAAATTAGCCACATTGAAGCCATTTCACCGGATTACGTGCTTTTGGGAGGCACCTACCTTTTGGCGTTCACCTGGAATCACGAACATCAAAACGGCTATGTACACCGCATTCCATTTCCGGGCGGGCAAGTACGTGGAATAGCGGCCCTTCCCCCCAACGACCTCCTGATCAACACCGACGAAGGCGTGTACTACGGAGCCCGTGAAGGGGCAGCCTGGCAGTTCACGCCCATGTTTAACCAATTCGATCAGCACAAGGTAGCCCCCCTGCCCTTCGAAGGCATTCAGCGATTCTTTGTGAATCAGCAAAATCAGATTTGGATTGCCGCTGATAACGGCTTAGGCTTTATGTTTGAACCTTTCTGGGAAAAGCCCAAACGACTTAGCAACATCGAAGTCTGGGGTGTCACGGTAGCCGGACCGAATACACTTTACGTGAATTCCGGCAATACCTACCGAATCCGACGAAGAGCGGGCACCTATGAGGTCAAAAATGTGGACCTGGATTTTCCCGGACTGGGAGCCAGTAACTGGCACAATAAATCGGGCTTGTGGACCAGCAACCTGGAAGGTCAGCTATACCTTCTTCGACCTGACGGCAGCAAGAGGTCCTGGGATTTTTCAGATCAGGGCGGGGTATTGTTTAACCTGCGAGATGCCGGCAACGGAGAAATTTGGGCTTGTCAGGCTCCCAAAGAACAACCGGTACAAAGTATTTTCCGTATTTCACCATCCGGAGGCGTATATCCGTATGGACCTGACCAGGGATTACCCAACCGGCTATTGTCGTCGTACCAGGCTCCCGACGGGCGGTTTTACGCCACGGGTATTGGTGCAGAGACCTATTTGTACCGATACGATGCACTTCAGGATACATTTGTCAACATGAGCCGGCCATTACCATTTTTGCCGACTCCGGGATTTGAAGTACACGAAATGGCAATGGATCCGAACGGTACTATTTGGTTGGCCAGTACCGATGGATTACTGCGATATTCCTCCGACACCTTAGTTTCCATAAAGGTGGGCGACTGGCCCCTCGGTAGTGAAATACGAAGTATTCTTATTGAACCTGACGGTGCCCGCTGGCTATCGGGAAGTTACCAGGGAATAACATATTGGAAAGGAGATACCATCGTCCATTTTGGTGAAGACGCCGGATTACCGACCGGACAAATGTCGTACCGTAGCCTCTATCAGGATTTGGAGGGCCATATCTGGGCAGGAACGGCAGAAGGCCTGGTTGTCTCCCAGGCCCCCTTTCCCTCCCCGGCACCGGGTCCGCCACTCTTATTAGAGGAAATGACCATTGATGGTGTTCACCACTTGGTCGATGACGGAAGCACCCTGAAAGCACGCTTTGATCCCAATATCAAACTCAGGTTTGCAGCGAGAGGGTTTCCTCAGAGCGGACTACACTTCCAGGGACGCATCATTGGCCTCGACATGCCCTGGATCGACCTCGACCAGGGAGCGGGGTGGCAACTTCCCTATCTGCCGGTCGGACGCCATGAGGTCCAGGTCAGAGCCCGGCATGCCATGGGTACCGACTGGAGCGATCCGGTTTCCTGCACGATCATCGTACCCCAGGTCTGGTATAAAGGCCAATGGGCAATAGCCTTGTACGTTCTCGCACTCATCGGACTGGTCTGGTTGATTATCTATTTCCGGAACAGGCAACTCAATGCCAAGAACCGCCAGTTGGAAGCCACCGTGCGGGAACGCACCCACAAACTGGCCCGGGCGCTGCAGGCCAAAAGCAGTTTCCTGGCCAATATGAGCCACGAAATCCGCACCCCTATGCACGGAGTGATCGGCACCCTGGAATTGCTCTCCGACACCCCTATGTCGAGTGAACAGAAAGAATACGTGAGCATTATTCACAACAGCAGTCAATCCCTGCTGACGATCATCAATGACATCCTGGATGTCTCTAAGGTCGAATCCGGAAAAATGGCGCTCGATAATCATCCGTTTGCCATCCGGGAGTGCGTCGAACAAGTCTTACTAACTTTTGCCTCCAAGGCTGCCGCCAAAAATCTGGAGCTGACCTATGAGATTGAGCCGACAGTACCCGGGGAATTGATTGGTGACGAAATTCGGATCTCTCAGATACTGACCAACTTACTGAGTAATGCGATAAAATTCACGGAAAAAGGGGGCGTCCACATATCCATTGCCCCCCACCTGACCACCAGCGTACCCGACGGCTTTAGCTATCCTTTGCATATCTCCGTGGAAGATACGGGGGTCGGGATTTCAGCAGAAAAGCAGATTAATTTATTCGATGCCTTTGCCCAGGCGGATTCAACCATCACACGAAAATACGGAGGGACCGGTTTGGGGCTAACCATCGTCAGGCACCTGGTCCGGCTTATGGGAGGCTCCATTAACCTGAGCAGTGAAGAGGGCAAGGGCACCACCTTTTCCCTAACACTAAACATGAGGAAACCAATGCAAACTGTCGCATTGTCCAGGCCCGGGATCCTCGAAAACCGGACCTTGCTAACCGTCGGCCCCGAGGGACGAACCTGCGATTGGTTGGCAAATCAGGCCAGCTTCTGGGGCATGCGGTTCCAACGTTTTTCTAATCTGGCCGACCTAACTTCCGGCAATTCTGCTCGCTCCATCGATTACCTGATCATCATGGCGGACTCCCTGCAGCCCCCCGTACCAGACTCCCATCCGCTTTCCGACCAATCCATTCCGGTGCTTCTGATTGCTCCGATCGATCAGCTAAAGGATTTCCGAAATTCCGCTCCGGCATGGGTTTCCAGTATTATGGCATTACCGGTACGCCAGCAATCGCTTTTAGAATGGCTGATAAGCACCAAAAGCACAAACGACACCGAAATACCCGTAGCACTGAAATCCAAACCTACCCCTGCCACTTCCGATCTGCACATCCTCATCGCCGAAGACAACCCTATAAATACCAAGCTGGCGCAGCACATTCTGGAAAATATGGGCTTTTCCAACATCGATGCCGTCGTCAATGGTGAGGAAGCCGTACAAGCCATGCGCAACCATTCTTATGATCTTGTCCTGATGGATGTCCACATGCCGGTGATGGACGGGCTTACCGCTACCCGGATCATTCGTCGGGATATTCCTGCCGATCGTCAGCCGGTGATGCTGGCCCTCACCGCCAGCACTCAGGAGGAGGATCGTAAAGCCTGCGTCGAGGCCGGACTGGACGATTTCCTGTCCAAACCTTTCCGACAATCCGACCTGGCGGATATGATGTCAAAATGGCTGAAAAATCTGCATCTTCCGGCATGAAGTCTTTTCTCAACAGCATTCATCCCGTCCCTGACTCCGTATTGGATGACTATTTACAACACTGGTCGCCCTATGTCCTTCCCAAAAAAACAATCATGACCGCTCCCGGTGAAACGGAAAGGTATATGTACTTTGTACAGGAAGGTATGCAGAAGTCCTACTACCTGCACGACGACAAACAACACGTAATCGCCTTTGCCTACGCTCCGTCGTTCAGCGGAATCGTCGAGTCTTTTTTGGCGCAAAAACCTGCCCGCTATTTTCTGGAGACCATCACCGACAGTCAGTTTATGCGTATTTCCTACCAGCAGCACATGCAATTGCTGCAGGATTACCGTCCCATTGAAACACTCTTTCGAAAAGCAACCGAACACTTTCTGATCGGGATGATGCACCGTTACCACGAACTGATGGCCCTCGATATGGAAGCCCGTTTTCGCAGCTTTGCCGAACGGAGTCCGCACCTTTTTCATTTGATGTCGCACAAAGATCTGGCCTCCTATTTGCGGATCGACCCCACTAATTTCAGCAAACTCTATAACCGGATCCGGATCGGAGATCTTGGTCCAGACCAAGATTAATGTGCCTGGTCGGGGTGATCTTACCACCAGTTTTTCACCCAAACACATCGCACATGACCACGCAACCAAATTGGCTTAATACCAGGGACTACCCTTTCGACCACCATTATATGACCATGCCAGCCGGCCGGATGCATTACCTGGACGAAGGCCAGGGTGATCAGGTGTTGCTCTTCGTGCACGGCACCCCTACCTGGTCCTTTCTATACCGTGATGTGATCCGGGCTTTCGCCAAAAAGTACCGGTGCGTAGCTATTGATCACCTGGGCTTTGGCCTGTCCGACGTTTCGAAAACTACCTTCGACGGTACCCCGGCGAGCCATGCCCAAAACCTGAAGCAGCTGATCGAATGGCTCGACCTGCGCAACATCACCCTGATCGTCCATGACTTCGGTGGTCCCATTGGTCTGGCAGCTGCCCTGGATATTTCCGACCGGATCGACCGTGTCGTTCTGTTCAACTCCTGGCTGTGGGCTACCGAAGACACCCCGGAAGTCCAAAAGATCGACAAACTGGTTCGCAGCTGGCTGGGGCGATTTCTGTACCTACGCCTGAATATATCCCCCAAATACCTGCTCAAACAGGGCTTTTCCGATAAAACCCTTTTGCCGAAAGGCATACACCGACAATACATCAAACCTTTCCCCACCAGAGCCTCTCGTCGTCCATTACTTCAAATCGCGGAAGCCCTCGCCGGCTCCTCCGACTGGTATCAGGAACAGTGGGAACGCCTGAACACCCTAGCTGGAAAGGAATGGCTCATCCTCTGGGGAACAAAAGACCGTTTCATTACCCCCGCATTTTTGGAGAAATGGCAGGACCAACTGCCTGACGCACAGGTTCAGCGTTTTGATTGCGGCCATTTCGTGATGGAAGAGCGCACGGAAGAGGTCATCGAGCGGATTGGACGGTTTTTGGGAAGGGAGTGAGCGGGGACTGGAAAGAGACTGGAGAGACCGGGAGGGGGCTGGAGGGATCGAAGGGATTGGAAAGAGACTGGAGAGACCGGGAAGGGACTGGAGGGATCGAAGGGATTGGAAGAGACTGGAGAGACCGGGAAGGGACTGGAGGGATCGAAGGGATTGGAAGGGACTGGAGGGACCTTAGGGACTCGGAGAGACTGGCTTGGTTTTCGTGTTGTCCACGCTCTTCGGGCCCTGCGGCTTTGGGCGGCGGGCGTGGCCCGTCTACACACGATTTCGGTCGGTGGGCGATTTAACCACTAAAGTGGTTTTTACGAAATTGGTGCCCTCAATGATCCCACCGCTAAAACGGGTGGGCTTATTTTTTTCCTGCTCTCCGATTTCCCATGTTTCCCACCACTAAAGCGGGTGGGCTTAATTATTCCGACCTTCACCGGCTGCCGAAGCCCGCATGGGCGTAGGCTGCCGACCTCGGCCCTTCCTTCCGTCCGCATACTGCGGTCCATTAGCCTGACCTTTTGCCAAAGAATGCCTTTTTTGCGAAAGCAAAATCATTAACATGCGTCTTACACTTACGGTCCTTCTTTGTTTCCTTACGGTTTTTTCCTTTGGCCAGTCCTATTATCAGTGTCAGCCCTGCGGTCTGGACTGCGATACGCTGGCCTTTGAAGAGCCTGGCGAATGTCCTCACTGCCATATGCGGCTATATCTGAATCCAGACATCCTCCCGCCCGTAACTCTGCCGGCTCTGCGTGAATATGAAGGGACCTACGAATATGTCCGGGAGAGTACCCTTGACTTAGTAGCTTCCGGTTTCGATACGCTTCTGTACGCACTGATCGATGGAGCCAAGTATCCGTTGTACCGCGTGGCTCCCGACACCTTTCTGGACGGGCAAAACAACCGGGTGATCTTTCAGCGTACTGCATCCGGTACGGTGACCGGGTACCAGGTAAATGGCGCACAGTACCTTCTTCTGGACAGTATCCCGCCCGGCATCCCCTTTTTTCCTAAGAAGGAGTGGTATGACAAACCGGAGGATTACTCAATCCGGATTCCCGATAACCGGGGTGATGGGCTGGCGACGGGGCAGTTTCGGGAAGCTTTTGCAAATCCCACGCTTATCCGGAAAATGGTCCGGGAAGTCATTGCGGGCACCTACCCCGAGGTGCACAGCATTCTGATCATCAAGGACAACCAGCTGGTCCTGGAGGAATACTTTTATGGCTACGGACCTGACTCCCTGCACCAATTGCGCTCGGCCACTAAACCCATCATCGGTGCGCAGGTTGGGTTGGCCATTGAGCACGGATTTATAGGGAAAGTCGATGATCCACTCCTGCCCTATTTTTCGGAGGCATACGGTACCATCCGTCACCTCGACGATCTCAAACGAAGCATCACCATCGCCGATATGCTGACCTACCAACACGGTATGGATTGCCAAAACAACAATCTGGAAAGTGCCGGTAACGAAATGACGATGATGGCCAGCCCCGATTGGGTGAAGCATACGCTCGATCTGCCCATGGTGCGTCAGCCAGGGGAAGTGGCGGAATACTGCTCCGGTTGTCCCCAGGTTATTGGCCGGTTGGTAGAGTTAACTGCCGGGAAGGAGTTAGAGGCTTTCGCCAAAAAATATTTTTTTGATCCATTGGGTATCACCAATTATCACTGGCGTTTTGACCCGGACCCCAGCAGTGCCAACACCTTTAATCAACTTTACCTTACTCCACGCCACCTGGCAAAGATCGGGATGATGTATCTGAACGGCGGCACCTGGCAAGGTAAACAGATCCTGCCGGCAAAATGGGTGGATAAAACCTTTACTCCTACTGGAGATGCTTACGGCTTTTTCTGGGAGCACGTGTCTATTAAGGTCGGTGATCAAACCCACCGGGCCTACCTCGCCTCGGGCAATGGCGGTCAAAAAATCCACATCTGGCCCGACCTGAATATGATCACCATATTCACCGGCGGCAACTATAATTCCTATCAGCTATACGGGAAGTCTACTCCGCCCAATGAGTTGATCCCGCGCTTTATTTTGCCGGCGCTGCGGTAGCTTGGGGGACCGGAGTGACCGAAAAGAGACTGCAGCGAACGAAGGGACAGGGAGGGACTGGCTTGATTTTCGTGTTGTCTACGCTCTTCGGGCCCTGCAGCTTAGGGCGTCGGGCATTGAGCGTAGAGCGGTGGGCGGATTAACCACTAAAGTGGTTTTGTATCATTTGGTGGCCGCAATGATCCCACCGCTAAAGCGGGTGGGCTAATTTTATCCCGCTCTCCGATTCCCCATGCTTTCCACCGCTAAAGCGGGTGGGCTAATTGGATATTACGTATCCCCAGATCAAAAAAGTCAGCACAAAGGATGTAATCATTTGGAAGGTCCGGTCTGTTTTGACAAAAACTTCTTACTTCGAAATTCTGACTTCACACTTCCGACACCTCTTCCTAGCCCGGGCAAACATCGACGAACCGGTAACCGGAGCTCCGTTGCGTTGCCTACATTTAGGACATGAAATACCTGCTCCTTTTTCTGACGTTGGCGGCTGTAGAATGCAACCCAAACGGATCCCACCAAAGTTTGCAACGACCAGTTAGCCTTCCTGTATCTGATTCCCTCCAGCGCTATATTGCCTACGATCAGGCACTCATTGCTCTCAACCGGGTAGATGTGATCGACGGTACCGGTGCCCCAATGAAGACCAACCAAACCATACTACTGCGGGACGGACGTATCGAAGCCATTGGCCCGGTGGCGGAGACGGGGATTCCGGCCGGGTACACCATTCTCGATCTGCGGGGTAAAACCGTGATCCCCGGCCTCGTGAGCGTTCACAATCACCTGCATATCCCACGTTTCCCGGATATTGCGGAAGTGGCCTGCAAATTGCAACTGGCCAGTGGGGTGACCACCATCATGACCTGTGGTGCCGCCGCCCCCTACCGGGAACTGGAAGTAACCAAAGCCATTGCCGAGGGTAATCTGATTGGCCCCGACATTCACCCCAGCGCGCCCTACATTACCGGCCCGGGTGGCAATCCCAATATGATCATTCCACGTAACGAGCAACACCTGCGCGATACCATGCAGTACTGGATCGACCAGGGCATACACTGGTTTAAGGTCTACCGACATACCCGACCCGAGGACCTCCGGATTATCACCGAAGTAGCGCACCAAAACGACGCCAAGGTCACCGGTCACCTCTGTTCCATCACTTTTGCGGAAGCAGCCGACCTCGGAATCGACGGTATTGAACACGGTCTGAACAGCGTGAGTGACTTCCGGGAGGGAAAGACCTACGGAGTATGTAATGGCGACCATGCCAACATTTTCGAAACAGACCTGGAAAGTGAAGCCGTTAAGACACTTCAAGAGTATCTCATAGAACGTGGTGTAAGCCTCACCTCTACCCTTTCCATTTACGAAACCAGTATTCCCGGGCGGCCCGCAGCCGATAACCGGACACTACAAGCCTTGTCACCCTATTTGCTGGAACAGTACCGGGAGCGGATGGCGGACTACGCAGAGCAAGGCACCGACACGGCCCGGATTGATCGGTTACACCGCTCCATGCAATTTGAGTACCTCTTTGTGCAACGGGGTGGATTGTTGGCGAGCGGCGTCGACCCCGGACGCCATAATTTGCCCGGTTTCGGGGACCAGCGAAACTTCGAGTTGTTTCGCGAAGCAGGTTTTACCACGGAGGAAGCCATCCGGATCATGACCCACAACGGAGCGGTGGTTTTGGAGCGGGACGACATTGGCACCCTCAAACCCGGTAAACGCGCCGACCTGGTGATCCTCGACGGATCGCTAGAGCAGGACTCCTCCGTCATTCGGCGGGTGGAATATGTATTCAAGGGGGGGCTTGGCTTTGATCCGCTGCGGATCATTCCGGAAACGGATGGCAAAGTGGGGATCGAGTAGCTATTCGGCAACAACCCCCACCACCAGCTTATACCCCACTCCCCGCACGTTCACGATCTTTACGTCGGGATTATCGGCCAGTTTTTTGCGCAACTTGGAGATGTAGACATCCAGGGTACGACCTACGTAGTCACCCTCGTCGCCCCAGACGGTGGTGAGCAGGGTTTGCCGTTCTACGGTCTGGTTGGCCGACCGGTGGAGTGCTGCCAGGAGTTCTGATTCCTTGCTGGTCAGCTCAATGGTTCCCGCAGCGTGGGATAGCAGCCCGAACTGCGGGCTGAACTGAAACGCACCCACCGGCACGAAGGCCTCGTCGGTAACCGAGGCGCCCTCGTGCTTACGCCGCCGCCAAAGAGGCACCGCAAACAGTAGGGCCAGAAGTAACAGACCGCCCACCATGAATCCGCGGGCGGCAAAAGAAGTATTTGAGGTTGCTGTTTCCGTGGAAACCGATTTGCCGACGGTGGCTTCTGCCGGCGGAAAGGTAAAGACCAACTCGTAGCAGGCTTCGGGCAGGTCACGCCCAACACATGGAATCAGGTCCGTAGTCCCGTTAAACCCAACCTCGAAGGAATACACCACCTCCTGATTACTACAAGCCTCAACCGATACAACGTAATTCCCCCCGAGTGCAGTCCGTTCAGCTACCTGATTGACCTGATACACCAGATCCTCCGTATTAAAGGGAATTTTGGTGGCAAACGTCATTCGGTAGCGTCTCCCTTCCCGCCGGATGGGCAAAACCCGCGACGTACTGTCACCCGCACACAACAATAGTTCGTGACCAACCATACGCAGGGCTACTATCCGGTGGGACTCTCCCAATCCATTGGAAATATTATCAGGATTGGCTTCCAGAGCCAAAGCGACCGCCAGTAAGAACAGCACAAAAGACACTCGGATTTTCATTCGGTAAATCTACTGGTTAATCGGGCGAAATGAAATGATTTACAGGGCATTTTACACTAATTTACAATGCAGAATAGCCGCCAACAGGGGGATGGGATACCTTTGAAAAAAAATAAACACCCTGTGCGCATGATTCCAAGTATTGTTACTAATCCGCTTTACCGGCTTTCACTGCTTGTTCTTTTGGTTGCGGCCTCCGCTTTTTCCATCAAATGGAACAAATGCCAGCCGCTACCTTCAGACCAGGATAAGCTTAGCTTTACCTCACCCGTGCGGGTTTTGTTTGAAGACCAGGCGGGAGACTGGTGGTTCGGCAGCGACCGGGAAGGAGTGGTTCGCTTTGACGGAGACCACTGGACCTATTTCACCGAAGCCGACGGACTGGCGGATAACCAAATTCGCAGCATTCAGGAGGACCGGGAGGGAAATCTGTGGTTTGAAACCGGTTCCGGTATCAGCAAGTACGATGGTGCTACCTTCACCAAATACCCGGATGCTTCCCGGTGGCAATTCACAAACCGTCTGGAATGGGACTGGTCGATCCGTAACGGTGATCTTTGGTTTGGGGCCGGACCCCGCGATGGGGTATATCACTACGAATATGAATCTCCGCATTACCTGGCTTTTCCGCCCACCGGAGATCCGGAAAACGCTCGTCCGGCACACGTGTACACCACCTTTGAAGACGCCCGGAGTAACATCTGGTTCGGGACCGTGGGTCGGGGTGTGATCCGGTATAACGGCCGGGAGTTTCTGCATCTGAACGACAATTGGCCGGCAGTACGTGCCATTCACCAGGATGACCGGGGGACCATTTGGATCGGCACCAACGGAGCGGGATTGATCCGGTACGATGGTAAAGAGTTACACAACTTTACAAATGCCCAAGGGTTAGAAAATCCCGACTTTGTGCAGACCGGACAGGTTTCGTACCGGCCGGAGACCATGGCCCGAATATGGTCGGTGACCCACGACCTGGCCGGCAACCTGTGGATAGCCACCATTGATGCGGGGATATGGCAATACGATGGGGAACACCTCACCCACTTCACGACGGGCGACGGACTGACCAGTCTGGAAGTGCACACCATCTACCGCGATCAGCACGGGAACATTTTCGCCGGTATGGGAGATGGCAGTGTGTGCTGGTTCGATGGGGATTGTTTTCAGAAAATCTACTAACGGGAGGTTGGGCAAGGACTTATTCATAAAGTGATAGTGATTCTGGCCCAACCTCCCGGTACCGGGTATTAGGTAGAGGGTATTAGGATGTAGACGCGAGTCCTACTACCTTATTCCCTCTACCAAATACCAGGTGAGGTTGCGGCATTGGGCTGTGTAGCGCCGTTAATCGCAACAACCTCACCGTACGAATTACTTGCCAAAAAATCGGTTGCTGCCAGCCTGTGTATATTGGATCTTTGTCGGGAACCTAATGCACTAAGACTATGCAAACCCAGGAAACCATTTCCACCACCAAGGCCGATGAATACTACCGGGCTCTGCTCAACCGGGATTCCAGGTACGTAGGCATCTTCTTCGTGGGCGTGCGGACGACCTCGGTCTTTTGTATTGCCACCTGCCGGGCCCGCAAGCCCAAACGGGAGAACGTGGTGTTTTTCCGGCAATACAAAGAAGCACTGGATCACGGATTTCGCCCCTGCAAGATCTGCTGCCCGACCGAGCACGCCAGCCCTACGCCGGAAGAAGTACAAGCCGCTATCCAGTTAGTAAAAAAGCACCCGAAAGAGAAGATCACCGACCAGCGTCTGCGGGAGGAGGCCATCAGTCCGGATCTGGTACGTCGCTGGTTTAAGCAGCAATACGGGCTGACCTTCCACGCTTTCCAGCGTATGTACCGTATCAATAACGCCTACAAAGAGCTGAAAGATGGTAAACGAGCCACCGACACGGCCTTTGACCAGGGCTACGAATCCCTGAGCGGGTTCGGGTATACCTTTAAAAAGCTGATCGGGAAAGCACCCACCCATTGTGAAGGACAAGGGATCATCCTCATCAACCGTTTCACCACACCCCTGGGGCCCATGTTCGTTTGTGCGACGGAGGCAGGCATCTGCCTGCTGGAATTCACTGACCGTCGGATGCTGGAAACGGAGTTTCGCGACCTGCAAAAGCGTCTGGACGCTACCATCCTGATCGGTGAGAACGAACACAGCAAACAAGCCAGGCGCCAACTCCGGGAATATTTTGCCGGAAGGCGAAAAACCTTCACCGTACCCTTACATGCACCGGGTACAGATTTTCAACAACAAGTCTGGAAAAGGCTACGGGATATTCCCTACGGCTCCACCGCTTCCTACCAGGAGCAGGCGCATCGGCTGGGCAACCCCAAAGCCGTACGGGCCGTAGCCCGCGCTAATGGTATGAACCGCATTGCCGTCCTCATTCCCTGCCACCGGGTGATCGGTAAGGATGGCAGTCTGACCGGCTACGGAGGCGGGCTGGAACGAAAAAAGTGGTTACTGGACCACGAGCGAAAAAACACGTGAAAGTGTGTATCTTAAGGGATCATACCAATAGCCCTTACCGATGCCCCCTGCCTCCTATTCCACCGATCGATTAACCCTTCGCCCCACCACCGAAGCGGACGCTCCGCTGATATTAGGCGTCATGAATGCCCCGAAATTCCACCAGTTTGTCGGTGACCGGGGACTGCGCAGTGAAGCCGACGCTGCGGCGTATATCCGCACCAAAATGCTTCCCCAGATCGCCGAAAAGGGCTACGGTAATTATTGCCTGGTCCGCAAGGAAGACGGCGTACCGGTGGGCATGTGCGGGTTGTACGAGCGTCCCGGCCTGGCGCATGCCGACCTGGGTTTCGGACTCTTGCCCGAACACGAAGGCAGAGGGTACGCCTACGAAGCAGCACACCGCTTGCTCGAAGCAGCACAGGCCGATTTTAGCTTGACGCGCGTTCAGGCCATTACGGCCATGGACCATCAGGCGTCCCAGCGGATTCTTGTTAAACTTGGCTTTCGCCAAAAGGGTACCACCGTACTACCCGGCGAAACGGAGGAATTGCGATTGTACGAATGGCGCGCGTTTGAGCGTTATTAACCACAACACCTAATCCATTGTGTATGACCAATTGCAGGAGCCTCCATAAACAATGGCCATTCCTGGCAGTACTATTGTTCTTGACATGCTGTTCCCCGGGACCGGCCATTCCAGCAGTTGAAACACCCAATCTACCTACCACCACCAAAGCCTTCCAACAACAGATGATCGGGCAGCTCACCGGCAAGCGATCCATTACCCTCACCGATGATCAATCCGTTTTGCTGACCAGTCGCTGGAGCAGACAAGAACGATCACTCACCGCAGGTTATTTGGAATCGATGATACGGGCAATGGAGCTGGAACCCCATCGGCAACACTACCGGTACGCCCACGATAATCCCGGAATTGATATGCTGCTGGAGCCCTTTCGGGGTACGAATATCTACGCCGCATTGCCGGCAACCATCCAGACATCCGAGTACGTGGTAATGGGTGCTCATTACGATACGGGGGCCCGCGGAGTACCCGGCGCCATCGATAATGCTACGGGCATGGCCCTGATTGCCCGGGTTTTGCAACAGGCCACCGAATTACCCCAACGGAACAAAAACCTGATCGTAGTCTTTCTCGATCAGGAGGAAGAAGAGTTGATCGGCAGTAAGGCTTTCGCCAAAAAACTGCAGCGGGAGGGCAAGCAGATCCACACCGTTCACACCCTCGATATGGTGGGCTGGGACAGTGATGATAACCGGGAAGTAGAGCTGGAAATGCCCAGTGACCGCTTAGAACAGCTATATAGAAAGCACGCTAAGCAACTTGGTATCCCGATCTACACGACGCAGATAAACTCCACCGATCATTTTTCTTTTATCCAGCGAGGCTTTGAGGCAGTTGGCGTTAGTCAGGCTTACGCCAAAAGGGATAATTCGGGTAAAAAGGATACGCCGGAAGACGTATACGACCTGGTCCATTTTGATTACCTGGCCTCCACCACGGAATTGGTGTTTCAGGTAATCGCAGACATTCTGACCTCAAAAGACTCCATCGATGAATCGTGAGCAAACCATACTTTTACTTCTGGGATTAAGCCTGCTGTTTTTCCTGCGCAAAGGCATACAATATGCGGTATTGGGCAGCTACGCCCCGCTGGGGTTTGTCCTGCTGTTTACTTTGCTTCTTGGGTTCAGCCTGAACAGCAGCCCGCGCATCTTCCACCTCTCCGCCCGGATTTGGGGCATACTCTTAATAGCCTGGGCGGTGATCCGACTGTTTTTTTCGGTCGTAACCCTTACGGTTAAGCCACTCAATGAATATCATCTTTCCCAGCAGTTTGGGGTGGCGGGTATGGGGTTGAGTATTGGGGTGCTCATCCTGGGCATCTGGTTACTTCGCAGCCTGCGTATTTTGCGAAAGCACCATTCCGATTTTACTCCCCAGAGGAACTAATCAGCAACTATGTCAACTACCGCCTCACCGCCCCGATTATTCGTTCTGCACCGCCCCGACACGGAGCACGCCCTGATCATCCGTCGCGGACCATCCAAACAAACCGCTTTTTTCGGCTGGAATCGCCGCACCAACGATATACAACCCGGTCAGTGGCTGAAGGGCAAGGTTTATCCCCGCCGCAGTGATCTGTCGCCCGACGGGAAATACGTGATCTACTTTGCCCTGAACGGAAAATGGCAAGACGAATCCCGCGGAAGCTGGACCACCGTCTCCCGTTATCCGTACATGAAAGCCATTGATTTTTGGCCGAAAGGCGATACCTGGCAGGGAGGCGGGTTGTTCACCGGTCCGAAGGAATACACCCTGTACGAAGCATTCGGCCACACCCAACACACTTTGAGCGGAAAATTCAAGGTGAAGCGGGGTATGGTCAGTACACCCATCGAAAAGGATCAGGGCCTGGCCGTATATCTGGTACGCCTGCAACGCGACGGGTGGGCATTTCAGGAAACGCGGTACCCGGCCTGGAAGGAAGGGAGCAACATTAAACCCCTGGAGCCGCGGCTCCACGTTTTTCATAAGCCAATCAATACATCCTTAAGCCTGGAGAAGGTCATTCACCTGGGTACGGCCCCCCTTTCGCCTGAAGGCCAAAGCCTGTACCCCGAAAAACACCGGATCATCGGTACCGAAGAACCTGATTCCGCGAACTGGCAAAACTTGGATCAGTACAAAAAGACCCTATTCTGGACCAAAGCAGGATCGCTTTACACAGCCCCGATTAAAGGAGACGATTTAGGAGAACCCTCGCTGATCCACGACTTCACGGATTACACCTTTGAGGAGCGGATTGCTCCGTATTAAGGACTTCGGCGGGTGGAAATATTGAATGCTGAGTGCTTAGTTTAAATTCTGAATGTTGAATACTTAGTTTAAATGCTGAATGTTGAATGCTAAATGCTAAATTATTCGTGCTGTTGCGCCCTGCGGGCGGCAGGCTTGGTTTCCGGTAGATTAGGCGTGCCTGTACTCACGCTTCGGAGTTAGGTTGCACGTGCCAGGAATGATGTATACTGAGTGCTTAGTTTAAATGCTGAATGTTGAATGCTAAATGCTAAATTATTCGTACTGTTGCGCCCTGCGGGCGGTAGGCTTGGTTTCCGGTAGATTAGGCGTGCCTGTACTCACGCTTCGGAGTTAGGTTGCACGTGCCAGGAATGATGTATACTGAGTGCTTAGTTTAAATGCTGAATGTTGAATGCTAAATGCTAAATTATTCGTGCTGTTACGCCCTGCCGGGCTTCGGCAGCCGGAGAGGTCGGAGATCAGAGATGAGAAATGAGACATTAAGCCCACTCGCTTTAGCGGTGGAAAAAAGGTCACAGAATAAAGCCATCCGCTTTGTCGGTGGGAAAATTGTGGCCACCATATGATAAAAACCACTTTTGTGGTTAAACCGCCGAACACTCTACGCCCACCCAAACGGGGTGCAGGCAGCAACCTTCACCGCCCGCCTAAGTCCATACGGGCGTATGCCTTGACGAAGGCGGGAACCTAAACCTTCATTATACATGAATGCAATCATCTCCATTCGAACGAACTGCATTGTCCTTTTCCTCCTACTGATAAACTGTCTGCCCGGCTTTTCCCAGGCAAAATTCGTGGAAGTCGGAGGCTTCGACATCTGGGTGAACGCCATAGGACTGGACGACCGCGCGCCCGGACAACCATTGATCGTACTGGAAAGTGGTCTGGGCACGCCCATGGACCACTGGGATCGGGTACTAGAGGGGTTATCCGAACTGGGGCCAGTGGTGGCCTACGACCGGCCGGGGATCGGCCAATCGGAGCCCGACGAGGAGCTGCCGACCATACAAAATGTCAATAAAAAGCTGATATCGTTGCTGGATCAACTGGGCCAGAAGCCACCCTATCTGCTCATCGGGCATTCGCTGGGCGGCGCCTACGTACGCGGCTTTGCCGGGTACCACCCCGATCTGGTAGCGGGTGTCATAATCATCGATCCCGCAGACTTCACGGAGACCCGGGAGAATAAACGCGACTACTATGAAGTGCTTGGCTGGGACGACGAGCGAATTGATCAGGAGTTGGCCGCCAATGCCCGGAAGAGTCAGGCACGCCTAAACGAGGCGCCCCAATCCATCAAAGAGGAAAGTCAGGTATTGGCGGACATGCGCGAAAACGATTTCCGCGAAATTCTTGACCATCCGCTCCCCAATGTGCCCGTTCACATTCTGACCGGGGGCTTGTACAATCCACCCCCTGAGTACCAAACCTCGGAATACGATCGCGAGGCCTACTTCCGGTCTAAAATGGCCCATCGTTTGGTTCGCTGGACGGAGGTGGTCAACAGCGTCGACAAGGGTATGCTTTTTTACAGTGCGGATGCGGGGCACTTTGTCCACTACTACGATCCGGAATTGCTTATTTCGAGCGTTAGGATTGCGTTGCTTGATCATTAAAAAAATGCTGAATGTTGAGTGCTTAATTTAAATGCTGAATGTTGAATGCTAAATGCTAAATTATACGTGCTGTTGCGCCCTGCGGGCGGAAGCCTTGGTTTCCGGTAGATTAGGCGTGCCTGTGCTCGCGCTTCGGAATTAAGTTGCACGTGCCAGGAATGATGTATGCGGAGTGCTTAATTTAAATGCTGAATGTTGAATGCTAAATGCTAAATTATACGTGCT
>CAYFGK010000129.1:0-369 GCA_964342305.1 uncultured Saprospiraceae bacterium | reverse complement strand
GGCGTGCCTGTGCTCGCGCTTCGGAATTAAGTTGCACGTGCCAGGAATGATGTATTAAATGCTCAATGATTGAGTGCTCAGTGCTCAATTACAGGAGATGTTGCGCCCTTCGAGCGGGGGGGGGGTGGCTCCGATAGAGGGTTCTGACCTGCGCTTGTGCAGTGGTAAGCAGCCCATTCATCATTCATCATTGAGCATTCATCATTCATCATTGAGCATTCATCATTCATCATTCATCATTGAGCATTCATCATTCATCATTGAGCATTCATCATTCATCATTCATCATTGAGCATTCATCATTGAGCATTCATCATTGAGCATTGAGCATTGAGCATTGAGCATTGAGCATTGAGCATTGAGCATTGA
>CAYFGK010000128.1:12571-20463 GCA_964342305.1 uncultured Saprospiraceae bacterium | reverse complement strand
AACCCCAAACCCCAAACCCCAAACCTGTAACAGATCTAAGCCTTAAGGGTGAATTTTTCGCCCCTAAGGCTTTTTTTCGTTTACCCGGGAACTAATCAAAAGCTACCTCGCGTTTCAAAGGGGTATTCAGCAATTCTTCACCTAAACACCTGCCACATGCCAATGCTCTACGAAACGTGCCAATTCCCATCTTTCCGGTCATGTTTTGAGCGATTCGGAGCGGGTGGTTGGTAGATCCCCCTTGGTGTAATCTCAAGTAATGTAATCACTTACGGAAGTCGTTTACCGACTCCGAACGGGCCGTGGTAGGTCCGTGCGGGTGGTAGGCGATTGCCCTACCTAAACACCTATGATTAACCGTGAAGAACGGCAGGCACGGGAAACCGCGTCGGCCGAATGGAAGCGTCGTGCCCGTACCCGACGTCCGCAAGACCGTACCGTGAATCACCATGAACTAAGCCAGGAAGATCTGTACAACCTGATTCAGTCCAAATTCAATTGGCAGGTGCTTCCCAGGAACAGTAAAAGCTATAAAACCCAAAGGATTTGTCGGGTTTTTCAAACCATAAACCGGGATCCAACCATTGAATGGGGTATAGCTTATGAAAGTGCCTTTGATTGTATGAGTGACTTATTCACCTATAGAACAGGCCGCCGATTAGTGATTGACTTCGGACTGCAAGTTGTTGGTTTATTGCGAGGAGGTTATTTCCCGGTTCGGCGGTTGGATGACTGGCGACCACCTGAGCAATTTCAGCTTCGCGAAGTACTATTAAGCCTCAGCATCGAATGGTTTGGAGCCTATAAAGGTCGGATGAGGACTTATGCTATTAAGCCTTGCCCCGGTCGTTATTATTCCTGGTCGGAGGGTGGACAGCAGATCGGCATGTACCATTTGCGTAACCATCTGCAACAGGGCCGTAGTATTGGGGCATGGCCGGTGGCAAAGGCGTACCATGATGCTGAAAAAGGAGGGGAATGCATTCAATCTCTTCCAGATCAAATGAAGTTCCCTAAACTGATCGCCTTACATGTTTTCCTTAGATCATTAGGCTTGGTTTGATAGCAGCTTTTTTTGCGAAAGCAGGAACTGTTGATAAAATTAACCCACCTCCTCAAGTGTAGGAAAGGGAATCAACCATACCGGTTGATTCCCTGTGGGTATACGTAGTGGGGTAGATGTACTCGATTCCAAAAGGTTGGGCGAAGCCCAAACCTTTTCGGAAGAGGTATAATTACTGCTCGTAGTAGAAGCGTTCGTGGATGATTTTGCCATCTTTCCACTTCTGGATAGCGACCTGCTCCATATTGGCGCGATTGCCATCCTGGAAGGTCACATCCATGGCACTTTCCACGGTGGTAATATTGTTCTCTTCATCGCTGGTAACGGCGGTTACGTCCAGGTTGTGGAATTCCTTTACGCTGTTCAGAAAGTTTACCTCGTAGTCACGGCAGGCGGGCTTACCTTCGCGGGTTCCGCGGGGTTCGGTCATTACCACATCATCGTGGTAGTACTGGTCGAAAGCTTCCAGCAATTGGCCCTGCCCTAATTTGTTGTAGATGTCTTGTGCTTTTTCCTTCAGTGTCATGATGGCTTTTTTAGGATGGTTAATAAAAGATGTATGCACATTAAATGTATTGACACGGAAAAGGTTTTCAGGACACTCCTTTTTTTTAAAAAAAAGTTATCGTGGAGAGTTCGAAATTCGTAGTTATTAATGTTTGATTTTTAATTAAATGATTATCAGCTAATTAAAATTAATAACTAAAAAATATAATATCTAAGCAGTGCCCTTTCCTCCCGTTCCCAGGTCAATAGAGGCGCCGCATTTTTGCATTCCGCGCGTAGCTGTTCGAGACGGTTAGGACTATCGAGGAGGTCGTTGATAAGTCGGGCCAATCGGGTAGGAGAGAGCTCGTCGAGCAGGGCTATGGCGCCGTAGCGATCGGCCAGGGTGCGGTATTCCGGGAAGTTCATGTGGATGGCGGGTACGCCGGCCTGGATATAATCAAAGGCTTTATTGGCGAGAGAATAGTAATAGCTAAGTCCGGTGTTTTCCAGGAGATTGAGGCCGAGGGTGGCCCTGGGCGTAATGGCCGCCAGGTCTTCGGGGCGCAAAAAACCGAGGAAGCGAATGCGATCCTTCAGGGCAGGTTGGGCTGCGACTTGCTGGCGGAGAGAGCCGGAAAGGTCACCCTCACCGGCTAACCAGAGCTGAACGTGTGGAATATCCGGTATGGCCCGGATCATAGTTTCCAGGCCCCGGCCCTCATTCAGGGCTCCCTGGTACAAAATGACCGGTGGTTGCTCACGTTTATCACGCTCCGGGAAAGGCCTGGCCATGGGTACATTTCGGACACATCCGAAAGGCCGGTCGTAGCGTTCGCTCATGATCCCGGCCAGTGCGGGGCCAACGGAAAAGGCAGCGTCTACCCGGGGAACGGCCCAATCCGCGACCTTAGACCAGACTCTTTGTACCAGCGGCCGACGTACTACCTCCGGGGTTTCCGTAAAGTATTCGTGGGCATCGTAGATGACACGCACCCCCTTCCACCGTTTGCATATTACGGCCGGGAGTATGGTATCCAGATCAACCGCGTGGATGATATCCATTTTTTGCGAAAGCAAATACAGTAACAAACGCAGGTTGTATTCCAGGTAAAAGAGTTTTCCCTTGCGGAAAAAACAACGAAGCCTTTTTTGCCGAAAGGCACGACTGGCTAATGGCGCTGACTCCGGTAACCTACGGCCGACCAGATAAACCTCGTGTCCACTTCCGGACAGGGACGAGCAAATGCGGATCATTCGCTGGTCGTAGGTAAGATCGTTAGTGACGGTGCAGACTATTCGTGCCAAAAAGGACGGTATTTACGGTGGGTAATTACCAGGATGCTGCCGGAAAGATCAGGCCTTCTGCACATTGGCATCCTGACGTGCCAGGAATTGATCGTGAATAATGGCCTCTACGGGACGGTCCTGGATCTTGCTTTCCAGCCAGGAGATAATATCCAGGTACAGGAAGGGGCGTTGTTCGTAGGGGTCTTTCTGCAGCACCACCAGTTTGTCGCGCAAATTGATGAATTCCTGCTTCAGCTCACTCTCCTGCATACGCGGGATACGGCGCACGAAGCGAAAGATCTCCTTCTGGACATTCCCCAGATCGTTCATTTTACCCAGGAAGCGATAGACGGATTTAACCTGGTATTCCACCAGTTGGGTATTACCCAGTTCGAAGTGGGAGATGAGGTTCAGGATCCGTGCAAAGGCCTGGATATCACCCCGGTAATCGGGGTTCTTCTGGTTGATGATGAGGTTCAGATAGGTGATGGCATTGTCGAAGTCTCCGCTGCCGAAATACATGCTGGCAATGCGGTAGTAGAAGACCATCACCCGGTGATCGTCCCAATTGTAGCGATCCTCCTCCATGATCTCGACCAGTTCGGGAATCAGGCGGGTGCCTTCGGTAAAGGTTCCCTCCATGAAGTGCCGCTTGATGGAGTGGATGTATTTGAATAGGTAATACAAGCCTTCTACATTTTTATTGCGGCTGAGGTCGTATTGCTCCGAAAACTCGAGCAGCTGATCCAGAGTCGACCGGAATTTGCGGTAATTCAGCACATTGAACAGGGTGTTGAGCAAATTGTGCAGACCCTTTAGATAGAGGGATGTGTGGTGTTCGATCATCTCTGGTTGCTGCTGGAAGAGGTCGACCCAGCGTTGGGCGTGCCGGTAGCAGTAGGCGAAATCCTGCAGCATGTGGAAGTACCAGACGTGGGCCTGACAGAAATGGATCTTACCCAGAAAGTCGAGGTCGTCGAAGGAAAAGCGCGGCATTTGGGAGTCGAAGAACTCGCGGACCAGAATGGCATCCTTCTGATCTCGTACGTAGCCCACCTTTAGGTAGAGACCGTATAACTGGAGCGATAAATTACTGTAGGCATTCGCCCGGCTGATGGTATCTGAGACCTCCAGTGTTTCTCTGGCCAGGGCATCGGCCCGCCCCTCGATACTGCGCGTTATGTATTGACCCTCAATGTGTTTCTCGAATTCCAGGATCTCCATGGTTTGCGCATGATAACAGCCTTCCAGCGCTTTGGTCTTGGCTTTGTCGAGCACGTCGAGCGACTGGCGGTAGAGGCCTTTATTGTAGAGAACCCGTGCGTAATCGACGGATTCCCGGATCTGAATATCGGGGACATGCTTGGTGCTCAGCAGGCGCAGAGAAATTAAAAGCTGCTTGTAAAGGTGGGCTTTGAGATTGGATAACTGCCGTTTTTTGATCCCCTGCAGCCGTTTGAGAATAAGATCTTCGTCGTACTCTTGCTTCTTCTCAAGGAAGTCAAATAGCTTGAGAAAGAGAATATCCTCGGAAGCCTGATTGCGCTTGACGAATAAACGAAAGTGGCGCTTTTCGGCCCGGGTCAGGGAGCTGATAAGTTGTATGAGATCGTCCGTTTTCTGTTTAGGCATTGTAACTCTGCATTCTTTAATGTTCTGTGCCCCAATCGGTTGGCTGATATGTGTCCGGTAGCCAGTTTGTACTAATGCGTTTATTTGATTTTACAGGCCCTGGGCAGAAAAATATATTTGAAGAACCTGAAAATACAAAATAAAGACCCGATGAGCGACACTAAGATTCACATTTTTGACACTACATTGCGGGATGGAGAGCAGGTTCCGGGATGTAAGCTCAATACGGAGCAAAAGGTAGAGATTGCCCGCGAGTTGGAAAAGCTCGGGGTCGATGTAATTGAAGCTGGTTTTCCGATTTCCAGTCCGGGGGACTTCCGCTCGGTCCAGGCGATCTCCAAAGCCGTCAGCGAACCCGTCATTACGGGATTATCCCGCTCGGTGGAAAACGATATCAAAACCGCTGCCGAAGCGCTGACCTACGCCAAACGTCCCCGAATCCACACCGGTATAGGAACGTCGGATTCCCACATCCAGTATAAATTCCGCTCTACCCGCGAGGATATCCTCGAACGGGCCATTGCGGCGGTAAAATACGCGAAATCCTTCGTGGAGGACGTAGAGTTCTACGCCGAAGATGCCGGACGTACTGATAATGTATACCTGGCCCAGGTGATCGAAGCGGTCATCAAGGCCGGGGCGACGGTAGTCAATATCCCGGACACCACCGGTTATTGCCTTCCGGAAGAATACGGTGCCAAGATCCGTTTCCTGATGGAAAACGTGAAGGGCATCCACAACGCCATCATTTCCGCCCACTGCCACAACGATCTGGGACTGGCAACGGCCAACTCCATAGCTGCTGTGCAGAACGGAGCGCGCCAGGTGGAATGTACCGTGAACGGTATCGGCGAACGGGCCGGAAATACCTCTCTGGAAGAGGTGGTGATGATCATTCGTCAGCACTCCTACCTGCAGCAATACCACACCGGTATTAACAGCAAAATGCTCTATCCGACCAGCCTGCTTGTGCGGGAGCGGATGGGGATGGCGGTGCAGCCGAATAAAGCCATCGTCGGATCTAACGCCTTTGCCCACTCCTCCGGTATCCACCAGGACGGGGTGATCAAAAAGCGGGAAACCTACGAGATCATCGATCCCCTTGATGTCGGGGTTGATAAGTCGACCATTGTGTTGACCGCACGGAGCGGACGGGCAGCCGTAGCTTACCGGGCTAAAAACCTGGGCTATGACCTGACTAAAAATGAACTGGATGTCGTTTATAAATTATTCCTGGATGTCGCCGACGTGAAAAAGGAAGTAGAGGACACCGACCTGACGGATATCATCACGACCAAAGTACGAACATCAGTAGCCGCCGAGTAAGAGCGGTCAAAGACCAATCGTTTCTATGCAAAAAACACTTTTCGATAAACTCTGGGACCAGCACGTCGTCGATACCGTGGAAGGCGGTACCGACGTCTTGTATATTGACCGGCACTTCATTCACGAGGTCACCAGCCCGCAGGCTTTTGATGGCTTGCGCAAAAGGGACATTGGCGTCGCCCGGCCGCAACAGACGGTGGCCACGGCCGATCACAATGTCCCGACCATCCACCAGGATCAGCCCATTAAGGAGAAGTTGTCGCGCTTTCAGGTGGATACGCTTACGCAAAACTGCGAGGAGTTTGGTCTCGAACTTTATGGTCTCGGACATCCCTATCAGGGCATCGTGCACGTAATCGGACCGGAGCTGGGGATCACCCGGCCCGGCATGACCATCGTCTGCGGCGATAGCCATACCTCTACCCACGGTGCCTTCGGCTGTATTGCCTTCGGGATCGGGACCAGTCAGGTCGAGCAGGTACTGGCTACTCAGTGCTTGCTGCAGGCCAAACCGAAACGGATGCGTATCACCGTCGACGGCACCCTGCAACCAGGCGTGGTGAGCAAGGATATTATCCTGTATATCATCTCTCAATTATCGGCCAGTGGTGGTACGGGCTATTTCGTGGAGTACGCCGGCTCGGCCATCCGCAATCTGAGTATGGAAGCCCGGATGACCATCTGCAATATGAGTATTGAGATGGGCGCCCGTGGCGGACTGATCGCTCCGGATGCCACCACTTTTGAATATGTGAAAGGCAGGGAGTTTGCGCCTTCCGGCAAAAATTGGGACGATGCCATGGCGTATTGGCAAACTCTTTACACGGATGAAGGAGCTACCTTCGACAAAGAATACGTGTACCGCGCCGAAGATATTCCACCCATGGTCACCTACGGCACCAATCCGGGCATGGGCATAGGTGTGGATCATTCGATCCCCGATCCGGCCTCCCCGTCGGCCTCTTTTCAAAAGTCTCTGCAGTATATGGGCTTCGAAGCGGGAGAATCCCTGGAAGGGAAACCGATCGATTATGTGTTCATCGGTAGTTGTACCAACTCCCGTATGGAGGACCTTCGTCTGGTCGCGGAATACGTAAAAGGCCGCCGCAGGGCTGAGCACGTCAACGTCATGGTCGTGCCCGGCTCGCGACAGGTCCGCGATCAGGCAAAACGGGAAGGGTTGGATGTGATTTTCCGGGAAGCGGGATTTGATTTCCGGGAAGCTGGTTGCTCCGCCTGTCTGGGAATGAACGAAGACAAGGTGCCCAAAGGGGCGTATTGTGTGTCGACGTCAAACCGAAATTTCGAAGGTCGTCAGGGCCCGGGTGCCCGCACCATCCTGGCCAGTCCGCTCACTGCGGCGGCTACCGCCATCGCCGGTCACATTATTGATGTACGTACTGTACTCACCCCCGAACTCGTTTGATCATGGAAAAATTTACCACCCTTACCTCCACGGCAGTACCCCTGCCCATCGAGGATATCGATACGGACCAGATCATTCCGGCCCGTTTTCTGAAAGCTACCACCCGCGAAGGGTTTGGTGAAAACCTGTTTCGCGACTGGCGGTATCTGCCGGGCGATGTACCCAATCCTGATTTCGTGCTGAACGACGACACATATCACGGTCAAGTCCTGGTAGCGGGCAAGAATTTCGGTATGGGCTCCAGCCGGGAGCACGCCGCCTGGGCGCTCTACGACTATGGTTTTCGGGTGGTGATCAGCAGCTTTTTCGCGGATATTTTCCGCGGGAATGCACTGAATAACGGCTTATTACCCCTGCAGATCGATAATGATCTGTTGTTGCGCCTGCAAGCTGCTATCGAGGAAAAACCGGCACTTACCCTGGAGGTAGATCTGCCACAGCAAACACTGACCATCCCATCCATGGAGGTGGCGGTAACATTTGAGGTTGATCCGTATAAAAAAATGTGCATGATCAACGGCTACGACGATATTGATTTCCTGCGCAGCAAAGCCGATGCCATCGCTGCCTACGAAACCAATCGGCCGGTAGCCGTACAATGAGGTGAGGCTAAGGTTGAGATTGAGGTTAAGGCTAAGGTTGAGATGTTTACTTAAATCCCAATACCCT
>CAYFGK010000128.1:0-12471 GCA_964342305.1 uncultured Saprospiraceae bacterium | reverse complement strand
GCCGTACTCCCCGGTGATGGTGTGGGACCCGAAGTGGTCGACCAGGCCATTAAAGTACTCGACGCGGTCGGTGACCGCTTCGACCATTTTTTTGAATATTGCTATGCCGATGTAGGCGCTATAGCCATCGATCACTACAACGATCCGCTACCCGAAATGACCCTCGAAACGTGTCTGGGAGCTGATGCCGTTCTGTTTGGAGCTATCGGCCATCCCAAATACGATAACGACCCCAATGCCAAGGTGCGTCCGGAACAAGGGCTGCTACGCTTGCGCAAAGGACTGGGACTCTACGCCAATATTCGTCCGGTCACGACTTATCCGACCCTCCTGCACCTGTCCCCCTTGAAGGAAGAAAAGGTGAAGGACGTGGATTTCGTGATCTACCGCGAATTGACAGGTGGCATCTACTTTGGCGATAAGGGACGGGACGAACATTCCGCTTTTGATGTGTGCAAATACACCTACGAGGAAGTAGAGCGCATCACGCGCCTGGCTTTCGAGGCGGCACGTCAGCGCAACAAAAAGGTAACCTGTGTCGATAAGGCCAATGTGCTGGAGACTTCCCGCTTTTGGCGCGATACGGTCACCAAGATCGCCAAAGACTACGATGATGTAGACCTCGACTTCATGTTTGTCGACAATGCGGCCATGCAGATCATTCAGTGGCCCAAGCAGTTCGATGTGGTCCTGACCAGCAATATGTTTGGGGATATCCTGTCGGATGAGGCCAGCGTGATCAGTGGCTCGATGGGCTTATTACCTTCGGCTTCCATTGGCATCAAGACCTCTATGTTCGAGCCCATTCACGGCTCGTACCCACAGGCCGCCGGGGAGGACCTGGCCAACCCAATGGCCACCATCCTGTCGGCAGCTATGATGCTGGAATCCTTTGAGCTATACGATGAGGCCACGGCGATTCGCACCACCATCCGCCACTTGCTGGAGCGCGGCATCGGTACGGCCGAACTGGCTTTGGAAAATAAGTTCAGTTGTTCCCAGATCGGCGACATGATCGCCTACCTGCTGGCGGAAAGTGCCTCGATCAACCTGACGGATCAAAGCATTGCCCAGCGCCTGTCGACCATCATATAGCGGACTGTCACATATTTCTGTTTGGTCCGTACGGACCAAACAGAAATATGTGACAATAAGTATTTAAATCGGAATATCATGCTATGACATAACGATTTGAGTATCCGGGGAGCATCCGCTACGGCGGTGCTCCCTTTTGGTGCGCGATCCTCTGGATCGCGGAACGTTTATTTAGCTAAGGGAGCCGAATACAATGAACGGGACTATCAAACTCCGATGGAACCACTATCTGGAAACGGTGCACATCGGCTTTTCGAAAGACGGATCGTCCTTGCGAATGACGAAGCACCGTCGGGACATACTGTTTGGGCAACTTCTCGATCCTTGATAATCGTAGAAGCGTCCCGGCCCTAACAGTATTTCCCGACAGTCCCTTGCCTCAGACGGGATTTTCGCTATCTTTTGCCGAAAGGCAAAAACCTTGATCGAAACACCATTACAAGTCTTACAACGCTATTGGGGCTACGATTCCTTCCGCCCGCTGCAGGAGGAGATCATCCAGTCCGTATTGGATGGACGTGATACACTCGCCCTGATGCCCACCGGAGGTGGCAAGTCGATCTGCTTTCAGGTGCCGGCCCTGGCGCAGGAGGGCATCTGCATCGTGGTGTCGCCCCTGATCGCCCTGATGAAGGATCAGGTGCAGCAGTTACAGGCCCGCCAAATCCCGGCCGTGGCCGTGTACTCGGGCATGAACTACCGGGAGATCGACCGCCTGCTCGACAATTGCGTGTACGGTAAGGTAAAATTCCTCTACCTGTCCCCGGAGCGGCTGACTACCGAGCTGGCCCGCGAGCGCATCCGGCAGATGCAGGTCAATCTGATCGCCGTGGATGAGGCGCACTGTGTGTCGCAGTGGGGATACGATTTTCGTCCGCCCTACCTGGAGATCCCCAATATTCGGGAGGTCATTCCCGACGCACCAACGCTGGCGGTGACGGCTACGGCCACGCCAGAGGTAGTGCGCGACATCCAGGATAAACTGGCTTTTGGCGAAAGCCAGACCGGTAACCGGGAAACGGCGGTATTCCAGAAAAGCTTTGAGCGCGATAATCTCACCTACGTGGTCCGCCAGACCGAGGGCAAGCCCGAAAAGCTGGTGGAGATCCTGCAGAAGGTACCGGGCTCTTCGGTGGTCTACGCCCGCAGCCGCAAGGGCACCAAGGATATTGCCGGCTACCTGCGCCGCTACCGTATACCGGCCGATTACTACCACGCGGGTCTCGATATGCCGACCCGCAGCAAGAAACAGGAGGAGTGGATCCGTGGCGATACCCGGGTGATGGTCGCGACCAATGCCTTCGGAATGGGCATCGATAAATCCAATGTGCGTACCGTGGTGCACATGGAATTACCCGATAGTCTGGAGGCTTATTTTCAGGAAGCGGGCCGGGCCGGTCGCGACGGGGAAAAGGCGTTTGCCGTGCTGCTGTACAATCCACAGGATAAGTCCCGCCTGCAGCGGCAGTTCGAGCTGGCCTACCCCGAACTAGACGAAGTGCGACGGGTATACCGGGCCCTGGGCAGCTACCTGCAACTGGCGGTAGGAGCGGGGGCCCACGAAAGTTACGATTTTGACCTGATCGAGTTTTGCCAACGCTACGAGCTATCGCCGGTGCCGACCTTCAATGCGCTGAGCGTGCTGGAAAAAGAAGGGCTCATCTTGATCACCGAGGCCGTGTTCAACCCCGCCAGTATGAAGATCATGCTCTCCAAAGATGAGCTCTACGACTACCAGCTTAAGCATCCCAACCTGGATAAGGTGCTGAAGGTGATCCTGCGTTCCTACCAGGGGGCGTTCAGCCAGTACATTCACCTGCGGGAAGGTAAGTTGGCCAATTTCCTGAATACGTCTCGCGATAAATTGCAGCAAGCCCTGGAGTTGATGCACCGCGATAAGGTGGTCGATTACCGCCCCCAAAAGGAAAAGCCCCAGTTGATCTTTTTGCACGATCGCCTCGATGCCGATCATCTGGAATTCGATGTTCAGCGCTACCATTTTCTGAAAAACCGGCATCTGGAGCGCATGCAGGCGGCGATCCGCTACGCTGAAGAGACTACCTGTCGCAGCCAGCAATTGCTGCTTTATTTTGGGCAGGATAACCCGCCGGTCTGCGGCCAGTGCGACGTCTGCCTGGCCAACCAGAAGCAGTCGATCAGTCGGGATGAGCTGGCACGCTTTCGCAAAAAGATCAGGATGATCCTGCAGCGGGAATCCCTTACGTTGGAGGAAATACTTGCTTCCTTCAGCCATAAGCAACGACCGCAGGTGCTGGAGACATTGCAGTTTTTAATGGAAGAGAGGATCATTGAAGAGATCAGTGGGAAGTATGTGTTTAAATGAATGCTGAATGCTAAATGATGAATGTTGAATTCAGCATTTGGTGCTCAACCCTCCACTGGTCGCCGAAACGTAGTGAAGGGTACCGGATCGAGCAGAGTTTCGATGCATAAGCGATCAGGAGAATGGCTCTTTCCCAAAAGCACAAAAATCCGTAGAGACGCGATTTATCGCGTCTGCCGATATGCAATAGTAGAACCAACCACCAAATTCTCTGAAACCAGCATCAATCAGGTAAAACCCCAATGAAGAAGTTATTCTTTCCAGCCCTTTTTTTGGTCCTGTTTGGATGTGTCCAAGAGCCTGAAAACGAGCCCGTCCTAATCTCCTTTCCTTCGAAACGGGTAGACACACTTACCGGCCAAAATTGGCAAGTAATGGAATCCCGGGTGGTGGATATATCCACATTAAAAACTGGTGATCCATTACAATTGACACTTGATAGCCTGCCACAAGGTTATATTGACCCTAATCCTTTGAAAATAGAGCGGGCTTATGTCGAAGATGATATGCTTTTCGCTTTGTTACCAACTTCAGAGGGTAGGCGGGTAATGTCTATACAACCGAATGGAGATGTTTTAACATACGGGAATGTTACGAGTGGGACGGACCTTTTTACCTCGGTTTCAGACTTCACCGTGCAAAAGAACGCAACTACTTTACTCGGTGGAAAAGGGAGGATCGGTACGTTTACTGCGGATGGTCAATATGAAGCCTCTCAAAACAATTCGATAGACTTGGCATCAAGTTTTATTCCCCTGGGGAATTCTTATTTGTTGTACAGTAATGCCGGACGAAATGATCCTCCCCACCGGTTATGGTGGATCTCCAGGGAAGGAGAGGTTCTACATGCTGCGTTGCCTGTTGACAGCATCCTGCAAAAGGTACCCATTTCCGGAATCCGGTTTTGGAAGACAGGGGATTTGGTCACCTTTACGGAAGTTTTTTCAAATATAGGTTACACTATTACGGGAACTGAGGTTGATACGTCCTTCATTTTTGACTTTGGCGAGTACGACTATGTAACAGATTTCTATCAGCAACCGTTCTTACAAGCCTTTAAATCCATAAGAGAACGGGGATTCATCACCCTTGTGCGCTATTTGGAATCACCCGACCGGGAAGTCGCCTACTTTTTTCTGGAAAGTGAAATCCCTGGCCAGCCTATTCAACACACCAGCCTCTTTTACCACCGGCCAACTCAAAAACAATATGTACTGCCGAGTTCAACGCCCTACAGTGGTGGTGCTTTGACGGTCACAGAGAACGGGCAGTGGATATGCCCGAAAACGGTACCCGGCCCTGATGGAGACATGCTTGCTTTCGATTTTGTGGAGCTGGGTCTTTAGGAATCGACCAATTCTCTTAATCTCCATTTCATGGTCGATCCAGAGGATCGACATCCATCCCCGATCGATCCAATCACCTTCACTGCGTTTCGGTGACGAGTCAAGGAATGAGCACCATGGGCAGACGCGATAAATCGCGTCTCTACATCGGTTTGGTGGTTTCGAAAGGGCTACCTTTCTCCCCAATTCTCCAAATCCCCTTATCACCTAATCGGAATACCGGGACGCTAAACATCACGCCACTACATAGGTTTGGTGCTCTCGAAAGGATTCCCTTTCTCCAAATCTCCCTTTCTCCTCATCCCCGATCGATCTAACCACCTTCGCTGCGTTTCGATGGCGAGTCAATGATTGAGCACCATGGGCAGACGCGATAAATCGCGTCTCTACACCGGTTTGGTGCTCTTGAAAGGGCTCCCTCTCTCCCCAATTCTCCCAATCCCCTGATCTCCGGTCGATCCAGAGGATCGACATCCATCTCCGGTCGATCCAACCACCTTCACTGCGTTTCGATGGCTAGTCAATGAATGAGCACCATGGGCAGACGCGATAAATCGCGTCTCTACATCGGTTCGGTGCTCTCGAAAGGATTCCCTTTCTCCAATTCCCCCTGTCCCCAATTCTCCAAATCCCCTCATCCCCTTATCTCCGATCGATCCGGAGGATCGATCACCCTCAAAACCTCCTCCGCACAGCCCCACGAGATCGTGTACCCCGAGCCGCCGTGCCCGTAATTGTGAATGATGTTGGTGCCGGGCTCGCGCTCCAGGCGGACGGAGGAGCGTCCCGGGCGGTGACCGACTTTTACCTCCAACACTTCCAGGTCTTTGAGCTGGGGTTGGTGTTGGGTGCAGAGTTTGCGGATGGTCCGGGTGGCCTGGGTGTCTTCCTCGGTGGAGGCGTCGTGGGCGATGGCGGTGCCCCCGAGAATGATATCGTCGGTGCGGGGCAGGGCGTAGGCAATGCGGTGCGGCATGTACTCATCGATGAAGCACTTTACGGGGGTGTCCGTTTTTTTCAGACGCAGGACCTGACCGCGTATGGGGTAGAGTTCCTGGTCATCACATAGCTCGCGGGCGCCCATGCCGGTGCAATTGACCAGCCAGTCGGCTCGCCGGGCCTCCGCCTCCAGGTCGGTGACCGTGCGGTATTCCACCTGCCCACCGGCTGACTCGAAGCGCTCCATGAGGTAGGGCATATACTTGCTGCTGTCACTGAGGGGGACGCGTACGTAGTAGCCCGAGTGGTACCGGTCGGGGATCTCGCCGGGAGAGGCGGGGGATTTGATGCCCTCCGGCAGGGCTGATTCCCAGTAGACGTAGGATGGATCTTCGATGAAAACGAGAAAGTCGGTCATGAAGACGCCCGTCTTTTCCGGTTCTTCAGCCAACCGTTGGAAGGCATCGAAGGTCTCTTTACTCCAGGCATTGACACGGTCTTGTGGCTCGGCCGAGAAGGGAAACCAAATGGCAGCCGCTACAGCGGAGACCGTATCCTGGAAATGATCGCGGGAAATGATGATCACCTGGTGACCCGCCTCCTGCAACCGAATGGCGGTTGACAGTCCGGAAACACCGCAACCAATAACGTGAATGTGGGCCATATGACTATTTTTTCGGACCAGCATGTACCAAAAACGGGGTAGCCGGGCGTTAGGATGCTCAATTGGGCAATGCACACAAATTGTGTAGTTTTGTCCGCACTTGGAAACGCAGGTCCATTTTTGCGAAAGCTACTAAAAAAAGATATGTCTGTTACCGTTACGGAATTGACGAAAATATACGGCGAACAACGGGCAGTGGATGCCATAACCTTCGAGGCCCATCCCGGGGAGATCCTCGGTTTTTTGGGCCCGAACGGAGCCGGCAAAACCACCACCATGAAAATGCTCACCGGCTTCGTGGAAGCGACGTCGGGCCAGGCATCGGTCAGTGGTTTTGATGTGCAGGAACATCCGCGCGAAGTACGCAAGCGGGTGGGCTATCTGCCCGAACATAATCCCCTGTACCTCGATATGTACGTGCGGGAGTACCTGCGTTTTGTGGCCGGGCTGAATGCCATTCGCAAGCCCGATAACCGGATCGATGAACTGATCGGGCAAACGGGGCTGGAACGGGAGCAGTTCAAAAAGATCGGAGCGCTCTCCAAGGGGTATCGCCAGCGGGTCGGCCTGTCGCAGGCGATGCTGCACGATCCCGAGGTGCTGATCCTGGACGAACCCACCGCCGGTCTGGATCCCAACCAATTGGAAGAGATCCGGCAATTGATCAAGGACCTGGGAAAGGAGAAGACGGTCATTTTCTCCACCCACATTATGCAGGAGGTACAACTCCTCTGCGATCGGGTCCTGATCATCGACCGCGGACAATTAGTGGCCAATGATCCCATCGAAGAGTTACAGGCCCGATTAGCGGGCGAAGTGCTGATCACGCTGGGATTCTCCGAAACGCAGGATGCCGGGTATCTGAAAAAAATTCCCGGGGTGCAAAGCATCCGATCCCTTGGTCCCAAGCGATGGCAGCTGACCGCCGAATCGGGGTCCGATATTCGTCCGGATATTTTTCGGGCAGTCGTGGAACAGGGCCACGTATTGGTGGAATTCCATCAGGAATCGGCCTCGGTGGAGAATGTATTCCAGCGACTGACCCGGCGAACCGCTGTATCCTAAATGCACCTTATGAACAAACGACTATATTTATTATTGGCCGGATTAATACTGCAGACCAACCTGAGTTGGACACAGGAAGTGACACCCACCTTTGCGTTTGAGAACGGGTTGTACCTGTCGTACGAGGAGTTTGTTCGCAATGAACCGGGCATGTCCTGGGAAGATGTGGAAACGAGTCTGGTCACTAACCCGCGTACCTGGATCACCCAGGTGGAGTACATTCGCGATCGCGAATCGGGTGAGGCGATCCCAATGGACAGTCTGTGGGGGTTATCGCTGGATGGGGTGCCCTACATTCGCATCGCTTCCGATAGTATTGATAAACCATTGCCGGCCTTCGCGGGGTTACGTATTACCGGTGCGCTTTGCTATTTCCAGTACGAGCGAACGGAATCGCGGAATATTGAGATGGCCGCCTATAATCCCCTTACGGGAAAACCGTTCCGGCGGGGAGAAGTAACCCGGGATTTTGTGGAGTTGCGGGAGTTTGTGCTGCGTTGGGAGGATGGCACCATTGGCCCATTTTCCAGGGGGCAACTCATCCAGTGGACTACGCGGGATCAGATGATCCAGCAAACCTTGCGCCGGCTGCGTCCCGACCAGGAAAACCTGGGCGACCAATTATACAACGTGCTGCTGTCCTATAATAAGCGACACCCGGCATTCCTGAAAGACGAGTAGATACACACAGGTATGGTAGCGATCTTTAAAAAAGAAGTACACGCCTTTTTCAGCTCCCTGATCGGTTATTTGGTGATCGGGGTGTTCCTGGTTTTGCTGGGCCTGATCATGTTCGTATTTCCGGATACCAGCGTGCTGGAATACCCGTACGCGACCATGGGGCAACTTTTTGATAATGCCCCCCTTATCTTCCTTTTCCTCATCCCGGCGATCACCATGCGGATGTTTGCGGAGGAACGCCAGAACGGTACCATTGAGTTTCTGCTCACCAAGCCGGTGCGCAAGGCGGATATCATTCTGGGTAAATACCTGGCAAGTATGACCCTGGTCCTCTTTGCCTTGCTTCCGACCCTCTTGTATTACTGGACCATCAGCCGGCTCGGGTCACCTCCGGGGAATCTGGACTCCGGTGCGGTATTGGGGTCGTACCTGGGGTTGCTGCTGCTGGCGGGGTGTTTTACGGCCATCGGCCTGTTCGCTTCCACCCTGAGCACCAATCAGATCACCGGTTTTGTGGCGGCTACGTTCCTGTGCTTCCTGCTCTACTACGGCTTTTTCTTTTTCAGTAAGCTGCCCGTGTTTTTCGGACGCGGGGATGTATTGGTCCAGATGCTGGGGATCGATTTTCACTACGAGGCCATCAGTAAGGGCGTGATCGATAGCCGTAACGTCGTTTATTTTTTGAGTGTGATCGGGTTCTTTTTATTCGGCACCCAATTGGCCCTGGAACGGGTTCGTTAAAATGTAGAATTTAAATACATGCGTACAAACGCTCTGGTACAATGGCTAATCTTTTTGGGCATCCTGATTGCCCTGAATATTCTGGCAAACAGCCGCTTTGGCAACGTGGCCCTCTACGGTCGTTTGGACCTGACCGAAGAAAAGCGATTTACCCTGACCGAAGGCACTCGTGACCTGTTGCGCGACCTGGATGAGGTCGTGTACGTGCAGGTGCTGCTGGAAGGAGAGATGCCCGCCAGTTTTAAGCGATTACGGCTGGCCACCCGGGAAATACTGGAAGATTTCAGGGCTCGGTCTACCCGCATCGAATTCAGCTTCGAGAATATTACGGAAGGCGATCCGGAGGAGGTCAACCAGCGCACGCAGGAACTGGCGCAGGTAGGCATTGTACCCCGCCAGATCCGGGTACAGGAAGGCACGGAGTTCCGTCAGCAATTGATCTATCCGGTCGCCGTTGTCAATTATAAAGGCCGGTCCCTGCCGGTCAATCTGCTGGAAAATGACAATCCGACCCTCGACGACGAGATCGATCTCAATAACTCGGTGGCCCTGCTGGAGTACAAACTGGCCAACGCCATTGAAAAGCTGCAGAATCCCCTCAAACGCAATGTACTGTTCACGACCGGACACGGGGAATTGGGGCCGCGCCAAACGGCCGACCTGGAAGCCAGTCTGAACAGTTACTACAACACGGGTCGACTATTCCTGGATAGCCTGACCGCCATTAAACCAGGGGTTGATGCCCTGATCATCGCCAAGCCCACCCGTCCCTTTTCGGATAGGGATAAGTTCAAGATCGACCAGTACGTAATGAATGGTGGAAAAGTCCTCTGGCTGATCGACCCCCTGCGCGTAGATCTGGACAGTTTGAGTGGTCGTAAGGATTACGTGCCGGTACCCTACGAATTGGAGCTCGATGATCTGCTTTTCCGGTACGGTATCCGGATTGAACCCAACCTGGTGTTGGATCTGCAGAATACGCGTATACCTCTGGCTACGGGTATGACGGGTGACGGTCCGCAATTAGAGCGTTTCCCCTATCCCTACCACGTGGTAGCCACTTTTGATGGCACGCATCCGGTTATCAAGGGACTGGGACCGGTGAATTTGTTTTACCCGGCGACACTGGATACGACGGTGCGGGCAAAATACCCACTGACCAAAACCGTATTGGTCGAATCGACCGCAAATACGCGTCTGCAATACGCGCCTGTGCGCATGAACTTTGAGTTTCTGCGGTATGGGCTGGATGAGGCGAAGTTTAATACCGGGGTGCAACCCATGGGCATGTTACTGGAAGGGACTTTCTCATCCCTGTACGAAAACCGGGTGACCGATGAGATGATGGCCGGCCTGGATAGTTTGGGGCAGCCTTTCCGTGCGCAGTCGCCGCCAAATGCCATGCTGGTGATCGCCGACGGGGACGTGGCCGAGAATCCGGTGGGAGGCCCCAACCAGGAGATCCGTCCGCTGGGGTACAACCCCTTCGAGCAATACACCTTTGCGAATAAGGACCTGCTGATGAATGCCGTGGAATATCTGCTCGACGAAGGCGGTATCATTGAAGCACGCGGCAAAGAAGTGCGCCTGCGCCTGCTGAATACGGCCAAAGCAAAACGCGAAAAGGCCACTTGGCAATTTGTAAACATCGCCTTGCCGCTCGTCTTTCTGGGGCTGGTAGGAGCGGGGTATACCTTCTGGCGCCGGCGTCGGTACGGGCAACCAATAAAGGAAAGTCATGAAGCGTAACCAGATCTTACTATTGGCCTTGTGTTTTGTGGGCGGACTGGCTTTGGCCATTACCCTGCGAAATCAGCAACCCACTGCAAAAGGTACCCTGGGGAACGATCGCCTGTTCAAGGTGGAGGATACCGACCGTATTGGTCGCATCTACCTGGTACACCGCGATGGGGAGACGGTGGATCTGAAACGGAAGGGTCGTAGGTGGGTGTATAACGATGGTTATCAAGCACGCCCCAACGCCATGGAAAACCTGCTGCACGCCATTGGTACCATTCAGATGAAATACAAACCGGCCGAGGCGGCCGTGGATAATATGGTGCGTGATCTGGCAGCTCACGGGATTAAGGTAGAGATCTACGACAGGCAAGGTGAGCGAATGAAAACCTACTACGTGGGCGGCGGAACCGCCGATGAGCGTGGAACCCACGTGATCATGGACGGTGCCGAACAGCCCTACGTCGCCCACCTGCCCGGCTGGGAAGGGAACCTGCGTTTCCGCTATAACCTGCGCGGGGACGACTGGCGCGATAAGTCCGTTTTTGCCGAAGAGCACGAAAAAGTGACCCGTATTTCGGTAGAATATCCCCGCCAAAAGGATAAAAGCTTTGTGTTGGAAAAGGAGGGTAGTCAAATTACCATCAAACCGTACTATCCCACCACTCCGGAAGCGAATGTCCCACAGGCCCCCGGCCGGGCCGAGGCCTACCTCTACGAATACGAATCCATGGTCGCCGAGGCCTTCGAAAACGATAATCCCCGTCAGGACAGCATCCGAAAAACCCTGCCTTTCAGTATCATTCGGGTGGCCCGTACTGACGGATCCACCAGGGAGGTTCGCTTGTGGCCGGTGCGGCCTCTGGTTACCATGTGGGAGTCAGCCGGAGAGACGCCCCAGCAACCCGTCGAACGGTATTTTGCCGGTACGGACAAAGGGGATTTTTTCCTGGTACAACACCGCGTATTTCGCAGGATATTAGTGCCTTATTCCAGTTTTTTTGCGGAAGCAAGGGAGTAATATAGTAGAGGGTATAGGGTATATGGTATAGGGACTTTTTAGCCTTTTCTATTATCTTGATACTCTATTTTCAGTGCAATGTGACATTCTGGTAATCAGTTGCTTGTGGATATGATTCCAGTTTTTTTACGAAAAGCATCGTTTCCATGAATAGGTATCACTGGCTTTGGCTTATCGGTTTCCTGTTTATGGGGAGTAGTTTCCTGCTTGCTCCCGATTGGGGTTTTTTCGGGCACCGGCGGATCAATCGGCTGGCGGTATTTACGCTTCCGCCCGAGATGATTCCCTACTACAAAAAGCACATCGAGTACATCACCGAGCACGCGGTGGACCCGGATAAGCGACGGTACGCTACGCGCCACGAAGCGGTACGGCACTACATCGATATCGATCATTGGGGCGAGTTCCCGTTTCCCAATGTGCCCCGGGAGTGGTCGGAAGCTATCATGGCTTTCGCCGAAATGCAAATGATCTCCGCCACCGGAGATACGCTGACGCTGGCACACCCCAATATGATGGATTACCGTGGTCAGATGATGCGGTACCAGGGCGATGATCCCGTGATCCGCGAATGGTGGGACTCCTCGCCGGTGGCCGTCAATGACTACCTGACCTGGTTTCGTAAGCACGTGATGCCGCAATACTACGAAGATGAATGGGGCGTTTCCAGTGCGGCCCTGAGTGAATTAATGGGCCGGGAAACCGACTGCCGGGAGGTGGGGTTCATCGATCACTTTTCGGAATACGGCGTACTGCCGTACAATTTGTTGCGCGTGCAGAATAACCTGACCGAAGCTTTTCGCAGTGGTAACGAGGCCGCCATCCTGCGACTATCGGC
>CAYFGK010000127.1:0-20950 GCA_964342305.1 uncultured Saprospiraceae bacterium | reverse complement strand
CCCGATACATCATTGATCATTAATGTACCGTTTTACTTCTCCTCAAACATATGAGTCACACAATTCCGGTAAAAAATCATTCGTTCATGAAATCGATCCTAAACAGTTGGGCTTTTGTGCTTTTGGCATGTTTAACCCTGGGACTAGCCCCTTTCCGGCCCGAGCCACACATCTGGGGAAAATTGCGGTGGATTGCCGGGGGTGCCCATGGAATGGGACCAATGGATTGGTTCGATGTCTTTTTACACGGATTCCCCTGGCTGTTATTGATCCGATTGATCGCGGTAAAACTACTGAACAAAACATAAACGAGTACACATCATGTACCTACGAATTCTAGCTTCCTTTTGTTTGCTATTCAGCCTTCTTGGCGCTTCCGCCCAACACAGTATTATGGCCTCTGAGGTCGAGTCCTGGATCTCGGAAGACATGCCCTCTTCCGATTTCAACCTCAACAGCGCCTACGTTTATCTGCTTAATCCACAATCACTGCAAGACGTTTTCTCGGGGGATGATCTTTCCCGGTCCCAACGCAAGGAACTCGATCTTAATAAAGGGGATTATCCGCAATACATGTATTTAGGAGTGAGCATCAAGAATCCGATGGATCCGGCGAACACCCTTACCATCCCCTTCATGATCCACGATGTGAAAAGCCCCGAGAATAATCAACGGCTGATTGAGTACGGAGGGCGCTTCCTCGAGAATATCCCGGATGAAGTACTCAAAGACGGCGATATTGTGGCCAAAGTTAAATTTGAAGCAATCAAGGGCAACAGCAGTAATGAATTCTGGAAAAAGGCTGCGGAGATATCCATAGACCTCGGTAAAACGGCCACCAACCTGTTACAGGCGCCACTAACGGGGTCCTTTGCTGCCCTGACTTCCCAGATCATTCCCCAGGTGGACCAGGGCCTGCGGTCCATGGAGAACGTGGAAGATCCACAGAAGATCACCAGCGAGTTCTACATCCGCCTGTTGAATAAGGAGTTGAGTGCGTTGTATCAGGAGCGCGTGGTTTCTGCCGCCCTCTACCGCATACACTGGGATGTGGAAACGCCCCCCAGTTCGCGTTTTTTCCGCAGTGGCGGGTATACTTCCGTTGACGAGGTAAAGGATCGCGTAACCCACAATCAGACTCCATTTATACTGGTGGTCACTACCAAATCGGAATACAACACCGATCACTCCGAACTGGCCTACAATCAAGGCTACGTAGAAAAGAAGACCAAGGATTTTCGGAAGATCCGCAACGTCGAGAAAAAAGAGATCGAAAAGGAATTTCTCGAAACGCTGAAGACTGCCGTCGAACTGCAAAAACAGATTGATGAGTTCAAGTCGAGCCTGAGCACCAAATATCCCGATTGGTATTCCCTTTCGCGGGTGATCGATCTGTACTACGATCTGCTGCAACTCAAGAATACACAGATGGTTGCTCTGGCCAATGAGGAGCCTTTCGTCAAGGATAAGTACACCCGTCTGTACTCCAATGTGCAGAACGACGTTGACCTCTGGTTCGATTCGGAAATGTTGGTACGTGCCCGCGACATAGCCTCTTTCCTGGTCAACAACCAGCAGCCCTACAGCCAGATCGCCACGGCTAAAACAGCACGTCAGATCTATTCAGACATTGAGTTGCTGGACTTCTTCCGCGACCGCGCGCGCCAAACGGAAATCCAGGGAAAACTCCCGAAGGAGATCGAAAGCCTACAGAGTTATCAACGGACTCAGCGCAAACTGCGCGAGATGGAGGATGCCCTTTTCCAGCGCGAATTTCAGGTACAATCCAGCCTGGAACCCGAACAGCAGAAAAACTGGCTGATGGATAAGGCTACTCGTTCCTATCCCTTGTGTAACATTTGCGCCGAAAAAGCAGGTGAAGAAATTGCCCGTATCGACAATCGCACTCACGAGCAAAATCAACAGAAATACCGCGAGATATCTTCCCGCTACTATAAAAACCTGACTTGCTTTGATGCCATTTACACCCGGCTGGATGAGGTCATTCGCACCAACCAGGATTCCATGACGATCTCTCCGTTCATGCTTGAATCGCTGGAACGCGATCAGAAGGAACTGATCAACTTGTCTAACACCTTTACCGAGATCATGGGCAAGGACTACCTCCGGATGAGCCCGAAGGAACTGTCGGACTTACTGAGTACTTATGCCATTACCCGGGAGAAATTGAACGCCATCATCAAACGTCTGCGGGGCCGGGTGATCGACCCCATGGATGCGCCGTGTTTGCTGGATGTGCAACCTTAGGGAAGTCGGAAGTAGTCTTGCTGCTCTGCTCTTTGTTGCGTCGGGCGTCGAGCGTGGAGCGTCGGGCATATCAGCCCACCCACTTTAGTGGTTACCACTAACTCACGATGCCCGATGCTCCACGCACTATGCACAATGCAGCCCGGAGCAAAGAACAAATCTAAAGCAACAGAAAACCTAAAAGCAAACCACTAATTCCCCTCCGGCTGTAGTTTTTTCTGCACTTCTTCGGGTACCAGTAAAGTAAGTACGGCAGGATTCTTGGGATCGAAATCCACGAATCGCCAGTCGACAGTATCGGCCGGGGTTACGGCCAGCATTTTCTTTACTACTCTGACCGTAAACTCGCTTTTCGCCTCGTCGAAGCTGACGTTTTCTTCACCGTACTGGCCCTGGAAGATCGACAACATGGTCGTGGCCGCCGCCTGCATACTGGTATCAATGAGGGAGATACCCATTTTGTGCTCGTAATCGAGCAGGATAAAACGCTCCTCTTCGTAATCGACCGGGTCGGTCATATCTCCGATGATGACATCAAAGAAGCGAAAATCCATCCCGCCACCTTCCAGACTCGTAAATTGCTGTTTGACAGATTCGCGGGGAGCCAGCTCGAAAAGTTTCGGATAAAGCATATCCAGGACGGCATCCCAGTCTTTGTCATCGGTAGCAACGAAATAAGTATCTAGCTTGGCACGTATCTGATTTTCGGTAATGGTATCCAGGGTTTGAGCGGAAAGCGTCCCGCTCAACAGGCAGATCATAAAGAGAAGATAGTATCTCATGGCATTTTTAGGGCAATGTACTGTTTTTTTGATCACAGTGTTTTCAGGTATTCAATCACTGCTGATCGCTCTTCATCACTGAGCTTATCGCCAAAAGTATGGCCGGTATTGTAGTAGCCGGGGATGGTGGAATCGAAGGTCCAGTCGCCTCTGCCATTATCTTTGGTCTGGTATTGCCAGCCTACTTTTTGGTAGTCGTAATCGGTACTTCGCCCTGAGCGCTCCCAGAATAAAGGCCGTCGGGTACTGTCCAGCAGATCATCCAGGGTAGGCACGGATCCATTGTGCAGGTAAGGCGCTGTAGCCCAGATACCGTCTAGCGGTGGTGCAACGTAGCCTGGTTCGGGTTCCAGCCACGAATTGGGTGCTGACGTGGCAAACCAGCTTTGATTATACCAATCGACAATGGGAGCCTGCATGGCGTAGGTGGCATAATAGGGATCCGTTTTGACCACCTCCAGTGCTACCACCTTGTTGGGATAAGTTTCCCGGTCTCCGTAGGTGCCGTGGCATCCGCTGCAATGCTCTTCGAAAATAGGTTTTCCACTCGCCACCAATTCCTGATCAATGGCTCCGGGATAGGCAGGTGGCTCCAGGGTTTTCAACCAGGCCACCACGTCGCGAAAGTTGATCACGGCCTGCCGGGCCGCGGCACTATCGGGGATTCCCAATACGGAGGCCTGGAACAACAACTTTGAAAAATCTCCACGACCTACCGCAGTGTAATACAGAGCATTCTTTTTAGCGACGTTCCACAGCGGAGGCACATCGGATCCGATAACGTAGTCCGGTAATTCATAATTCGCTTCTTCGGTGTAGGTGAGGCTTTCCGGATCCCGGAAGGCAACACAGGCTTCCGCCAAATGCGCTGCGGGATTTGCGCCCGGCTGATTGGTCTTAATGTGCGGAGCGCTGGCTTTAAAATACCGGCTAAAGGGTTCATACGCTTCCCATTCGGGCGATTTCTTACCGTACTTAAGTTTCATGACCAGCTTGAGGCCGGCACCAAGCGGTTTCATATTTCGACGAAAGTCGGAAAAGCTATCGCCCAGGCCAACCACCACTTCGCCGTTGAGTTTTCCGGCGTGGCAGGCAAAGCAATTACCGTTGGCAACCTCTACCCCATTGGCCGCTTCAAAGGCCGTAACCGCGTACGGCAGAGAACCGTTGGCGCCTTCGCGCTTCAGGACTGTATCTTCGTACTTACCCATCCGCTTTTCGATAAGATCGACAGGTACGCCGGTTCCTATGTAATCGCCATTCTTGAGGTACTCAAAGCCGGCAGCAGCATCACCACCCGACATCTGTTCGGTAGCAGGGATCTTTTTCGTTTTCCAGGAGGCACTGCGGTCGGGTTGGGGTAGGTCCCGGTACGCATTACAAGCCCACATCACCAGGGTGAGCCCAAAAAACAATAGGATGCGTTTCATGGTAACGTGCGTCATTTGTCAGGTAACAAGAATCGGGAAAGTTGGTTTGGGAAACCGATGGAAATCGGGAGGATCCGGATTATTCCAGCACGACGGGGACGAAAGCTTTTACCGCCTGGCCATCGCTCCATTCTCCCAGGTGCAGTTGTTTCTCCGTATGCCCGAAGGCTACGTCGCAATTAGCTCCCGATCGCAAACAGTCACTCATGGCGTCGAATAATTTCCAGTACCCGTAGTAATCAAGGGCATCGGTCTGTCCAACCCGAAAGGAGCGTACTACGGTCGGATTCCTCAATCCGGTGTCGAAGGCCGGATCGAGACTATAACATTCATTGTGGTGGGCACCGATAGCCGGTGCGCCGTGTTCATCGGGGATCTGCCGCAGCATATTCCGCTGTGCGGTTGGGGTGGCCGTTGAAAAGATGCGGTGTTGAAACTGGTCGCCCACCACCTGATCCTCCGCGTTGTTGATCAACAGGATGGCTATATCTTCGGGGATGGTACTATAGTCTTTCAATCGTCCGGCACGGGCAGGCCCCGTCCCGGGGGCACAAAGGATCACTCCCCGGGGTTTTGGTAATTGGTACGCTCCGTACTCCGAAGCAAAATAGGCGGTCATGGCCGCACCGTAGGAATGCCCCACCATGATGAGTTCCGACCAATCGGGGCGAACGTGCCCCGGTTGCTGTAGTTCCACCCGTGCGTGTTGAATGCCGCGGGTAATGTTTTTATCGAATTGCTGTGGCCAGGGTTGCCACATGTTTTTCTGGTAGCGGGGATACACCACGATATTGCCCTTGCGCACCATATGCCGGATCCAGCCACCATATACCATCGGATTGATAGCTCCATACCCATGCGTAAAGATCACGACCGGTGCCGAATCAGGACGGGGGCTTTCCGGCTCGAAGAGCCAGTACCCATGGGCTTCGTCGGCATAGTCGAGCATCCGCACGCTATCGTGGGCATATACGGTACCTCCGGGGCCTTCAAGTGGTTGGCAAGGACCTTCCGGTGCACCTTCCACCGATTGAATAGCGAAGGGTATAGCAAGAGTAAAAAAGAGTAAACTCCAGGGCATTTTTGGTTTTTGTGGGTATCTGTTTGATTATAGAACGTCGGGGAGCGGAAAACGTTGTCCTCAATTGGGAATGATGAATATTCAATGATGAATGGTTTTGCCATGGAGCATTCATCACTCAACATTCAGCATTGTTTAGAGAAAGTCCACATCCACATCGTACGGATAATTGATCAGGTAGCGAATGGCCTCATCAATATCGAATTCTTCGAAGACGACGCGGTACAGCATGCGGGTGATGGGCAGTTTAAGCCGATAGTGATCAGCCAGGCGGCGGGTAATGTTGAGCGTGCGTACGCCCTCCGCCAATTCCGGCATTGTGGACTGGATCGATTCCATATCCTCTCCTTTCCCTAACCGGAAACCGAAGGTAAAATTCCGGCTGTTCTTACTGGTGGCAGTGGCGACAAGGTCTCCGATACCCGCTGTACCGAAAAAAGCGGTATTCTCTGCACCGAAAGCATTACCGAAATACACCATCTCACTCAATCCGCGGGTGATGAGCATGGCTTGTATATTCTTCCCCAGGCCGCGTCCCATGAGGATCCCCGAACCGATGGCAATGATGTTCTTCAGGGCACCCGCGAGTTCGGCTCCGATGATATCCGCCGTACCGAATACGTGGAAGGCTTCACTTTGCAGGCTTCGTTTTCCCAGACTAATTACTTCATCGAAGCGGCTTCCGATCACCGTTGCGGTAGGCTGCCCCTCCATGATCTCGCTGGCCAGGTTGGGACCAGATAAGCAACCAATACGGCGGACGACGCTTTCCTGGGCAATTACCTGACTCATTGTGCTGATGTGATGGGGAAGTAGTTTTTCGCCATTCAAATTTTCTTCGTCTATACCGTGCACGTCGAAGCCCTTGGTACCGTGGATCAGGATATGGGAAGGCCGCAAATGCGGACCCAAAGACCGCATCATTGATCGGAAATTATCGGAGGGCACTACCGGGTAGATTAACGAACAGTGCTCAGTCAGTTCTTCAATCTCCGAAGTAGCCCGAATACGGGACGACAGATCCACTCCAAAATTACGGTGCTCAGCATTGATGCGGTCCACCACCTCCTGGGTACGGCTAAACAATACCACATCGGCATTAATAGCCAGTAAATTGGCAATGGCCGTTCCAAAACTTCCCGCACCTACTACCCCTACGCAACCCAGACTATTGGCTTTACTCATACGGCAAATATACAGAGGGTTTAAAAGGTTTAGAGGGTTTAAAGGGTTTAAAAGGGTGGAAAAGGTCAGGGGTTAGAAGGTATACCTCTTAAACCACCTACACCTTAAACCCTCTAAATCTTGAACCTTATCCACTTTTTCCTGCCTTATCCTAAATAGACCTGTGCCTGACGTGGACAACCACTTGGAAACAGTACTTTTACGGCGCTAAAAACCGAATCTCATGAACTGGACCGCTTTTCTGTGGGTGGGACTCACCTTTCTGGGGCCAACCCCACCAACCACCGTCAGCGAAGGCTGTGCGGATTGTAACATTTACGTTCCGGATGCCTTCTCCCCCAACGGAGATGCCCGGAATGATGAATTTACCATTTACCCCGGCACCACCTGCACCTTTGGTGATTTCCAGGTGCGTATTTTTGACCGATGGGGTAACCTGCATTACGAATCTAAGGAATTTGATTTCGCCTGGGACGGACGCTCGGGAAGCGAAGACCTGCCTCAGGCCGTTTATTATTACGTGATCTCGTATTCTTTAGGAGCGGGAGGTGATGCTACCGGAAAGGAAACCCTACAGGGCTACATCAACCTGCTCCGACCCTAGCAGAACACATCCACATTGATAATCCCATATGCATAAGCCGCTGCCCGATCGGGCAGCGGCTTATTTTTTTTGCGAAAGCAAGACAGGGATGTTACTCCTTATAGCTGGACAACACCATATAAGAATCCAGCTTTCCTTTCTTATTATACGTTTCGGATCGGACGGTACCCACCCCATCTGCATACCAGTTAACGGTGCGATTCTCCGTTTTCATGATTGACATTTTCGTTGCTGCGACGTAGGAAAAGCGAATACAGTCAAATGTCCCCGCCGGAGTGGTAATGGTTTCGCGGGCTTCCACCTTTTGGTCGATCAGATTGAGGGTCATATTCATATTCATCACACCGGCCTTGAATTCAATGGTGTTTTCCGAATCGGGCAGATCTTGCCCGATCTGCGCGTCGGTAGGCAATCGGAAACCATCACCCGACATCTTCATTTCAGCGTCGCCGCCACCGAGGGCGGCCATACTTTCGGCGGGCACCATCTGCGACATGTCCATTTCAAAAACACCTCCGCTGCAGGTTACGGTAAAACTACCGTCGATACTTTCTTTTCCCTTGGCATCCGTCATTTGCGTAGACACCTCGGCGGTAATCTCACCACCACTCTCGGAGACATTCTGAATTGACTGGGTGGACGTACCCTCGAGCTTATCTTTATTGTTGAAGTATTGGTACTCCAGGGTCATACCTTTTTTAAATGGGAAATACGTTGAACAGCTGTTTTGCGCCGAAAGGGGGACAATAAACAGGGTGCATAACACGATTAAAACGGTTCTCATTGGGATATTGCGTTGTAATGATGAATGAATAAAAGGTAAAAGTTCGTTAAATGTGTCCGGATGGCTACAACTAAGTGACTGGCAAACAACACTGCAGTCCAAAGAAGGGTTATGTAGACAAGAAGCCCACCCTTTTTTCCGCTGGCTTCCGCCAAAATACACAAAATGAAACAGACAATGCGATTTCTAACATGGACCATTTTGCTGGTGAGTACCACCTTAGTCACCTGTAAATCAGAGACACCCACGACTGTTAATCAAGCCCGGGAGGATAATGTTACCCGGTTGGTGGTCGATCATAGTACCTGGAATGATCTTTTGCAAAAGCATGTATCGGAAAAAGGCAATGTCAATTATGCTGGCTTAAAAAAAGACCAGGCCAAGCTGGAAGCCTATCTGAATATGCTGGCCGACAACCATCCGACCGATGCCTGGTCACGATCCGAGAAAATGGCTTATTGGATCAATGCTTATAATGCATTCACCATTCAATTGATCCTCCAGAACTATCCGCTATCTTCCATTACAAAACTCGATGACGGTAAGGTTTGGGATCGAAAGTGGATTGAGTTGGGTGACCAGACCTATTCCCTGAATAATATTGAAAACGATATACTGCGCCCCCGCTTTAAGGATGCACGGATCCACTTTGCGGTGAATTGTGCGGCAGAGTCCTGCCCGCCGCTGCTCAATAAGGCCTTTACCGCAGAAAATCTGGAGGAGACACTTGATAAGCAGGCCAGAAGCTTTATTAATAATTCGGCATACAATAAGATCAGCAAGCAATCAGTTACTGTATCAAAGATATTTGACTGGTACGGTGAAGACTTCGGCGACCTGATCCGGTACCTGAATAAATACAGTACAACGACCATTGCCAGCAACGCATCGGTCAACTACCAAAATTACAACTGGTCACTCAACAAACAGTAGTCGAGCAACCAGTCAGAATATAACTTGCATACCAATCTTATGAAGTGGGGCTGATCCCGGAAGGGTTCAGCCCCGTTTATTTGGAGCAATACTTGTGTGTTTTACACGAGACGTGCCATATCGCGCACCAAAATCCGGCCGCGGTTGAAGTGGATGAGATCAGATTTCTTTAATTCATTGAGTACCAAGGTTACGGTTTGACGCGAGGTACAGGTAATATTGGCGATATCCTGATGGGTCAGGGAGTGCTTCAATAGCATCTCGTAACCAATCCGTTTCCCGCGCTTGTTTACGGAGTCTCTGATAAATTCAATGATTCGGGTACGGGCATCTTTGAAGATAAGGCTTTCCAGCTTTTCCTCCGCCTGCATAAGGCGCGCACCGAAAAGCATCATCACCCGGTTGCACAGATCAAAGTTATCCCGCATCATCCGTTTAAAATCCGGAACTTTGATACAAAGCACCTGGATATCATCTTTCAGGACCTGAGCAAAATCCTTGCGATTTTCCTCTCCTATTAAACCCAATTCACCGAACATGGCTAGTGGATGGATCAGCGCCTTGATCACTTCCTTGCCATCGTTGGAGTGGGTACCGATCTTAACGGCTCCACGCAACAGGAAGTACATGGTGTCAGATACTTGTCCGGGTTGATAGATCATTTCGTGTTTCGAAATAACACGGTGTTCCGCCAACTCGGCCAACTCTATTTTTTCCGATTCATTCAGGTAGCTAAACAGCGGGAATTGCTCCAGAAATACGCGCTTGGCATCCATCTTCATGTCGTACAATTTTGGTAAAGAAATCCAAAGAATACTTGTATTCGTTTGGTCTTGTACTCGCATAGACACGAAAAATTGGGGTCACCCCTACGCAACCCTAATATTTTTTCAGAAAAAAGGGAAAAAGGCCAATTATCGGACCTCGACGGATGCTATACTGGAAGAGTAGCCGGCAAAAATCCCGTGACCGTTCTTAATATTGTTGTACAGGATGACGGGGTCGGCGTAAGGCTGATCGGGTGTTTGTTGCTGGCGACTCAGGGAGGTATGGAAGAGATAGTATTCCTCGGTCACTACGCGGAGTTCGGCAACCAATTGCCCGGGTATCTCCCGGTCGGCGGGATACCGAATCTCCACCGGGAGGGAAAAAGTTTGCTGGCGCCCGTTGAAGGGAGTGTCTTCAAAGAGAATACTGCCATCGTAATGAACCACTTGCAGATTATTGCCCGAATTTGGATCGAATCGCAGGCGGCGCTCCCTGCGGTTCGACAGAAGGGTATCTCCGTCAATAGACTCGAACGAAAAGAATTCCTGAAATAAGGTAAGGTGGTAATAATTCTTTTCGTGTTCCCGGTCGGCAAATCCCAGATTGACGTTATAGTTCAGGCGATACAGCGATCCCTTTGCTTCCTTTTGAATCGACAGATCTGCGATCTGCAATTGTGAGATAACAACTTGTTCCGGAATACTGCTTTTTCCTTCGACCGATGCATAACCGGGAGCAGACACCCGGATTGTGTATTCCAGGCCCGGCCCCGGGTAAAACTGAGCAGTGGTGTAGTACGGATCTTCGGGATCGTTAATCAATCTCAGATCCTGCAGGAAACGATCCCCCTGGTAGAGGGCGACATCTGCATCGTAGATGAAATCCGTTTGCCCGGAGGTAATCACCGGCTTGCTGCTGGTGACTCGTACCCGTAAATCGCTCTGAGCCGTAAAATTGCTGATAACCACCAATTTTGGAGCTGGTGTCTGTATATTCAGATCTACGGGTTGTTCGCAGGAGAACAGGCCGCACACCAGAAGCACAGGAAGCCAAAAACGGGTAGTAAATAGTCGCATCAAAAGGACGTATTTCCTTACAATATACTTAAAATCGTAGAGAATAGCTAAGTGAGGGTAAAATGGGCAGCAACCGCACCCCGACGAATTCTCTTTGTTCCACCAGCTCATTATCAGAAACGACCAGGCTCCGGTCGAATTTATAATACAGGGGATTACTGCGATTATAGGCGTTGTAAACCCCGGCCTGAAAACGATGCTCCAGGCCGTTACTAGCGTAAGAGCGGTAATTGATACTCAGATCGAGGCGGTGGTAATACGGTAACCGGTATTGATTTTTAGCTCCGTAATCAACTCCGACGATGGGCAGATCAGGCACTCCCGGAAAGGAAACTTCAAATTGTTCGAGCGGCAGACTGAAAGCCAGCCCGGTACCAAAGGTCCAACTCCCCGAAAACTCCCAGTGATCATTGATCTCCTGGATGAGCACCAGCTTAATATCGTGCCGGCGATCGTACTTAAACGGGTATACGTCGCCAAAATTGATGCGGTCAAAACTTCGATTGGCCCAGGCCAGGCTGTAACTCAACCACCCTTTGGTCTTACCTCGCTGCTTACGCAACATAATATCGATCCCGTAGGCTTGTCCCTCACCCTGGGTCACATTATTTTCCCAATCATCAACGAAGGTAATCCCTTCGGAGTAACTCAACAATTGATCCATACGCTTAGCGTAGCCCTCCATGCTGAACGACCAAGCTTCGCCCAGTCGGACATCCCCTCCAAGCGTTACCTGCCAGGCCTGCTGGGGCTGGATCTCGTCGGTCGACGGCACCCACAGGTCGGTTGGAAGACCAATGGCATTATTTGAAAGGAGGTGAATGAATTGATTGTTCTTACTAACCGAGGCCCGGACCATCAATTTTTTTGTGGCCAGCCAAGTGGCCGAAAAACGGGGTTGTAAGGCCCAATATCTGGTGGACCCCGTACGGAAACCACCCAAACGCAATCCATAATTGAGGATGAGTTGATCCCCGATCTGCTGCCGATTCTCTATATACGCATTCTGCTGACTGACGTCGTGCTCGTCGCGATGAATAGCCGGGAGGTCCGGGTCTTCCCGCGAATGGTCGGTATAGCGTATTACCCCTGGTTGAAATAAAGCCTGCTTGAATTGAGCCCCAAAGCGAACCTCATTGCGGGCATTGGGTGCCCAGTGAAAATCAAATTGTACGCCTCCTTCGCGAACATCTGACTGGTAGGTGCCCGTCGTCATATTGGTCGACAGAACAGGAGCGGGCTCGTAGATTTCCAGGCTATCGCGATCGGAATAATTGATATCCACATCCATTTGGCTATACGTCAGGGTGGTATTCAGGAATAGTTGCGGGTTCAACAGGTGATTCCAACGCAGGGACCAGGCCCGGTTCCCCCAGTCGAAATGTTCATCGTACGATTGTTTCAGGCGAAAGCCATAATCATTCCCCTGTTCATCGGCCAGGCTGAAAACATCGGTACGGCTACCAAAATTGCTGAAATCGTCCCGGCCCTGATAGTAACTCAGGTACACTTTATCCTTTTCGGAAAAAGTATGCGACACTTTTGCCGTAAGGTCATAAAAGCCATACTCAGTAGAACCATCTTCTCCGCGCCGGGCCTTGTAATTGCGCATACCAGGTCGAAGGTAAAGGTTGAGCAGGGATCCCCTGCCGGAAATGAGGACCGAACTACGTCCGCGAATAATGGGCCCCTCCAGAGTTAAATTGCTACTTAGCAACCCCAGGGAAGCCTCCCCCTGCCAGTCCACCTTATTCCCGTCGCGGGTTCGCACATCCATGACCGAGGATAACCGCCCTCCGTAGCGAGCGGGAATAGCGCCCTTCATTAACCGTACGGACTTAATAGTATTGGTATTGAAAACCGATAACAATCCACCGGCGTGATTGACATTATAGATCGGTACGTCGTCGATAATAACCAGGTTATGACCCGCATTACCTCCCCGGACGAAGATTCCCCCGATTCCGTCGGCTCCGGTCTGTACCCCCGGCAAGAGGTGAACCAGCCGCATCAGATCATATTCTCCGCCCAGACGGGGCAAAGACTCACCCTCCGAGGGAATAATTTCATCCGCACTGAAGTCGAGCGGGCGCCGCAGAAAAGACGTATCGGAGGCCGTAACCGTTACCGGCCGCAGGGTCAGGTCAGCAGCCAGATTGACAAGCATCACTGTATCGGCCCGGAGATCAACAGATAACTGTCGCGGCCGGAAACCGAGGTAGGAAATAAACAGGTCGTGATTCCCGGCGGGCAGGGTCAGACTAAAGAAACCGAATTCGTTGGAGAAAACACCCCGGTCGGCCGTCGGGCTGTAGATGGTTGTTTCCGTTAACCGCTCTCCCGAACCGGCAGCTTCTACATAACCGCTGACAGTGTAGGTTTCGGGCCGGGGAATATTGCCATTTTCAGTCAGCACGATCTGGCGGCCATTCCATAGATAGCCTACACTTGTGTCTTCCAGCAAAACATCGAGGATACGGCTGACCGTTTCATTTTTAAAGCGAAGGTGGATTGGTTTAACCGGCAGGATACCATTGTGGAACAGGAGGGGCACTTCTTCTTCCACCATTAGCTGAAAAAGGGCCTCATCCAGGTTCTGATGCACAAAAGAGATGCTCACGGTACGGTCCAGCGGTGACTGTGCGGACAGAGATGTCCACCCCAGTGAAAAGAGCAGTAACGTGATAAACTGTGTGCGCATTAGACCCGTCGTTGGTAAGCCAGACGATATTCGGGACAAAATCGTTGGAATTACCACCTAATTTAACGGGAAAAAATGAGTATAGCAAAGAGCGGGTACCTTAAGATACTCTTAAAAGAGGCTGATAATCAATTACTGGACTGCTCGGGGCAAGTGCCACTAAGCAATAACGTACCATCAGTACCCTCGGCTATTTCGTAACCGAGCGCCTGAATACTTTCGATAAACCGGTGGCGTGATGAAATATCAATGGAACCGCTAATCTCGCATTCCGCCAGGGAGGGCGGGATAATCAGATCCTCGCTGCTCCAGCGGTAGAGCTGATCGGCCAGGGAAGACATACGTTCCCGGAATACATTTACTTTATGATGGGGAGTTTGGCTCTCCTCCATAGCAAATGATTCTTTACGCATATCCCGGCCGGTGATGCAAACACCTCGTTCAGCACCTACCAGTACGAGGGTATCCCGGCTGCCACGCTCATTGAAAGCAACCTTCCCTTCTTCGACTTCTACGATGGTGCGCGCGGTACTGGTTTCTTCGACCACCAGGAAACGCGTACCCAGTACACGGATATCCGTAACCTCGGTATGCACTACAAAAGGTTGTTCAGGACGGGAGGTTACGGCAAAATAACCGGTTCCGGTAACAGATACTTCCCGCAACGGGAGGTCATTGAGGTTGTCGGGATAAGTCAGGGTTGCTCCGGGGGAAAGCCGGACCAGCGAGCCGTCGGGCAGGCGGTGGACCTCTTGTGATTGACGAGCGTTAACTACCTCCAGCAAACCGGGTTGATCCGCGATTATAAAATACCGGATCACAGCACCGGCCACCAGCAAAAAGACCAGGGTGGCAGCAACACGCAGCACGGGGTTACGCCACCGGGGGCGGGGAGCCGGCATTGGTTCCTTGCTCAGGCGTTGGTGCAAACCGGAAAGCCCCCCCTCGACATCGGGATTCCAGGCACCTTCCTTGTACGATCCCGAGGCCGACCAAATGCGATCGAGCTGACGGTGAGTTTCCGCATCTTCCTGTTGCGCCTTTCGGAAGGCGGCAGCTTCAGACTCGGACAGAATCCCTTTTTTATGTTTGCTGAAAAGCCTAAACAGTTTATTCATGTGTTTTTGCATTCTGGTACCTTGACACCAAAACAGGGTCAAGCCCCTACGGAGTATGGTTCTCTTTTCGGGAAACCACGGTATTTGTCAGCCCTCTGACACAAGGTCATTTTCCTACAGAAAGGGGCCCAGTTGATCGCGCAGTATACGCAATGCCTTGGATACCTGATTTTCGACAGTTTTCACAGAAATACCAAGTTTATCCGAGATTTCCTTATAGCTCATGTCTTCAAAACGACTAAGTACAAACACGAGCCTGCACCGTTCGGGAAGCCGGTCGATAGCGGCATCAATATATTTTTGCAGCTCCTCGGCAGCCAGTTGTTGTACAACCGGTGGCTGGGGAGCCGGAATTGGGTTCAGGGGTGTATCCACCAGGTGGATCTTGCGGTCCCGGATATAATTCAAAGCCTTATTGACTGCGGATCTTTTGAGGTATGCCCGCATCGATTGCTGCACCAAAATTTGCCGGTGTCGGCGCCATAGGTCCACAAATACATCCTGGACCAGGTCCTCGGCAGTATCGCGGTCCGGAATGATCCGGAATACCGCCAGACAAAGGTAGCTATAGTGTTCCCGGAACAACTGATCGATAGCTTCGGCGGGCGTTTCCCGCAGCCTTTGCGTCCAATTTGTGGGATCGGTTGAATCGGGCAAAGCGAAAAAGGTTTTACAAGTGCTTAAAATAAGAACAGGTCACCAATATTTGTATTTTTTTCCGGCCAAATACTTACTATATCTTCCGCAGTTACCCCCAAAAACCGCAACCATTCTCTTGGGGAAGTTAAAATAAACGAATACCTTAACGCGCTGATTTTAGAAAACCAACCATAACGAAGTCGAACAAACTATGAAACGATCGTTCCTGCTTGTGTTGAGCGGCCTGTTACTTCCTTTGCTAACATTCGCTCAGGAAACGGCTAAAAAAGGATTGGATGAACGGGTCAACGAGGCCTTCAAACCAGTTGCTGATGCTGTTGCCAGCATCATTTTTTATCCCATCCGGTTCGGAGATTCCGCAACCAGCGAAATGCCCATCGTAATTATCATCCTGCTGCTGGGTGCAACCATTTTCACTGTATACTTTGGGTTCATCCAATTCCGCGGCTTCAAGCTGGCGATCGATACCGTTCGAGGTAAATATTCCGACCCCAACGAAGCAGGTGAGGTATCCCACTTCCAGGCCCTGACGGCCGCCCTTTCGGGCACGGTCGGGCTGGGAAACATTGCCGGGGTGGCCATTGCCATTTCTATTGGTGGTCCGGGGGCAACCTTCTGGATGATCTGTGCCGGCCTGCTCGGTATGGCCTCCAAATTTACGGAGTGTACACTGGGGGTTCGCTACCGCGATATTGGTGCTGACGGCACCGTTTACGGTGGCCCGATGTATTACCTGAGCAAAGGCTTGCGCGAAAAGGGATATACCGGACTCGGTAGAATCCTCGCAGCCTTCTTCGCCGTCATGTGTATCGGTGGTTCGTTCGGAGGTGGTAACATGTTCCAGGCCAACCAGGCTGCCCAGCAATTCAACGATATGATCGGAGCAACCTCGGGTAATTCCGGCCTGATCTTCGGTATTGTAATGGCCACGGTTGTTGCCATCGTAATCATCGGCGGTATCAAGCGTATCGGTAAGGTTACGGAGCGCGTCGTGCCCTTCATGTGTGGTATTTATGTACTCGCCGCCCTGATCATCATCTTTGCACATTTTAACGAAATCCCCTGGGCATTCGGTCAGATTTTCAGCGGTGCCTTCTCACCCGAGGGTATTGCCGGTGGTTTTGTCGGGGTACTGATCCAGGGTTTCCGTCGGGGTGCTTTCTCCAACGAAGCCGGTGTAGGTTCGGCAGCTATCGCCCACTCCGCCGTCAAAACCGAGAACCCTGCCAGTGAAGGGGTAGTAGCGCTGCTCGAGCCTTTTATCGATACGGTTATCGTCTGTACTATGACCGCACTGGTTATCATCATCACCAATGGTAACGGCGATATCATCACTTACGGGCAAGAGGCTCCCGATGGTGTGCGCGCAACCTCCGCTGCTTTCGCCAGCGTCATCCCCTGGTTCCCCTATGTACTTGCCGTTGCAGTGGTACTTTTCGCCTTCTCCACCATGCTGAGCTGGTCTTACTATGGCCTGCAATGCTGGATGTACCTCTTCGGCCGCACCAAGACAATGGATTATACCTACAAGATCCTGTTTTGCATTTTCGTGGTCATTGGTTCTTCCGCCAGCCTCGGTGCCGTAACCGATTTCTCGGATGCCATGATCTTTGCCATGGTAGTACCTAATATGGTCGGCCTGATGTTCCTCCTGCCCGAAGTACGCCGTGCGTTGCGCGATTACGTTGGCAAGATCAAATCAGGAGAGATCAAGACCGTCAAGTAATCTTTTCTGCCTTTCGGCAAAAAGGATGTGCACCAACGAAAGAGCCCCGGCTGGTTTCCACCAGCCGGGGCTCTTTCGTTGGTGCCGTAAACGTTGATTTAACGTAAGGATGCTAAACCAACAACGAAGTGGTTTTGCTCCGCAGTACTTCGTGCTGGGACTCCAAACCACTTCGAGTCGAGTATATACTCGCGTGGAAAGGTTTGGTCAATGCCCAACCTCCCGTTACTGTACCTTTTTGCGAAAGCTTATCCTCCACCTCCGATCCAACCAGGAATCGGGCTTGTGGCGGCCGGGGCGAAAATGCAGATAATACATCCCGAGGGCAACCAGGGCCCCCAGCACAGCGCCCAGAGCCACATCCTTTAGAAAATGTTGGACCAAATAGATACGCGACAGGCCGACGGCCAACGCCATAAACAGACAGAACAACCCCATCGCGGTTTTACGGCGACCCGGCCAGGCAAAAGCCAGGAAGGCGAACAGAGCAAATCCGGCCATGGTGTGTCCACTTGGAAAGCTCGACACCTGGCTCGCATTGACCCGGACCCCTTCAATCAGATTGAGCTGATCATCTAATTCCAGGCCACGGAAATAAGCCAGGGGACGCGGTTGCCGAAATAAAGCCTTGGACGTTGCCGATACCAGGGTGACGAAAAAAGCAAGGACCGGTATAGCCAATGCAGATCGGAAACGGACAAAGGCCAGTAAAAAAGCAACCAGGATAAAGGCCCACTCTTCCCCCGCTTTGGTGGTAATGCGAAAGAAAGTATCGCCCGCCAGCGTCCGGTTCTCGTTAAAGAACCAAAGCCAGGCGCCCTGCTGCCATCCGATGAGTCCAATAAGTGCGATCACCAGAAAGAGGAATAAACCGGATAAAAAAAGCCGGTTGCGTTTTAAAAAGTCCGGCCAGGTTTCGGGTAGTCGTTCAGGTTTGCGGTTGGTGGGCATGAGTTGTTGCGGAATTGGTCGGTTCTTCTTTTTTGTGGCGGCGAATCCACTTGAGGATTCGCTTACCCAGATTACCCGATGTGATCAACTTGGAGTCATTCATGGCTTTGCGGGTCAGGATCACCCCCACCGGGAAAAGGATGATACACGGTAGCCAAGCAGCAGCTACGGCCGGCAGAACAAAGCTTTCCGCCACCTTTCGGCAAAAGATGGTCAGGATGACGAACAACATAAAGAAGATAATAGAGATCAGGATCGGATACCCAAAGCCACCTTTGCGTACGATGGCCCCCATAGGACCACCGATCAGGATAAAGATGATGCACACTACCGCCATACTGTATTTCATGTGCAGGTCGTACTGATGCTTCACCCGGGATTCGCGCATCCGCTCCAGCGTTCGGGAAGCGCTCTCGGCCTGGTTCAGGATACTACGGGCGAACGTACGCACCTTCCGGTAGAGACTTTCTTTATCCGTGGGGCGGAAAGTTTCGGCAAAGGTGCCATAATCAGCAATGGGCTTATCGATTTCCCGGCGTATTTCCTGTCCTCCGGATCCACGCCCGGCCGAGGTTTTAGCCTGCTCAAAAGTCACCTCCCGTGCTTCCGAACCGGGAGCTGGTCCGCTTGAGTCAAAGGACATTGCACTTTGTTTACCATCCAGACTATCGATATTAGTTTTGGGCGCTTCGATCTCGAGGAAGGAGGAGTCCAGGGCCTCACCGGTCAGATAATTACTGAGGTAGTTCGATAGTTCTACTTCCCGTTCTTTGATCTTGCGGCTGATCGAATCGACGGCCTCCACCAATTGCTCGGAACTCAACATCTGACGGTTCGTTTTGAACAGCTCCGGATTCGTGCGATCCAGTGCGAATTCGGTCAGGTCAAACATCTTTTCCCAGGTATCGAACTCCGTGCGAATGTAGGGGTAAGGCGTAGAGTTGTGGTGGCTGCGTTGGCGTTGTTCCACGTACTGGTAGCCATCCTGCAGCTTCATCACGAAAATGGACCCATCTTCCGTGGCGAACATCTGACCTTTCTTGGCGGTAATGGTCGTTAGTTCACCGGTGTTAATCTTGGTCTGGTCGTAGATTAGAATGTCGCTGACATCTACCCCGTTTCCTGCCTTCTCACCGATGTGAATAGAATACCCCTGGAAATCATCGTTAAAGGTTCCCACCTCCAGCGACAGGGCGGGTTTCTTTTGCTGAATATCGAACATCCGGCTGCCGAACTTCAGGTTGGCTTTGGGGATGAGCGTGTTTGAGGTGTAAACGGAAAACCCCACCGAAAAAATGCCGAAGATCAACAGGGGCCGTAAAATCCGGATCAAAGAAACACCGGCCGATTTCATGCTCGACAACTCGTAGTGTTCAGCCAGCCCCCCCATGACCATGACCGAAGCGATCAGGATCCCCAGGGGCAGTGCCATGGGAATGAGAGACATGCATCGATAGCCCAACAGCTCCAGGATCAGCAGTGGCCCCAACCCTTTTCCGGCAATATCATCGATATACAACCACAGGATCTGCATGAGCAGAACGAACATGGCAATCGAGAACGCCACGATGAAGGGTGGTATAAAACTGGAGATGACCAGTCGATCGATCTTTTTCATAAAGTCTCTTTCCAGCCGCAAATATAGGAGGAATTCGCACGCTGGTCGAATCCTTTTCCTCCCTTAGTAAATCTTTCACTTTTTGCGAGCATCCTCGTTTCCAGGCCTTTTTTGCGAAAGCACAAAAAAATTTCCCCCCGCCTGTAACTATTATTTCAGTCAACCGTCTTGCCAGTGAATATGAAGCCAACAGAGTTTACGCATCTTATTAACCCCATACGGGACAAGCTGTTTCGCTTTGCGCTGCGAATGCTCAAAGATCCTGCTGCTGCAAAAGACGTAGTACAGGATGTATGCATCAAGCTGTGGCAACAGCGCGACCGCCTGGATGAGATCGACAACCTGGAAGCCTGGAGCATGCGATTGGTTCGCAACCGTTGTCTCGACGTACTCCGATCACCATCCAGTCGGATGGGAGGATTGGACGAAAAACCCGAGGAATGCGATCCACACCTTACTCCCGGCGACCTCACAGAACAGTCGGATTTGATGCGGCACCTGCGGCGACTTATGCAAGCATTACCCCAAAAACAACGGCTCGTGATGCACTTGCGCGACCTGGAAGGATTGAGTTATCAGGAAATTGCCGATACCCTCGACATGACCATGGCTCAGGTGAAGGTAAATATTTTCCGGGCACGTACCCGTATTCGAACCGAACTTGAAAAAACGAATGCATATGGCCTTCGATGAAGAAAAAATGGATCAGCTGCTGGAACGCTACTTTCAGGGGGAAACATCCCTGGAGGAAGAATCCTGGATCCGGTCACAGTGCCAGCGCCGGGATCTTCCCGAGCAGTACCACGCGTACCGCAGTTGGTTTTCCGTGGTCGGGGAAGAAGCTCACCGGTCACTGGATGATTCCTTTGAAACGGAATTACTGGAGCGGATCAACCGTCAGCAACGAGAGGCCACGGTAAGAACCCTGATCCGCAAGCCCTGGCAGGTTGCTGCCGCCGTAGTACTGGCGCTGGGACTGGCCACCTGGATATGGTCGGGAGATATACGGTCGCAGTGGACGAGTTCTTCGGATCAGATCGACTGGAGTAAGTACGAACCCGATACACCGGAGGAAGCTGCTCAGATCTATCGAAAGGCCCTGCTGCGCGTATCCTCCGAAATGAATACCGGAGCCGCTAAAGCAGCCAACAAACTGGAAACACTGGAAGAAATCGGCGCCTTTTTTAAATAAACGTGAGCACAGGACGGACCTGTTATGTAAACAACTGATTGCCAATACTTCACGGGGCACTTAGTATAAAGTA
>CAYFGK010000126.1:0-21086 GCA_964342305.1 uncultured Saprospiraceae bacterium | reverse complement strand
ACCCGCCATTTTTGACGAAATTTAACTTAATTTACCTACATGGGGAATTGCTGTTTCAGTGTTTAGTTTTTAACTAAACTACTCGTAACCAACCAATTAAAAAATTAAAACCTATTAATTATAGATTTAAGAATCGAACCACCCCGTAGCCAATTCCCGCGAGGAATAAAGCCACAAATCCAACAGTGCTGTACTTACGCAGGGTTTGATTACCGAAGATGAGGCAGAAGGCGTATTTGATAATGGTATTGGAAAAAGCCGCCAGGATAATAGCGGCACCGGCAACCCCTATTTGGATCGATTTTTCCTGATAATCGGCCATGGAGATGGTAATGGCATCAATATCGGTGAGTCCGGCAATAACGGAGGCGATATATACACCGCGGTCGCCAAAAAACTCATTGGCGTACCCCACCAGTAACTGAATAATGATATAGATACCGGCAAATACGAAGGCCTCTTTAAAGTTGATGGGATTAGAGGCTTGACGGGGTGAGGCCTCTACCTCGTCTTCCCGATTCTGACGACTGATCCAATAACCAATACCGATACCCAACAACCCGAAAACTAGGACTGGAAGCCACAGCCTTTGCAATAATTGCTGATCGAGAATGAACAGCCAGATCAATAATCGAGGAAACATGATGGAAGAAGCCAATAAAATGGCCGATGCTTCCACCACACCCCCCTTTTCGGTTCCACTGGTTTTACGGGAAAAATACCAGGCAGTGGCCGTACTCGATGCAAAGCCTCCGATGATTCCGGTGATCAGTACCGACCTTTTGGTACCGATAAATTTCTCGATGAAATACGCCAGAAAGTTCAGACTGACAAAGATGACCACGATCAACCAAGCTTTATAGGGATTGAGGGTCTCAAACGGTCCCACATTTTCGTTGGGAAGGAGTGGCATCACCAATGCCGTGATCACCACCATGATCAAAATGGAAAACACCTCCTCTTTGTCGAGTTTATCGATCAGAGCGTGGAGGCGTACTTTGAGTGCCAGCAGAGCCGTTACGATCACCGCAATACTAACTGCACCGTGGTAATTTCCTTTTACCACCAGCCCTCCCAATAAAAAGGCGACTATGAGGGAAAACTCCGAAGTACCTCCGTGATCACCATTACGGGCGCCTTGCTGGTAGGAGAAAATGGTGAAGGCAAATGTTCCGAGCAGGGCAGCCACATACACCCAGGGAGAATAGAGATCGGCATAGGTAGCCGCTAAAAAGCCTATCAGGGCTACGATGGGAAAGGTTCGTACCCCGGCGAAAGAGTGCCGGTCTTCATCTCCTCCTTTCGAAAATTCACGCTCCAGACCCAGCAAGAGGCCTATCCCTACGGTAATGAGCAGGTTCTTGAAAAAGGCCAGCAATTCCGGATCCAGAGATAGGTCAGTGAGCTCCCCCATGGTAATGATGTAAATTCTTAATGATTAATTAAAGAACGAGCGTCCAACCAATTAAAAAATAAAATCTTAATCACTAAAAATTTCAACCTGTCTTCCGACTATCTATTCCCGCCAGGAAGGACTGCAGGGGCACGTCACCTGATAACTCCAGTTTTTTGCGTAAGCGGTAACGGGCTTTTTTGACCCCTGCATCACTGATATTCAGGAGGGTGGCGATCTCTTTGCTGGATAAGTTCATCCGCAGCAGGCAGGCAAGGCGTTGTTCGGTGGGCGTCAGTGGGCCGAATTGATCGTTCAGGCCCCTTAAAAAGCGTGGATGCACCTGCTCAAAGGTGGACAGGAATTGCTTCCAGTCCTCGTCGGACTGAATGTCGCTCTGAATGGTGCGTTGAATGCGACGCAGATCTGCCCCATTTTCAGCTCCATTTTCCGAGCGCAGTCGCTCCATTTCCTGGTTCACATTGGAAAGCACTTCGTTTTTTCGGCACAACTGCAGTACCTGTGCCGCCAGCTCCCGCTCCAGCTTTTCCTGTTCGAGACGGGAGGCAGCCAGTTCTGCCTTTTGGCGCCGGTCGCGCTCCTGAGCCAGTAAACCTTCTTTACGCCGCCGCCACCATAGGATATAAATGATGAGCGCCGCTATTGCGCCCAGTCCTACCAGGGCGATGGTCAATTGTCGTTGCTCCAGCTTTTCCAGCAGGATTCCCTGATTGAGAAGGGCTATTTCCTGGTCCTTTTTTTCTACTTCATACATCAGCTTTGCCTCTTCCAACTGACGGGTTTTAGCAATGGTGTTCAAGCTATCCCGGATTACGGAATATTGGCGGTATGCAGTCAGCGCATCGGTGGAAAGGCCCTGGTTTTCATAGATCGTTGCGTACAGTTTGTACCCGTCTTTCATCATGGAATAGGCCTGGATTTCCTGAAAAGTGCTTTGGGAAGAATTCAGCAGGGCAAGCGCCTCGCTGATATTTTTTTGCCGAAAGGCAATACTTGCCAAGTGCTGCTGTACTGATGCCGCGCTATACGAATCATCGATCTGGTTAAAAAGGACCAGCGCTCGCTGGTAATAGTCGATTGCGAGATCGAGTTGCCCGGTGGAATCAGCCCAGTCACCTAAATTTGCCAGCGACTGCCCCACCCCGAAAGGATCCTCCAGGGCCTCGGAAATGTCCAGAGATTGCTGGTAAGCTTGTTGGGACTGCCCGTAGTCTTCGCGCAGAAAATAAACGTAGCCCAGGTCCCGGTAGGTCTGACTGAGGTAATATTGATCATTGATACGCTCATAGATGCCTTTGGACCGGTTCAGATAGCTCTCGGCATCCTTCAGGTGCATGGCCGAAGTCATGGCCTCACCGGCGGTGCGCATGGCATCGGCCATGCGGGAGGAGTCGCCGGCCATTTCGTATTGGCGCAGCGCCAGCAGATGCTGCTGCGTGGCCAGATCAAACTGCCCCCGGTTGTGATAGATCTGCCCCTTCAAATCAAGGCCAAAACCAATGAATACCGGATTCTCCAGAGTGCGGGCTACCTCCAAAAAGCGTTCATTCAGGATGAGGGTGCTATCGTATTGTCCGATCTCTTTGTGGAGTGCCGCTAAATTTCCCAGAATCACCGCTTCTTCCCGGGGCCAATCCATTGACTGTAACAAGCGGTCGGCCTGGCGGTAATAGGACATTGCCTGGCTAAAATCGCTACGCACCATAGCAATTCCACCCAATTTATCGTAGCAAAGCACCTGATCTCTGGAGCGCTCCAGGGTTAAAGCCAGATCAAGTGCCTCGTAGATATATTTTTCAGCCCCGGCCGGATCATTGAAGGACAGTGCATCATACAGTTCGTAAATAACAGCAAACCGGCTGGTGTCTTCCTCAAGGGAAGCCAATACCCGCTCCAGACTATCTACCCGCTCTGATTGCCCAAATAAAATTGGGGGAGCTGCCAGCAAGAGCGCCAGTAGCAAAAAAATCGGCTTTTGAGGCATATAATTATTTGGTCATTTTATGGAAAATACAACTTTTTCGGCAATCGCAAGCCCCTCAGAATCAACGTTAATCAATGTTAATGATTCTTAAGTCAACCTTATTTTTCGGTCTCTAAACTGGTCATTCGTCTACGAAAACGGGTCGAATCGATATTCCATGTTAATACATACAACCTTAATACGGTTTTCACATTTATCTGATGGTACTTTTGCACCAACAATAATTTGGAATCACGACTCGACTAATTGAAACCATGAAAAAGCTACTACTTTTTACCGCATTAGCCCTCCTTACGACCTTGTCATTTGCGCAACCTCCCACCGGTGGTGGCCAGCGCGGCCCCTCCATTACCGGAAAAATTACCGGTACGGTTACAGATACTCTTACCGGAACCCCTATTGAATTCGCTACCATTGTGTTGCTGAAGGATGGTAGCCAGGTCAACGGGATCGTCACGGAAGTTGACGGTACGTTTAAACTGTTGAACGTTGCCCCCGGCACCTACGATGTACAGATCTCTTTCCTGGGTTACGAAACCAAAACGGTCAGCGGCGTGGAGACTACTCCCCGCAGCCCGGATACCGATCTGGGATCTATTCTGCTGGCTTCCTCTTCCATAGATTTGGGTGAAGTGGAAGTAACCGGCGAACGTGCTGCCTTCGAAGCCAAGATCGATAAGATCGTATACAATGCGGAAAAGGATGTGAGCACTGCGGGTGGTGACGCTTCCGATGTATTGGCAAGAGTACCACTGCTGGCCATCGACAGCGAGGGGAATGTATCCCTTCGCGGGTCCCAGAATCTCCAGATCCTCATCAACGGCCGCCCTTCCATTATTTTTCAGGGTGGTAATGTCGGCGACGCTCTCAAAACCCTGTCGGCCGACCAAATCAAGAGTGTAGAAGTCATCACCGTACCCACTGCCCGCTACGACGGAGAAGGATCCGGCGGTATTATAAATATCATTACCAAGAAGAAAACGGTGAAAGGCTTCACGGGTACGATCAGTGGTGCGCTGGGTAACCGGTCAAATCGCGGTTCCGTTAACCTGAACTACGCACGCAACCGGTTCGGACTCAACTTCAACGGTAGCGGTTTCTTCAGCTGGCCACGCGAAAGCTACAGTGATTTCTTCCGTACCGATCAGGTTAATGGCCAGGAGCGTGTTCTGGAACAAAATTCCGACGGTACCAGCCAGTTTTTCGGGCCGCGTTTCTCACTGGGTGCTACTTACGATATCAACGCCTTCAATGCCTTGTCGAGTACCATGACTTACCGCGGGTTTGGCCGCAATGGTGAAAATGTAACTCTGGCCCGCTTTGAAGACCCGGTAAACAATATCTTTCAGGATTATACCCGCACCAGTGAATCCGAAAGCATCCGGGGCGGCTTCGACTGGACAACTGATTACCGCCGCACCTTCAATAAAAAAGAACAGGAATTAGCCCTCGCCTTCCAGATCAGTGGCGACAATTCCAATACCGACAATATCCTGTTGCAGGAGAGTCTGATCGATGACGATCCCAGTATTTATCAGAATCAACGGAACGAAAATGACGGACTCAACCTGGAAACGACCTTCCAGGCCGACTATACCCATCCATTTACGCCGGCTATTAAAATGGAGACCGGGGGGAAAGCCATCCTGCGGACCATTACGTCCGACTTCCGCTTCCGCCTGTTTGATGTTGATCAGGGCCAGTATTTCACCGACCAGCAATTGTCGGACGACTTTACCTACCAGCAAGACGTATTTGCCGGATACCTGTCGTTCAATTTCAAATTGGATGATAATTGGGCTTTCATCGCTGGTGCCCGCTACGAGAAGACGGATATTGAAGGGACTTTTGAATTTCAGGATTCTTCCAACTTCTCCAACGATTACGAAAACTTTTTGCCGAGCATTATTCTGAGCCGCAAATTCGGACAATTTACCTCTTTGCGTGCCAGCTATACCAAGCGCATCCAGCGTCCGGGTCTGCGTTTTGTTAACCCGTATATCGAGTTGAGCGACCCTCGCGACATCGAACAGGGTAACCCCAACTTATTCCCCGAGAACTCCGATCAGTACGAGCTGAACCTGAACACCTACCTGAGTGGTGTAGTACTGAATGCTTCGGTTTTCTACCGCCAGACCAACGATGTGATCGAGAGCTTCCTGTCGATCATCGACGACGGGGTATCTTATACGACTTACCGGAATATTGGTACGGCTAAGACTATTGGTTTTAATATGTTTAGCTCCGGAACCATCGCCAAAAAGCTGCAGGTCCGCGGTGGTATTAACGTAGAAAACTACGAAAGCGAAGGTGTCATTGCCGGTGAGCGCCTCACCAACAATGTTTGGGTGTGGGGCGGTAACCTGAACTTTACCTACAGTCTGCCCAAGGACTTCAAAGTGGAGATCAACGGTTTCTACCGCTCACCACGGGCAACCCTGCAGGGAACACGCGCTTCCTACCGTCGGGTTAGTTTCGGTGCGCGTAAAGAATTTATGGAGGGTCGGGCCAGCCTTGGATTGGTAGTTAGCCAACCTTTCCAGGAATTCCTGGAATTTGAGAACGAGCTGGAAGGACCAACCTTCTACCAGCGTAGTGTAAGTGCCTTCCAGTCACGGAACATCGCTCTCAGCTTTAGCTACCGGTTCGGGAAACTCGACTTCAACGACCGCAGCCGTCGCGGCCGCAGCCTGATCAACAATGATGATCAGAAAGGCGCCGACGGTGGAGGTGAGCAATATAATTAATGAGAGTTTGGGCTCAGACTTTTCCGTAAAGAGATGATAGTCAAAGCCCAACCTCTCGGTATAAAGTAGTAGGTATAGGGTATCGGGATTAAAGCGTGTCCTACTACCTAATACCCTCTACCAAATACAACGTGCGATGCTATGTTTAGCACTCAAGCAACTTAGCCTCAACCTCACGTAGTAGGGAATAGAATGCCACTTCCCGCTGCCTAATACTTCTATTACCGGTGCGGAAGCGGTATTTCAAAGTCCAGGGGGCCAATTCGGATTAATCCGGGTTGGCCCTTTTTTTGTTTGCCAAACTTATCTTTCCCTGATACCTTTCTGTAGAAAACCAATCTACCTTACTTTGCAACAGGCATAGATTTAGTAGATTACAGATCGAAATTTTTACCTCCCTTAACTCTTGTTATTTATGAAAAACATTTACGTTGGTCTTTTCTTCATTTGTTGTTTCCTGGGCACGCAGTTGGATGCTCAAATCACGCTGACTGCAAGCGATTACGTGCAGGTAGGCGACCGGGTGCAGATCGCCACTGATTCACTGAGCTCGCTTACACCCGGTGAGGGTGGAGCAAATCAGGTGTGGGACTTCACGAGCTTATCTGGTCAGGATACCGCAGTCGTTTCAATTGTCGATCCAGCGACAACTGCTTATGCCGACTCTTTTCCGGAGGCCAATCAGGCTTCTCTGCTCATTAACGGATTGGACACCGCCATTTCCTACCAACTGATCACTGACGATCAATTGTCATTGCTCGGTGTGGGCGTGGGGCTCTTTGCTCCCAACTTGCCGGAAACCGGGTCTGATCCTGATTTTGATGTCATCCGTTTCGACCCGCCTGAGTTGCAGGCAGTATTTCCATCTACGTTCGGCACCAGCTTTCAGGATTCCAGTGAGGTTACCTTCTCCATTACCGATGAGGGTGCGACCCTGGCTCTGAAGCAGGTGACCCGTAAGACAGTTGTCATTGACGGCTGGGGTACGGTACAAATGCCGAATGGGAATTTTCAGGCCTTGCGCGAACAGATCATAACCACCGTAACCGATAGTATTTTCCTCAGCGAGCCCGGCATGGACCCGGTCTTCTTTGGTGGGGATTTTAGTATAGATACCAGCTACAATTTCCTGGCCGCCGAATCCCAGGGGGTTTTGGTAAGCTTCGATACCCGCTTCACCCTCGATGGTGAGCCAACCGACCGCCCCTACCAAATTACCTTCTCCCTGGCTGGCGGCACTCAGGGCAGCGCTCCTGTATCTGATTTCCTGATTGCTGTTCAGGGTGAAACAGGCGCCGTACAGTTTACCGATCAATCCACAAATGATCCCACCGATTGGTCGTGGGACTTCGGCGATGGAAATACCAGCACCATGCAAAATCCAACCCATGCCTACGCTGAAAGCGGCACTTATAATGTTTGTCTGACCGCCGGCAATGACTTTGGTAGCAATCAGGTCTGTAAAGAAGTGGCTTTGGTCGTCACCAGCCTGAACAATCTGCCGGTCGGTTCGGCTCTCCGGGTCATGCCGAATCCATTCAGTGATCAACTGCGTCTGCGCCTAACGAACTGGAACCGCCCGGCCGCTGAGTTATTGATCTACGATGCGACCGGTCGTATACAATACCGTACCGAACTGCGCGATGAAGTACGTATTAATACCACGCAATGGGCTCCCGGCACCTACAGCTACCAGCTACGCCAGGCCGATCGCGTGCTGCGCACCGGCCAGTTGCTGCGCAAGTAACAGCACACATACCACTCAAAACAGAAAGCCCCTGCCGAACGCTCGTCCGGCAGGGGCTTTATTATTCCGTGGTATTTCCTCATACCTCATACCTCATACCTCATACCTGTTTATTTTTTAACCACCGGGATGCGTATCTGCGACGGATACTCCCCGGAATGGTGGATCTGGTTACGGGCGATCACACTTGCTGACTCGTTATAGTTAGGACCTCCTGTGTTCAGGTTGCGATCAAAGCGCGGGAAATTGCTGCTGGAAATCTCGATCCGCAAGCTGTGCCCCTCTTTAAAGAAGTTTGAGGTATTCATCGGGCTCAGCTCCAGTTTGTAGACTTCACCGTCATCCATGAATACTTCTTTATCGAATCCTTCGCGGTAGCGAGCCCGCAAGATGGTCTCGTCCAGGTTGTAGGCACGGCCATCGGGATATACGTCGATCAACTTGATGGTGAAATCAGTGTCCTTGGCGTCAGACGATACGTAGAGCGTAGTCTCGATCGGGCCACTGATCTCGGTTCCTTCTTCAAAAGGATCGGTAGTGTACACCAGAATATCCTGACGGGTTTCCATTTTTCGCTGGTCAAAGGCACCGCCTTCTACCGCATTACCTGTACAGCACACGTTCCCGCCGTACGATGGCACCGGGTTCATCGGATCATAGGCATACTTATCGGGCATATCCTGTGCGGGCGGCGTATCGGTGAGCGCACCGTCACCGTACATGGTATTGGCATTACCACCACTGGAAAGGTAGAGCGTCTGCATCTCCATGCCCTGGGGTGGCCAGGTCTCCGATGTTTGCCATTCGTTGCTGCCCATGGTGTAGTATTGTACCCGTGGCAGCTCATCCAGGAAGTCTTGATTTTCTCCTTTCAGGTGATAGTCGTACCAGCCGGTGAGCAGGGAATCGTAGTTGAGCCGGGCATCACCAACACTGCGTTCGCCGACGATGGTGTTTTCCGTTGCCCGGGTATAGCGACAGTGCAGGGTGGGTGCGATAACCAGATATTGTTGATCGCGCACCTCCTCATCCTCGGCATTTTCCCGAACGTGGTTGAACAGGGCCAGGTTGGGGCCGGAGGACACATCGTACCAGCTCACGAACCAGTAGGTAGGCTTATTAAAGGGCATATTATCATGGTACAGGCCACCCTTATACCAGTCCGGATCCATGGGTTTGCGTTTCACCATTTTGTCGAAGACACCAACGGGGCCTTTCTGGTGTTCAATGATATCGCTTACCGGCAGGTGGGCCAGACCTTCATCCCAGCTCACGCGGGGACGCTCGGGTCCCAGATCGAAGTAGCGCGATGCCCGGATCAGCTCTTCCTGGGTGGCATCTTTGGGGAACATGGGGCGAATAGCATCGTTCTGCACGCCGTACAACCAGGCAATGAACAACATCTGGGTAGCACCGCCGCGGTACCAGTTGCCCTGCTCAACGTATTCACCTACTTCACCGACCCCGGCACCGAATCCCTGGGCGACCAGGGTGGTGTGCGCGGGGTGGTCGAGGCTGGCAACCGCCATTTGCCACTCGGCGGTCGAGGAACAGCCATAGGTGGCGATCTTACCGTTACACCAGGGCTGATTTTCCATCCATTCGAAGGCATCGTACCCATCGGTCAGGGGCGTGCCCAGGATATCCCAGTCGCCTTCGCTGAAGTAGCGCCCTCGCTCGTTCTGAACGACGTAGGCGTAGCCTTTTTTCACGTATTCCAGGGCGGTGCTGTAGGTCCGGGTACTCATTTCCCCGTCGCGCCAGGAGTTGAAATTGTAGGGGGTCCGGGAGAAAATGACCGGCACCGGCTCATCGGTCTTCGGGCGGAAAATATCGGTCGACAGGCGGATACCGTCCCGCATCGGCATCATTACTTTTTGATCGACAATGGCGATCTCTCTGAGTTCGGCCAGCAATTCCTCGCCGGACTGAGCACTGACCTGGATACTGGTCCCCAACATCAGAAGGAGGGGCAGGATCAGCCAGCGCGTGACATTCGTTCGCATAGTTTTGTACGTTTAATGAGTGTTGCCGGAAAATATAGGGAGAAAACAGCACCTCCAGGCTATGATTACCTCATTTTGTTAAGGAGAGGTCGGGCAAAGACTATTTAGTAATGGCAAGCTGTTCAAGGCCCGACCTCCCCGTACAGGGTAGTATGTATAGGGTATATAGATTTAAGCAAATCCTACGACCTTATTCCCTATACCAAATACAATGTGAGGTTGCGAAAATCAGTTATTTAGCGTACAGCTCGGCCCTCTCTGCTCGCAGTAAGGAAGTGCAGGCGGGAACCTCACGTGTTGTTAATGCTGCCTTACGGCAAAAATCAACGGGCCATTTTCCGTTCTGATAAAAAACACCCGACCAAAATGCGCATCCTGCTTCCCTTTATCTTTCTTTTGGCGACAGCCCGATCCCAGGCGCAAGCCTTTGACAAAGTGGTTCCCGATCAGGACTATCCCTATAACCATTATCTGGCATTGGAGCCAGCCGATTCAGTTCGCGGAGCACTGCTGTTGTTCCCCGGCTTTAGCCAGACCGTGGAGTCTGTTTTTGGCGAAAGCCAACTACCCAATGTAGCCTACACCAACGGCTTGCTCACGCTGGTCATTGCCGGTGGCTCGTTCCTCGCGGCTGATGATACTTGGAATGCACGTACCAATTTTTTACTGAACCACGCCCTCGACAAATACCAGATCCCTGCCGACAAAGTGGTCATCGGTGGTTTCTCGGCCGGAGGCACCCTGGCCCTGGGCTATACGGAAGCCTGCTACCGCTACCCTGATGCCTTCCCGGTGCAACCCCGGGCCGTTTTTGCGGTAGATAGCCCCATTGATCTGTTTGAGATCTGGGACTACTTCGAGCGGGAGATCGCCCGTGACTTCTCCGAGGCTGGCACCAACGAAGCCCGCTTCATCCGACAGCGGATGATCGATACCTATGGAACACCGGAAGACAACCCGGACAAATACCAGCAACTCAGCCCCTTTCGGGTTAACCAGTCGAAACCGGGTAACGAACAATACCTCTTGGATGTAGCGGTGCGACTGTACTACGAGGTGGCCATCGATTGGCAGCTGCACAACCGCCGCCGGTCGGTCTACGACGCCAATTTTTTACAGGGCTCTGATCTGATCCGGGCACTGCTGGATCAGGGCCACCAAGGGGCGGCGTTCATTCAATCGGAGCGCACGGGGCGTCGCAGTAACGGCCTGCGCCACCCCCACAGCTGGTCGATCGTGGATGAGGTGGATTGTGTGCAGTGGCTTCTAGAAGTATTGGATCCCGATGATTAACCCCCTGTATTTGCACCCCGTAAGCAACAGTTAATCAAGCAATTGCCATTCTTAAGACTCCGTAGGCATCGCCATCTGCCCACCTACGAATAGGCCCTTATGTCCCTGACTTCCGGCTTCGCTTCACCTACCTTTGTTACCGAACGCCAGTCAAAAAATCTAAACTATGATACATTACTTACGCACGAGTGGAATGATCCAGTCGGCCGGTTTTTTAGCACTCTTCCACTGGGCCAGCCTATGAGTGCCTTTTTTTCTCCGGCCGAATTTCGCAAGCGGAACCGGGAAGGTCAGCGGGTGATCCTCACCTGGCTGCCCCCGGAGCCGTTTTGTCATCGCTCCGCCCTGGCCTCCATTGACCTGACCGACCAATTCGACGATTGGCAATTGGTGTGTACCACGCCGAGGGCCCAGGCAATTGCCTGTCCGGCAAAAGATGGAAGGGTGCTGCTGTATTTTCCGAAATGCACACTAGATGACCATCTGCGCTGGCAGCAGTTTCATAGCGGTAAATGGCAGATTGATACCCCCTTTACACTACCTGTCAACCTCTGTCAATCACTGCGAATACCGGTTGGTAGTCAGATCGATACCGGACGCTACGTTCCCATCGACCTGGGCGGACACCTGGTATTCCGACTCCGAGTGACAAAAGAATTTATTCCTTGATTTGCATTAGGGTGTTTTTCCAGAGGCGGGGGACTCGTTCCCCCGCTTTCATTATTCAAATCAATCCCTTTGTCATGCGAATATTTTTACTGTGCCTTACCCTTTCTTGGGGATCCTATATCCGGGCCCAGTCCCTACCGACGAATCCTCCCGAATCGTCAATCGTCAGAGAATATCTTCTGGCATTAGATCAGGACCTGATCCTATTCCTGGACGATAACCCCGTGGCACCAGATAACTATACTTACTTGCGCCCGCTGGAGGGCATCCGGCAGGAAGCCACCTGGTTGCTCATCCCCTTTGTACCCGAATCCTTCGGGATCAGTCAACAAAGTGATCATCTGGTATTTGGGTATCTGTACCGCGAAAAACAACAGATAAATAGCAATCATACTCTGCCCATAATCTTCCTGTTGGAGGATTATACAGCTTGCAAAAGCTTACACATACGTATAAAAACCCACTTTTTAATCAATTCAAACAACTGAATACCAGGTTATTAAGAACTATTTACTGCAATTTATCGCAAAATCTGCATACCATAAAACAGGCGTATACTGTCCAGGAAATCCTGGACGAAAGGTAGGATATTAGGTATGACCATTAGCGATAATCAATTGATCGACCGACATGACTCTAAGCAAACACTTGCAACGCTTGCAAATGATGGATCGAATGATCCGCTATAAACGAAGTGGCACACCAGAAGAATTTGCCCGGAAGCTCGGTATTGGCACCAGTCAGTTGTACAAGCTCCTAAACGAGCTGAAAGCTCTGGGAGCACCGATTGGCTATTGCCGCAGCCGACAGACATATCTGTACTTAAAGCCCGTTCGATTGAACCTGGGCTTCGTTGGCGCTTAACGCCTCCCTCTTGAACAACATGAGCCGGCTCCGTTTACGGGGTCGGTTTCACTTTTCGACATCCTGCCTCTAACCAGATACGCTTAAAATACCGGGAGTTTGGGTTTTGATTACCTGCATTTTACACAAATCATGTAAGCCCAACGTCACGTTAAATAATACGCTCCGCCTGGGTACCACTTTGTAACTGCCCATTCTGAGCAAGTCCGGTAAGCCGCACCAGACCCGGTTGTTTGCCCGGTTCCAGACTACCAAGCCGATCGTGGAAGCCCAATGCTTCGGCCCCGTTGAGCGTAGCCCAGCGCAATAGGGTCTCTAATGGCACGTACGACTGGTAGCGGGAGATCGTCTTCATCTCTTCCAAAACGGATAGCTGCCAATTGGAGGTCAGGCTGTCGGTACCGATGGTCAGCTTGGCTTTGGTATCCAACCAGTTTTGGTAGTGTGGCAGGCGGTTCTCGATATACAAATTGGCATTCGGACACGTAGCCCAGTAGACCCGGTCACCCCAATCCATCGCCGCACGGATATCCTCGACCCCAGTCATGGTATTATGCACAAAAAGGACCCGGTTATTGGGATTCATATTGGCCAGTGCGTAATGGATCGAACGCTGGCCACTGGCCTTAAAATCATCCAGTTTAAAGCCGAACCGCTCGTAGAAGTCCAGGAAACCGCCTTCCTTAGTCAGGAAGAAATGATCCTCGTGCGCTGTTTCCTGGTTGTGAATGCTGATCGTGGCGTCGTCGGGATTGGTTTGCCGGATCAGGCGGAACAGCTCCCGGGAAACGGTATAGGGAGCGTGAGGTACAGCACTTTTACGGTTTTCGTGACGATCACTCTGCCCTTCCAGCACCTCGGCGTAGTCGGAATAGGTCTGGCCGGCGTTTCCTTCCTGAAGGAAGTCGAACATCTCCACAAAGGTATAGTAGCTTATCGGCGAGTTATCTTTAGTAGCGGCCGTATCCAGTTTATTCGAAATATCCCCTACCGCTACGATGCCGTTCTCGTGCATCTCGGCATCCGCCTGGACAATGGCCGCATCGATCTCCTCCTGCGGAATATCCCGGAACTGTACTACTTGCTGCAAAAAAGGAAGCAGGCCGGTGCCGGTATCCACTTTACCTTTCATGTGGGATAACTCCAGATGGCAGTGGGTATTGACCAGGCCGGGGATCAGAGCGCCCGGTTGATAGTCCACGGTCGCGGGATCGTGGGCATCGGCTTCATCCACTTGCAGGATAAATCCTTTATCATCAGTTACGACCACGCCCCGGGGAATGGGATTACTCGCAATGGGATATACAATATCAGCTGAAAACTTTTGCATAACAGGGTGTCGTTGGTTTTGGTTGGTCAATTAACGTAAGGTTTGGGATCAGCAGTTCGGTAAATTACTGAAGGTTACAACCTTACGTTGTATTTTGTATAGGGTAGTAGGTAGTGAGACTTGTTTTAATCCCTATACCGCATACCAAATACCCTATACCGGGAGGTTGGGCGTTTGAAAATAGTCACTTTAATAGATAGTCCATGCCCAACCTCACGCTCAATTAACTATCGGGATATTCCAGTACGATCAGTCCATTTTTCATCCTGGGTTCAAACCAGGTCGATTTTGGTGGTAATTCGCGTTTTGCGTCGGCCACCAGGTACATTTCTTCCAATTGAACAGGATACAGGCAGAAAGCCAGGCGATCGGTGGAGCCCTTCTCCACCTTGTGCCGGATGGCATCGAGGCCTCTGGGTCCCTCCACGTAGGAAATGCGCGGATCATTGCGTACATCTTTGATGCCCAGGATATCCTCCATCACCCATTCGTTGAGCAAGTGGGCATCCAGAACGACCGGCTGATCGGCATATTGCTGAAGAATCTCCGCCTTCCATACCAGATGGTACCATTCTTCGTCGAGGTGCAGCAGCAACTCGTGTTTTCGTTCCGGCTTGTGGGCCTGTCCCAATGGAACAATATGGAATAAATTGGACAAGCGAGCCATGAAATTGGTTGAAGATAAGTCCCCCAAATCTTTCACAACCCGGTTAAAATCATGAATCTCCAGTTCGGAAGACGGAAAAAAGGCACAAAGCAACCGATTGTATGCGCCCTGTTTATGGTGCTCCAGGAACTGGCGTGCCGTGGCAGCAGAGCGGTGGTGGCCGTCGGCAATGTAGGCATGGGGCACTTTTTCGTTAAAAAGGGATTGCAGTTTTTCAATACCCACCTGTTCTTCGACTGCCCAAATGGAATGAGTCTCTTCACCCACCTCCACTACTATATCCGGTTCGATACGGGTAGTGTAATCACGCAACAACTGGTTTATGGCTTCCACATCGGGATAAGCCAGAGTTACGGGTTTTACCGAAGCTCTCCGTTGCTGCAACAATTCCATTTGTTTGGCTTCCTTGAGAGCCAGCGTATGTTCGTGTTTTCGAATATCACCTTCCAGGTAATCCCGTATATCGGTGCAGGCCAGCAGAGCCGTGTGCAGCCGGTGGGTCGTCCGGATCTGGTAGATGTGAAAAGCGGGGTGTTCGCTCGTATCAAACCAACCTTTTTGACGGAAGTCAGCGTAATCTTCCTTTACATTTGATAAAAAAGCATCGGCAGATTTAATCTTTCGCCAAGCGGGAAAAACGGCCTTGAATGGTCGTATGTGCATGCGGCAGCAACTGGTTCTGATTAAGTATGGGCCGTGAAGATAGGCAAAAATGGGCGGGAGAAAAGAGTGAAAAAAGCCCCGGAAAAAGGGTTAGGGATGGCCTGAAAATGAAAGGGCGAGTTGCAGTGCAACTCACGCCTTTCGGATAAACTAAACCCCAGTTATATATTTTTAAACCTTAGTGGTTATTCGGTCCTGATGGAGTATAAGCCTGATCTAAGACTAACTCCTTGAAAGCAAAATTAGAAATCTTTTTGATTATTACAATAATTAAGATAGCAAAAATGAGTCAAAAGCGCAATAACACCGACGGATTCCCCGCCAGAACGGGGGATTGCCTCGATATTTTAGGGTCTTATATTGAAAGCAAAGAAGTTTGTACGGTTTCCTGGCGTTCAGACGCAGGGGGCATCTACCAATGTACCACCGTTTTGCGCGATATTTTCCAAAAGAAAAAGGATTGGATACTTGCCCTGGAAGCCGGACCACTGATTCCGGTTCGCCAGATTTCGGGTGTAAGGGCGGGAACTTAAACCCCTCTTCCAAGGTTGGAAGATCACCCCGGTAAATCGCAATCGCTTCCCCTTTTCGGGAGATTCCGGAATACCCGTTCCGAAGAAACCGTTGAATCCGTATCTTCGCGCCACACCTCAAATATGCAATCTGATCATTCTATGAGTAAGAAATACCTGATAACATCAGCCCTCCCCTACGCCAATGGCGCTTTGCACCTGGGTCACCTTGCCGGTGCCTATTTGCCTGCCGACATCTACGTGCGTTACCTGCGCCTCCAGGGCAAGGACGTCGTTTGGGTCTGTGGTTCCGACGAGCACGGCGCCGCCATCACCATCCGGGCCAAAAAAGAGGGTGTTTCACCTCAGGAGATTATCGATAAGTACCACACCCTGAACAAAGATACCTTTCAGCGTTTGGATATTTCCTTCGATTATTACCACCGCACTTCGGCACCACTACACCACGAACAAGCCCAGGATTTCTTCCGAACCCTATACAAACAAGGTGATCAGTTCGATGAACAGACCATCGAACAATACTACGATGAGGAGTACGATCAATTTCTGGCTGACCGCTACATCAAAGGGACCTGCCCGAAATGCGGACATACCGAAGCCTTTGGTGATCAGTGCGAAAATTGTGGTTCGGCCCTCTCTCCCACCGAACTGATCGACCCCGTTTCTACCCTGAGCGGAAATAAACCCATCCTGAAAGCTACCAAGCACTGGTACTTTAAACTCGATCAACACGCTGATTGGCTGCGGGAATGGATCGAAGAAGGGACCATCGACGGGCAACCACACCACGATGCGGCCTCCTGGAAAAAACACGTTGTCGGACAGTGCCTGTCGTGGCTCGACGGCGGTCTACAGGCGCGAGCTATTACCCGCGACCTGGACTGGGGGATTCCCGTCCCGCTCGACGAAGCGGAAGGCAAGGTGCTGTATGTTTGGTTCGATGCCCCCATTGGCTACATCTCTTCCACCCGCCAGTGGGCGAAAGAGAACGACAAAGACTGGGAAGCATACTGGAAGGGGGACGACGTAGAACTCATCCACTTCATTGGTAAGGATAATATCGTCTTTCACTGTATCGTCTTTCCGGCGATGTTGAAAGCACACGGGGAGTTTGCTCTTCCCAAAAACGTTCCGGCTAATCAGTTCCTTAATTTTGAAGGCCAGAAATTCTCAAAATCCCGGGGCTGGGGTATTGAGCAACACGTATATCTGGAGGAATTCAAAGAGCTTCCCAATAAAGAAGATACCCTGCGGTATGCACTCATCCGGACCATGCCCGAGAATCGCGACAGCGATTTCAAGTGGGATGAGTTTGTCGATTTCCACGATAAGGACCTGGCCGACAATCTCGGCAACCTCCTGAACCGGGTGGTAGTACTCACCAATAAATACTTCGATGGTGTAGTACCTGATCTCTCTATTTCCCTTGCGGAAAAATTGCCAGAAATTGCCGCCCTCATTGAGCGATTGTGCCAGGAAATTGAAGCCTTCACCTTCCGGCCGGCCGTTTCCACTCTTATGGAAATTTCTTCCCGGGCCAACACCTACCTCCAGGAGGTGTCGCCCTGGGCTGTTTTCAAAAAGGATCCCGACAGTGCCCTGATCAAGGAATGTATGTTCCTAAGCGTCCAAATTGCCGGCTATTTAAGCATTTTGGTTGAACCCTTTATCCCCTTTGCTGCCCCGCGTATCCGCAACCTGCTGGGTTTGGAGGCTACCCAAAATGGTGATTTGGCGAAAGCCCTTGATCAGCTGAAAGAAGGTACACCACTCATCCCGGGCGGACATTCGATTGGCTCCCCGGAGGTCTTATTCCCCAAGATCAATGACCGAAAAGATACCTCCCGAAGGGAACTGGTCGACCGGCAAAAGGCCAGGCTTGAAGCTATCATGGAAGCTGAAAAAGGCGAGGAGCGGGAACCTATCAGGGAAACCATTACTTTCGACGACTTCACCAAAATCGATCTTAGGACCGGTACCATTAAAGCAGCCGAGAAAGTAAAAAAAGCCGACAAGCTGCTCAAACTTACGGTAGATCTGGAAATGGAAACACGAACTGTCGTTTCCGGTATAGCCGAACACTACGACCCGGCAGACATCATCGGCCAGCAAGTGGTTTTGGTTGCTAACCTCGCACCCCGGAAACTGCGCGGTATTGAATCCCAGGGCATGATCCTGATGGCCGAAAACGAGGAAGGCAAACTGGTCTTTGTCAGTCCTTCGGAAACATTCGGAAACGGATTTATTGTCCGGTAAAACGTGAAGCTGGACTGAGATAATCAGGTAAAATTCAGATTACCAAGACCCAATCTCACGGTAGAAGGTATAGCGTATATGGATTCAGGCAATTCTTACTACCTAATACCCTATACCAAATACAAGGTGAGGTTTTGACGCTCAATCGCTTAGCAAAAAGATCGGCCCCGACCCCACGTTACTGTACAAGGCCATAAATGCTCAACCTGCCATTAAAAAGCCGTCTCTCTTGCGGGGAAAGACGGCTTTTTTTGGTCTCTTTGGACTCAGTACACTGTACCCTAAGTAACTTTGATTACAGTGTACTCAGTTAACGCATTTTTGGGCGTCGGCGCTTGGATTTGCTGCCGCGCATGGCCATTCCTCCGCCCATACGGTTGGCGGTTTTCATCTGACCACTATTTTGTACGGCCATTTCCAGTTGTTTTACCTGGTCTTTGACCGTTTGCTCCGTGACAGTTAACCCTTTGATCGTGCGCAGATGAATCTTGGCCTGTTTCCAACGTCCTTTGGAAGCAGCAATATTAGCCAGCTGTAGTTCGATCATGGCCTTTTCATTATCGGTAGGCACTTTTACTTCCTGGGCTTTACGCAACCACATTTCGCCTTCTTCGGTCTCTTTTTCCGAAAGGGCCACCGACCCTTTGATCATGTAATAATAAGCCCGATTGGTTACGTAGAGCAGTTTGGGAGTCAGGGTCAGGTTGAGTCTTTTGCGGGTAGCATCCAGATCCCCCGTCTGCATAAGTTGGGCGGCTGATTGAATAGTCCCCAGCATTACGTACCCCACCAGCAGGGCAAGGCCGATCAAAAGCAGGGGAAATGCATACCAAAAGCCAAACTGGAAAGCCAGAAAAACACCACCTACCAGCAGTACGGCCATTAATGCGAATCGCAGATAAATATTTATCGTAAACATAAAGATCAGTTGGTTGGCAGGCAAAGGTACGGAAATCCAATCATCCCGAAAAGCCCGGGCCGGACTCTTCCACCTGCCTGCTTAAATTAATTAAAACACTACATTTCAGTCGTTTACCTCCAAACTACATCATAAACAGCTGTTAGCTGCCAACCTACTTTAGGTGATTATTGGACGTGACTGAATAGCCAGGGTTCCCTACATTGGAAAGGCGTAAAACGCCAACTTGTTTTAATTCATCCCCTTACAAAAACAACGAATAATGAATGCGACAAACCTTCCACCGCCAGTTCCTATAATAGTTACCGACGTCAACAGTGGATTATGACTACTGTCAGGGCAGCCATCCGTGCGGATGGCTGTTTTTTGTCGTGGTAACACCGAATTAAGGTTCTTTTAAATTTGCTTTCGCAAAAAACAGAAAGGCAATACATATCTTTGATGTACAAAGTCCTTACTATGAATAATTTGAACCCACTTCAGTGGTCTTTTGCACAGTTGACAATCAGCATGCTTTGCCTGTTCCTTCCCCTTTCGGGCTACAGCCAAAAAGATCGTGTCACCCTGTTTGACCAATTAACCTACGACGACCTGTTAAAGGTAGAAATACAGACTGACCTGAAAACGCTTTTCGAAGGCAATCGGTTTGAGGATGAATATCAGGATGCCAATTTCCTCTATAAAAATGCGGACGGTGACGAAGAACTCTTCGATATGAAACTCCGGCTGCGGGGGCGTTTCCGTCGTAAAAACTGTGCTATTCCCCCCATCAAACTCAATTTCGATAAAGACGATCTGGAAGCCCGGGGTTGGAAAAAGGACGATCAACTCAAACTGGTCACGCCTTGTGTCACCGGCCCCGAAGGACGAGAGTATATCCTGCGGGAATACCTGGCCTACAAAATATACCAATTGATGCACCCTATCCATTACCGGGCCCAACTCATCAAACTGACCCTCGTAGACCCCGAATCGAACGACAAATTCAAAGGCTGGGGCATTATCATCGAGGATGATGAGATGCTGGCTAAGCGATGGGAGATGAAACGCTGTCAGGAGTGCTACTCCGTTGAGACCGAAAAATTCAATATGTCCAGCCTGGAGGCGACGGCTATTTTCCAGTACCTGGTGGGCAACTCCGATTGGTCGGTTGCCCTCAACAAAAACATTGAATTGCTGTACCAGGTAGATGAACAAAAAGACACCACCTATTACGTGGTCCCCTACGACTTTGATTACACGGGCTTTGTGAACCCGGGGTACGCAATGCCTAACTCCGACTACAAGCTCTCGTCAGTACGGGACCGCATTTACCTGAGTTCCCTGGAGTCGCCCCATCCCGAGAATGGCATTCAACTCCTGTTGGAAAAGAAACAAGCGATCATCGATCTCATAAAAGACTTTAAACGCCTGCCGTACGACAGCCGCAAAGACCTCATCGAATACGTAGAGTCTTGCTACACGACCCTGGCGGAAGAAGGATTGAACCGCCCCGACAACCTGATCGGGAATTAAGTCCTATTACCTAAATGGGGCAGGTTCCGGAAGACATTGCACGGAGATGGTTTCATCGGAGGGGTCGAACCAATACACCAAATCGTAACACAGAAACCGTTGCCGCCCGTTCGTTTGCCTGATATAGCCGGTACAGTATTCCGGTTTGAACCCGCGAATCATCATCTCCTGACGGGTAGTGCTGTTCTGTTCATCCAGGCAGGCCATCAACAGGCGCCGATTTTGTCGCAAAATACCATTTACCTTTCGGAGCTGGCGCTCTTCCTGAGCGTAGATGCGGTTATGATGAGTACTTCGGCAAAAGTCGGAACAGAATTTTTTGTCGGAACGCCCGCGAACAGGTTCGCCGCAGGTAAAACACCTCTTTTTCATGAAACAACTACGGTTTTAGCTGGGTGTTCTTCCTTGAAGGGGCTACTAAATTAACGTGAGGTTGGGCATAGGCTTATCTGTAAAGTGATGATTGTCAAAGCCCAACC
>CAYFGK010000125.1:0-21506 GCA_964342305.1 uncultured Saprospiraceae bacterium | reverse complement strand
GTTGCGTTGCCGCGATCCACCCTCCTACGCCCATGCGCACTTCGGCGGGCAGGGACATGCCTACGCCAGTATGGACTACGGCAGCCGGGGAAGGATCAGCGCTCCTTTTTAAGCTGTCTCGACGCTCTACGCACCACGCACCAAGCTATGAACGTTCATCACAGGTATTTGAAAGGGTTATAATAGAATCACCGTTTCAAAAAATGATTAGGTGTGCGCGGTCCAGAGGACCAGCGCTCCTTTTTAAGCTGTCTCGACGCCCGACGCTCTACGCCCGACGCCCGACGCGGACAAGTGCAATGCGAAAAACGAGAGCATGAAAAACTGGTGCCATGCCCGAACCATCCCTCCGGTCTCTTCTTTCGCTAAAGTCGCTGCGGTCAAGGACCATAGGCCTTGAGTCGTTTCTACGCCATACGGAGTCAGTTCTTTCAAAGACCTGTTGCGTTGCCGCGGTCTAGAGGACCAGCGCACCTTTTCGATCCGTTCCTACTCGACGCACCATGCACTAGGCTGTGAACGTTCATTACGGTTTTTTGAAAGGGCTTCAATAGAATCAGCTTTTCAATAGACAATTTGGTTGCCGCGGTCCAGAGGACCAGCGTTCCTTTTCGATCCGTTTTCACGCTTCACGCTCGAGGCTTCACGCACCAAGCTATGAATGTTCATCACAGGTTTTTGAAAGGGCTTAAATAGAATCACCGTTTCAAAAAATGATTAGGTATGCGCGGTCCAGAGGACCAGCGCACCTTTTCGATCCGTTCCTACTCGACGCACCATGCACTAGGCTGTGAACGTTCATTACGGTTTTTTGAAAGGGCTTCAATAGAATCAGCTTTTCAATAGACAATTTGGTTGCCGCGGTCCAGAGGACCAGCGTTCCTTTTCGATCCGTTTTCACGCTTCACGCTCGAGGCTTCACGCACCAAGCTATGAATGTTCATCACAGGTTTTTGAAAGGGCTTAAATAGAATCACCGTTTCAAAAAATGATTAGGTGTGCGCGGTCCAGAGGACCAGCGCTCCTTTTCGAGCCGTTCCTGCCCGCCGAAGCTGCAGCGAAGGAGGTCCACGCACGACGCAAAAAGTGGTTAGAGCAATGTAAAGCCTTGAAAAATCAGGAACTACCAAAACGGTCCCTTAAGTCTCTCCAGTCTCTCCAGTCTCTCCAGTCTCTCCAGTCACGCTCAAACTATCCACCCGGAATACGCACCACCATCGTCTGGGTGAACGGTTCCCCCAGGGGAGGTGTCTGGCCGTTTTGGTAGATCAGTGTCCAGCGGTGGCCGAAGTGTTGGTGCAGATCCACCACATCCGTTGGTTGGATTGGGTAGGAGAGGGGGAGCTTCTTGCCATCGGAATCCCGGAAACGGATCACCAGGTTGTCGCAGTTCGCGGCGGCCATGGATACGCCCAGGATGTATTTGTCTTTCGCAAACGTGTATTTGATCGTATTCAGGTCGTATCCGCTTAGCTCGTCCATGCGCATGGTATCCGGGGTAGGTACAAAGGTGGAATCACCACCGAAACTGGCTGCTTGTGCCACCGACGGACAGGTGTCAGTCGCTTCGGAAATCGTCAAATAGGGCGTCAAATCCCGGCGAACCTCGTTGGTATAATCATGACGTACCTCCAGCACTAATAACCCGGCATAGTCAAAGGGGCAATGTTGGGACCAGCCGGTGGAGGCGCTAGCGATAAGAAAAAAAAGAGTTACTAGTTTCATCTTTTTGCGGTTTCGGGGAAAAGAATTGGGGAATTGGAGAGTTGGGGAATTGGTACCGGCAACATTATTCGGAAATAGCTAACACGTGGCATTGTTCCCGTCATTCGTATAGAAACTTCGCTGCCGCCCGACTCATCTTGCGGAAATCGTGTCCTACCTCCGGTATTTCTACTTTTTCCCACTGTAATAAAACGCCGGAACGCCCGGCCGATTGTTGCGCCTGCTGATAATAATACCGACCACGAGCCAACCGGTGCAGGCCTTGCTGATCAGCAGTGGACGATCTTAGCAGGGTGCCGCCGGTCTCCCGGGCATTGTCTGATTCGCCCAGGAGTAATACCAGGTTCCGTTGGTAGGCATCCTTTATCATCTCATCTGGTATCGGTAACCCCTTCAGTCCCAAAGGCAGGGCAAGGGATGTATCCGGCATCGTGTAAAAGCCACTATTCGCGGCCACGATACGGTCGACCTTATCGCTCGGGTAGCTAATCGCCAGACGGTGCAAAATCTGTCCGCCGGCACTGTGGCCGAATAAGTCGTACTGGCTTTGTGTGGAAGCAGTGATCTCTTGAACCAGGGAAAACAGCCGATCAAAATCAGCAAACAGCCAGGTTTCCTGATCTTGGTTCACGGTGAAAGTAAGCGCGCCCTCGTCCAGATTAGCCACATTGGAGTTGGGTTCATAGTCGATAGCCTCCGCCAGATTCAGGTCCTGCATCCAACCGGCCATATGGTAATCACCGAAAGGGTAGGCATCCGCTGCATATCGGGGAGATAAAAGTAGGACATTGTATTGATCGGCAGCCTCCACCCAGGCATCGCGGTATTCATCGGCATCCCGCCCGGCACCAGGGATCACCACCAAGATCCGGGAGGTATCCGAAAAATCAGGTGGACAGTAATAGAAGACCCGAACCGGATCATTTGGGTGTGCGGGCCCTCCCGGTATCCAAAAGGAGCCTGATCCCGTTTCGATCTGTATATCCTCCACCCGAATATGTTCGGGAGGCATAAGACTACGCATCGGTACCAAGGCCATTTGACAATGGGGGCAAGTCCCCGGACCGGAAAAGGTAAGCGTATCGCAAGCCTGGTCGCAGGGAGGGCATGCGTAGTATTCGGTCGTTGGTTTACAGCTGGATAATGCTATTAAAAAAACAAAAAATAGGTTGTGGTAGCTCATGTACGTTGGTTGGATATAATAACTCCTTCCAATGTAGTTGCTGCCATGCGTACTAAACGGCCATGCACCCCAGGTTACCGGTTAATTTGTTGTTCCATTCGCCAGTCGCCAGGCAAATCCCCGGATTTTTCCGCGCAACTGCAGTGCTTCCTGGTAGTACGCGTGGTTTTCCTTGGCTAAAATGGGTTGCAGGGCAATTAGCAGACTGGATTGATCCGCCTGAGCGGCCAGTAAGCAGATCACCCGGTACCAGTCGGCATCTTCCTCAAACCGTACATCCCTCGTCAATGCCAGGATTTGAAAGACGGTGGCCGCTTTTTCGTATTGCCCATGTTGGTAGTAAGCGTGTCCCAGAAAATACCTTGCTTCGGAATAGGAGGGATTCGATACGTCCACCTCATCGAGAGCGGTGATGGCCTCTTCCCAGTTTTGTTCCCGATAGGCGGTGAATCCTTCTATAAAGACGGGCGTTTGATTCTCCGCGCTGCGGTCAATGGGTGTGGGGGCTTCCTGATAGTGACTTTTGGCCACAGCCAACGAATCAAAGGAGGTATTCAGCCATTTGTAGGCTACTGTTAAAAGTAGGATAACTCCGATAGCAACAAATGCTATTCGTAGAAATAGGTGCTTCATCATCGGTGTATCAAATGAGTGGGTTCACTGGATAGATACCTGGCTTTCGCCAAAAAGTTTACGGCCTGTCTATCGCAACTCGAACCGTCCCTGAATGGTCTCGGTCGTCTCCGCATTGGGTTGCCCTTCCCGCTCGGGCTGCTCCCCACCCACGGATATCCGGAACCAGCCCGGTTCGGTCGCCCATTCTCCGCCCTCATTGATGAGAGCCAATTGCTCTTTTTGCAGGGTGAAGGTGACTGTTTGGGTCTCGCCGGCCTGGAGGTGTATTCGTTCGAAACCAACCAGTTGGTGGATGGGGCGCGGAGTGGAAGCCTCCTCGTCGGTCAGATACAACTGCACCACTTCATCGCCATCGCGTTCACCCGAATTGGTCACATCCACGGAAACGATGATAGCACTGTTCCGGAGTACTCTCCGGGGGAACTGGAGATTACCGTAGGTGAAGGTCGTATAGCTCAATCCGTACCCAAAGGGGTAGAGCGGCGCATCCCGGAAGTACCGGTAGGTCCGTCCCTCCATATCGTAGTCTTCGAACGGAGGCAATTGATCTACCGATTTGTAATAGGTGACCGGCAGACGCCCGGCGGGATTATAGGCTCCGAACAGGACATCAGCAATGGCCTGCCCGCCTTCCTGTCCGGGATAACCCGCCGTGAGAATGGCGGGGACATTATCATTGGCCCAATTTACCGCCAGTGCACTGCCGTTGATCAGCACAAGCACAAAGGGTTTACCCGTGGCGACCATGGCTTCCATCAGTTCGCGCTGTTTTTGCGGAAGCAACAGACTGGTGCGGTCCCCACCCGCAAAGCCATCGATCTGCAAGGGCATTTCCTCTCCTTCCAGTCGCTCGTTGAGGCCTAAGGCCAATACAATGACATCGGCTTGGCCGGCAATTTCTCTGGCTTCCGCCAAAAGATCGCCGGTCGGCCGGGCCCACTGCAGTTGCGCGGTAGCATCTCCGTAGTAATTCCGATAGCGTATCTCCACCGGATATTTCTTTCCGGCCTCCAGATAGGTACTTCGTGGATAAAGGGTGGCGTGGTGTTCGTGGTTGCCGCCACCTTTCAGGGAATCACCGATGGTAAACGTCATATAGGGTTTGGCCCAGTCGCTAAAAGCATATTCCCCCGATACCGGAGGCACGATATAGCCCGTCCACCGTACGCTGAATTCGCCGGTTTGCAAGCGCGGATCGGGGGTGTCGATGTCCCAGATAAAATCAATCTGATCATCGGTACGGGTAAAAAGCGGCCGACCACCCAGTGTATCATTGGCAAAGTATTCGGCTTTCAGTCCTTGCTTTCCGTCCGGAGTTTGCAGGAAAATCGAAGGTATGGGCTCCATTGCCGGCACGCCTTCGGCCAGATCGCTCCCACGGGCGTAGAGGACCTCGACTTGGGGCTCTACCTTTTGGCGAATGCCCTCTAAAAGGGTGACTGGGTCTCTGGGAATACCATTGTAATTACCCCAGAGTGACTGCACATTATCGGCATTGGGGCCGATCACCGCAATGGTCTTGGTCGATTTGTCCAGTGGCAACAAATCCCCCTGGTTTTTCAGCAATACGATACTCTCCCGGGCCGCCCGACGGGCCAGAGCTGCATGCCCCGGATGGGTGTTGACGGAAAAAGGGATCTGCGCGTAGGGTACCCGTTCGGGCGGATCAAACATGCCCAACTGAAAACGTGCGCGAAACAGACGTCGCAGCACCACATCCAGATCAGCTTCCGAGGCCACCTCTCTGCCGATGGCCTCCACCAACGCACCGTAGGAAATGCCGCAATTCAGGTCACACCCTGCCCGGACGGCCATGGCCGAAGCCGCCGCCGCATCTTCCGCAACCTTATGTCGCAGCCAGATATCTTCAATGGCCCAGCAATCCGAGACCATATAACCCTCGAAACCCCATTGGTTTCTCAGGATGTCAAACAGCTCGGCACTGGAACAGGCCGGCTCTCCACGGAAGCGGTTGTAGGCACACATAATGGACTGAACCTGCCCGTCGACGACCAGGTCCCGAAAAGCTGGTAGGTACGTCTCGTGCAGGTCGCGTTCACTCACCCGGGCGTCGAAGGTATGCCGGATCGGCTCCGGACCCGAGTGGACCGCGTAGTGTTTGGCGGTAGCCACTACTTTCAGGTACTTTTCATCATCTCCTTGCAGCCCGCGCACAAAGGCCACGCCCATCTTGCCGGTGAGGAAGGGATCCTCCCCGTAGGTCTCGTGCCCGCGCCCCCAGCGTGGATCCCGGAAAATGTTGATGTTGGGCGACCAGAAGGTGAGGCCCTGATAGATGTCCCGTTGTCCACGTCGCAAATACTCGTGGTGTTTGGCCCGTGCTTCGTCGGAAATCACAGTAGCTACTTCCTGCATCAATTGATCGTTCCAGGAGGCCGCCATGGTGATCGACTGAGGGAATACCGTCGCATAACCTGCACGTGCCACCCCGTGCAGACTCTCGTTCCACCAGTTGTACTGCGGAATACCCAGGCGTTCAATGGCCGGCGCCGAATGCATGAGTTGGCCGACTTTTTCCTCGACGGTCATGCGACTGAGCACGTCATCGATCCGTTCCTCTACGGGGAGATCCGGGTTGTGAAAAGGGAAGGAAGGCTGGGCAAGGCCTACGATGGTCATACTACAAAAGAAGAGGGTTAGTAAGCGTTCCATGAATATTCCATTGTTTGAGTAGTCCTCAATTTAATAAAGAGATGGGCTAAGTCGGAAATCGGAAGTGGGAAATTAGAGGGAATTGGAGAATGGGGGAGTTGGAGAGAGGGGGCTCGCTTTTTTATAAAAATGGCGAACCCTCTATCGGTAGCGATGAGGGGATAGGGGGATTAGGGGAGCTCCACGCCCGACGCTCGACGCTCCACGCTCGACGCCCGACGCTCCACCCCCGACGCGGACAAGCGCAATTCGAAAATCTAAAGCATCGAAAACCTCAGACCAGGCCCAGAACCATCCCTCCGGTCTCTTCGTTCGCTATAGTCGCTGCAGTCTCGTACCGTAGGCCTTGAGTAGTTTCGACGCCCGACGCGGACAAGCGCAATGCGAAAATCTAAAGCATGAAAAACCGATGCCATGCCCAAACCATCACTCTCCCATAGCCAAACGGTTGCATTCCATGAGGACCGCTTGCAGTTCATTCCCATCGGTTCGCAGTGGGTCGATGGCTTGGACCAGCTCGGTGCGGAGGCGGAAAAGGTTCTCTTTGCTTTCTTTTTTCGCTTCACGGACCAATTTGACGCGCATCAATGCTTCTTGTTGGTGTTGCTTGGGATTGAACCAGCCGTTGAGTTCCGAGCATTGGTGGCAGATCCCCTCTTTGTTAACTAAAGCGCACCGGTAATCAAATACGTCGGTCATGGATTTGCGGGCCTTTTGCAGGAAGTATTTTACCTGGCCTTCCGATCGATCCATGATATTCATGATCTCCGACACCGAAAAACTATAAACATCTTTCAGCAAAAGCGCCACTTGATTTTCAATGGGTAAATGTTTGGATATACAGGTAAAACAGGTGTCGATATGTTCCCGGATCTCGTAGGAAGCATGTGGTGAATGGTGAGCTACCTGCTCAATGCGCTGCGCCAGGGCGGGGTTCTGCATGACCAACTCTTTGGCCTGTGCCAACACGTCGGGCGTCCAGCGTTTTTTGCGTTTCAGGAAATTGTAAGCCAGGTTGGTGGCAATACGGAACACCCAGGTCTTCAGGGTAGATTGTTCCGTGAAAGTGGCCACCTTTTCGAAGGCTTGCAGGAAGGTATCGTGGGCCAGGTCCTCTGCATCAGCCCGGGAAGCAAGCATGCGATACAGGTATGATTTAAGGGCATCCTGGAAAGGAGCAAACAGGCGCTGGAAGGCTTGAATGTCACCTTCTTGTGCTTTATTTAAGTCTATTTTAGGGTTATTCATATGACCAGGTTTTATGGGAAGTGGTTTGCAAACCACTTCCCACCGTAATTTAGTTTAACGTAAGGCTGGGTCCGATCTATTTGCTTAATAACGGAGTGTAACAACCTTACGCTGTATTTGGTAATGGGTAGTAGGTAGTACCATTTGCTTACATCCAAATACCCAATACCAAATACGCTGTACCGGGAGGTTGGGCCTTGATTATCTGAGTTTTACGAAATTATTCAAGCCCAACCTCAAGTTAGTTTAACCATTTTTTGGCGGAAGCCATATCCGAAAAATTCCGCAGCACAAAGGGCTGTTCCTCCCCATCAATTTCCCTGGCGTGCTCCAATGCCGCCGCCGGCATCACGTAGGCCACTTTCTGAATGCCCACCTTATGGTAGCGAGGATAGTGTTCGGTACGTTGCCACTCGGGAAAGGATTCGGGGAGATGTAATTGAAAATTACGGACATCGATCAAAATATTCCGGGCCTGGTATTCAAATCCAAACCCGATGAAGTTGCTGCAGGCTTCCTGAAAGTTGGCATAGCTCATGCCCGCATGATCCTCTTCCCAGAAGAATTCCAGCGTGTGGGTGGCACTATCAAAAGCTACCCGGTAATTGGCGTTTTTAAATAAGGTCATGATAACTCGGTTAAATGATGAAAAAAGGTGCGCTTTTCGGGCGCAATCAGGTCTTTGACAATTAACCGATGCGAAACGGATGAATTTGAGGGCAGAGATTTGAGATCAGAAGTTCGAGGTCAGAGATCAGAAGTAATCAGCCTATGCTAAAGGTTCGGCAGCCGGGGACGGTCAGGAGGGAATTGGCGGACGCCCGACGCTCCACGCCCGACGCGGACAAGCGCATGGCGAAAATCTAAAGCATCGAAAACCTCAGACCAGGCCCAAAACCATCCCTCCGGTCCCTTCGTTCGCTATAGTCGCTGCAGTCTCCTACTGTAAGCCTTGAGTCGTTTCGACGCCCTACGGAGTCAGTTCTTTCAAAGACCTGTTACGTTGGCGCGATCCGGAGGATCAGCGTTCCTTTTCGAGCCGTCTCCACGCACGACGCTCCACGCCCGACGCGGACAAGCGCATGGCGAAAATCTAAAGCATCGAAAACCTCAGACCAGGCCCAAAACCATCCCTCCGGTCCCTTCGTTCGCTATAGTCGCTGCAGTCTCCTACTGTAAGCCTTGAGTCGTTTCGACGCCCTACGGAGTCAGTTCTTTCAAAGACCTGTTACGTTGGCGCGATCCGGAGGATCAGCGTTCCTTTTCGAGCCGTCTCCGCGCCCGACGCTCCACGCCCGACGCTCCACGCCCGACGCGGACAAGCGCAATGCGAAAATCTAAAGCATCGAAAACCTCAGACCAGGCCCAAAACCATCCCTCCGGTCCCTTCGTTCGCTATAGTCGCTGCAGTCTCCTACTGTAAGCCTTGAGTCGTTTCGACGCCCTACGGAGTCAGTTCTTTCAAAGACCTGTTACGTTGGCGCGATCCGGAGGATCAGCGTTCCTTTTCGAGCCGTCTCCACGCACGACGCTCCACGCCCGACGCGGACAAGCGCATGGCGAAAATCTAAAGCATCGAAAACCTCAGACCAGGCCCAAAAAACCATCTCTCCAGTCCCTTCTTTCCCTTTAGTCGCTACAGTCTCGTCAACGGAGTCAGTTCTTTCAAAGACCTGTTACGTTGGCGCGATCCGGAGGATCAGCGTTCCTTTTCGAGCCGTCTCCACGCACGACGCTCCACGCCCGACGCGTACAAGCGCAATGCGAAAAGCTAAAGCATCGAAAACCTCAGACCAGGCCCAAAAAAACCATCCCTCCAGTCCCTTCTTTCGCTAAAGTCACTTCAGTCTCACCCTCTTCCCCGATCGCGCGCTGCGGATGGCCGCATCGAGGATCTCGACGACCAGCATATTATTTTCCAGGGAGGACAGGTCGTACGGGGCCGGCTCCAGGTCACCGCGGACTAGGGCGGCCAGGTAGGCAAAAGGGTCGTCGTAGGGAGCCGGACGTTCCGCCAGGGATTGAGCGGTCTCATCGAAGCCATCGTAGCCTTCGGCGATGCGGACACGGAGGTCGTTTCGGTTGTCGGCATAGACCACGCCGGTTAGCCCGTAGATTTCCATATCCTTGCGACCGATAGGCCAGTTCCAGGAGGCCTGGATGACGGCCACGGCATCGGCATACTGCACCAAAATGATGGCCTCATCGTCGACGTTTGGATTGTTGGAGGCCTGAAGTTGTTGGGTTATGGCCGTGACGCTGACGGGGCGTTCCCCCTCCATCAACCAGGTGGTCAGGTTGGCGCCGTAGCATCCAAAATCGGTAATGGCGCCACCGCCATTCAGTTCTGGATCGGTGAGCCAGTCGAGAAACTCCGTATTGACCCCTATTTTTTTCGGCCCCCGATGGCCATCGCGTACTACGATCTTGCGGATGTCACCTACGACCTTTTCCTCGTTCACCAGTTCATACGCCCGATGATTGGTGGGATACCAGGTGGTTTCGTAATTGGTGAGCAGGTGTATGTTGTGCTTGTTTGCCAATGCCTTCATCTTTTTGGCATGCTTCAGGCTGACCGCCAGGGGCTTTTCCACCATCACGTGAATACCCAGGGGGGCAAAGGTCTCGACCACCTCAAGGTGATCGTAGATGGTGCCGAAGGCGGTCACAGCTTCCGGCTTGGTAGCGGCCAATAGTTCTTCGGAAGTGTCGTACACCAGATCCATGGAATAACCGTGTTGTTCGGCATAGCGACGGGCGAGTTCCCGGTTGGGTTCCACAATGCCGACGATCTCGTAATCACCCCGCTCCGTGCCGCCAAGTATCCAGTGTACGTGGGTGTGGGTCAGGCCGATCACCCCGATTTTAAGGGGCTTTTGTGCAAATATGGAGAAGGCAGCGAACAGCATGAAAAAAGCAGTAATGATGAGTTTAGGCATAGGAACTTGACTTAATCGATTAGATAGGGGCGTAGCAGGAAGTTACGTACTTTTTCGGCACCTGCCTTAGTCTCCTCCGTGGCCGCATTGGCAATGACAATGACTGCGAAATTATGCTTGCGCAAAAGGATGTTCAGACAATAAAAGGTATCGGCGCTACCGGTATGGCTACTCACCTGGTCAGCGAATTGGTCCACCCCGTACCAGCCGATGGCGTATTCGGAATCAGGCTGATTCCCGTAGTGCAAAAACTCAAAGAAGGCTTTATCGAAGCCGGGAATTGACCCGTGTAGCCCCTTTAATTGCCACTGGATAAATCTAGCGTAATCACCAATCGACATGCTAATGTTACCCGCTGGCGAAAGTATCGGGTCTATCTGGTAAGAGTCATCAGGAGCATGTGGCTTTAGGATGCCCGACACGGTATCAACCTGGTGCCCGAATGGTTGTTGCGCATTTGCCTTCGCCGGCCAACCCATTCGTGCCTCGATCTTCATTGGGGTAAATACCCATGTATCCATTAATTCCTCCCATGATTGATCCATCACTTTTTCCAACATCGCAGCTGCCACGGCGTAGCCGGCATTGGAATACCGGTGTCCTGCTGCCAGATCACTGGAGTCAAACGGGATTACGGTCTGTTGGACCACCCATTTCACGAAGTTGCTGCGACGTTTCCTTGGGGTCTTTCCCTTGATAAGAGCCAGGGTTTCCCATGCCGCCAAATCAACAAAAGGCGGTAAAAGGGACTGATGGGACAGTAACTCTTGCAAAGATGCATTGCGATATGCTGGCTGCATGTGTCCTGACCATTCCGGGAAAATCTCTTCTAAAGTGGTACTCCAGGAGATGTATCCTTTTTCGGCTAATACGGCGGCCAGGTAACCGGTCATGGCCTTACCACAGGATCCCAGATGCATATAATCCGAGGTGCTGAGGGGCGCACCCCCCAGCTTTCGTACACCCACGGCCGCGATATTTACGATCTGATCGTCGGAGACTAAAGCTATTTGCAAACCAGGAATCTGGTATTCATCAATCACCGATTGGGCGTAGGTGACCAGACTATCATTGGGAACCATACGCGGCAGGCTATCCTGAGCAACAGAGCAGAGGCAGGAAAAAGCAAGGATGGTTATCAGGATGTTTTTCTGAAATATCATGGCGTGAGGCTTGAATATCCCAAAAGATAGTGCCTTTCGGCAAAAGAGTACTTCAACGCCCATTCCTGGAAAGGGTGATTGAAGTCCCAATGCTGCGCCAGGTCGTACCAACTATTATTGACTGAAGCAGGTCACCTTACTGGTAGCAGTACGCTTTTTTTATGGACAGGACCTCGATGTACCAATTACCTCTTGGTCTTAAGGTCCGGATTCCTAGGCTTGATCCAAGCACACTGATTGCTTTTTTGGCGAAAGCCATATCAGGATCGATCCCGAAGCAGTACAACCTGTCCTTCCCGAAAGTGAAACTCGGATTCTCCCTGCATGGATAGCTGGTCTCCGGCCTCCAGTCCGTTCGGGAGATCGATGGCGAGGGTGCCTTGGTAATCAATGCCAATGGTTACCTGGTCACCATCGTACGACCAATCGGTGATGCGCTGTTCCCGCTGGGAAAACAGGGCCCTGGCCCGTTCGGCCTGTTCCCGGAAAGCCTCGATGCCCTCCGTAGTAAGGTCAATCTCCCCATTGGTTACATTTTCGAAGATCACTTCGGAATGCAGATGTTGGGTCATACCGGCAATGTCGAAGGCATTATAGGCCCGGACGTAGGATTCGATGATGGATCTTTGTTGGGATGTCTCCATGGATTTTCAATGCTAAATGATAAGTGCTAAATGCTCAATGCGCCTCCGACTTCGCTACCACCTGCACAAAGTTTCGGCGGCCGGGTATGTTCAATACTATTGGGGTTTGGAACCTACCAGTATTCCTGATTGGGGAGGAAGGCAGGGGGCGCCTTGTTCAACTTTCAAACATATGTTGAACCCTTTCGTTCCAAAGAAGCCGGATAAACAAGCTTTTCTGGCTGCTCAGGAAGCTGTAGGACCGGCGGTAAATAAAATCAAAAAACCAATCATGAAAAAGAAACTTGCCTTGATCCTCACCATCCTGGGTGCGGGCGGATTGATATTCGGAGTGATCACCCTGTTCACTGGGAGCCTCACCCAATCGAGTACCTGGATAGCCATTATCCTGGGGGGCATCTTTTTTGGTGCCGGTATCGCCTTATTTAAATCCACCGAGACCGAAAAGGTGACCGTGCAATCTTCCGGTGCATCGGATAGTTGATATTGCTTTCGCAAAAAAACTACTTCCCATAAGTAGCTTTGATCTGCTCAATGACGGCCCGGTTAAAATCTGCCGGTTCAATAAACCTACCGGCAAATTCGTCGAATGCTTTGGCGGTAATTCCGCTTTGAGTCGCTGCCCGTTTCCAATGATCTAGGGTCAGGGTTGCGGATTCGGCCATGACCAGAAGATTTTTGATGGTATTGTTTACCGCCTTTCGGCCAAAAGTATCTTCGTAGCATTTGAGCATCAGCGGTGCCATCGTGTAACGATAGGCCGGATCGATCTCTTCCCGCTGCTGAATGGCCGGCAGCGGGGAAAATGTTCTCTCTTCGATTTGGTTAGCTCTATCCACTAACACTTCCGCCAGGTACTCAGGCCCGATCAGATCTTCAACCACGTTGTACGATAGGTACTCCGCAAAGGACTCCAGCCAGAACCAGCTCCATTTCCCCGACAAGACGTTGTTCCCGAAGTAATTGTGCCCGAATTCGTGCCCGAAGTACCGGTACATATTATTGGAGAATTTCCCTTCCTCGTCTACCAGCGTTTCAAAGTCCAGCCCCGTAAAAGCAAAGGACGGAAATGTATTAAAGCCCCAGCTACTGCCTTCTCTACGTTGGTTGAGCGGCTTGTGGCTGATCAGATAGATGTGATCGGTAAAGGAAAGCTCCAGGTTAGTCGCCAAAACTCCCTTGATCAGCTCAATATTGGCAAAGATCTTTCCCGCCGTTTCCGGCTTCAGATCAACGTTTAAGATGTAATCGCCCCCATTTTCCACGTACGGGTAATTGCCCGCGAACAGGAGCAGGGGATAGGCGCGTTGCGACCGAAAACGGGCCGTCGGACCCTTTTGCGGGGCACTACCATTCAGGAAGATGGTCTCGCCTCCTTTCAGGGTAATGGTCACATCGTAGGTATAACTGTTGATCATTCGGTCGCCGGTGGCGTCATACAGTACCGGATACCACTTGGTTTGCTCGGAAGCACGTACGGTTTCGTGGTTAATGGCAATGATCCCTTTGTAGTCGAACGCTTTCCAGTCTTCTTCGGCATACACCGGAAAAGCACCCGTATATTCCAAAAACAGCGTATCGGGAACGGGAATAGTATCGTAAGCCCCATTGACCAGAGCGTACGACAAAGCCTCGCCCTCCATTTTTCCGGCGTAATGCCCATTGTAATCGATGAGATTACCGCTGCTGTCTTTAAAGTACTTGATCACCATGCCTTTATTCAGCAGGATGCGGGAATCTGGTAAGTCGCCGGTATTGGTCAGCGTAAATCGGCACTGGAACAGACCGTTGGTCTGATCGATGGTAACTTCACCGGAAATGTGAGGCTGGGCCAGGCAGGTAGACGCGGTCAACAGAAAGGCTATCAGGGTAGGTGTTTTCATAGATACAGTCTGATTGGTTGGGTGAACGAATACGTAGGGTACCTCCTTTTTTCGGAAAGGTTACCGATTTGGAGACTGCAGCGACTATAGCGAAAGAAGAGACCGGAGGGATGGTTTTGGGCATGGCATCGGTTTTTATGCTCTGGTTTTTCGCCATGCGCTTGTCTGCGTCGGGCGTCGGGCGTCGAGCGTCGAGACTGCAGTGACTATAGGGAAAGAAGGGACCGGAGGGATGTTTGAGCTTTGCTTTGGATGTTCCTTGCTTGGTATTTTCGTTTTGCGCTTGTCCGCGTCGGGCGTCGGGCGTCGAGCGTCGAGACTGCAGTGACTATAGGGAAAGAAGGGACCGGAGGGATGTTTGAGCTTTGCTTTGGATGTTCCTTGCTTGGTGTTTTCGTTTTGCGCTTGTCCGCGTCGGGCGTCGAGCATGGAGCGTCGAGCTCCCCTAATCTCCTAATCGAAACAAAGTGGCAGACGCACTACATCACGTCTCTACAAAAAAAATGTTTTGGTGGGTATCCAATTCCCCAATTCCCCAATTCCCCCTTTCCCCAACTCCCCTAACCCGCCCGACTCCATTCCCTGATCGCCAGAAAAACGACTATTGCCACCTCCCCCCAAAAGTACGCCACTCCCCAGCCCGTGATCACCTCGCGGTGCACGTAAACCAGGGTAAGCGTCAGCAAGCAATAGAGCAGATTGACCATGGCTATCAGGCGCAGGAAAACCGGCCTTTGCATGCCGGTGATCAGGTACCCCAGCCCGGAATAAACGGCAAAGCAGGCGGCGATACCGGCCAGCACATACAAGGTGTTGGCAGGCATACCAAAAAAAGACTCAAAGCGGACCAACACAAAGCCCAGTAGAAAGGCAGATGTGATGGCCCCCAGGCAGTCGATAAGGAAAAACCGTTTGATGGAAGGCATAGCGGGTGATTGTTCTTCCAAGATACGAAACGAGGGCAGCAAGCTGATAGGCTGATTTTTTCGGCTTTCGAAGTCAGTCTTCAGTCGGCAGTTGGCAGTAGGCAGTCGGCAGTTTAAGCCCATCCGCTTCAGCGGTGGGAGTGAAGTCAGTAACCGTCCAATCTTTCCGGTGTTTTGTCGGCCTATTTTGGAGAGTCCGTATTTGGCAATCTTCAGTCTTTAATCTTAAGTCTAAAAATGCCTTTTTCACGCGGTGAGCGCTATGGTTCGCGAAGTATAGCAGTGTCTTTCCAGATTTCTGACCTCTGACCTCTGACCTCTGATTTCTGACCTCTGATTTCTGATCTCCTACTTCCGACTTCCGCTTTCCCTAAAGGATCACATAGTGCAGCAAAAGGCCTACCGCCAGCCACAGGTAGCAGCCGTAGGCCAGCCACTTTAGCACCGATTCCAGGACAGGGCTTTTGGGAGCCATTTCCTTGTGGTGATGCACCTCTTTTCCCCGGTAAAAACCCAGATAGATCAGCACTCCGGACAGGATCAGGAATCCGATATTCAAAAAGAAGGTATAGTCGATGGCAAAGTGCTGCCGGTCGGTAATCGAGTTTTCGGTGCCTTGCGGCAAAAGATCAAAGAAGGAGAACCCATAATGTAATCCCAGTGATGCAACAATAAGGGATGCGAACAGCAGAAATAAAATGAAAAGGGCCATTTTCCAGCCGTAGTATTTGGCATTGATCCGCAAGACCGGGAAGACCACCAGGTCACTAAAAATAAAGGCCATTACCCCGGCAAAGCTGACGCCTTTGCCGTAGAGCAAGGCGGCCAGCGGTATGTTGCCCATGGACCCGATAAAGGTCAGGAAGGCAGCTACCGGCCCCACCAGCACGTGTTCCAGCAAGGTGAAAAAGCCGAAGGATTCGGCCTCCGGACCGGAGTTGATGAAGAGGGTTTGAAAAAAAGCATCGGGCACGAAGGCCGAGACAATACCCGCGATAGTAAACCCTACGGTTACATCCTTCCAGACCATCTTCCATTCCATGGCGTATTGCTTACCCACCTTAGCCCAGGCAGTACGTGAATGGAGCTTTTCGGAAAGGGATTTTTCATCCTCATCGGATTTGGAGGTGGCCTCATCGAGCTGCTGCCGGGCTTTCCGGATCAATTTTGACGGACGAATAATTCGGATCAACAACCAACTCGCCAGGATGAGGAGCAAGCCGCCGATGTATTCACCAACCACAAATTGCCAACCCAGAAAGATCGAAATGATAATTCCCAGCTCGATCACCAAATTGGTGGAGGCGAGTAAGAACGCAACGGATGCCGCAAAACTGGCGCCTTTCTGGAACAAGGACTTGGTAGTAGCCAGAGCGGAAAAGCTGCAGGAACTGCTAATGAATCCAAAAAAGGTTCCCAACAGCATACTGCGGCGACCAGCATCGCCCATGGTGCGCTGCATGCGCTCCTCGGTGACAAAGATCTGGATCAGTGCGCTGACCCCGTAGCCGAGGATGAATGCCCAGAGGGCCATCCAGAAAAAGCCAGCACTGGTATTGGCGGCATTGCCCCACTGTTGTAGAAATGATTGCATGGAATACTTCATTTTCTATTTCCATACCATTGCGGGGCCAATTGTTCGTATTGTGGTACTTAACTACGGTGCTCAATGCTCCATGCTCCACGCTCCATTGTAACCAGTTTTTAGTTCCACAGCCATTCCTCTCGCCGCTCCGCCCAGATCCAGCCACTCATCACGTGCTGTACATTGTCGATTTGTATCTGACTATTGACGGGGTTGGGTTTGAGCTTTCGCAAATGCTCCGGCAGGCGGGTTACCCCACCCTGCAGGGGCCCCTGAGTGACGCGTGCTTCCTGCACGTAACCCAGACCAAAATGGACTGCTTGTTTCAGATCGGCGATCAGAGCTGCGTCTACTTCTTCGTCCAGGTGTACCCCAAAGGAGATAAGACCTTCGAGCCTGGTGCCCAGTGAAGTGGTGGAACCGCTACTACTGAAGGCACCGAAATAGAGGGAATCCGATGGATTCTGCTTGGAGGTGTTGACCATTTTTTGGGCGATGCGGCGACCGTGATCGACAATGGCCGTTTGGTGTTCGGCGTATTTTTCGGCGGGTACGCCGGTCAGTAATTCATTGGTGGCGAGAAGGATCCAGTGGTCGGCCGGCAGATCAAAGACATCCACCTCCTTCCTCGCATTAACAATAAACATCAATCCTTTCAGGGCGCCCGTTAACCAGCGTTCATTCGAATCCATCTGATACAACTGCAATAAAGATAAAATGGCTTCGCCCGGATAGTAGGGTGAAATATGATCCGAAAACCCTCCGTTACGTACTTCGTAAATTGATTCGAACTGACCGCTGGGTCGCTGCATAGCCAGCATAGATTCGGCCAACAACGCCAGGGTGTCCGCGCTCATGTACCCCGGTACCTGACGTTCGACCGCGAGGAAACCGAGTAATCCCAGACCGGTACCACCTAGTTTGAGTTCATCACCCCATTCTGAGTTCGTTATTTCTGGATAGGTCCATACCCCCAGGTTGGGGCGTTCAGCTCCCGGCAACGGGGCCAGGCAATTCCGACGAATAAAATCAGCAGCCCGCACCATCACCTCTTTTTCTACGGTTCCAGGGTACATCTCGGCCGCTTGTCCCATGGCGTAAAGCGTGCCGCCGTGGCGAAGAATATTATAATCGGCCGAATCAATGTCGGCCTCCGGTTGCAGATTGGTCAAGTAAGCAAAGCGCCCGTTGGGCTGCACGTGTTTTTCCAAATACCGGACACCTTCCCGGATATTCGTTTCCAGCTGGCCGGCCGGAAATTGATATCCGTAATCGAAACGCGTAATGTCCGGATTATTCGAAGCATTTCCACCGTCCGACGAGGACTGACAAGAAATCCCGATCCCGGCAATAAGTAAAAAGAAGAGCGTATTTCGCAGAAACATAGGTAATCGTATTTGTGCTCCAAGCTACGAACCTAACGTCAGTTTTCCAGTTGGCAGTCTTTTGTAGTCTGCGAACTGCACAATGTTAAATGCTAAATGTTGAATGATCAATGCTCAATGCTCGGTGCTCAATGCTCGGTGCTCAATGCTCCATGTGTAAAATGCCAACTACTCACTCCGGTAAAGCAAAACGAACCTCCTGCAACTGCTCAAAGCAAGGCACCTCCGGCCGTACACGGGGATTGTTGAAAAAAGCATTAGCGACCTCCATGCCACAGGGATTACTCCAGTAGGTGGTTGGAATGTGCTTCCATCCGGGGAAGACCATATGGTGGCTGTTGGGTAAGTGGTTTTGCATTTGTTCGGCCCAAAAGGGTGGTGTATCGGAATCGTAACTACCATTGATCAATAATACCGGAATATCGCTGGTTACCGGCTCATTCTCCGACGGCGGTTCTGCCCGGACACTCCAAATGTCACAGATCTCAGAGCTATACGTTGCCGGTGACAAGCCCTCTATCTCCGGGTAGCGGTGCGTTTCCCGGTCAATGACCGACTGATCCGCGAAGGGATATTCCTCAGCACACCAGACCGAGAGTCGAGCACCGGTGCCATTGCCCGCAGCGGGCCCCTCGAAGAGTCCGGCTAATTCCGTTCGGATGGCCGTGTAATCGCCCTGCAGGATGCGCTCCATCTCCCGGGGTACAAAGGGAACTTCTCCCGTGCCCGCATTGGTGAAAACCGCGATCAGATCTTCACCCCGCAGTCGAAAAAGCTCTGGTTTCCCGGTCTGCGGATTATTGACCGTCACTTCCAATGGTTCTTCGTTGGTATTGCGCAGGAAGGCCAGAAATCGCTCTTTCAAATCAGGATAAGCCACGCTACACTCCCGGTCACGGGCACAATCGTCGAGGAGTTGTTCCAGAATGGCCATTAAGTTTCCCGTACTCTCTTCATCGTAATTGGCAGCGAGAGGCAGTGCCGAATCCATGACCACACTGCGCAAACCGTCCGGATAATCGCGCATTATCACCTGGGCGATCTTGGTGCTGTACGAAATGGTCAGCATATTAAAGGAATCAATTGCCAGAGCCTTTACCAGGTCGGACAGATCAGCGGCGATGGTGCGGGTGGTATATTGGTTTAGATTGATACCGTCGGCGACCAGTCGATCCCGACATGCCTGCGCCACATCGCGCTTAAATTGGCTGGCCTCCGCTTCCGTAACTCCGGGGAGCCCCGCCTGGTAGATCGCCTCCGCCCATTCCGGACAAGCCAGATGTGGTTGGGCATACTCCGTACCCCGCTGCTCGAATAAAATAAAATCGCGATCATCGAGATATTGATAGTACTGCATGTACGGGGCATTGAACATGGTACTGCCGCCGGGTCCACCTACGGTATAAAGGATGGGATCTGGCTGTGGATTAGGATTCCGGCTCTTGAAATAATACACCGGCAGCCGGATGGTATCGCCCGTTGGGTCAGCCCGGTCTTCGGGGACCTCCAGGTAGCCAAAGGTGTATTCCTGTCCCTCCGGTATCTGGAAAGGCGGATTGTCGGAAACTACAAAACGTGGTGAGTAAGTTTGCGGATTACTGCAACTACAAAGAATGGCTAGAAGTAACAAGCAAAACAGAAGAGATTTCATATCAGTTGGGTGATTTTTGCACAAAGAAAGACCCCGGGAAATACCCCTGCATGCACAAATGTTACTTTTTCCGGGAGCGCTTACTTTTTATACGGCTCAGACTTTGTCCAGCCACACCCAAATAGGAGGCCAGGTATTTTTGGGGTACTTCCTGCAGCAGGTTTGGATGCTTCCGCAAAAGTTGTTGGTAGCGTTCGTGGAGGTTGTTGGTCTGGAAATCAACCAACCGGTCTACCATGTGGAGATAAGCTCGCTCCGCAATATGTCGTCCCAGTTTTTCAAATACCGGAACCGCCTGATAGAGGTCTTCCAGCTCTTTTTTGCGAAAAACCAGGTAATCACTGTCGGTGAGGGCCTCCAGATACAGTTTTCCCGGCTCCCCCGTCAGGTAACTCTGAAAATCGGTGGCAAACCAGCCGGCTCCGAAAAAATGATGGGTGTACTCCTGGCCTTCAATTAATCGGTATCCTCGCCACAATCCGCTATTGATGAAAAAGAGATCACGAGTACGGGAGTCGGCACGCAGTATAAGATCGCCCTTTTTCGCTTTTTTGGCGAAAGCCAAATCCTCCAAAAGAGTCCACTGATCAGGCGATAGGTCGACTATTTTCGATACGATCGCTTTGAATGATTGCTTCATGTTCAGTTCTCAGTGTGCAGTCTACAGTCTCCAGTTCTCAGTAGGCAGTCGGCAGTAGGCAGCTCTCAGTGTGCAGTCGGCAGTTTAAGCCCATCCACTTCAGCGGCGGGAGTGAAGGCAGCCCGTACGGGCGGTGGTTCGCCGTGTTGGGCTCGACGCTCTACGCAAATTAAGAGCAAAGACACGGCAGCCAATAACAACCGAAGCAGCCCAGCTCGATCCAGTCTACAGTCTCCAGTAGGCGTGTTATTTCCGCTTTCCGATTTTGAAGTGCAGTCTTTGGGTAACTGCTAACTGAGCACTGCCAACTGGATACTGAGCACTGCCCATTGCCAAATGTTGAATGTTTAATGCTCATTACTCAGTGTGTTAACTGCGCACTGCACACTGCTAACTGAGTACTGCTTACTGGGAACTGCCAACTGCCTACTGTCGTACTGCCGTACCTACCGACCAATGATTCCCGCAACAATCGAGAAAAGCTCCGCGAATATCGGGATCGTCTTCGTGGTGCATGGGTTCCTGCAGTGGATTAAAGCCCAATTCAATCGCTTTCGCGTAGGTCTTTCGGGCATCCGCAACGTACATATGGAGCACCGCCGTGTAGGATGGAAACTCGTCGGTACTCTGACTCAACATCAGGACGGTATCATCCAGCATGAGCTCTACGTGAGCAATGGTTCCATCGGGGCGGTCGAAACGGCGCAATTCCGTTGCGTTGAAAAGGCCTTTGAGTTGATCAACTAATTCCTGAGCGTGATCCACGATCAGGTACGGAGATAAGGAAGCGTATCCCTCGGGTTTAAAGGAAGACATAACAAATGATTTAAATGGTTACTCCAAGTGGATTCGCTCAGGCCAACAAGATCGGAGGAATTTATGACTTAATCCAGTGTTCAGTTCTCAGTAGGCAGTCTCCAGTCTTCAGTTGGCAGTTTAAGCCCATCCGCTTCAGCGGTGGGAGTGAAGGCAGCGATTCACAGTGGTTCTCTACGCTCCCTGCCCGCCGAAGCCGCGGCGAAGGAGGGCGACGCACCACGCACCACGCCCGACGCCCGATGCACCACGCGATAAAGAGCAGGGAAAATCAGCGAAAGAAGCCGGAGTAGCCCAACTCGCTACGGTTTGCAGTCCTGGTCAACTTCTGACCTCTGATTTCAAACCCCAAACCTCACACCTCAAACCTGTAATTCCCTATTTTTGCTTTCGCAAAAAACAGCCTATG
>CAYFGK010000124.1:0-21556 GCA_964342305.1 uncultured Saprospiraceae bacterium | reverse complement strand
TTACTTCTCCTTTCATGGATTGATAGTCAGACTTGGTCTCCTGAAAGGTTTTGCCTGAACCTACCTCTTCCTCGTACAGCTTCTTTTGCCGGTTGTATTCCTGCTCCAGGTATTCGCTGCGGTTGTAGGCCGTGATATATTTAGTTTGAATTTCAGTAAGGTCAGGGTGAGCCAGGTAAGCCAGCACCTTGCCTTTACTGACCTTATCCCCTTCGATCACCTTGATGGCAGTAATGTTCCCTCCAACAATCGCTGTAACGGTGGCCTCGTGCTGGGGTGGCACTTCCAACTGGCCATTGGCTTCTACTACGCCCGATATGGGGCGAGTGGGCATAGTGTCCACTTTCATTCCCAGACTCTTAAATTTCAAGTTGGACAAATGAACTTCACCCATAGCTCCTTCACCGTGGCCTTCGTGACCCTCTTCTTCATTGTGGTCTTCGTGCGATTCGTGTTGTTCACCTTTCTGGTAATTTCGCTTATCTGGACCTGTATTTTTATTACAGGCTGTGAAAAAAAACAAAAGAGCGATTAGTCCAAACGAAGTTTTTATGATTTGGTACATCCTATGATTTTTACTAATTTGATAAATCAAAATAATATTCCAACTTAGCTTTAACATCCAGGTAGCGACCCAGGGTTTCCTGAGCGTTCACTTCCGTCTGGACACTAGTCTGTAAATTCTGAATAAAGGTTACATATTCAATAGCTCCTTCCCGATAAGCCAGAATACTACCTTGCAATTGTTCTCTTGATAATGGAAGTGCTTCCTGTTGATAAAACTGCCAGGAAGCATACCATTTCCGATATTGTTGCCAAAGCGCTCGGTATTCTGCATTTAGTTCAAGGTAATCCTGTTGGTAATTTTGTTCTGCGATCAGGGTTTGGATTTTAGCTGCCTGTATCCGGGCTTTTTCCGGTTGGGCAAACAAAGGAATACTGACCCCAACCTGAAACTGATGAAAGGGGAATTGCCCGACTATTCTTTGTAAGCCGTACTGAGCATTAAATCGAGGTTTGAGGGAGGCTTTCGCTACTTTTAGCTCTGCTTCCGCTACCAGAATACGCTGATTGGCCACTGCCAATAAGGGGTGACTGCTCAGGCTATCCACTAAATGGAGCACCTCCAGCCAGTCCGGGGGAAGGGTTTCTGTGACAGTATATATGGTGTCTGTCACCAGCCATAGGTTTAGTTTTTGTAGTTCAGTAGCATAATCGTAGGCCGATTGCTCCAACTGCAAGGTGATTTGCTTGACCTGATTAGAAGCAGCTAGGAAGGCCAGACGGGAGGTTTCTTGGACTTCGTATTTTACCTGGGCGGCTCGTTGGAAATCCTGATAAATAGAATCAAGCCGACGGTAAAGCAGCCATTTGTTCCTTGCTATGTAGGTTGAATAATAAGCTTCACGTACTTTTTGTCGGAGGATGGTCTCACTAAGATCGAGTGCTGTCTCGGCAAAAAACACCCTCTGTTTTTGCAGGGCCTTCTTTGGAGCAATCCCAAACACATCAATATTCTGTTGTTGAGCACCTATAATGGTATAAACACCGCTACTGCCCATGCCAAATTCTTCGGATCCAGTAAAAAATTGTGTTTTGCCCAAGTCATATGCGGTTTTTTTCAGCGCTTCCTCACTTTTTATTTGCAGCCTTTTAGCCTTAATCTGCGGGAAATTTGTAACAGCTCGATTTTGAGCTTCCTCAATGGATATGGTTTGCAAGGTATCCGCATTTATTCCCTGTGCATTTGCAGATTGAGAAAACCCAGCTATACCGCCTAAACCAATAAGCAAAACGATGACGTTCAGTGCTGTTTTGTGCCCATTGTTTCTGTTTTTCTTTTCCCTGCGTTTTTCAACGAAGGTGTAGAGTACCGGCAGTACAACAAGCGTAAGCAGTGTAGCCGACAGCATGCCACCAATGACTACGGTGGCCAAAGGACGTTGCACTTCCGCTCCGGCAGATACTGAAAATGCCATGGGCAGGAAACCGAAAATGTCGGTGGTTGCCGTAAGCATGATGGGGCGAATCCTTTCTTTGGTTCCGGTCAAAATTCGATCCTTTAAGTTGGTTACACCTTCTTCTTTAAGGGAATTGAAGCGGTTGATCAGAACCAGACCATTCAACACGGCGACTCCGAACAGTACAATAAAACCTACACCGGCCGAAATACTGAATGGCATTTCTCTCATCCAAAGGGCAAAAACACCCCCAATAGCTGCCAGGGGAATGGCCATGTAAATCATAATGGATTGAGAAAATGATTTAAGGGCAAAATAGAGTAGCACGAAAATCAAAAAGAGGGCAATGGGTACTACAATAGCGAGCCGTTTTTTGGCGCGCTGTAAATTTTCAAATTCCCCACCATAGGAAATGTAATAGCCCGATGGCAGATTCAGCTGTTCATCTAATTTGACTTGTATGTCATTCACTACCGACTCCACATCCCGGCCTCGCACATTTACACCTACGTAAGTCCTTCTATAGGTATTGTCGCGGCTAATCTGCATCGGGCCTGGTTGGTAGCTTATGTCAGCTATTTCTTTGATGGGAATTTGTGTTCCGTTCTCAAGGTCGATATACAGGGTGCGCAGGTCGTCTATACCTTGGCGGTGAGCCTCATCAAAACGGATGACCAGATCAAAGCGTTTTTCGCCTTCAAAAATCACCCCTGCCTTTCCACCTGCAAAAGCAGAACTGATGTAGGCGTTCACCTTTTCAATGTCCAACCCGTATTGCGCCATTTTCTTACGGTTATAGCGCACGGTCATTTGAGGCAAACCCGAAGTCCGTTCGGCATTTACATCACCTGCGCCCGGCACGGTCTCAATAATATCGGCCATTTCCTGAACTTTGGTAGCCAGTACATCGAGGTCTTCGCCATAGAGCTTTACGGCAATGTCTTCGCGCACACCTTCCAGTAGTTCATTGAATCGAAGTTCCACAGGTTGTGTGAATACAAGGTTGACACCAGTCAATCGCTCTTCAAGCAGTTCCTTGATTTCGTCAATAAGCCCTTCCTTGGTTTCAGCTGTAGTCCACTTATCTCTGTCTTTTTCCAGGATCAGGTACATATCGGCAATATCCATTGGCATAGGGTCGGTAGGAATGTCGGCAACACCTATTCGAGCTGTTACCGTTTTGATTTCAGGGAAATTTTCCAACAAAAGGTTTTCAACCTTATAGGAGACAGCTGTTGCCTCACTGAGCGAACTTCCGGGCCTTATCAATGCCTGCATGGCGATATCACCTTCATCCAGTTGGGGAACAAATTCTCCTCCCATTCGGGAAAAGGTATAGCCCGCTAAGCCGAGCAGAACAATAGCAACAATAATTACCATTGTTTTATAACGGAGTGCACTTTTGAGTAATGGCAGATAGGCCCAATGAATGCCACCGATAATTTTACTACTGATTTTTTCCAGCCACCTTTCAAATCGCCCAAACCAGTTCTTTTTGTTATGAATGGGTTTCATGAAAAGGGCAGACATCATGGGAACGTAAGTGAGGCACAAGACTATAGCACCTATCATGGCAAATCCAAAGGTATAGGCCATGGGCTGGAACATTTTACCTTCCACACCTGTGAGGAAAAGAATAGGTGCAAATACAATCAGGATGATAATCTGTCCGAAAAAGGCTGAACCCATCATTGTGCTGCCGGACTCATAAGCTACCTCATCCATTACACTCTGGTTGAACTTGATTTTCCCTGACCGAATACGTTTCTGGATTTCGTAAACTGTTCCTTCAATAATGATCACTGCCCCATCAATGATGATCCCGAAGTCAATAGCGCCCAGGCTCATCAGGTTGGCCCAAACGTTAAACTGCTTCATCAGAATGAAGGCAAAGAGCAGAGAAAGCGGAATGGTAGTGGCCGTAATGAGACCCCCGCGCAAACTTCCCAGGAGGATTACCAGTGCAAATATTACGATCAGTGCGCCTTCAATCAGGTTGTTCTTTACCGTATCAGTGGTTCTCCCTATAAGTGCGCTACGGTCGATAAAAGCATCAATCGTGAGCCCTTCGGGAAGCGATTTTTCTACTTCCTCCATACGCTCTTTCACGTTCTGGATAACGGCATTGGGATTAGATCCCTTAAGCATCATAATTATCCCACCTACAGCTTCTTCTCCATCCTGTGTAAAAGCACCATAGCGTACCTGATGGCCGAAATGTACCTTTTCAGCTACATCATCAATAGTTATGGGAATACCATTTTCATTGCGGATTACAATACTCCGTATATCATCCAGTGAGCGCACCAATCCCTCACCACGAATGAAATTGGACATCCGGTTTTTTTCGATGTAAGCTCCACCTGTATTCACATTATTGCGGGCAAGGGCATTGTACACCTCTGAAATGCTTACGTCCATAGCATTTAGCTTCTCTGGGTTGATGGCCACCTCGTATTGTTTAATATAGCCTCCGAAGGAGTTGACTTCTACCACGCCCTCAAGGAGGGTAAGTTGTCGCTTTACTATCCACTCCTGGATAGTTCGCAGTTCCATAGGGCTGTACACGGTGTCGTAACCCGGTTCAGGCCGGATGGTGTACTCATAAATTTGGCCCAGACCTGTGGAAATGGGTCCCATAGTCGGGTCTCCGAACTTTTCGGGGATGGTCTCCTGAAGTTCATTCAGTTTTTCCTGCACCAGTTGGCGGGGCAGATAAGTACCCATATCGTCTTCAAAAACGATGGTGACGACCGACAGCCCAAACCTTGAAACGGAACGGATTTCTTCCACTCCGGGAAGATTTCCCATGGCCAACTCCACAGGATAAGTGACAAACTGCTCGATATCTTCGGTAGCCAGGTTTTCGGATACGGTCATTACTTGTACCTGGTTGTTGGTGATGTCCGGAACCGAACCGAGGTTAACCGTGGACATGGAGTAGATGCCTACTCCTATGAGGGCCAGCGTGAGCAGGCCCACAATAAATTTATTCCTTATTGAAAAGGAAATGATTCTATTAATCATGTAAATTGTACTTGCTTGTAAAGCCAGATGTTATAACCTGTAAATAAGCACCTAACTGCGATAGGAGGCTTTCTTCAATGAGGGCATGGCACTGCAGATTGTAGTGTCTTTGTTTACAGGAAAGCGTGCGCCTAGACCATATGTCTAACCGTCAGGAAATGAAAGCTTTTTGAGCTACAACATCAAGCCCAAATATTAAGTTGTTAACTAAAAAAAGGGCAAGCTAAAAGCTTGCAGATGGGTTAAATGAATTGTTTTGGCGGTTGCCAGATATCATTTGGAAAAGCAAGATCCTTGAATAAGGAAACGGAAAGAGAAGGTTCAGAAAATATAATAATAGGCGCATTCACAACAAAACTAAACTCAGTCGGTGAGCGAAGTGTAGTTTGACAACAACTACATGTACAAAAGGGGGTACAATAATCATGACAACCATTATTATCACCATTACCCATTCCGTCAAAAAGTTCCGTGTGAACCGATTCACTCTCACCAAACATAGAGCAATCCACCCCATCTGCACAAGGCAAAAGAGCAAGGATAAGCATGTAAAGACTTAGAGCATTAATGAAGAAATTCATCGCTGTAAATCTACACATTAAAATAATGCAATGCAAGTATAAAAGTAGTGGAGTTAGGAAAGCGGGGGCAGCTTTGATTTGCCATAAGGCATGCGATCAGTTAGATTCTTCGGGCTGTGCGGCGATGCTTTCGTCCAGGATATGCTGTAAAATATGGTCGGACGTATCCTCGGAGCCGAGCAGATCAGCGAGGGTAATGCGGTCGAGCATACGATCCAGGGCTACTTGTACAATGCGCCAGAGGCTACGTACGGAACAGTCAACCGAATTAGTGCAGATGCGTAATCCTCCCGTATGAGCCCGGCAAAAGGATTCGTCGTACAGAGCTCCGCCCAGAGCATCGAGTACTTCATTCATGCGAATCTGGTCAGCTGGTTTTGCGAGAATATAACCTCCTTTGCGACCACGGGTGCTCTCGATCAGTCCGGCCATGCGTAGTGATCGGGTAACCTTGGCCATATAGGACTGGGACAGACCTTCCAGTTCACACAACTGAGCAATACTCAGTCCTTCCTCTTCTTCTTCTCTGGCGATCCGGATCAATACCCGGATGCCGTATTCGTCTTGTGCTGAGATCTTCATTGCAACATCGGGTATTTTCTAGAGCATGTCGAGGGCAAAACGCGCCTCTTCACTCATCATTTCTTTATTCCAGGGTGGATCAAACACGACCTGCAGGTCCACATCGGTAACCTCTTCGACCATCATCACTTTTTCTTGCACCTCCATTGGCAGGGAATCGGCTACCGGACACATGGGAGTGGTCAGCGTCATGGTAATGCCCACTTTTCCACCTTCCCGGATATCGATCTCGTAAATGAGACCGATCTCGTAAATGTCGGCCGGTATTTCCGGATCGAAGACCGTCTTGATCTGCTCAATTATCTTAGATTCTAGCTCCTCGTGGTTCATACGACTAGGATTTATGCTGAAAGGCCAGCGCGTACAACTTCATTTGTTTCACCATGCTCACCAGCCCATTGGATCGGGTAGGGGAGAGGTGTTCCTTAAGGCCGATCTGATCGATGAAATAAAGCTCGGTTTCGGCAATGGCTTCGGCCTTTTGATCGGACAGCACACGGATCAACAGGGCAATGATGCCTTTGGTGATCACTGCATCACTATCGGCCGTGAAGTGAATGATGCCGTCCTTTTCTTTGGCTTCGAGCCAAACCTGGCTCTGGCAGCCTTTTATCAGGTGGTCATCGTCTTTTTTAGAAGGGTCGATCAGGGGGAGGTTCTTACCCAGATCGATGATGTACTCGTATTTTTCCATCCAGTCCTCAAAAAAGGCGAATTCATCAATGATTTCGTCTTGTATTTGATTGATGTCCATAATCATTCATTAGCGGAGCATGCGGGCAGCCCGTTCGACCCCTGCTACCAGCCGGTCAACATCCTCACGATTGTTGTACAAAGCGAAGGAGGCCCTGACGGTCCCGGGAATGCCAAACTGGTCCATCAAGGGTTGGGTGCAGTGGTGGCCGGTCCGAACAGCAATACCCAACTTATCGAGCAAGGTACCTACATCGTAGGGGTGTGCTCCATCCAGCAAAAAGGAAATAACGCTGGCTTTATCAGCGGCTTCACCTACCATTCGAATACCCTCAATTTGGGAGAGCCCATCGGTGGCATACTGCAACAGATCCTGCTCGTGGGCCTGAATAGCTTCGTGGCCGATTCGCTGGATGTATTCGATGGCAACACCCAAAGCTACCGAGCCACTGATATCTGGCGTACCTGCTTCGTATTTAAAGGGCAACTCGTTGTAGGTGGTTTTCTCGAAAGTCACCGTTTTGATCATTTCGCCCCCTCCGTGGTAAGGCGGCATAGCGTCGAGCCATTTTTCTTTGCCGTACAAAATGCCAATACCGGTCGGACCGAACATCTTATGGCCGGAGAAGACGTAAAAGTCTGCATCCAGTGCCTGCACATCCACTTGCTGGTGTGGTACTGCCTGCGCACCATCGACCAGTACGGGCACATCCCGGGCGTGGGCTTTATCAATGATCTCCTTAACGGGGTTGATGGTACCCAGGGTGTTAGAGATGTGCACCACACTGACTAATCGCGTGCGGTTGGAGAGTAATTGGTCGAATGCTTCCATATCCAGTTCACCCCGCTCGGTTACGGGGATAACTTTCAGGACAGCACCGGTTTGTTCGGCAATCATTTGCCAGGGTACAATATTGGAATGATGCTCCATACCACTGATCAGGATTTCGTCGCCTGCCTTGATAAATTGGCGTCCGTAGCATTGGGCCACCAGATTGATACCTTCGGTGGTCCCGCGCGTAAAGAGCACTTCCTTAGCAGATGCGGCATTGATGAAACCCCTGGCGAGTTCCCGTCCGCGCTCGTGGGCGTCGGTAGCTTCCTGACTCAGTTGGTACACACCGCGGTGTACATTGGCGTTCAGGTACTCGTAATAGTGATCGAGCGCCTCGATGACGACCTTTGGTTTTTGGCTGGAAGCGGCGCTATCCAGAAAAACCATGGGTTTTCCGTTCATTTCCCGGAACAAGATGGGAAATTCCCGGCGGATCTCAGTGATCTCGAAGGGACGTCGGACAGGGGTGCGTTCAGTGGTGGTATCCATTTATATTGCTTCCGTAAATTTATTGTTGATCTGTTGCTCGGCGAAGGTGCGCATGGCCTCGTGCGGCATAAACTCCAGTACTTCCAACAGGAAAGCATATTGTAGTGCCTCACGTGCACGGGCATCGGTGAGACCGCGACTACGCAGATAGAACACGGAATCCTCTTCCAATTGACCAATGGTGGCACCATGGCTGCACTTGACATCGTCGGCGAAGATCTCCAGCTGTGGTTTGGAATCCATCACCGCTTTATCAGATAGTACCAGACTGCTGTTTTGCTGGAAAGCATTCGTTTTCTGGGCATCTTTGCGGACCATCACTTTACCGTTAAATACACCACGTGCTTTATCGGTCAGAATACCTTTGTATAGCTCGTTGCTCTGGCAGTGAGGTATTGCGTGATCAATAAAAGTGTGGTTATCGATGTGCTGGTCACGGCGGCCGTAGAAGGATCCGTAAAAGTTGCTGGTCACATTCTGGCCACGGTGAATGGCGTGCAGGTTATTGCGCACAATCCGGCCACCCAGGTCGATGGTATAATTGCTGTAGCGGCTATCCTGATACTGAAAAACCTCCGTATTGTTCATCTGAAAAGCCTCCAGGCTTTCGCGCTGAATTTTGTAGTGATGTACTTCGGCATTTTCCCGGATCACCATACGGTTAAACAGGTTGCCAAAGTATTTTGCCGTGCCCGGTGCGGTGCTGTGAAAGGTTTCCACAATGGTACACTTCGAGCTGGGTTCCGCCACAATAATGCGCTGAGGACTGAACAGGTACGGCTTGTCTTGTTCGGTATTGATGTACAAAAAGTGCAGTGGTTTTTCCACCTCTGTCTTTTTGGGCACGTGCAGATAGTATCCGTTTTTGGCGAAAGCCGCATTCATAACCAGGAAGGGATCCACACCATCCTCGGCCGTATTGATCAGCAGATCATTCAGGATTGGTTGATCCTTTGCTTGTTGCAGTGCATCTTCGATGGTCTGTAAACGCATGCCCTCCGGCAGGTCCTGTTCATCGCTCAGGTCCGACCGATACTGGCCATTGACAAAGACGAGGGTGGCGGCGTTCAGGTCGGGGATGCGGTACTGATCGACCGTGGCGGCGTCCAGTTCGGCGGTGGGTTCAAGGTCGTAATCCTCGGTTACGATGCGGGTGACACTGGTATATTTATATTCTTCGTCGCGACGGGTCGGAAAGGCCAGTTGCGACAACCGATCGATAGCCGTTTGACGAATTTGGTGGACCGGCTTTTCTTTCTGGCCGTTGAGGCCCCGTTCCAGCTCACCAAACAGCGTTAAAAAACGGCTGATGTTCTTGTCTTTCGTTTCTATTGCCATAATAGTTTTGGTTCGCTTTTGATTTAGGCTGACACGGCGTCAGCTTCTTCTTTAATCCAATCGTATCCGCGTTCTTCCAGTTGTTTGGCCAGTTCTTTATCACCTGACTTCACGACTTTACCATTGTAAAGAACGTGTACGTGGTCGGGGATGATGTAATCGAGCAGGCGCTGGTAGTGGGTTACGATGAGGAAAGAGCGTCCCTCATTGCGCATATTGTTCACGACGTTGGCAACGATCTTCAGGGCATCGATATCGAGACCGGAGTCCGTTTCGTCGAGAATAGCGAGCTTGGGTTCCAGCAGGGCCAGTTGCAGCATTTCGTTACGCTTCTTCTCACCTCCGGAAAAACCTTCATTCAGGGAGCGCTTCAGGAAGTTTTCGGGCAGGTCCACCATTTTAATGCGCTCACGCATCAGTTTAAGCATTTGTGGTGCCTTGAGTTCTTCCTTGCCCTGCTCTTCCCGCACGGCATTAATGATCTCCTTGAGGAAGGTAGCAGTGGTTACTCCCGGTATTTCTACCGGATATTGAAAAGCCATGAATACTCCCTTACGGGCGCGCTCATCGACTTCGAGCTCGAGAAGGTCTTCATTCAAGTACTCGATGCTTCCATCGGTTACTTCGTACTCTTCCCGACCAGCCAATACATTGGCCAAGGTGCTTTTACCGGAACCATTCGGCCCCATAATGGCGTGGATCTCACCAGGTTTTACATCCAGATCAATTCCTTTCAGGATCTGGGTGTCTTCAATAGATACATGTAGGTTTTTTATAGAAAGCATAGCTCTATCGTTTAGCGTTGGTTTTGTTGTCAATCAATTTGGGTTATCCGACACTACCTTCCAGTGAGATAGCAAGTAGTTTGCGTGCCTCCGCTGCAAATTCCATCGGCAGCTCATTGAACACCTCTTTACAGTAGCCACTGACGATCATATTAATGGCGTCTTCCTCGCTCATACCTCGCTGCATGAGGTAGAACAATTGATCTTCGCCGATCTTTGACGTCGTTGCCTCGTGCTCCACTTTGGCGGAGTTGTTTTCCACTTCGAGGTAGGGGAAGGTATGGGCACCACATTTATCGCCCATCAGGAGGGAATCACAAACACTGAAGTTGTGGGCGTTTTCGGCCTTCTTGCCAACTTTAACCAAGCCGCGGTAGCTGTTGTGGCTATATCCGGCTGAGATTCCTTTGGAGATGATGGTTGAGCGGGTATTCTTACCCAGGTGGATCATCTTGGTACCGGTATCGGCCTGCTGCTTGTTATTCGTTACTGCCACACTGTAAAATTCACCCACTGAGTTGTCGCCCTTGAGTACACAACTGGGGTACTTCCAGGTTACGGCAGAGCCGGTCTCCAGCTGTGTCCAGCTGATCTTGGAACGATCACCAGCACAAAGTCCGCGCTTGGTTACGAAGTTATAGATACCACCTTTCCCTTCTTTGTCACCGGGGTACCAGTTCTGAACCGTGGAGTACTTGATGTTGGCATCGTCTAGTGCGACCAATTCGACCACTGCGGCGTGCAGCTGGTTCTCGTCGCGCATGGGGGCCGTACATCCTTCCAGATAGCTCACGGAGGCACCTTCTTCGGCTACGATCAGCGTACGTTCGAACTGACCGGTATTCATTTCGTTGATCCGGAAGTAGGTCGATAGCTCCATCGGGCACTTCACACCCTTGGGTACGTATACAAAGGAACCGTCGCTGAAAACGGCGGAGTTGAGGCAGGCGAAGTAATTATCCGTATAGGGTACTACCGAACCCAGGTATTTCTTCACCAGCTCGGGATGTTCCTTTACTGCTTCGGAAAAAGAGCAGAAGACGATACCCAGTTCGGCCAGCTTCTCTTTATATGTAGTCTTCACCGAAACACTGTCGAAAACCGCATCAACGGCAACACCCGTAAGCATTTTTTGCTCTTCCAGTGGTATGCCCAGTTTGTTGAAGGTCTCCAGCAATTCCGGATCAACTTCGTCGAGACTATCCAGCTTCGGCTTCTTTTTAGGAGCTGCGTAATAGTAAATATCCTGCAGATCAACGGGTGGATAAGTAACGTTCGGCCACTTTGGTTCCTGCATGGTCAGGAAATGTTGGTACGCTTTCAGGCGCCATTCCAGAACGAATTCAGGTTCGCCCTTTTTTGCAGAAATGCGACGAATCGTATCCTCATTTAATCCCTTAGGGATCTTTTCCGATTCGATATTGCTGGAGAACCCAAACTTGTAGTCACTACTCGTGTGTTGTTCCAGCGTCTGCATTGAATCACTCATACGGTACTGGTTATTTAGGCGTCAGCTATGAGCTGACCGGTGAATCAAAGTAATTAGACTGTGTCTAAATTAGGTTGCAAAGGTACTATTTTATACAAAAAAGTATAAATAAGGTTTTACCAAAAAGGAGGAATCTTATCAGGGTGGTGTCACGAAAAGAAATGACGCACGATATAAGCTGCTGATATTGTGCGGAAAACCTCAAGGAGGCCCTGACAGATTATTAATTTCCCTTATAGGGTTATTTGTTTTTGTTATGCTTCCGCTTCCGCTAAAAAGTCAGGACAAACCCCAGGTTTTGCCCGTCAAAACGCAGGCTCGACATCAGTGGCTGCAGGTCCTCATTATGACTGGCATGGATGAAATAATTCACCAGGTCGAATGCGAACAAAAAGCCACCCTGAAGGATTATAGAGCGGCCGAAACCCTTGTACTGGTCGGCCTTATCGCCGCCCCGTCGGCTCCGTTCGATCAGATAAAGCCCTGCGGCCATGTAGCCCACATCAAGCCCGGCGTTGAACAACAGAATTTTTTGGAATTTGTGTTGTTCCTGAACAGTTTGGTACAGGTCAAGAGAAGTGGGATCTCCATTCATGGCACCGTAATATCCAAAACCGGCAATGATCAGGTTAACGGCATTCCAGCCCGCATTCATAGTGTGAAAATGGCGGGCGGGGCCTTCCGTTTTTCCACGCAAGATCAGGCCGGTAGCAATGTTTCCGGCGGCCCAGCCACCGAGGACCAGCATTCCGGTTTTTTGCCGTTGCAGGCGGTCGCGGTTGACCGATTCCAAAAAGTTGTCGGATTGAGGCAGGGCAAAAATACCTGCGCAACAAAGGGTCCAGGTCAGAAAAAGTCGCTTCATTGGTTTTTTAGGGCATAACGAACCGCGGGGCAAATGGTTGGACTATTGATCTGGATTGGCAGGCAATATTTGTACCTTTGAATACGTAGTGGTTCCCGAATAATGGTGATCCATTCTTTTTTGACTTAATAACAATTTAATGATTCAACACACTTTGAGAAGAACGCCGATGATTTGGATGTTGGCAATTATCCTGACCAGCCTGACCCTCTCCTGTAATAATGAAGGAGGTGATGCTGATACGGAGACTACCGATAACGAAACCATGTCCGATGCCGAATCGGCCATGACGGAAATGCCACCTTTGGATTCCATCAAACCGGCTACGAATATTACGGATGCTGATATTGAAAAATTTCTGGATGCAGTAGAAGCTGTCCAGGCCGTGAGTCAACAGGCTCAATCCCAAATGATGCAGGCCGTCGAAGCGGAGGGTATGACTTTGGAGCGCTTTTCCCAAATTCAGCAGATCATGCAGAACCCGAATGCTGACGTTACACCGATCAGCGCCGAGGAAGAAGGTCAATTGGACCGCATCGACGCTAAGATGCGGGAAATGGAACCCATGTTGGAACGCCAGTCTGTCGCTGCGATCCAGGAAACGGGAATAACGCCTTTGCGTTACCAGCAGCTGTCAAAGGGTATCCAAATGGATCCGGAGCTTACGCAAAAAGCACAATCGATGATGCAGCAGCGTATGATGCAGCAACTTCAGGAGGCTGCCGGAGCTCAACAAGGTGCCCCGCCACAGGGAAATCAGCAATAGTAAAACGGCTGACACAAAAAAAGCCGAAGTCCATCGGGCTTCGGCTTTTTTTGTGTGTACTATCAGTAATCGGTGTGTTTTTAACAGTAAACGGTAGGTTTTTTGCTTTTTTCGGTAAATAGTAGCCGTTTTTTGCATCCGGGGGGGCTGACTTTCGTACTTGTTGTTACCCCCGGTAACCGAATGTAATAAAGTACATGCGCTTCCTGCTCCTTCTATTAATTTCCGGTCTTTCGGTTCCGTTAATGGGCCAGGGGATAACTGACCTTTCCCTTTCTCAATCCGCCATTCCCGAAAATGAGGACCTGTTGACGCTCGTGGGTACGCTTTCGGCGGTTGGGATCACGGGGGATACTCCACTGACTTTTACACTTACCAGTACCGAACAGACTCCGGCTAATGCTTTTTTTCGTATTCGAAACGATTCTCTGTACAGTTGGTACAGCTTTGATTTTGAGTTTTCTCCGGTACACTGGGTACGAATTCGGGTGACCGACGGTGTGGGGCGTTCCCTGGAAAAGTTATTTCCCATTGAGATCATCGACCGGCACGGGAAATGGGATCAGGACGGCTGGGCCGATGAGGAGCTGGCGGCCAAATACCCACAGGTGAATCCCGGAGACTACGTGATCTTCAATAAATCAGCCCGGGAAGAGGTATATAAGAACAATGGCGAATTCAGTGGCCTGCGATACCCTAATAAAATCCTGATTAAGGGCGGGCATTATCAGTTAGTGCATTTACGTCTTTCGGGAGTCATGGGGCGATCGGTGGTTGACCGTATTCCCATTACCAATTTCCTGGGCCGGGTATACACCAGGCATTTTCGTTTATACGAGGGTGATTTGTGGCGACTTACCGGCCAGTACGATCCGGACCGTGGTACCGGATCCCCTTTTTTCCGGGGCTGTGATCAGAATGGCAGCACGGTCGACTTTTCCTTTTCCCGTGGAAAATTTGGCATCTGGGTTTGCAATAAATGGACCTCCGAATCGGGCTTATCCAATCTGTCGGTCGATGACCGGGCTACCCACTTTGAGATCGATCACCTGGAGATTTCCGATGGTGGGTTTGCCGGAGCTCTGATAAAAGACGATTTTGGTCCTCAGGATATGGATCAGGTGTATTTGCACCATTTATATATCCACGATATCGGTTCGGAGGGAATTTATTTGGGGTCCACGCAGGCAGATCCTCAACACATGTTCCACGACCTGATCATCGAGAATTGCGTAATCGTCCGCACCGGCAGTGAAGCGCTGCAAACGGAGCAACTGGGGGCGCGATGCGTGATCCGCAATAATGTGTTATGGGGGGCCATGGACTGGCAAGACCCCTTTCAGCGATTCCAGGATAATACGGTGCAATTCAGTGTGCGCACCGGCGGATTGGTCTTTGAGCGCAACATCCTGTTGGGGGCCGGAGAGAAGTTTTTCAACGTTAGCCAGAAGCCACGTCCCGACCTGCAGGCCCCCGCACTTCCGGTACAGATACGACATAACCTGGCTTGGGGATGCCGGGGCCCATTTGGAGCCTATCAATTTAAGGATAACGATGGCCGGACACCCTGGGTCTGGGAAGAAAATTTTTGGGGCCGTTTTATCAACTCCTACGGCAAGGTCTATCCGGATCACTATGCTGCAGCGAAGCATATTTTCAGCATTGCGGCCGATGATATCCCGGTGACTCTGCGGAACAACGTTTTTGATCAGACCCGTTCGGAAATTGGCGGTCTATTTTCCAATAGTACGGCTCAATTTACGATCGAGGGAAACCATCAGGAGCCGATTTCAGAACCCATTTTTTCCAACGCACTGGGCATCTATGGGCAAGCCGGGATACTGCGCTGGATGCGGTGGGCGGCCATAATCGGGAGTTCATCGTCCTTTCCGTCCTTCCTCACTAATAAGGGCCAACCAGTCACCTTCGAGGTGGGCGATATAGTACAATATTGGTATCGGGGAGAGACCCGCTTTTATTTGTGTCTTCAAGAGCACCAGGGTGTTGAACCCGACCCGGAAAATCCCAATGTTTGGCGGTTGCTGACCTGGGATAATAAGGGGGAAGAATCATTCTATCCACCCGACGATTGGCGCCTTTCGGCAAACAGTCCCTATCAGGGGTACGGTATGGGTTTACAGGATCGGATCCGGCCTTGCTTTACACCAGTGGGGCTGGAGGCTCGCTCACTTCCCGGGCAATCGTTTGCAGGTGGCCAGGCTCATTATCCTCCCTCATCCGTCCGCTACGTCCCCTGTAAAGACCAATGGACAAGTACACCACCTGATAATTCAGAAAACAGCCGTATCTCTATTCCCGGCCGGAATGACCGAATCAGGCCGGCAATAAGGGTGGTACCCAACCCGGTTTCGGACCATGCTCGTATCGAATTAGAGGTGCCTCAAGCCGGTCAAGTCCGTATTTCGCTGGTGAATACGCTGGGACAGGTGATTCAAGTCATTCTGCCAATGCAATTATTGGATGCCGGTTATCATGAGTTTACCCTGGACCGCTCCGGTTTAGCGCCTGGCTATTATCAGGTAACTATTGAGAACGATGAATACGTGTTGATTCACCCCTTGCTAATTTTGGATAAATCATAAGCTCCGTACTATCTGGATTTTTTCCGGGAAAATATAGATGCGTTTTTATAAAATATATTGTTTTTAAACAGTATACTTGTGGCGCCCGGTATTATCCCAAAAATCGATTATGCGCTACCTGTTATTCACGGTAAGCCTGTTCCTGCCGCTTTGGTTGGGAGCTTACCAGCAACCGGACTTTACCCTGTCCAGTCAATCCATTCCGGAAAACGAAGATCTGTTCACGTTTATTGGTTCCCTTACGCCCGCCGATAGCCTGTCTACAGGCCTTAGCTATGCCCTGATAGACAGTGCACAGACCTCCGACAATCACCTTTTCCGGATTCGGCATGACTCTCTTTTCTCCTACTATAGTTACGATTACGAAGTAGCCTCGAGCTACAGTATTCGCGTCGTTGCTACGGAGGATTCTTCCGGTTTGGCTTTCGCCAAAAACTTTACTATTGCCATCCAAAACCTCACGGGGAAATGGGATACCGACGGCTATGCGGATGCCGACGTTGCGGCCAAATATCCCCAGGTGAACGAAGGTGATTACGTGATTTTTACCCGTACCGCATGGGGGCAGATCTATAAAGCAAATAATGAATTTGCCAACCTCGACTATCCAAATAAGATCCTGATCAAGGGGGCTTATTACACCTTGCTTTCCCTGCGACTTACTCACGTAGTAGGGCCATCGACCAACCAGCGGATTCCGATCACCAACTTCCTTGGACAGGTTCGGACCCCCATCGTGCGCCTGTATGATGGTACAAACTGGCGAATTACGGGCGAGTACGATCCGGTGGCCGGTACGGGGTCACCGTATTTTACAGGATGCGCTAAAAACGGGAGTGGAGTCGACTATTCTTTTTCCAACGGCACCTACGGTATCTGGGCCAATAATGAATGGCAATCCGAGTCAGGCTTGTCCTGTCTGTCGATCGACGATACGGCTTCGCACTTTGAGGTGGACCACATCGAAATCTCCGATGGAGGCTTTGCCGGGTTACTGGTGAAAGACGATAATGGTCCCCGCGATATGGACTCCGTCTTTATCCACCATTTATACATTCACGACATCGGGTCGGAGGGCATCTACCTGGGGTCTACCCAAAACGGTGTGCAGCCCATGTTTCACCACCTGCGTATCGAGAACTGCCTGATCGTCCGTACGGGTGGGGAAGCCCTGCAAACCGAACAACTCGGAGAGGGGTGCGTGATCCGGAATAATGTGCTTTGGGGGGCCATGGACTGGCTCGACCCCTTCATGCGGTACCAGGATAACACTATGCAGTTCAGTGTCCGCACCGGCGGACTGATTGTGGAAAACAATATACTGTTGGGAGCCGGGGAGAAATTCTTCAATGTGTCGAACAAACCCCGCGAGGATTTACCCGTGACGGATGACTCGGTCCTGGTCCGCAATAACCTGGCCTGGGGTTGCCGCGGTCCTATGGGCGTTTTTCAGTTCAAATCGACTAACGCCTTTACCAACTGGCACTGGACCGGTAATACCTTCGGGAACTTCAACTATAATTACGATATCGTTTACCCCAACCACTACATTACCAACGATCAGGTGTTTAATGTGGCGACCGACAGCGTGGAGATCGATATCGTCAACAACACCTTCGATACCACCAAATCGTACATCGGTGGGGCCGATTACAATAGTACGGGCATTTTTACCATCGAAGATAATGTCCATGATTCAGCCATGGTGGCACCTGAGTTCCGCAATGACCTGGGAGCTTACGGACAAGTAGGGTACCTGCGCTGGATGCGTTGGACCGATACCATCGGCGTGTCGTCCTATCGCTTCCCCTACTACAAGACCAATAAGGGCGATGCGATGTTTTTCGATCCCGGCGATGTTGTTCAGTACTGGAATGCCGAGGGGGAAACCCGGTTTTACGAGTGTCAGCAATACCATACTTCCGTGCGACCGGATACAGCGTCTACATCCTACTGGCAGGAGTTGACTTGGGTGAACGGCGCGGATACCTTCTATATCCCGCCCGACGATTTCCGGCTGGATGAACTCAGCCCTTACCAGCAGGATAGCCTGGGGCTCCAGGATACACTGGCCACCATTCAGCCATCAAGTTGGGCACCGGCGCAACGAATAGCCGAACGTACGAAACCAGAGGTGGCTACAGAGCCGGAAGCTACGGAGCCGGTAGTACCCCGGACAAATCCGGGATTGCTCCGCAATTCCCGGGAAATCACCATGACTATTTTCCCGAACCCTGCTTCCGACCAGATGCAATTGCGCCTGGAAATGCCCGAATCGCAGGAAGCGACCATATGGATAGTGAATCAATTCGGGCAGCAGGTGCAACGTTTACACGATGGGATACTTTTGCCGAAAGGCATAACCATCCTGCCGGTAAATACCAGTACGCTGCCCACGGGAACCTACCAGGTTGTTGTGCAAACGGATGCGGGCATTACGGTCCACGCATTTATCAGAGGATACTGATAGGCACCTTATACTTGAAGACAAGTGAACCGATGTTCGAGGGCCAAGGTTCAAGTTTCAAGGTCCATGGCCCTTGAACCTTGGTCCTACTAATAGCCTTTAGCATCGTCATCGGGATTCCGGGGGTCAGCTGCGCCGTGCAAGCGCCCGTCAGGCAGTACCTGGATGGCCTTGATCACGGCCATACGGTTGACCTCCCGAATCTCGTGCCCCAGGGCTTTGAGTTCCTCGAGGGTTGAAGCGGGTATTTCTCCCTTCTCCACGGTTAGCATATCGGGTAACCATTGGTGGTGGAAGCGACCGGCATTGACGGCCTCGTCGAGAGGCATGCCGAAATCAGCCACGTTCACGAACACCTGAAAGACCGCGGTAATGATGGTGGAACCACCGGGTGCACCCAGCACCATGAACAGTTCACCGTCTTTTTCAAAGATAGTAGGCGTCATGGATGAAAGCATCCGTTTACCGGGTTGAATGGCGTTAGCTTCGGCTCCTATAAGTCCGAATTGGTTGGGGACACCGGGCTTAGCGCTGAAGTCATCCATCTCATTATTCAGGAAAAACCCACCACCATGGACGAATACCTTACTGCCGAAGTTGGAGTTCAGGGTCGTTGTGATTGAAGCCGCATTACCCTCGGGGTCGACGATGGACGTATGTGTTGTTTCGTAGCTTTCCTTGAGGTTGGCGAATGCTCCGGCTTCGGTACTGTCGCTGCTGCCGGCAATATCAGCTGAAAAATCTGCCATGCGCATGGTCAGATACGTATCATCGAGGAGGGAATCACGAGGCACATCGTAAAAGTCACTATCACCAAGATGCTGCGCCCGATCGGCATACACCCTGCGCTCCGCTTCGGTCATCAGATGAACCGCCCGCGTACTGTGGAAACCGTATTCGGCCAGCGGGTATTCTTCCACAATGCCAAGTAACTGCCCCAGGGCAATGCCTCCGCTGGAAGATGGTGGCATGGATATCATGCGGTATTGATCCCGGTAGGTTTGCACTACGGGCTCGCGCCAGGTAGCTTCGTATTGTTTGAGGTCCTCGTGGGTGATCAGCCCCTTGCCTCGTTCCATTTCTGCCACGAGATGGTCGGCCGTTTCTCCCTGGTAAAAACCATTTTTACCCTCGTCGCGAATGCGCTCCAGTGTGCGCGCAAGGTCTTTTTGCACCAGCCGGTGACCGATCAGGAAGGTGTCGCGCAGGAAAGGACTTTCCGAGAGGTGGTATTCCTGAAAAGACTCCTGAAAACCGTTTAAACGATTAGCTTCCGCTTCGGTAATTGCAAAACCGCTGTTTGCCAAATCAATGGCTGGTTGGATTACCTGCGCCCAGGGTAGTCGCCCGTATTTCTCGTGGGCTGCGGCCAGGCCCGCTACGGTACCCGGTACACCTACGGCAAGGTGGCCTTTGCGGCTGCGCGAAGGACTAACCGACCCATCTTCTTCCAGGTACATATCCCGGGTTGCGGCCAGTGGTGCTTTTTCGCGGTAATCGAGAGCATCAATGGTCCCGTCATGACCCCGGTAAACCAGGAACCCGCCACCCCCGATGTTGCCGGCACGCGGATAAACTACCGCAATAGCAAACTGAACGGCTACAATCGCATCTACCGCATTACCTCCCTGGCGTAAAACCTTTACGCCCACCTCCGTTGCCAGGGGGTGCGGACTTACCACCATGGCGGAGTCCTCCACCACACTTTTTTGAATGGTATAGTCGGGGGGGACGGGCGTTTGCCGACAGGAAAAAACAGTGACACCTAAAAAAAACAGAAAAAAATAGGGAAGGTTTTTCATTTTGGTACGGTAGTTGCTTGATAGATATCAGAATGATTTGATAACCCGGTAAACAGATCCCAGAGCAGATAGATCCCTGGCCGGGCTTCCCGGAAATATAGCAAGACTTAGGCATTTCCGGGACCTAATCCGTGCAAATAGGAGAGCAGCAACTACTCCACGATCTATCTGTACTGGTAATCTGACCGGGTAAAACGACAAAAAGAGCAGACGAGTAGCGCATAAAACCAAAGGGATTTTTGGGAGCGGGATGCCTGAGCATTATCGTCGATGAGAAGGGAAAATCGTCCCGCACCTTTCCCTGGAAAAAGAGAACCTTATAAACTAGAACACAGATACAGCCGGTAGCGGGAGCCAGCTCGCTACCGATAGCTAAAGAATGGGATACATTTTATTCATTACTGGCTTATTATTTTGGGTGTTATCCACAATCGTTGTGGATAGCACTTTTTTAGGTTTGGGGTTTGAGAATAGGCTAGAGGTTACCTCATATCTCAAACCTGATACTTGATTAATCCGGTATTTCCCACAGCTCGTCCAAACCTCTTACCATCCTGACAGTTTGTTTGGTATATTCAACTGCGTAACCTGGAAAAACTCACGTATGGATAAGCCTCTCTTTGCGAATACACAGATTGATCTCGCCGGCCTGCCCCGGGTGGCTGATGTCACCTGGTCGCCCCTCGAACGCGCCTATCTGCGTGTTCAAATGTGGAGTTTATACCTTTTTCGATTGCTGATCCTTGGTATTTTTCTTTTTACTGCCGGCGTTCAGGGGGATATGCCGTGGTGGTTGATGGGGGTCATTTCCGGAGGCTGGATACTACTCCTGTTATTGAGTACATTTCTCGTTTATCGGGGGTTCAGGATTAAAGGATACGCCGTGCGGAACCATGATCTCATGTACCGGTCGGGATTGCTGTTTCGCAAGACGACCGTAATCCCCTATAGCCGGATCCAGCATAGTGAAGTACACCAGGGGGTGATCGAACGGCAGTTCGGGTTAGCACGATTGGCAATTTATACCGCCGGCGGCAGCCAGAGTGACCTCACCATTCCCGGCCTCACCAAGGAGCGGGCCGAGCAAATGCGCACTTTCGTATCCGAAAAAGTAGCCAGCGATGAAGAAGAGTGATTTGGCAAGCCTTTACGTGCCCCAGCGGCAATCGACCAGTGCTATCGTTATTTTTATTTACAACTTCCTGGTCCGCATGCTCAAAGGCTTCTGGCCTGTATTATTAGTCATTTTCCTGCGCTCGGGGCAAAAACAGAA
>CAYFGK010000123.1:0-21713 GCA_964342305.1 uncultured Saprospiraceae bacterium | reverse complement strand
TGAGGTTCAAATAATAGACATTTGCAGTCCAAAGGATAAATCCCAAACACGCTCTAATATGCAGTACGATGCCCTGATCGTCGGCCAGGGGCTGGCCGGCACCCTTATTTCCTGGGAATTAGAGAAATCCGGATGGACCGTCTGTCACGTGGATCCGGGCCACGAACGAGCCGCCAGCAATGTGGCGGCTGGCCTGATGAACCCCATTACCGGTCGTCGCTACGTGAAATCCTGGCGATTCGATGATCTGCTGCCCATTGCGCGAGCCACGTATCTCGAACTCGAGAAGGCACTGGGGATCAATTTGTACAATGAATATGGCATTATTCGCAGTCTTTTTAACCATCGGGAAGAGAATGACTGGCTGGCCCGCACCGGCGATCCGGCTTACCAACCTTACATGCTGGATGAACCCCGTCTGGCGTCCTATGCCGACTATATCCGTCCTGCCTATTCCTACGGGGAAGTCCGACAAAGCGCACAGGTGTACATCGGCCGCCTGATCAAGGCCTACCGGAAGCGCCTTTCGGCAAAAAATGCTATCCTGGAAGAAGCCTTTGATTACCAACGGTTGCATGTAAGCGAACACTCGGTCCGGTACGGTCAGGCTACTGCCCGCTGCGTCGTCTTTGCGGAGGGTGCGGCTGCCGCGAAAAACCCGTACTTTGCTCACCTTCCGTTTGGTGGCGCCAAGGGGCAGGCCATCTGGGTGCGCATTCCCGGAGCTGATTTCCCCAAGATACTGAAACAGCGCATCTTCATCGTACCCTGGGAGAAGGATATCTATTGGATCGGTTCTACCAATTCCAATCATTTTGAACACGACGGGCCCACGGAAGAGGCTCGTGCATACCTCACCGAACGTCTGTCCGACATACTTACCTTACCTTTTGAACTCCTCGAACACCGGTCGGCCGTCAAACCCACCGTAAAGGATCGCCGCCCCTTTTTAGGACGACACCACGAACATCCTAATCTCTATATTTTTAATGGATTGGGGACCAAAGGTACTTCATTAGGCCCCTATTGGGCGGTGCATTTGCGCGATTTTATCCTGAAAAACAGTACCTTGGATAGGGAGGTCGATATTCGACGTTTCTCCCGCCGCGACTGACCGGGCGCACTTGTATAGCAATATTTCTGATGTATTGGTCGTTGCAAAAAATAGTCAAGGAGCGGAAAAAAAGGATTAGCCCGGTGTGTAAATGTACCCATTCCCGCATCCTGTTAAAAACCGATTACGATACTGATGAATTCCAAACATGAACGTATGAAGAGGCAATCCCTTTTGGCATCCTTCCGTCTGACCGCATTCTGCTTTCTGATCAGCCTGGTGCCCCTTTCCGCTCAAACTAACACGGCTATGACTCCACCATCTGATTCCTCTTTCCAGCAGGCCTGGAAAGAGGTTGATTCACTAGGCTATGAAGGCTTATACCAATCGGCCCTCGAACGAATAGCGGAGATCAGAGAGCAGGCCACAACGGCCGATCGCCCTGATCAAATGGTCCGCGCCATTATTTACCGGGCCTTTTTCAGCGGACAACTCGACGAAGACGACCAGTTGGCAACCCTTCGCCAGCTGATGGGAGAAATGGAGGAAGCCTCGGATACCGAGCTTGCCATGCTCCGCTCCGCCACCGCCGAATTGCTCTTCAATTACCGTAAAATGCGCACTTGGCGCAATAGTGCGCGTACCGAGGTTAACGACCGGGACACCGCCGATATCGCCGAATGGAGCCTGGAACGTCTTGATCGACGGGTAGCTGAACTGTATTTGTTCTCCCTGCAACCGGCTGATGACCTGCGCTCGGTGCCCATCGATGATCTGAGTGGATTAATTAACCCGGGGGAAATGGTGGCCGGCCTGCGACCCACCCTCTACGATGTACTGGTTCACCGTGCCCTGGATCACTTCAATGATGCCCGCTCCTTCCTGTCGGAGCCGGCACCTGCCCTGTTTTTACAAGAAGCTGCTTTATTTGCCGACAACCAGACCTTTGTCGATTTCTCTTTCCAGCGGACTCCGGATGAAGGGTCACCCACCTACGGTGCGCTCCGGTTGTTTCAGGAACTTACCGCCTGGCGAATGGAGCAGACAGATGAGCCGGCAGCATTGATCGATCTAACCCTGCGACGCCTGGATTACGCCCGGACCCAAAGCAGTCGCTCCGATGCCGATACCCTGTACCGGCAGGCTCTCGAAAACCTCATACAAAAATACACGGGCACCGCTGGTGTTGATATGGTCTATTACGAATTAGCAGAACTGTGGCAAAATAGTGGTCGTTCTTACGATCCCTCCCTGGGCGAAGCTCACCGCTACGACCTGGTAAAGGCCCGGGAAATATGTCAGACCTGCATCGCTGAATTGCCCGAAACCTACGGTGCACGTCGCTGTGCCGGACTGATCAAATCCATCGAACGCCCCGAGTTGGAGGTGCAGGTCGAAGAAGTCATACTACCCCGGAAACCGATGTTAATGCGGGTTGATTTCCGGAATTTGGTAAACACGCACGTGCGGGTCCTGAAATTCACTGAGGAGCAATACAAAGCATTTGCCCAGACTTACGGAGAAGAGCGGACTAATATGATTGAGTCAATGGAAGAGGTAAACCGCGTGGAACTCGAACTGCCGGCAACCGATGATTATCAACGACACGCTACCGAATTGCTGGTGGACGGACTTCCTTCCGGCCAGTATTTGTTGCAGTTCGCTAAGGACCCATCCTTTCCCATGCCCAATCAGCGAACGACCGGATTGATCCCTTTCCAAGTGTCAAATATTGCCTTCCTGCAGCGATCACAGCCCGATGGCCCCATGGAGTTCTCCATCGTTCATCGCCAAAGCGGGCAGCCGTTGGAAGGAGCGAAAGTCCAGTTTTTATCCTCCGAGAATCGGCGCCCGTGGCGCAAGCTAGCCGAAAAAACATCCGGTGCGGACGGACTGGTTTCCTCAAAAATGGATCGCTCCTCCTACCTGCTGCGCATTCAGGTAGGGGAGGAGGTGCTATATAGCTCCGACCGGTACTACGACCGGACCTATACTAACAAAGAACCGAACCGGGAATTCGTGTCCTTCTTCCTGGACCGGACTTTGTACCGTCCTGGCCAAACCATTTATTTTAAGGGCATTGCCTTACGGCAAAAGGGTACTGATGCTCCGGAGATCAGCACCGAGCGAAGTTTTACGGTGGCCCTTTTTGATGCCAATTATCAGGAGGTTTCCGAACAAACTTTCACTACGAATGCGTACGGTACCTTTAACGGTTCCTTCAAAGCACCTTCCGGAGGATTGAATGGTCGCATGCAGTTGCGGGTAAAAGACGGTGAGGGCTCGGCCTCTTTCAGCGTCGAAGAATACAAACGACCCACCTTTGAGGTGTCGATCGATAGCTTACCGGATGCTTATCAGCTCGGCGATACCGTAGCCCTGACCGGCCTGGCTGAAACCTACTCGGGTAGTGCCCTCAGCCAACAGGCTTTTGAGTACCGGGTCGAACGCCGGGCCCGTATTCCCTGGTGGATGTGGTACCGGCGGGGTGTCAGCCCGGCCATCAATCAGTCCGTACAAGTTGCCCGGGGCGAAGGAGTCACCGACAATGAAGGCGGGTTTCTGTTGGAATTCCCGGCTTTACCGGACGCCACTATTGATCGCGATCTGAACCCGAGTTTTTACTACGAAGTCACGGTCACGGTCACTGACCTGACCGGCGAAACACACGATGCCACCAAGCGAATACGCCTGGGTTATGAACCCTTCACCTTCGAAGTAAACTGGTCGGACGATCTGGATCTTTCCAACCTGGAAGCACCAGCTTTCTCGGTCACCAATTCGGAAGGGGGCAAGTTATCAGCAACTATTGAATACCAGCTGATCCGTTTGGATGCGCCGGAACAATTATTCCGTAATCGCTATTGGGAGCGTCCCGACCTGTGGCAACTATCCGAGGAGGAATACGAGAGCCGTATACCATACTATGCCTATCAGGGTCAGGACGACCCGCGCAACTGGTCCCGGCTGGATTCATCAGCCACCCAAACACTTGACTATCCCGATCCCGGTCAGGTTGATTGGGCCGACTGGATAGGGGAGGCCGGGCATTATGAATTCGTTGCTACGGCCCGCCGGGCCGATGGTGCATCGGTCACCCGCCGGTTATATGTATCCGTCGCGGCCCCGGCTGATAAGAGCCTGCCCGCCGGTCTGGTCTGGTGGCATGGCGTTTCCGATCAACGGGCCGAACCCGGAGATACCGTCCGACAGACGGTTGGCGCTCAGGGAATGGAGAAAGTCCTAATGGAGATCGAACGCAAGGGAGAGATCATCCAGCGCGGATGGCTTGACGCCGCCAACTGGACCAGCCAAGCCTATGAGCTGGAGGAAGCTGATCGCGGCAATATCTTTGTTCACCTTTCCGGTCTGTACAACAATCGTCCCTTCACGCACACTCAACTCGTGGAGGTTCCCTGGTCCAACAAAAAGCTGAATATCACCTACGAGACCTTCCGCGACAAACTTCGTCCCGGTGCTGAAGAAGAATGGCGCATCCGGATCTCCGGACCGGACCAGGAAGCAGTTGCCGCCGAATTGGTGGCTACCATGTACGACGCCTCCCTGGATGCGATCAGTACGCACGATTGGAACTGGACGGTGTACAATCAGCGAACCTACGCACAACGTGCCTGGTATGCATCCATGTTCAATGCCAATTCCGACCGCATTCTGTTTCCCTTTGAGAGTGGTCCGCCAGCTGGCCGACGGGTGTACCCGTACCTGGAATGGCCGGAGCGCATGCGCAATTACCCAACGAGCTACGGAGCTGTACAACGCATGACCATGTCGGCCCGCAGTACCGAATCGGACGCTATGGCTTCTCCCATGTCGGCACCACCTCCGCCACCGCCACCGATGGAAGAAGAGGCCGTTGTGGCCATGGACCAGGAATTGAAAAAGGCCGGAAACGAACGGCCTTCCGAGCCCGATTCCGTAGAAAGTCAGGCCGACCCCTCAGCTGATCAGGCACCGGGCAGCATCCGGCGCAACCTGAATGAGACGGTCTTTTTTATGCCGGAATTGCGAACTGATGAGAATGGGGAGGTTATTATTTCCTTCACTATGAACGAGGCCCTGACCCGCTGGAAATTTATGGGGCTGGCCCATACCAGGGACCTGAAATACGCTTTGACAACGCAGGAAGTTGTAACCCAAAAAGAACTGATGGTGCAACCCAATCCGCCGCGTTTCGTGCGGGAAGGTGATGCCCTGGTGTTTACGGCTCGCGTAGCTAATCTCACCGATGCTCCCCTGGCCGGCACCGCCGAACTGGAACTATTCGACGCAGCAACCGGGGAATCGCTCAACCGGGCGTTCGGCCTTAATGCCGCCGAAAAATCCATACAGATTGATGCTAAAGGCAATGCCTTGGTGTCCTGGTCGCTTGATGTGCCAACCGGGGTGACCAATGCGCTGACCCACCGCGTTTTCGTGAGGGCCGGCAATTTTTCCGACGGGGAGGAAAGTACCCTGCCGGTACTGACGAACCGTATGATGGTAACCGAGACGATTCCCTTCTTTGTGCGCCCCGGCGAAGAAGTGTCCGTGACCATGCCAAGCCTTAACGAACCCAGTGGGACGATGCGCCCGCACCAGTTAACGTTGGAGTACACCGCCAACCCCGCCTGGTTAGCCGTAAAAGCCATGCCTTATTTGATGGAGTATCCCCACGAATGTGCCGAGCAGCAGTTCAGCCGCTACTATGCGAACACCCTGGCCGGTAGCCTGGTCGCTGATTATCCACGTATTCAGGAAGTTTTCGCAAAATGGCGGACGCAAGGTGGCTTGAAGAGCAATCTGGTTCAGAATGAAGAGCTGAAATCGGCTTTACTTGAGGAGACACCCTGGGTGCTGGATGCGCTTAGTGAAGAGGAACAACGGCGTAATATTGCTCTGTTGTTTGACCTGGATCGCCTGGCACAGGAACAACGGGATGCTCTTTCTTCTTTGCAGGAGATGCAGCTTTCTTCCGGTGGTTTCCCCTGGTTTGCCGGCGGCCCCGAAAACTGGTACATCACTCAGTACTTAGTGGCTGGTATGGGACACCTGCGTGCTTTGGGCATCAGCCCGGAAAAAGCACTGACCGAGTCGGGCATGACCGGCCGGGCCATTGAATACCTGGATACCCGACTGATCGATGCTTATGACCGAATGCTGGCTGCCGAAAAGGAAGGCACTCTAAAGATGGACGATGATCATTTGTCGGGCCTCATTATCCATTACTTATACGCTCGTTCTTTTTACACCGATGTACCGGTAACCGAAGAGCTGGAGCCAGCTTTCACTTACTTCCAGGGACAAGCCGAGAAATACTGGTCTCAGCGCTCGGTCTACGAGCAAGGTATGATCGGACTTGCCTCCTTGCGGGTGAACAAAACCAAGCTTGCGGAGCGTATTCGGGCGTCGCTGAAAGAGCGCGCTCTGCGCACGCCTGAACGCGGTACCTACTGGCGTTATGCCCAGGGGTATCGCTGGATGGAACGCCCGCTGGAAATCCATGCGTTATTAATGGAGTTTTTCGCAAATTGGGAGGAAGATGATTACCTGATCGACGAAATGAAACTTTGGCTGCTACGGCACAAGCAGACTAATAGCTGGGAAACTACCAAGGCTACGGCCAATGCTATTTATGCGTTGTTGAAAACCAATGGCGCCTCTTGGATCGAAGAAGGTACTCCCCGGGCCAGTATTATTTTTCCGAAAGGGAAGAAAAAAGATTATCTCCCTAAAGTAAACGAAGCCCAGCAAGCCGCGGAAGCGGGTACCGGTACCTGGAAAACCACCTGGGAAGCAGAGGAAGTGACGGAAGAACTGGCTACCGTCCGGGTGGAGAATAAAGGCGAGGAAGTAAGCTGGGGCGGTTTGTACTGGCAGTATTTTGAAGACCTCGACCAGATCGAAACGTTTCGGGAAACACCGCTCACCCTGGAAAAGGGCATTTACCGCAAGATTTATGGTGATCAGGGTGCTGAGCTGGTAGCCGTAGGTGATAATGAGTCGTTGGAGCCGGGAACGGAGGTTGTCATTCGCTTGCGTTTGCAGGTGGACCGCCCGATGGAGTACATCCACCTGAAAGATATGCGCGCCAGCGGCCTCGAACCCGGACTGGGGCTAAGTGGCTATCGCTATCAGGACGGATTAGGATATTACGAATCCACCACGGATGTGGCCACGCACTTTTTCATCGATTATCTGCCCAGAGGTGTTTACGTATTGGAATACTCGCTGCGGGTAACACACTCGGGGAGTTTCTCGAATGGGATATCCAGTATTCAGAGCATGTATGCTCCGGAATTCAGTAGTCATTCCGAAGGCCGACGGCTGACCATCAACCCACAGCAGAATTAATGCGTTAGCAAAAAGGAGCAGGGCGTCAATCCCGACTTGCTTGACTTTGGTCGATTAAAGGAGCAATTTAGGGAGCGAGGGCCTACATTTAAACAAACTGATATCGTGAATAAGAAGAACCTTTTCGACTACGCAGCCAAGAGAATAAAAAAGACTATTATGCCGACTGATCAGTCTAAAAAGAAGAAAAACAATAAAAGCGAGCGGACCAAGCACGCTGACACTGTAATCCGGAATCACGTAATCTGGTCCATGGGGGCCAGCTTTATCGTACCCATTCCCATTGCCGATGTTTTTGCGGTAAGTGCCCTCCAACTGGATATGATCCGCCAGCTTTGCCGGGTATACGACAAAGATTTCTCGGAAACCCAGGGCAAAGCGATCGTTACTTCATTGACCAGCAGTACCCTGGCACGTGCCGGTGCCCGCAGTCTGATCAAACTGATCCCGGGGATCGGTACCGTAATCGGTGGTGTGACCCTGTCCATCTTCAACGGTGGATCCACGTACGCCTTAGGCGAAGTCTTTAAAAAGCATTTCGAATCGGGCGGAACCATCCTCGATTTCGATACTGATCGCCTGAAGAAAGTGTATAAGGAACAATTCGAGAAAGGCAAGAAGGTAGCCGAGGAACTGCGGAAAGATGATGAAGCCAAAAAAGCTGCCGAGGAAGCCGCCGAAAAAGAACCTCCGGTTACCAAGATCAACCTGGAAGAGGATGAGGTGGTCATGGAGACTCCCGAAATGCCGGCCAGTGAAGGTAAATCCCGTGCTGATACCGTATCCAGACTGCGGGAAATTGCCGATCTGAAGGAGCAGGGCATCATTTCTGAGGAGGAGTTTGAAGAAATGAAAAAGAAACTGATCGAAGGTTTCGGCAAGTAAGCATATAACGAAATCGAAAAACAGTTCGCCCGCCGTTAGCTAACGGCGGGCGAACTGTTTTTCAGGGAGCTTTCTCAGGTCATTTATCCAGTCTAACCACCGTGAGATGTTTTTCCAGCAGGGCTTTTAGTTCTTCCGCTTTCATCGGCTTGCTGAGATAATCATCCATTCCGGCAGCACGGCACCGCTCGCGTTCGCCCTGTACAGTGCCGGCAGTCAGTGCAATTATGGGAATGGGGGGTGTATTGTGTTCTTTTTCCCATGCCCGGATCGCAGCGGTGGCTTCGTAGCCATCCATTCGGGGCATTTGTACATCCATTAAAATTATATCCGGCTGATGTTCTTTTACTGCGTCAATGGCCTGCTGGCCATCCTCGGCCTCGGTCAGTACAGACTTCGGATAAAATTTTCGAATGACTCTCTGGGCTAATAACAAATTCATAGGTTGATCATCGGCAATGAGCACATGGATAACTTGATCGCTATCTTTTACATCGGACTCCTGATTGTCGGGGGCAACCGGTGAGGCATACGAACGGTTTAGCCGGGCTAGGGCAGCGTATAACCGACCAATACTAATGGGTTTATTGAATTGTTGCTGGATTTCCAGCTCGCGGCAGTTATGGATCAACTGTTGGTTCTCGGTAGCGCTGTGCAGAAGGATGATGGGCAGGTCATCAGCAGATCGATTGATTCGGATCTTCCGGGCAACATCCAGCCCATCCATATAAGGCATATGGTAATCCATTATGACCACATCAATGTCGTTGTTTTTTTCGAGGGTGTTCAGAGCATCCAATCCATTCTTTACGACGATGGCCTGTATATCCCCGATGGCGAGCATATCCTTCAGGATGATACCGTTTTGCGTATTATCATCTACCACCAGAACATATCGGGGTAATGAGGATTGGGTCATGCCGGTGAGGTCTGAGTTTTCGGTTTCCACGACTACGGAGAACGAAAAACGGCTACCCTTGCCCGGTGCACTATCGAGCTGCAGGGTAGAATCCATCAATTTCAGCAATTTGTTGGAGATGGTTAGTCCCAGTCCCGTCCCTCCGTATTTACGAGTAGTCGAACTATCCTCCTGAGAGAAAGCTTCAAAAATGATGCTTTGCTTTTCGGGAGAAATACCAATACCTGTATCCCGGACGGAGAATTCCAGGCGACTTTTGCTACCCATTCGATCCATGAGGCGGATGGCCAGTTCAATTTCACCGTGATCCGTGAATTTACTGGCATTGCTGAGTAAGTTGATCAACACCTGACGCAACCGAACGGGGTCCACCCAGGCATAGCGGGGAACATCGGGTTCTACGTGTAATAATAGCTCCAGCTCCTTTTCTGCGGCTTTAAATTTGATCACATCCGTTGCCTGCTCGGTGATAGCCCACAGGTCGGTTCGCTCTATGTCGAGGTCCAGTTTGCCGGCCTCGATCTTAGAAAAGTCAAGAATGTCGTTAATCAGGTTCAACAGAATATTTCCGGATTGGTGGATAGCATTAGCGTATTCGCTTTGGGTGGGTGGAAGTTCCGTTTTTCGCAGAAGGTCGGAGAATCCGATCACGCCATTGAGCGGGGTGCGGATCTCGTGGCTCATGTTAGCCAGGAATTCCGATTTTGCCTGGTTGGCTGCTTCCGCCTGTTCTACTGCCTGCAGCAGGTTTATTTCCAGTTTTTTACGGTCGGTGATGTCGCGGATCAGGCCGTCAACCCTGGCTTTTTTTCCCTCCTTATTCAACATGATGCGCGCTTCGGAAAACACCCACCGTTCGACTCCGTGAGCATCAATGATCCGGTATTCTTCCCGAAAGAAACCTTGTTCTACCAGTTTTTTCTCCATACCCTCCACTATTTTTTGATCCTCCGGATGTGCCATTTTGGTCAGGACGAAGAGGTCTTTTTCAGCCTCCTCAGTAGGGATACCGAAGACCATTTCCACAGCTTTGCTGACGTAAATGACCGATCGATCCTCGGGGTTGGCAGACCAAACCACTTCCGTCATGGAGTCAAATACATCCTTTAGCCGGCTTCGAGCTTTCGCTAAAGCAGCGGCGGACTCCCGCTCCTCGGTTATATCGGAAAAGGTCAGCAAAACACCTGATTCACCTTGTTCTCCGATTTCGGGTAAAGGTGAGGTGTTGATACGAAGCCAGCGAATGGTATCGTCGGTTCGGTGAACGCCCATCAGAACATTGCTCTGGGCCTTACCGGTATTCAGGGTTTTCATCAGTGGGTACTCTTCCAGATCAAATGGTGATCCATCCTCCTTGATAAGATACCAGGAATCGGTCTCCATATTTGATTGCATCTGTTCGCGGGATAATCCCAGGATCCGTTCGGCACTTTCATTACAATCCAGAATGGAGGCGTCCGGACCGTGGATAATAACCCCTTCCTGCATGGTGGAAATAACAGATTGCAGTTGTGTTTCCCGTTTTGCGAGAGCAAGAGCTGCTCTTTTTTGGTCGTCAATATCCTGCATGGTTCCGTAAACCCGTACCATTTTGCCGTCCTCAAATTCCGGAACGGCCGACGTTCGTATCCAGATCTGATTACCAAGGTGAGTTACTAATAAGGCATCCAAAACAAAGGATGAGCCGGTTTTTTTCAGATTTTGGATGGCCTCCTCAATTCTTTGGCGGTCTTCGCCTTCCCGGTAAAAGGTAGTGACATTTTCGAGGGTCGGCTTAAAATCATCAGGTACCTCGTGGATCTCAGAGGTGATATCAGACCAGTAAACGGTCATGTTGCTAAGGTCGAGTTCCCAGCCGCCCACCCGCGCGAGTTTATTTGTTTGGTATAATAGTTCCTGGGTTCTTTTGAGTTCTTTCTCGGATGTTTTCCGTTTGGTGGCATCCCGCAGGAAGATGGTCTGACCTACGTATTCTTTTTGCTGGAAATTACATAGGATATCGGCTGATATCCACCTTGTCGCGTTGTTGCTGCCCCGTTTTATTTCTAAGTTATACTTGGTTTCACGCTGGTTGATTGCTTCCACCAGCTCGGGCCAATGTTGAAAGACATCGGTGTGATGCTTGCTCAGGTCAAGTTTGGAGAGGCCGAGTAACCGGGTAGCGGAGGCATTTCGGCCTACCACAAACCCTGATTCATCAACGATCAGAACTCCGTTAGATATGTTTTGGAAAAGTTGTTTATAGGGCACCGGCCGCATGCTCAGAAACCGGAAGCGGGCTAATCCCAGGGTCATTATTAATCCGCTCAGAGCAAAAGCGAAGGGAAGAGGATCTAATTCGTACGGAAAATGCCCCAGCAGATAAATAATATGAATGGTCCAGGAACTCAGTGAACCGATCAAGACAACCAGGATCTGATTGTAGTACCCGTCGGGAACCCGACGCAGGGTCTTGAAGATCAGGATGTTGGTGACAAGTACTAATCCCATGGCATACAATTCATGTATCCAGTATAGCACTCCTTTTTCGGTCCGAAGGGCTAAATAAAAGCCGTTGTCAACTGCCTCTACGGAGGTGTAAAATAAGTGGTGATAATCGTTGGTCCAAACAATTACCAACTGCAGGACAGGTAACAGGAGAATAAGACCGATCAGCGTTGGGTTGATCCATTTCTGACGCCGGGTATAAGCTAGTCCGAACAACATGAGCAGTGGTCCCAGAAAGAGGCCGCCAAAATACTCCAACCGCAGGAAAATCCACATGGTTGATTGGTCGGTCGTGGATAATTCCAATCCATAGCAAAAGGAGTACCAGCTACAGGCCAGCATCAGCATACCCATGTAGTGTTCGCCCTGTTTATTGGGACGACGGAAGGAGTAAATGGTCAGCATCAGGGTGATGACCACCGCCAGGAAAACGGGAACAGCAAATGGATTGAAATACATAGGGTACCATCTCCTCCCCATCTGTCCCGTACAAAGGAAGAACAGATGTGGTTTTACGCCGGGCTAAAAAAGACGGATATCTCAAACGATGTTGCAGATTAGGGCACGTTTTGAGCTATCTGTCAATTGGTTAGACGAATTCGGGGTTTTGGAATAGTCTCTTGTGTGTACGTAAGTGGCGGGTAATGGTTCCAGTTTACAAACGAATCTGGTCCTGGACCGGAAAATGAATGATATAAGACCCCTCAAACCCAGCGGACCATTCAACCTGAAGACTGGCACCGGAGGCCTCGAGTAATTTGCGGGCTGAATGGAGTTGGTCCGTATAGATGGTACTTTTTAACAGGTCCGTAGGGGGTATTTCGAGAGCATTTTTATCGACCAGTTTAATGCTAAATTCCAGGATTACCCTTTTTTCAGGTTTTGAAGAAGTGATCTGTATAGAAAAACGATCGTCTTTTTTTTGAAAAACACCTACAGAGCCACACAGTAAAAGAAATACGTTTTCCAGGCTATCGGGATTAAAGTACACGAAGGGCGCCTGGTGGAAGTTGATAAATATATCGCGGGATACCCGGTTAATGGCTGCTTTATTGTTTTGGTAAAACTCGTCCCACAGTTGGGGCAGGGAACAAACCCGGAAGGATGATCGCTTCCTGTCGCCACTATTTAATAAGGGAGCCAGCTCCTCCATTGTATTGTTGACCTGTTGGGCTGACCGGGCGATTAATTGCAGGTATTCCTCAACCTCATTATCGGGCGTTTGCCCTATGTGGATCAGGTCTACCAAGCCAACAATATTACTTAGGGGGCCGCGTAAATTGTGCGAAAGGATGAAGGAAAATTCATTCAGGTGTTTATTGGTTTTGCGCAGGTCTGCGATAAGCCCGTGCTGCTTTTGCTGGTCAATGATCGTTTTCGTTACATCGCGGATTACCGTAATGACCTGGTATTCATCAGGCAGATCGTGAAGGCGCCATTCCATCCAACTCACGGAACCATCGGCCCGGGTGATTCGGGTAGTTACTTGCTGGTTCGTTTTGCCAATGGTAGAGGTCCAGGCTTTTCTCAGTTTTTTGCGATCGCCGGGATGGACCAGATCAAAAACCTTTGCCGATCGAATGTCCGTATTGCTCCCGTCAAAAAAACGCTTGGCTACCGGGTTCAGGTAACTAACCGCGCCTTCGTAATCCAGCATGGCGATGCCATCCGGTGAGTTAGCCAGAATTCGATGTTTTTCTTCACTTTCTTTCAGTCGCATAATGTAGGCTCCCAGTGCATTGTGAAGCCAGTCAATGACCAGATTTGTGAAGGCATTCGGCTTTTTCGAGTCCCGTCGAAAGCCGTAGAAAAGGGCAATAACCGAGCCCTCAAATAATACCGGAACTACCTGGACACCTTTGAGCCCCGACGAAATAGCCCATTCTTTATTTGGCGAATTGCTATTGCCGATATCATCGATCCAAATGGGTTCTTTTTGCTGAAAAGCCATGGCGGATAAGCCTTCTCCTTGCATGTTCCCTAGCGGCGCGTAGGCACGGCTGTCTTCCCGGGTGTGGTGGAATTGATGGCGCAGATCTTCCGGCCCGAAACTCTTGCCGGAAAAATGGGTGGTGGCAGTAACCCGCCATATTTCAATGAAGTAGAAGTCTCCCTCGTCGAGCAGCTTATTGCCCAGCCATTCGATGGCGTCGGCCAGGGTATGCGCCCGGTTGAAGGTGGTAAGGACCTGGGAGCGGAAGGCGTAAAAAGATTGCTTGATCCGCTCGGAGGTTATATCGTAAATGAATCCGTTGAAAACAGTTTTGTTCTGGTGTTTAATGGGTGATCCGACCACCCTGATCCACCGTTCCCCCAGTTCGTGGTGATGTACCTGGGCATCAATATTCCAGTTCGAGCTTTTCCGCGCAGCCTCGTAGATCGTGTTCAGTACGCGAAATATTTCTTCCTTGGTCGCTATCTCTGACCAGTTGAAGATCGGGCCCGGAGCGATCTTTTTCAGGCCGAGTATTTCCACGTACAATTGGTTGTGGAAAGTCATGGATAGCATGCCATCTTCATCGACCTCAAATTGAAAGACTCCTCCCGGTGCCTGTTCGATCAGAGATTGAACTTCCTGTTTCCGAAGCTCTCTCTCCGTGACGTTTTTGGCAACTCCCTGGATTCCTACTACCTCCCCGTCGACGATCAGCGGGATGTCGGTTATGTCTACCCAGTATTGTTTGCCCTGGTAATTGGATATTCGTACCCCTTCGTAAAATTGGGAGGTACCTTCGAGAACCTCCTTGTTTTTTTGACTTATCCGTTCCAGGTCGGAGGGGTGGATCAGGGGTATGAAAGATTGTCCCAGTAATTCCTCCCGGCTTGCTCCGGCCAAAACCGCTGTTTGTTCATTAAGGTCAATAAAACAACCGTCGAAATCCAATTGATAAACGGCATCCGGAGATCGGTGAAAAAGGCTTTCGTAGTGTTTATAGGCCAATTCGGCCCGCGACAAATGACTCCGCTCCGCCTGAATGTCCGTAAGTATAAGCTCGGTATGCTCTTGTTTGGGGATTACCACCAACCGCAGCCACCTCTTTGACTGTCCGATTAAATACTTTTTTTCCATCTGGAGGGGCGACACGCTCGCCGCCCGGGCCATCAGGTCCTGGATGTCCTTGAAGAGGACTGCCGGCAGGCGGTCTTGTGCGTTTTTCAGTCCGGTATTATCCCAGAAATCCCATAGTGATTCCGCACCGCGCAATATATTACCTCCCTTATCGATAAGGACTAAGATGGGATGGCAGGTCGGTACAGGATTAACCGAAAACATAGTGGCGCTTGAGTGGGGCTGAAGATTCTTAGCTGTTTACGCAAAATACCCCCGTCGGTTGCGGATACGGATGTTAGGATCTCAAATAAGATGCACCGTTCACGTCGAGAATGCCGCCGGTAAGGAATTTCGCCTTTTCGGAGGCGTAAAACAGGATGGCATAGGCGACTTCTTCCGGTTGGGCTACGCGTCCGAGCGGACTTTGCCGGCGAATGCCTTCACCGGCCGGGCTATTCAGTATGCGGTCGGCCATGTCGGTCTCCACAAATCCCGGTGCAATAGCGTACACACTGATACCGTATTTGCCCAATTTGAGAGCCAGTGACTGACTCAATGCATTCAAACCGGCTTTACTGGCACCGTATCCGGGATGCTCGGGCTCCCCCCGAAAGGCACCGCGGGAAGTCACGTTGATAATGCGGCCCTCGCCGCGTTCCATCATGCCCTGCGCTACGCAGTAGCAAAGATTTGCCGCGCCGGTCAGATTGGTGTTCAGAGTTTGCGTAATGGCTGTTTGCCATTGCTCGTAATCAACTTCGTCGATCGGGTGGGGCAGGAAGATACCGGCATTATTGACCAGGATGTCGATCTGGCCCCATTCGCGGACACATTCCTGCACCAGATCATGCACCTGATTTGGATCTCCGATATCCGCTTTTACCAATAGGTGACCCTCGCCGGGCAATTCTTTCAGGGTAGCTATGGCTGCTTCCTGGTTGCTGCGATAGTGGATCGCTACTTTGGCTCCCGCTTCCGCAAAAGCGAAGGCAGTGGCCTTTCCGATTCCACGGGAACTCCCGGTAACGAGGACTGTTTGGTCGACGAAGTTCATAATTCCTGTTTTCGGGAAAGGTACGGATTTTCACGGTTCATGGTCCATGGTTCACGGTTCATGGGAATTATTAATTTTTGGCACCTGATTTTTAGTTAACGTATTGACAACTAGCTATCTAAGGGCGTACTTTCCCCAACTCCCCAAATCTCCAAATCTCCAAATCTCCAATTCCCCAACTCCCCAACTCCCCAACTCACCCATTCTCCAACCACCGCACCACCTCCTCCCGGTACGCCTTACTCACGGGAACGGCGGTCTGCTGGACCATCACCTGGTTGCCCTCCAGGTAATCAACGTAATGACGGTTAACGATCCAGGCGCGATGGACCCGCATAAAGGGGGGCACGGGGAGGCGTTGCTCTAATTCCGACAAGGTGGCCTTAGGTGCCAGGGTGCCATCCCTGGTGAATATCTTTACGTAATCACCGAAGGCCTGCAGCACGAAGATATCCTCGTAGGGAAGACGGTGCAATTTACGGTCGGCCCGCACCGACAGGAATTGTTCGGTAGTGGATTTAGCCTGGATACGCGACTCCGCTTTTTGCAGAGCCTGCAAGAATCGAGGCAAAGAAAAGGGCTTTAGCAGGTAGTCAGCCACCTCGAACTCATAGCTCTCCAAGGCGTATTCGGGGTAGGCGGTAGTAAGGACAGTCAGTGGAGGATCCGGTAAAGTGCGGAGCAGATTCATCCCCGTCAGATCGGGCATGTTGATATCCAGGAACAGCAGATCTACTGGTTGCTTTCGCAAAAAGTGTAAACCCGCCAGAGGATCGGTAAAAGTGTTTACCAGCTCCCAATCGGGCTGGTCCTGGAGGTACTTTTCCAGGATCTTGATGGCTAATGGTTCGTCGTCGATAACCAGGCAGGTCATAGTTTGGCGGATGTGGTTGGACAATGTAAATGTACGGTATAAACCCCGTTGGCCGATTGAATATCGAGGGAATAGGTGCCCGGGAACAGCAGTTCGAGTCGTCGGCGCAGGTTTTCAAGCCCCACGCCGCCGGGGCCTTTTTCAGCTTTTTCATGGTAGCTGTTGGCACAGCGGACCGACAGGGCATGGTCTTCCTGATTGATGGCGATCCGTATAAAGTGATCACCGTCGTTATTCGGGCGGCTGTGCTTACAGGCGTTCTCGATCAGGGGCAGAATGAGCAACGGTTGGATGTGTTCTTTTTTTTGCGAAAGCATAATCCTGAGGTCAACCTCAACCTCCAGGTCAGACCGCATCTGAAAGAGCGACAAATAATCACGGACCTGGTCGATCTCGCGCTGCAGGGGCACCGTCTCCGCATTGCATTCGTATAGCACGTAGCGCATATTGTTGGAAAGGGTGAGCAGTGCTTCGGGGGTGCGTTTGTCCTCGTACAAGGCCAGGGAGTAGATGTTGTTCAGACTGTTAAAGAGAAAATGCGGATCGAGTTGGGCCTTCAGTGCACGTAATTCTGCCATACTACGATCTTGCTCCAGTTGCCGGATGCGTTTTTCCTGTTCGCGCACCAGGAACCAGGATCTGGAAAGTTTCAACAACGTACTCAGTGCCCAATAGGCCCCCATGAATTGGAGTATCTCCCAGGATCCGTAATATGAAATGAAGTAATACCCCGGAAATATCCAGTCGGCTCCGTACCGAAAGATAAACTGATTTAAAGCCACCCCAACGACAAGCAATAGGAAGGTTCCGATCAGATACCAGATGTAGCGACCCTTGCGGAATAATTGGGGGATCAGCAACCGGGTATTGCCGTAAAAGACCGGCACCAGGCTCAGGTGGAAGAGAAACGTGTAAATCAGATCTGTGCGCGTAGTCTCTTCCGAATACCGGAACAGGCGGTACAACAGGTAGTACGAAATGATCCAGAACAACCCGTGTTGGATGAGGTTGTTCCGGATCAGGCGATTGGGCATGGATGGGCGTTTGCTCATTATCCAGGTTTTAGCATGTGCACAAGTGTCAGGTCGAACTAGTGGTGCGGCGGTTCAAGATTCGGTATTCTGGTCATGATCCTAGTCGGTCCGGTAGCGCTGCGGATCAATTATCGTTACTCCTTGAAGGACCTCGGAGAGGTCGCACCTTTCGGCCCGTCAATTTTTCCATAATTTGTTTTCATATAAGACCTGCACCCTTATTTTTTGGTGCTTTCAACGAGATTTGTTCGCCCTCTCAAAGACCATTCGGGTTTAATGATTAATGACCCGCGGCACTACCGAGATCGTCCCCTCCGTGATTCAATTAAACCCTTTGTCAAATTAGACAATCATTGATTCTTGACCGCCGCACCAGAGGATCGACATCCATTCCCGTTATTGGACGCGCTCCATGGTACCGGGTTCGATGAAAGCCTTGGGATCATCCGCGTATTTCAGAATAAAAGCCTGGAGTTCGTTGGTTGGAGCCGTCAGAACGTACGATTCATTCTCCTCGGAGTATTCGTGCTTGATACGTATTTTCCGCTGTTCGAACAATTGCTTCAGGTAGTCACTGTCGAACATGTATATCGTCATGCGGCCATCGTCCTGAAATTCCAGCTTATAGAAACTATGCAGTGGGTAAGGGTGTGACAGCAATTGTTTGGTATCGCTGAGGTCGGGTGTCATATCGAGGAAATAATAGTCATTCAGCCGTACCAGATGAACCTCGTACTTCGCCGTACCGTCATCCGTTTCGTGTTGAAGATGGTAACCGGGCAATTCCCCGTCCTTAGCCGTAAAATGCCAGGTTTCATCATCATCGATTTTCCAGGTACCCACCATTTCGGGTCGGAAAGTAATCGTATCGGGTGAATACAGCGGATGAAAAGACAGTACGACACAGGATGACAACATCAATCCAATAATCAGGATGAACCAAATAGATCGTTTCATAATTTCGTTTGTTTTGGTGATGGTTCAAAAGTGCTACTGTTGGCGCGGACGACCAACAAAGATCGTTGGATGGACCATTTCCGTCGTTGGTTGGACTTTAGACCCGAAATTGTAACCGTTCATCTAAATGTGGGCGTCAAACGTGGGTATTTGCTATAGAATTAACCTAAATCCCCCTAATTTACGTTACAAGTATGGAAATAGCGGTCAACACAGAATCGAGGAAAAGCATGAAGAATAAAACGGTTGCCGGAACCCTGGCCCTCATGTTAGGGATTTTCGGCGTACATCGCTTCTATCTGGGAAAAAAAGCGCAGGGTGTGCTGCATCTGGCCCTGTTCTTCTTTACGATGATGATTACCATTGAGGAGGAGGCTCCGGCGGTAATGATCCCTGCTCTATTGGGTTTTATTGATGCCGTACTCTTCTTTGTAATGCCCCAATCTGATTTTGACGCCAAGTACAACCGGGCCCACTTTCGGGCACAACGCCTGTATGACCCGCCCCGCGAAGCTGCTCCGGATACTTACGATGAGCAGGCTGCGCCGCCACCCCTGCCCAACGACCTCAGTGAGCGTCGCGACCCTTACCGCCAATTGGGGATCCGCAAATTCCGTCAGCACGACTACCTGGGAGCCGTAGAGGCCTTTCAGGAATCCCTGCACGAGAACTACGAAAATCCGAGCACCCATTTTAATCTGGCCTGTACCTACGCCATGATGGAACTACCGGGTGATGCCTTCTTCCACCTGGAAAAAGCCGTTTCCTTCGGTTTCGATGACTTCCACAAAATTGAACAGCACAACGCCCTGTCGTTCCTGCGCGCTCGTCCGGAATACGAATCCTTCCGCAATAACCACTACCAGGTGCCCGCCGGCCTTCCAGCCCAAAAGCAGGACCTTTTGTCCAGCCAGGAAACGGATTCCGCCGAATTAACCAAAGAATCCCAACCCCTCGATATACTCGATCAATTGCTCCAATTGGGCGACCTTCGTGAAAAAGGTCTGCTGACGGAGGAAGAGTTCACCGTCCAGAAGCGGAAGTTACTGGAGGAATAGCTAGCGTGATCTACCTGCTCGAACTCGAAAATGATGAATGATGAATGATGAAGGATGAATGCTCCATGCTCCATGAGGGTTGGTATGTACCCAATCTTTCTTTGCAAAAATGTCGCCCTTCGAACGGGAGGCAATATTGATGGTCTAGCTTTTGGCATGTCATTCATCATTAATCATTTAGCACTCATCATTCCCATAAATCCGTATCTTCTTCCAAAAACGAACCAATGCGCACCCTCTTCATACTCCTCCTTACCATAACCACCTTTTCTTGCCAGGCGCAGGAGCCCGTGCGGGTTCAGGTGGTGGTCAATCTGGCTGATGCCTTGCAAACTGATCAGCAAGATGATGGGCGATTGTTCCTGTTTTTCTGTGAAAACCTGGAACGCGAGCCCCGGCAGCAACTTTGGCCCCTGTCGACCCAAAAGAATCACATCTACGCCCGTAATCTGCACTGGACGGGTGAGGAACCGGTACAAGTGCGAACCTCCGCCAACTTCAGTAAAACGGCGCCGTTCGACCTGCACGAATTACCTCCGGGCACTTACGCCGTACAGGCCCTCTGGGATCAGGACACCAAGGAGTCGCGCATTGATGCTCCCGGCAACCTTTACAGCCAGGTGCAGGAGGTAACCATTGATGGCGACCAGACCATTTCCATAACCATCGATCAGCAAATACCGCCGCGGACATTGATCGACGATAAACACGTGGTGGAAGTTTCCATGCGGTCCCAACTGTTATCCGATTTTCACGGCGAGGATATTACCATCAAAGCCTCGGTCTTGCTACCCGGTGGTTATTTCGATAATCCCGATGCCACCTATCCGGTGCGCTATAACGTGGCCGGTTACGGCGGACGGTATACCCGCATCAATCGCTACTTTCGGCCCGGTTCGGATTTTCGCAACTGGTGGCTTTCGGAGAATGCGCCGCAGGTGCTGTGTGTTTACCTGGATGGCGAAGGACCCTATGGCGACAGCTATCAACTCGATTCCGACAATAACGGTCCCTACGGCCGAATGCTGACCGAAGAGCTCATTCCCTACATCGAAGCGGAATACCGCGGTCGCCAGGATGCCACCTACCGCTTTGTCGATGGTTGCTCCACCGGTGGCTGGGTGTCCCTGGCCCTGCAACTGTTCTATCCCGATGTATTCAACGGGGTGTTCTCCTACAGCCCCGATGCCATTGCTTTCTCGGATTACCAATTGATCAACGTCTACGATGACGAGAACGCCTTCTACAACGAATGGGGTAATCCACACCCCCTGGCCCGAGATATTACGGGCGATCCCATGGTACATATGGAGGAGTTTATCCGCTACGAAAATGTACTGGGTGCCTCGGACACTTACGTAAATTCCGGGGGTCAGTTTAGTGCCCATAATGCACTTTACAGCCCCAAAGGCGACGATGGCCTGCCGGCACCCCTCTTCGACCCCGAAACCGGGAAGATCAATAAAGAGATCGCCGAGCACTGGCAACAATACGACCTCACCCTGCTGGTAAAAGACCAATGGGCTACCCTGGGACCCAAACTCCAGGATAAGATATACATCTGGATGGGCGATATGGACAATTTCTACCTCAATCCGGCTACCCGTACCTTTGATGAAGTCATCAAATCGCTCACCAATCCCGTCTCCGATGCCGTGATCGAATTCGAAGCCATGGCCGGCCACTGCGAGGTGTTCAGCGACGAGCGGGTACTAAAGCAGATCGAGCAAAGACTTAAGGAGATCAGAGATTAGAGGTCATAGGTATTAGATATAAGCCCATCCACTTTAGTGGTGGGTTAAGGTCAGAGATCAGAAGTTAGACCACAAATTTTGTCCGAGCCCATTCCCCAATTCTCCCCACGGGCAGAAAGTAAAAACGTTGAATTTTGATAGTTGGATTTTGAATTTTATCCCAACATCTCTAATCCAAAATCAAGAATTAGGACTGTACGAAACTTCAATTTTTAAAACCCATCCCCCCGGCCC
>CAYFGK010000122.1:0-21830 GCA_964342305.1 uncultured Saprospiraceae bacterium | reverse complement strand
GACCTCTCCGAGGTCCTTTAAGAAATAACGATTCTTGATCCGCGGCACTAGAGGATCGACATCCCCATACGTTAATCTTCCGTTATTGTCGCCCCGGGGGCGGTGGTGAATCCCCGGACTGACCTATTTTTGCAGGAAACTGCAAAAAATGACTAATCGACTATTTCTCCCATTGCTCCTGGGCTTATTCACTGGTACAGCCATACAGGCGCAAAACAACCCCGTTACCTGGACGTTCGAGGCGGAAGCAAAAGGCGAGCAAATGTATGCTGTCCACGCCAAGGCTACCGTTGAAGATGGCTGGTATGTGTATTCTCAGTTCCTGGATGATGCCGGGCCGGTTCCCACCGAATTGACCTTTGATCAGGAAGGCGTACAACCACAAGGCAAAGCGATCGAAACCGGGAAGAAAGTTTCGGGCTACGATGAGATCTTTGGTATGGATATTGTCAAGTTCAAAGAGAAAGCTACTTTCAGTCAGGATGTGCAGGTAGCGGCCGGATTGAAAAACGTCTCCGGAGGGGTACTATTCATGGTTTGTAACGACGAACAATGCCTGCCTCCGCGTCGGGAATCGTTTACCATCGACCTTCAATAATCTTTCTGGCCCCGGCTATTGTTACTCGATAAAATACCTTGTTATGCGGCGGATTTGTACGTTACTCTTTTTTGCTCTTTCCGGCATCCTGTACGGTCAAATCCAGGATCCGGTCGATTGGACGTTTTCCTGGAAAGAGTTGGATGACGGAACCTACGAACTCATCAGTACAGCTACCATCGAAGAGGGCTGGAAGATCTATTCTCAGTATCTGGAAAGTGATGATGGGCCCGTGCGTACCTCCTTCATGTACGATGATGAGTCAGGCTTTGCAATGGTTGGAAAAAACGAGGAGGCCGGAGACATTGAAAAAGGCTTCGATGACCTCTTCGGAATGAATGTGATCTCTCTCAAAAAAAAGGCCACCTTTACTCAGCGCATTCGCCTTGAGGATGGCCATACAGGACCCATAACCGGGTACCTGGAATTTATGGCCTGTAACGACGAGATGTGCCTGCCGCCGACCGAGGAAATGTTTTCCTTTGACCTACCCGCTTCCAAGGCCAATGAGGCATCAGAAGAAACCGCACCGGAGGAAGAGCCCGTCGCCCTACTCAACGATGCCGCACCCGAAACAACTGAAACCAAACCAGCACCCGGCATCCGTAAACCTGTAACCTGGACGTCCTCTTATGAGGAATTAGGTGATGGACAATATCGTTTAGCATTCAAGGCTGACATTGAATCCGGCTGGACGCTATACGCCAAAGATGTGGATCCAACCGTTGGTCCGCAGCCAACTACATTGTTGCTTAACGAAGGGCCACATTTCACCTGGGATGGTACCGTCGAAGAATCAGGTAAAAAGATTAAGGAAGGCTACGACAATCTGTTTGATGCCAATCTGAAAAAGATTACCGAAGGCCCGGCGATCTATGCAGTTACCATCACGGTAGATGATTTCTCGGAGCCCGTTCAGGGAGAGCTATCCTTTATGACTTGCGATGATTCCCAGTGCTTACCGCTGGACTACCTGGACATCGTTTTCCGGGCCGATGAGGGCACTCTGTTGCTGGGCGACGAGGCAACGACTTTTCTTGCCGAACGCGACGGGGAGGACACGGCATTGGGCGAAGTGGCCTACGCTATGACCAAGCCCGATATTGACAATCCGGTGGGCATTTGCAGCACTGATCAGGAAACGGTCGCTCAGGCCAGCATCTGGCGTATTTTCGGCCTCGGCTTTTTAGGAGGATTACTGGCGTTACTCACTCCCTGTGTATTTCCCATGATCCCGCTGACGGTTAGTTTTTTCACCAAGAGCAGTGGCAATCGACAAAAAGGTATCCGCGATGCGGTATTGTACGGTGGCTTTATCTTGCTGGTATACCTGGTATTGAGTATTCCCTTCCACCTTATGGATTCCATCAACCCGGATATCCTCAACGATATCTCGACCAATATTTGGTTGAATCTGGCCTTTTTTGCGGTATTCCTCTTTTTTGCCTTTAGTTTCTTCGGCTATTACGAGCTAACCTTACCTGAGAAATGGACTAATCGCGCCAGTCAGGCCGAAGGTGTGGGTGGTATACTGGGCATATTCTTTATGGCGCTGACCCTGGCCCTGGTATCCTTCTCGTGCACCGGCCCCATATTGGGTAGCCTGCTGGCGGGAGCTCTGACCTCCAACGGGGGCGCCTGGCAACTTTCCGCCGGAATGGGCGGTTTTGGCTTAGCGCTGGCTTTGCCTTTTGCGTTGTTTGCCCTTTTTCCCGGCATGATGAAGTCCTTGCCAAAGTCGGGTGGCTGGCTAAACACGGTGAAGGTGGTGCTCGGATTTATCGAATTAGCGCTGGCGCTGAAGTTCTTGTCGAACGCCGACCTGGTAAAGCACTGGGGAATTCTCAAGATCGAACCCTTCCTGGGGCTTTGGATCCTGATTTTCCTGGGACTAGGCCTTTATGCATTTGGCCTCCTTAAATTCCCGCACGATAGCCCCAAGGTCAAGCTGGGTGCAGGACGGGTAACGGTGGGCGTGTTGTCGCTGGCCTTTGTCGTTTACCTGGCTTCCGGGTTTATGTACAGCGAGCAGAGTGGCAGTTATCGCCCTTTGAAGTTATTGAGTGGGTTAGCTCCTCCCGTCTGCTATTCGATGGTATATGATTGTGACTGTCCACAGAACCTGGAGTGTTTTAAAGACCTGGATGAGGGGCTGGCTTACGCCAAAAAACAGAACAAACCCGTCATGATCGACTTTACGGGCCACGCCTGCGTTAATTGCCGTAAAATGGAAGAACACGTTTGGCCCGAGCGCGATGTATACACGCAATTGCGCGACGATTACGTGCTTATATCCCTGTACGTTGATGATAAGCGGGAATTACCCGAAGCGGAGCAAATTATCGTGGAAAAAGCAACCGGAGGAACCCGCAAATTGCGTAGAGTAGGAGACAAGTGGGCACACTTCCAGACGGAGTATTTCCAGACAAACACACAACCGTATTACGTACTTCTCTCACCCGGGGGCGATAAACTGCTCAACCAGCCGGTCGGATATACGCCGGATGTATCGGAATTTGCTGATTTCCTGCAGTGTGGAAAAGACGCATTCCAGCGATTGGCGGAACAGTAGGAAGTCAGAGATCAGAGTTCAGAAATAATATTTCTGATCTCTGACTTCAAATCATTCCATCTCGATCAATAATTGGTTCTTCTCGACGGGATTGCCCTGTTCGATGTGGACTTTCTTGACTACTCCGTCGCCCGGTGCTTTGATGACGTTTTCCATTTTCATGGCTTCCAGGATCAGCAGGGGGGTATCCTTTTCGACTTCCTGGCCGGCGGTGACATTTACTTCGAGTACCATACCGGGCATGGGCGCTTTAATGTCTTTCACCAGCAATGCTGCCTGGGTGTGCAGGCCCAGGCGATCAACCAATTGATCGAACTGATCAGCCAACTTAACGGTAAAAAAGCTGCCGTTGATTTTAAAGCGGAAGGTCTTTGATTCAAAATCAGTCGCCAGCACCCGAGCGTGGTAGGAGACGTTATTGTGGATAATGTGTACTTGCCCCGGACCTATGGGAATCATATCCAGTAATCCGTTTTGGACATTTTCGAAATTGAAATCACCGTCGTTGACGGAGGCGGAGTATTGATGTTTACGCATCGGGTACGAATTGTTTTAGGTTGACATACGCCCCAGGCGGGACATGAAAAGGACCTCAAATATGGTGTAAGCAATATACACACCGAAGAAGGGCAATACAAATAATTTGGAATCAGGAGTGACGGTATAATAATACCCGATGATCAGCCCGCCACATAAGAAAAGTTTTCCGACCAGAAACCCCAGAAAGGTATTGGTGAAATCATTTTTATTATCGCTGAGGGCTGAGGCATGGCCACGGTAGTACATGGAAATGGAAAGGATGGTAAACAGGCCGATAGCGATCCAGGTGAGGATAGCATCATCCGCAAACAGTGGTTGCTGATGAATAAAGAATGCGCCCAATGCACACAGAGCGGTTACAGTGAGCAATTGGACGTAAAAGGTTTGCTGCTTCATGTTGGCTATTTTTTGTCATCTCCTTTGTTTTTTGAAGGAGAAATAAAATCCTTGAGGGCGACGTACAGGGCAGCAAAAATAGAAAAGAGGGCCAAGAATATGGTGAGATAGGGACCGGTTTGTAGCTTTTCATCGAGCCACTGACCAAAAAGGGTTCCGGCCAGAATAATAATCCCCATCTGGAAGGCCATGCCCGAATACTTGGCATAGGACCTTACCCGATGGGGATCCACGATTGGTTTTGGGTCGGAAGGATCGTCCGAATCAGGCTTGTGTTGCTTTGGAGGCTGCGACACTTTGATCGGATTTCTCGTCAGAAGATTTTTGTTCCTGTTGTGGCTGTTGTTTAGCCTGGGTGTTGTTCTTAGGTGACTGCCGTTGGGTGTTCGCTTTAACTCCCATATGGCAGGTTACGTTGAAGACAGCTCCTGATTGAACGATCAGTTTGTCGGTTGTCACGTCCCCGCTCACTTTCGCGCTTTCGCGAATGTTGAGAAGTGCCCGAACGGTTATGTTTCCATCGAAGGTACCTTCCACTACTGCATTTTGGCAAGTCACTTCTCCTTCTACGTAGCCGGTTGGTCCGATGATCACTTTAGCTTCGCAGTGTAAATGCCCTTTGATAGTACCATCGATACGAATGTCACTTTCGGAACGGACCGTTCCTTCCATGACGGTACCCTGAACCAGACTGTTCAGTGAGTGGGTGGCACTACTGGGCATGATTGAGTTCGTCTTGGCTTTGGTTGTTTCCTTGTTGTTGCCAAACATTCTTTTCGGTTTTGGTGGACGAAACAGGCTTGTGTGCCGATGTCCGGTTAGCGTTTTCTACAATGCGCGGAGAAAAGATCCGCGTAAGTATGTTGTTCAGAAATGTGGTTTCTCATCGCATTGCCCGCAGAAGTTGGGCAATAACTAATTCATTTGGCTTGGGTACATATGGGTAGCTGGCGCGAAGAACGAAGGGATTATTTATCGGGGCCGGAAAAATACCAGTCGTTTGGTAAATACGGTAATGTATGTCTTTTCCGTATACGTAACTAGCTATTTAACACAGCTTATTTATCGGCTTTGCCGTAAATATACAAATAAAAAAACCTATTTGTGAAGAGCTTCGAGCCTGTTTGGATTTTGAAAATGCCCGCCAGGGGATATAAATGGATAAAAATCCAAAAGGCTTTTATGGATACGAGGATTCTAGGAAGATATGTTCAGGGAAGAGTCCTTAAGGGAAAGCACCACACGCCCGGGCGATTGATAACAGCCGGCGCGTGTGGTGCTCTAGTGTGTGTTATCAGAAGTTCGGGCAATAGACCCCGCGGTTCTGTTGACCGCATATTTTATAGATCATGCCAAACTCAAAGGAACCCTGAGAGTTACTGGCAGCTTTCAAAGGAGACAGGTTAATATCATAGCTAAACCCGAGGCTGAAGTTGTTGAAATCAAAGCGGGTTGAGAGGATGGCGGCATCTGTCAGCAGTGTTTCATCCAGGTTGCTGGCAATTCGCGCCCAGGCGCCGACCTGAAAAGAAGATGTTTGGCCCTGAGCCTGATTCAGCAAAAACTTGAAACTGGTACCGGCATTAACCTGGAAAGAAGGTCCTTGCGACATAAAAATGGCGCCAGGCACGAGTCCGATCTTTTCGTTTAACAGGAATTCACCACCAGCGTGGATAGTATACCGGCTGAAGATGAGGTCTTCGCTTTCGCTACTGAAGGATTGGTTGGATTGGTTCAGGTGATGAAAAGCACCTCCTACGTAGAAGTTTGTGTTTTCATCAAAAACCATGAACCATAGCAATCCCGCTGCCAGATCAGCGAAGATAAAGTTGTCACGATTGAAACCTTCCTCTCCGGAGGGTGCTCCCTGATCGAAGCCACCTTCCCCGTCGTGTTGATTCCCCCAACGCAAATTCAGGAAGTCGATACTGCGTTGAGCAACCCCGGCTTCGGCACCTACCACCAGATAGTTGGCTTTCGTTCTCGTGCCGCCCATCTGCTTGCTGTACGAACCGGAAATCTTACCGGTCAGTGTGGCAAAATCAGCGGAGCCCGCACGGTCACCCCAAAAGGTGCCTCCGATACCGAAGTAATCGTACCGGCCTACCGGAATTTTTTGATCGTAGGAAACAGAATAGGTGCGATAGGCATTATCGCGCAGTACGCTGGCCCATTGGTTACGGTAGTTGGCGGCCAGGCGAATATTACAGTTCATGACCCCCGTCATGGCGGGATTAAGATTCAGGGGGGACATGTAGAATTGGGAAAAATGGATGTCTTGCGCACCCACTGCGACGGCACCGCTAACCAGCAGACAGGTGATGAGAATCGACTTCAGTTGCTTCATAAGAAAAACGAGGGTTTGCAAGGCTCGTAAATAAGTTAAAATTGTGCTCGTGAGCAGGGTGCTGCAATACTACGGATAAGATACTAAAAGAATCGGTCCCATGATGTTAAACAGGGCTTCCGTGTTCTGCGGCATCTCCAAAACGTCAACGCGATTCTGAATATTGCACCAGTCAGCCGGCAAGAGGCTCTATTGGTTTATCGCCGACCCACCCCGACGAACAGTGGCCTGCAAAGATAGCAAAATCAAGATCGTACTAATTGTTAAGGTATAGTCGCAATTGAGCAGAAGACCCTTCTGGGGCCGGGGCCGTACCAAGTGGTTTTGGGTGTGGTCAGGACATCTGTTGTTCCAGGAAGGAAACACATCGATCCAGTAACTCCCGGGAATGTACCGGAAGCTCATCTGATTCGTAGGGATGGGAAGCACCAAATACGTGATCGGCACCTTCGATTAAGTGTAGTTCTGCCCGCGGATTCCAGGCAGCTAATTGCCGGGCGGCAGCTTCCGTGACGGCGGGGTCGGCGGTCCCGTGCTGGATCAGCCAGGGTTGGGCCATGCGCGGAGCAATGGACCTGGTCTGTAATCGTTCGCCTGCGGCCAGGAAGTCTTCGTACAGACTGTAATACAGAGGCATCTCTTGCCCCGTCCGGCCGTTGATGACGGTGTACTTTCCGTCTTCTTTCCATTGGTCGATAAAAGCCTGGTCGGGCCAGGCATAATCAAGGCGTGCTACACTGGCCCAGGTAATGAGGTAATTGACACGATTGTCCTCGAAAGCCTTAATGAGCGCGATGGGGCCGCCCCGGCTATGGCCGATGAGTGTAAAGGGCTCCCGGTTACTGTTCAGGTTTTCCAGTTCGGTACCCTGGCCGTCGAGCCAGTCCAGGCAGGCTTCCAGGTCGGCGAGTTCCTTGGTAAAGGTATTGGCTCCGAAGGCTTCCAGATCGCGAAATTCCGTAGGGGCAGCGGGAGTGGTGCCGTTGTGGCTGAAGTTGAAAGCGGCAAAGAGATAACCGGCACGGGCAAAGTGCTCGGCGATCAGCGACCAGTGCCCCCAATCCTTAAAACCTTTGAAACCGTGGATAAAGACGATGCGACCGCGCACGGGTTGGTGGGCCGGATAGGTGACATCCAGCAAAAAAGTGCGGCCATCAACGCCCGTTACCGGTATATTTCGTACGCGTTCCATGCGTTCAGATCAATTCGGTGAAAAGGCAGGTAATGCTTGCTCGTTGGTGTTGTAATAGGTTAACAGGCTTATCTCCATTTCGAGATAAGGGGTCAACGGGAAATCGAGTAACATCTCGATCACTTCGACCTCCGAGGATGCAGTAAATATTGCCCATAACTTTGCCCGTTCCAGCGAAAGCGCATAGTTGACCAGCCGGCCATCGGCCAAATAATCATCCACTACGGCTCGTTGCTGTGGTAACAGATCCATGAAATCAGGTCCGATTTCTTCTGGCAGATTGAAATCTACCATAAACTGAAAATCCGTCTGCATGTTTCTTTGTGTTTTTTGACCGGGAATTGGTTAGGGTTGTACTTCTCGGTATGGGATCTGTTTTGACGGCTTTTGTGATGTGTTCCGAACCGGAACAGAGGGGAAAGGTACCAAAATTGTGGCTATTGCCGCAATCAGACAACCGTTAATACCGCCAATTTGTCGGATGTCCAACCGGCTTTTTCCCATCTTGCTACCGGGTCATTGTACCGGATAAAGAGGTAAAAGGTTGCTTTTTCGTATAAGAAAAAATGTCATGTTTTTACACTTCCTGCTTATTTCGAAGCACCTTCGGATAACACAGATAGAACTTGGTGGTCTCGGAAGTATCAATTTGCTGGTGGTAGATCGACGACATGGGGCGTACCTCCCCCGATTTATACAGTATGTTGATCTCCTCCTTTCGCACATTATAGGTGCGGTTGGTCTCGCGACCGCTCAGGAGGAGGTAGGAGTCGTCGAGTTCGGGCTGTCCCCACCAGTCGTGGAGCCGGGCGCGCAGATCCTGGATCCGTTGATCAGAGGCGGGAGCATCACTGAGCTCGAGCCGGAATAAACGGCGGTTAATGATACCCGAACACAAGTATGCCAGCAGGCGATCGGGGTAGTGAATCCATGATTTGACCGCCGAAATAATGTCGTAGTCATCCAGAGCTGCAAAGTGCTGCAGTAACCGGTCGCGTTCGTTTCGGAAATCCTCCGCGGCAAAATCGTGTCGCAAAAAGAAGGCCAGGCTGGGCGGGCAGTGCAGATCGTGCCCTTGCATGGATAGGGCGCGGGCCCGGCGCAGAGCCTGGATTAGCATGCGCTCGGCCGACAGTACCGTTTTGTGTAAGTAGACCTGCCAGTACATCAGGCGACGGGCAATCAGGAATTTCTCGATCGAATAGATTCCCTTCTCTTCCACTACCAATTGGCCATCGCGCACGGCCAGCATTTTGATGATGCGGTCGTAGCCAATGACGCCTTCGTAAACCCCGGTAAAGAAACTGTCCCGATTGAGGTAATCCATGCGGTCCATATCTAATTGACCCGATACCAGTTGGTGCAGGAAGGGTTTCGGGTAATCATCCTGAAAAATGGATATGGCCAGCTCCAGTTGACCGTCGAAGTCTTCGTTTAGTTTTTCCATGAACAACTCCGATAGCTGTTCGTGGGACACGTTGATCAGGGTATTTTCGAGGGTGTGTGAAAAGGGGCCGTGTCCGATATCGTGCAATAGGATGGCGATGCTGGCCGCTTCGAATTCCTCATCGGTGATGTGGGTACCCTTTTCGCGTAATACCGACAGGGCCTGGTTCATCAGATGCAGGGCGCCCAGAGCGTGGTGGAAACGGGTGTGCAGGGCTCCGGGGTAGACGTAGTGGGTCATGCTCACCTGCTTGATCCGGCGCAATCGCTGGAAATAAGGGTGCTCGATCAAGTCAAACACGATGCCGTAAGGCACGCTGACAAAACCGTACACCGGATCGTTAAAGATCTTTTTCTTGGCCATATTTCCTTTCCTGGGTTCTACTTGGGAAGCTCCCGAAAATGCCGGAATACCTGGCAGCGAACCGACATGCAGGTCTTCCGTTTTGCAGAGGGGACACACCGTGCTCTTTGGCACAAAGGTGAAAAACTCCGGCCACCTGGGCAATATTTTTGCCGGAAGGCCCGCTAATTTTACAGCTTTTACCGGCGACGTTCTTAACTTATCCGCCAATAACCAATCAAATATATGGATCAAATCACCATCCTGTGGGCCGACGACGAAATCGATTTGCTGAAACCACAACTCCTCTTCCTCGAAAAGAAAGGGTACGAAGTAATCACCGTAACCAACGGGCACGATGCGCTCGATGAGAGTGCAGAAAACAAAGATATCGATATCGTATTCCTCGATGAGAGTATGCCGGGACTGACCGGACTGGAGACGCTCGCCAAACTCAAGGAAAAACGCCCCCACCTTCCGGTGGTGATGATTACCAAGAACGAAGCAGAAAACGTGATGGAGGAAGCCCTCGGCTCTCAAATCACCGATTATTTGATCAAACCGGTCAATCCTAATCAAATCCTGCTTACGCTCAAAAAGATCGTCGACAACAAACGGCTGGTACGCGAAAAGACCAGCTCGGATTACCAGCAGGAGTTTCGCCAGATCATCATGGATATCAATAGCGGACTGGATTACGAATCCTGGGTCGATATCTATAAGCGCATTATTAACTGGGAGCTAAAGATCGACGAATCGGATTCCACGGCCATGTCGGATATTCTGGCCATGCAAAAGCAGGAAGCCAATAGTGCCTTTTCCAAATACGTGCTCAATACGTACGAGAGTTGGATGGATAGTGACGAGGGGCCGGTGATGTCGGATACTCTGCTGCGCAGTAAGGTTTTTCCCAGGATCGATCGGGAGGTGCCTACGGTCATGTTATTGCTGGACAATTTGCGGTTCGACCAATGGAAAATTCTGGAACCCATGTTCCGGGAGTTGTTCCGGATCGAAGAGGAGGACTACTTCTACAGTATTTTGCCCACCTCCACCCAGTACAGCCGTAATGCCATCTTTGCCGGCATGATGCCGGCCAATATTGCCAAGCGTTTTCCCAAACAATGGCTTAATGATAATGAGGAAGGCGGTAAGAACCGGCACGAAAGCGATTTTCTGACCGACCTCATTGGGCGTACTTTTCGCGACGAGCTGCGCCACGAATACGTCAAGGTTACCAATGTCAACTACGCCAAACAAATGGAGGACCGGGCGCTGAATTACCTCAATAATGAATTCACCGTGATCGTTTACAACTTCATCGATATGTTGTCTCACGCCCGAACCGAGATGGAGGTACTCAAGGAACTGGCCGGTGATGAAAAGGCGTACCGCTCACTGACCAAATCCTGGTTTCAGAATTCCCCCCTGTACGGAGCCCTGCAGAAACTGGCCGAACGGGACGTACGACTGATCGTTACTACCGACCACGGCACGATCCGGGTGAATACACCTTCAAAAGTGATCGGAGACCGGGAAACGACCACCAACCTCCGGTACAAGGTTGGCCGTAACCTGCAATACGAACGGAAGGACGTGTTGGCAGTGCGGGACCCGGAGAAGGCTGGTTTGCCAAGACCCAATGTCAGCTCGACCTTCATCTTCGCCAAGGAAGATATTTTCTTCCTGTACCCCAATAATTACAATTATTACCACAATTACTATAAAAATACCTTCCAGCACGGAGGGATATCACTGGAAGAGATGATCTGTCCGGTCATCCGCATGCGATCGCGTTGATGTTACTTTCGCAGCAGGACCTTCATATCGGGATGTTCTTCGAAAAAGGCCTTAAAGCGCTGCCCGCTGGGGATGAACATTATGTTTTTCCCGAATGATCCCGGTTCGCGCAGGGTAAGTGTGGCTACCCGGAAAAACAGGAAACGGCTGGTGCGGATTCCTTCTATATTGTGGTAGGGATACCGAAAGCTCTTGAAGTAATTGGTAACGTAGACGAAGTCTTCACTCATCTCTACGCGCTTTAATCGCAGCAAAGTAATGTACAGGGTGGCAGCACCACTCAGGAAGATGAGGATCATGACCAGCCGGAAGGTGGATGCGGGTATTTGTCCGATGTACTCAAAGGAGTACAGCAGGGAGGCTACCGTTACCGAACCGAAGAAAACCAGCCAAAAGACCGGTATGAAAAATTTGTAAAAAAGGGTAAGATTGGTCGATACCCGTTCCATAATCCTGACGTTTTCTAAAGCTTTCCGTTATTGCCGGGAGACGAAGCTGCTATTCGCCCCGGTCAAAGGCTTCCCATTTCTTTTTTTCCTGGCGTTCGACCCGGCGTGATACTAAAATACTGACTTCGTACAGGAAGAACAGCGGAACGCCGATTAAAAACTGCGTAACCACATCCGGCGGCGTGATCAAGGCTGCCAATACCAGAATGATAATGATCGAATGCCGTCGGTATTGTTTCATCAAGGATGGGGTGACCAGCCCGATCTTAGACAGGAAATACACTACGATGGGCAGTTCGAAGATAAGCCCCGCCGGAGCCGTGAACATGACCATGTAATTGATGAAGGACGAAAGGGTTGGGGTGTTTTCCACACCCGGGATGTTGTATCCGGCCAAAAAATTGACTGCAAAAGGAGCAATTACGTAGTAACCGAATAAAACGCCCATGATGAACAGAAAGCTGCAAATGAATACGACCCCGCGTGTAACCTTACGCTCCTTATCGTAAAGTCCGGGGCTGATGAAGCGCCAGAATTCCCAGAATATATACGGAAAGGCCGCAATGAAGCCCGAGATGAAGCACACTTTAATACTGATAATAAAAGGCTCACCAAAGCCCACCGCCAGTTTCCTGAACTCCGGAGGCGTAAAGCACATACGATCTCCCAAACCGATGGCGTTGGAAAGATCACAAATGGCTACGTAGGAAAAGAACTCAGGATGAGTAGGACCAAAAATCACCACGTCGAAGAGCCATCCCTGGACCAGAAATAGTGCAATACCGATAACCACAATAGCCAGCAGGGAGCGGATGATATGCCACCGCAATTCCTCCAGGTGTTCCAGGAAGGTCATTTCCTTTTGGGGCTCTCCTATACGGTCAACATCTACTTGGTCGAGTGCCATTCGCTGTGTGCTTGATTGTGGGCAAAAGTACGCACAAAACTACAAAAAAGTGGTTGTTATAGTTTACGCAAAACGCGAAGGAAGCCCAAAAAATAGGCAATTCAAACGCAGCAATGGTAACTGATCCCGATCGGGCTTTCCCTCGTCGAAAGGAATGAATGATCTCTCCCCGGTGTGCAAAATTTGGGTACCTTTGCGAGCGCTCGGAGAAGCCGTGCCTTTGGCTTTTCCAAAATTTAGTGACTATGCCCATCTTGGTGAATGTCCTGATCTTTGTGGTGAGTTTGGCTGTCCTGCTCAAGGCGGCTGACTGGTTTATTGATTCGGCGGAACGCATTGGTTTATCGCTGGGGATAAGCCCCTTTATCATCGGGGTGACCATTGTTGCATTTGGCACCTCCCTGCCCGAACTGGCAACCGCCGTGGTTTCCGTCCTGGAGGATGAATCGGCCATCGTTGCCGGCACGGTGATCGGATCCAATGTGACCAATATCGCACTGGTGCTGGGCCTGATCACCGTTATTGTAGGTTCTATCGACCTGGATTATAATATCTGGCACATTGATATGCCTTACCTCTGGGGATCGGCCTTTATGATGTGGTTTGTTTTCCGGGATTTCCGGGTTGATCTTTTCGAATGTGTGCTTTGCATCATTGGTATTGCCGTCTTTCTGGCTTATTCCATTCGCTCCACTTCGGGAGAGAAGATCGTGCGGACCAGGATTTCCTGGAAGCAATATGCCTTGCTGGTAGTCGGTGGTGTGCTGGTGGCCGTGGGCTCGGATTACGTCATCCATTCCATTGTGGAATTATCCTCCATCGCCGGGATCGATAGTGAGCTGATCTCCCTGTCGGCCGTAGCCCTGGGCACCTCTCTGCCCGAGGTGATCGTTTCCCTCAATGCGGCGCGGCGCGGGAAAGCGACCATTGCCGTTGGTAATGTGTTGGGATCCAACGTTTTTAATACCTACGTGGTTATCGGTGTTCCGGCTCTGATCGGTGATCTGGAAATCCCCCCGACCATTAATGAATTCTTCCTGCCACTGATGCTGGTGATGACGATACTTTTTGGCATTATCTCGAACAATAAGAAGATCACCCGCTGGGAGGGAGCATTGCTTTTAATGTTTTACCTGCTATTTCTGTCCGAAATTTTTGCGCAAGCGTAAGCAATCGGCCGGCTGGTACGTTGTGTGTACTAGAAAGAATTATTAAATCCGAAAACAATGTTTGGCGATATGTTTGGAAACATGGAAGAAATGCAGAAAGAGATGAAAGCCAAATTGGCAGAGATTACCGTTAACGGCGAAGCCGGTGACGGAGCGGTCGTGGTTACGGCCAATGCCAATCGGGAAATCATTAATATCAGCATCGATCCGGAGAAACTGGATATGGAGGATAAAGAGCAACTGGAAGACCTGCTCATGGTCGCTACCAACCGTGCTCTAGAGCAGGCGGCGGCCCGTGAGCAGGAGGAAGCTCAGGGAATGCTTAAGAACATCCTGCCCGGGGGGCTTAGCGGCCTGGGAGGTATGTTTGGCCAGTAGCTCGGTGCCTCAAACCATTCCCGTATCAATTTACCATTTCTGAAAGGGACCGGGTACAGGTAAACCACTTGGTTTCGGGTATACTTTCGGTCGGGGAATGACCGTTAATGACCTGATTAAAAGACCCAAATTCCTGAAGAAGGGCATGAGCCCGTCAATGCAAGTAATACATGAGACACGTACTGTGGCTAGCCATCTGTTTTTGCTCTTTCCAAGCCACTCTGGCACAAAATATCCCCGGTCCGGTGGCCTGGTACCAATTCGATAATGGTTTTGAGGATGCCACCGGCAACACCTCTAATGCGGGGGTGCCTCAGGGATCTCCGGGCTTTGCCTGCGGAGTCAACGAAAGCGCTCTGGCTTTGAATGGAGGTAACGATATTATCCGTTTTGTAGGCCCGGTTATCGAAGAGTTTACCACCGAAGACTTTAGTGTGGTCTTTTACTTTAAGCCGGTGGGCCGGGAAGGAACGCAATATCTGCTGGAAAAACGCCCCACCAACTGCACGAACGATCGGGCCTTCTTTGTGCGTTACCAGCCGGCTACCCGCAACATCAACATCGTGTTGCAGGAAGGGACGGGCCGCAGTGTGAATATGGTTAGTCAACTACCAGCCGGCTTTTGCTGGTACCAGATCGCCATCGTGCGCGATGGCGGGCGGGTGCGCTTGTACGTAAATGGCGACTTCGTCCGTGAGCAGGGTACCGTTGGTCGCATTGACCTGTCGAATGCCGGTGACTTGCTTCTCGGCGGAAGCAATAGCTGCTATGGTCCCAATGAGGTGGCCTTCCGGGGGCTAATCGATGATTTGCGGGTATATAACCTTTCGCTGGACGACCGTGAAGTGGATCTGCTTTACAATGCACCGGACCGCATCGCTACGCAGGATACGGTGATCTTTTTGGGCAGCAGCGTTGATATTTCCCTGACGTCCACCTGTGCGTCCATTTTTCAGTGGACACCGGCTAATGGTGTTTTTGGTCCGGGAAGAGGGGAGCCGACCATTACTCCAGGTCAGCCCGGAGATATCACTTATAATCTGCAAATGACCGATGGAGCTACGGGCTGCGTAGCAACCGATTCTATTCGCATTACCGTGGTCGACCCTTCTACCCTCGATTGCTCTACCGCTTTTCTGCCCAAGGCATTTACCCCCAATGGCGATGGTCTTAATGATACCTACGGCGTCAGTAATCCCAATGCCTTTCAGCAATTTACGGCACTGGAGATCTACGATCGCTTTGGAGCGCGGGTTTTCAGCACCGGGAGTCCATTTACCCGCTGGGACGGAACCTACCGCGGTGAGCCCGTGAATCCGGGAATGATGTTGTACCGGGTGCGTTTTACTTGTAACGGGGAGGAAAAAGAACAGTCGGGAAGCTTCGTGGTAATGCGCTAAGCGAACGCTTATCGTGTTCAACCGTTATCAGGGTAAATGTTTGTTATGCCTTCCAAATATGTCCTTTGGACAAGCTTATTTCTGGTCCTTCCCCTTTCTTTTTTTGGCTGTAGCCAAAAAACAGTGGAGGCACTCGAAGATGAGATTGCCCAAACTGAGTTGCAATTCAAAGAGCAGCTCGATGCTCTGATCCAGCGCAAAAATAGCCTGCAGGTGGTCGGCAGGGCACTTACCATGCGCGAAAAACAATTCGTGGAAAAAGTTGATAATCTGGAAAATGATTACCAGGTATGGCGATCAGCCGAATATCCCGAAACGCGCCGGTCCTACGTTACACGTCTTGACGCTATCCAGGCCATGGCCATACGGGCAAAAGACCTGATGGAGTTGGAAAAGCCCGAGGTCGATATGGGGTGATCAGCGCCGCTTTTTTTCTTTGCGTTTATTCAGCTCCGGGGCCAGTTCATCCAGATCTAATTGATCGATCAATCCGGCTTCCCGCAGGTATGCCTTCAGTTCATCCGGTTGCTGGGTGCCGATCACGTATTTCTTACCGTTATTGAGTTGGATCTTCAAGCCCTTACTGCCGGCCACATTGTAAACTGTGCCGTGCTTGGTAAACATGCGTATGCCCCAGCCGCCCACGAATCCGTAGTCGATGACCTCAGCCTCGGATATGTCGGACCAGTTGAATTGCTTTCGCAAAAAGGGAAAGTAATTGACCGTAATGCTCTCATCATCGATAGTGGTGCGCAGGCGGGTTACGCTGAAGAGCAATAAAGGCAAAATGCAAACGAGGGTCAAAACGATCAGGCCTGCATCGGATAAGGGGTTATTGCCGAAGGGTATCCCCCGGAAGATCTGCTGGAAAATGCCAAAAAATGGAATCACAGCCACTATGCCCAGGATAAACCACATCCAAAGGGCCTGAAATCGTTGTTCTTCGCGGTAGGGTGGTGCCATAAGGTTTAGGCTTTAATTTACAACGGTCCGGCAAAATGGCGTAGCCCTACATAGAGGCCTTGAACATTTTAGCCTTAGTGTGTGCCTCGAATGGCAATATAGTCCAAAGTCTAATGGGGTACAAGGGATGTATCAGTTGACCAGCGTGTGGAAGCCTCCTAACTGCATTGGTGATACCACAAAGCATTAGTAAGCCGCAAAGCTTGCCCCGCATTCACTGTGGCTGTGCTTTCTCGTAAGGGGAGTACTGAAGTAACCGAAACGGCAAAGGGGGACACTGAGCAACACAAACCTAATAAGGGGCCAGTTGGATTGGGGAAGATAGCACATCACCTACTCGATTGCACACATTTTTGTTTGATTCAAGAAAAAAACCTAACATTGTAAAACATTACTCAACCTTACACATCGTTATACATGGACAAGTTACTGACTATTCAGGAGGCCGCCAAGTTACTAAACATCACAGCAGAAACTCTAAGACGCTGGGACAAATCGGGGAAATTCATTAGTCGTCGGCATCCTGTCAACAATTATCGAATGTATCGTCTTGAGGATGTTACTTCTCTAGTTGAAGAAATGCAAATGGAAATCGGGTATAGTGATTTTAAAATTAAAAATGAGAAACACTATCATAGTTTATATTCCAACAAATGCTTCGAAACAGAATTAGGGAGACTTTATCAGATGGATGCTTTAGCAATGCTCCGTTCTTTAGAATCCAATTCAGTTGATTTAGTCTTTTCAGACCCCCCTTATAATATAAAGAAAGCGCAGTGGGATACTTTTTCTTCTCAAAAAGAATATGTAGAGTGGTGCATGCATTGGATTGAAGAGTCTCACCGTGTTCTTAAGCCAACTGGTTCATTGTACATATGTGGTTTTTCCGAGATTCTAGCTGATATTAAATGGGCAGCTTCCCACAAATTCAAGGGTTGTAAGTGGTTGGTATGGTTTTATCGTAACAAGGCAAATTTAGGAAATGACTGGGGGCGCTCTCACGAAAGTATTCTTCATTTTAGAATGAGCAAGAAATTCACATTTAATATTGATGAAGTTAGAATTCCCTACAATGCCCATACACTGAAGTACCCTAAAAGAACTCAGGCTGATTCATCACAATATGCTAATGGTAAAAAATATACTTGGCAACCCAATCCAAAAGGGGCAAAACCAAAAGATGTGATCGAAATTCCTACTTTATCAAATGGGTCATGGGAACGTTTTGACCATGAAACTCAAAAACCAGTAGAACTCCTTAGGAAAATAATATTATCATCATCTAATAAAGGTGATTTAGTTGTTGATCCATTTGGAGGATCAGGAACCACTTTTGCTGTATCCGAGGCTTATGATCGTAAATGGATTGGTAGTGAACTAGAAGGTAAATATTGCCAAACCATAAAAGATAGATTAGAGAATGAAGAACATATAAATATGATCAAGAATGAACATGATCTCCAAGAATCAATAAGGCGTCGTAAAAAATTAAGAGGATAGCAACCTTCTAATGTCTTCGGTTAGGAGTTTTGAAAAAGGGCTAATATAAAGGGACCAAGGCTCTATTTGTGCATTTGGAGGCATATCAAGATAGTAAACACCATTTAGTTTAACCAAGAATTGTGTGTAAACCATGAATAAACCACTTACTAGTGTGAAGCTAATATTGTCACTGCCTTTCCGCTGAACGTCATTAAGAAAAATTCCAATCACAGGCTGCTCATGGTTTACAAAATTTTCCAAGAGCATTTTATCAATAAAAATTTTACCCATCCTGTCCTTTGAGCTGGTTTTCAAGGACACTATTATTTCATTTGAGTCAAGATGATTTGTTGTAGATCTAACCGAATCAAATGGTGAAAGAATAATATCATTTTCGCATTTGTATATTTCTGGATTTTCAGGACTTCCGTACGGAATGGATAGGGTTTCATGGGAGTTTGTAATACCCGACGCAGTAAACACGAACCGCAAAAGCTCTTCGAATCTATTCCCGACATGCTTTTTGGCAGCATTGCTGTTTATTAACAAATCCATGCCAGCAGATAAAGACTGTTGTATTGTATAAACCACCTTATCTATGTTCTCTTTTTCTAAATCAGTGAAATCTTGATTCCCTTGCGATATTTTCTCAAGGGTTTGGAGAAACAAATTAGAGGCAACTCTCATTTCTTCTGGAGAAAAATAGAAAAGATTTATATTTATCGGTCTGACATACTTTGTTGTTCCACCTGTACGAGAAACGTAAATTTTATATCCTCTTTTTTCAGCTTCTGAACTTATTAATTTGGGTAGGAATTCTATGACTTTGATCGACAAATCAATCGCAATATTTAAAGACGGCAATGGTGTTTGTAACTCTTCTGCTAATGATGGCATATATTTACCTTTCTACCAAAGATACTCAATCCCATTTAAATTGATTTGATTGCGTGCAAACGTACTCCAACAAGTGCCTCTGCTTTGCCATAGTTCAGCTAAACTTTTTTAGAGACAGTTTTTATATACTTTTATAGGGTTCGAGGCATGTTCATACAGGCAGCCCTGCTCGCTAGAACGAAATCATGATGGCTATTTGTGTGAGCGAAAAGGCACCGAACAATGGTCGCTGCCTGGCCATAACCCGCTGAAGACTAAGGTCACATCATTGGGAAGGCTACCAAACTTAACCGGCCAGAGCAAGGCTATACCGCTTCCGAAAAGGTTTTGGCTGTGCCCTCCTTTTCAGCCGATTATTTCTACTCAGCCGGCACGGCTAAATGTCGGTCAAAATATTCGATTATTTTGCCAAACAGGTAGCGATCGTAATTCCGCTCACGGCTCCATCCATGGGTCGCACCCGGTGCAAACGCAAAGTCGAAGTCTTTGCCCTGTTTAATCAGTTCTTCAGCTAACACGGCCGTCGTCTTGAAAGGTACCACCTGGTCCTGGATGCCGTGGATGAACAGGAGTTTATCCTCCAGATTCGCTGCATAGTTGAGCGCTTTTCGTTCGAAGACCTCCGGGTGTGTCTGTGGGCGACGAACAATCGCGACGTCATCCGTGCCAAAGAACTCCGGGTCAACAGCCGCCGCCGCAGCAACCCCCACCTGGAATAAGCCCGGCTTCTTCAACAGCGAATAAACGGAGAGGGTGCCACCGTAACTGCTGCCCCAGATGCCGATGCGATCGGGGTCGACATAATCCAGAGACTCCATGTAGGCAACGGCGCTCGCATAATCCTCAATGTCCTGGTCGGCAAAGCCCAGCAGGAACTCTTCGCGGAAAGCCCGGCCATAACCGTTGCTACCACGTGAATCCACTTGGACGATAATATATCCCTTCTTCATCAACAGCTGCTGTACGAGGCTGTAGTTACCAGCCCAGCGGTTCCTCGCTGTATTCGAATATACGGGCCCGAACAGTACCGGATATTTGGTACCGGGCTGCATGTTGGCAGGTTTCAGAATCCGGGCATGCAGGGTGTAGTCATCTACCAGACTGGGGAAACGAACGTATTCCGCAGCAGCCCAGGTGCGCTCCGTGAAGGAGGGCAAGGGCGAGTGGGTTACTCGCGTAGCGTCACCACCCTCGCTGCTTACCACGTAAAGCTCGGGCGGTGATGTGTCGTTGCTGTGCATGAACACCAGGTGCCGGCCATCCGGTGAGGGGTAGCCATCATTCCGGCCCGAAAGACGCGTCACCTGCTCGGGATCGCCACCGGACATATTCAGGCGATATACGTGTTGTTCGTACGGATTAACGCCGTTGCCTGCGTAAAACAGTGCATCACCAGTAATACTCGGGGCGGACAGCACATCGTAGGACGGATCTGTCAGGAGCTGCGGACGATCCCCGGAGGATGAGGCATCGATCGTGTAAAGGCCGTAGCGATCACCCATATCGCTTAAGAAAACGACCTGTTGCCCATCCGGATGCCAGGCAGACCCAAACGAGGTGTACATCCGGCTCTCCCGAACACCCCGCCAAATCTCGCGCAGTTGGGTTTCACCGGGGGCAACGACGAACAACTTACGCTCAACCGCCGTGTCGGATGCGGTATCGACCAGCAGCGCACCGTCCGGTGACCAGTTGAAGTCGATGACCTGGTTGGCGTGCGGGTTTGGCAAATCGAGGTACGTAATAGTACCGCTTTCTACATCGAGCAGGCCAACCCTGCGAATCTCGTTGGGATCGCCCGGATACCCCCGGCGTACCTCGTTGGGATTGGTTTCCGCAGCGAGGTAATCCGGGAACGGCACCTTTCGCATCTCGCGTCGGTCAACGGCGTGAAACGCGATGGTCGTGCCATCCGGGGACCATTTATACGTCGGCCCACTCCAGATACCCGGACCGATTTCGCGTTCCGGTCGGCTGTAGCGCCCCTTCGGTAAGCTCGAGAGACTGGGGATGCCGATCTCGGTGAGCCGTCGATTCTGCTTGGAAGAGAAGTCAGCAAGCCACAGGTCACCGTCTCGTATATACGCTGCCTGGTTGCCGTTTGGCGATAGCGAGAGGTTATGTGCACCTGCTTCGACGGGCATAAGCCGGAGGTCGTCTCCCCGGCTCAGCGATGTCCGCCACAGGTGGTTACCGCGCAGACTGAGGATGGTGTTCGCGTCGGCCCAGACCATTTCGCGCACGGACGCGGATGCCGTATCGGAACGGAGGCGCACGTCCTGCCCATCGCTGATGGATATCCAGAGGCCACGCCCGGGATCTCCTGGTTCACTCCAGGAAAAGGCGAAGTGCTTGCTATCCGGTGCCCACGCGGGCCGGGACGGGCTTGTTCCCGTCAGTTTTGGCGTTGCGAACAGGTCATCAAGCGTGAGTTCACCTTCCTGTGCGGTTACTGTGGCGGACATCGCCATCAGTAAGCCTGCTACTACCCATGTTTGCCAAAAAGAGATCTGTTGCATGTGTTTACTTTAGTAAGTGTCTGGGAAATAATCTTAGAGTGCTCTCACCATTCTATCGTGTGCTTTAAAATACGCACTAACGAATTTCAAAAACCAAATTCAAACGGCTTCTTACTTTTTCTTTTCTCTTTCATTGTTAAGCCTGTATTGTTTTCCCCACTCAGCCATTGATAGCATTATTGGTGACAACGTAAGTCCAAACTCGGTTAAAGTGTATTCGACCCTTGGGGGAATTTCTGCATAAATTTTCCTGCTTATTACTCCATCTTCTTCTAATTCTCTCAACTGCTTAGTAAGCATTAGAGTTGTTGCAACCTAACTCACTGACAATCAATATTCGTATTTTAGCAGGCTACTACAAAAGTTATGGCTTTAAGTTAACGTGAGGTTGGGGTTGGAATTGCTGTAAATCAACGACTTATAAGCATGAGG